>DBPP01000043.1 GCA_002305575.1 Ruminococcaceae bacterium UBA1417
CTACCAATTGAGCTATTCCGGCATAATGGTGGGCGATATAGGACTCGAACCTATGACCCCCTGCTTGTAAGGCAGGTGCTCTAACCAGCTGAGCTATGCCCCCACAACAGTATCGCTTTTGTGTGTTCATCTCTCAGCGACGTGTTATATAATACTACGAACCCACGCAAAAGTCAATACCTTTTTTCCAAGTTTTTTGAAAAAATTATTCTGCCGCACCAGCGCGTTTAGCGCGTACTTTCTGGGCCAACGTATGCAGCTCCTCTGTCGAAAAATAGTATTTCCGGCAGCAATATGGGCAAACGGTTTCCACCTGTCCATCTTTGGTGGGCAGTGTTTCGAGCTCATCGGGCTCCAGCGTTGCAAGCGCGGCATAATACTTTTCCCGACTGCATGTGCAGGCATAGTGCACCGGTATCTCTTCGAGCTTTTCTACGGTAAAGCCCTCAAGCGCTTTTTCGCACATTTCCTCCACCGTCATCCCCTTGGCCAACATCGTCGTTACCGGTTCTAGCCTGCGCACATTGGCCTCCAGCTTCTCAATATCCTCCGCAAGCGCGCCGGGCAGCACCTGCAGCAACAATCCACCAGCCAACAAAACCTTCTTCGTTTGGGTGTCTACAAGCACGCCAAGCGCACAAACCGTCGGGATCTGCTCGCTTACCGCATAATAATTGGTGATATCCTCGGCAATTTCTCCGCTGACAAGCGCAACCTGCCCCATGTAAGGCTCTCCCGTACCATAATTGCGAATGACGCCTAATCGCCCGTCCTGCCCGACCGCTGTGCCGACATCCAGTTTGCCGTTCGGTTTTCTGGGTACATCCACCTGCGGATGATCCACGCAGCCACGCACATTGCCGCGGCTGTCGGAAATGGCCGTCAGTGTGCCAAGCGGACCGCCGCCATTGACCCGCAACGTCAGCGAAGCGTGCTCCTGCTTCAACATTGCACCCATAACCGAAGCGCCGGTCAGCAGCCGACCGAGCGCCGCCGCAGCCGTGGCACTCAAGTCGTGCAGACTCTGCGCCGTATACACAGTGTCGCTTGAATCAATGGCAGACGCCATCAGCGCGCCGTCTGAAGTAATGCAGCGAATGATTCTATCCAAAAGTAAACATCCTTTCACGGCGGCTACGCGGTCTCAGGCCTCGTATACGCCGTTTAATGAATTGGTAATATGCGCAGCCATAATCAGCCGCTGTTCGTCCGGCGCAGGCGCCGCAAAGGACAAGTCGCCGAAAATTTCCACGCGGTCAAATCCCGCTTCCCGCAACATCCGGGTAAGCTCCTGCGCGCTGTACGCATGTTCCGTAAAACGCTCGCTACTGCGCGCATAAAGCTTTTCCTGCCGTTCAAAAAAATCGAGGTCAATCGCCACACTGCCATCCTGCGGGTTATATGTGTTCTGCCAGACGCAGTAGATCTCCGGCAAATCGTAGACAAACGTGTGATTTGCAAGCACATGTTCGTGCTTATACGGCGTATTTACATCAAAAATGAACCAACCGTCGTCATTCAGGAAAAATGCGACGCGCCGGAAGGTTTCAAGTACCTGATCCGGCCCGGAAAGATGGTTGATGCTGTCCAGCGAACAGAAAACGGTATCCACCGTGCCATACAGATCGAGCCTCTGCATTTTCTGGCAGAGGAAGAGCACGTCCGCCTCGAGGTCGTAAGCCTTATCCTTTGCCTCCGCCAGCATCGCGGCAGACCCATCAACGCCATATACGTCAAAGCCCAATTTGTACAACGCCAGCGTCAGACTGCCGGTTCCGCAGGCAAGATCGAGTGTCAACCCAGCTGAATGGCCGAGCCGCTCCAGCAACGCCTGCAGATAGGCTGCACGCGCTGCATAATCCACGTTCGCCGTCAGCGCGTCGTAATAACGCGCGAACACATCATAGCCTGCCATTACTCCGCGTCATCCTCATTCTTTTTCCAAAGCCGGTCAAATACCAGCGTGTACCCGTCGCTTCCGTAATTCAGCGAACGGTTCACGCGGCTGATGGTCGCCGTAGAAGCGCCGGTTTCCGCCACAATTTCGCTGTACACCTGCCGGGCACTCAGCATTTTGGCCACAGCAATCCGCTGCGACATCGCTTTCAGTTCCGGCACCGTGCAGAGGTCTTCAAAAAAGCGGTAGCACTCTTCCCTGGTTTCGAGAGCCAGAATCGCATCAAACAGAAAATCAACGTTTTTATCATGGAGCTTCGTGTTCATAACAAAACCTCTTTCTTGTGTAATACGAAATATCGCTTTTTTATTTTACCATTCAAAAGCAAAAAAGTAAAGGCGAAAAAACACAAACACAGTAAATATTCTTTCCCAGTCATCCGTTACACATCGTTGCGCACCAGATCCGCATACGTCTCCGGACGAATCACAACGCGCGCCTCGCCATTACGCACCATGACGCAGGCCGGTTTGAGGTTCCGGTTGTAATTGGAGGCCATGGAATAGTTGTATGCACCGGTGGAAAGCACCGCCAGAAGATCGCCGTTTTCCGGCGTTTGAATCATGGTATTTTCCTGAATCAGATCCCCGCTTTCGCAGCATTTTCCAGCAATGGTGGCCTTGAAATTCGCCGGCTGATCCGCCTTGTTCGCAAGCAGGCAGGTATAGTCAGACTGGTACAGCGCATAGCGTGGATTGTCAAACATACCGCCGTCAATGGCTACATAGGTACGCACATCCGGAATGGTCTTGATGTCCCCGATGGTGTACAGCGTAATACCGGCCTCGCCGACAATCGAGCGACCCGGTTCCATATAGATTCGGGGGATCTCCAGACCATACCGGTCGCAAGCCGCGTGGATCGCCGCAGAAACATCGCGCATATAGTCCTCATACGGCACCGCAGCGTCCGCTTCCTTGTACTTGATGCCGAAACCGCCGCCGAGATTCAAATGGGTCAGTTTCTTGCCGAGTTCCCGATAAATGCGGTTATAAAATTCGAGCATCACCTCCGCGGCAAGGACAAACGGCGATTTATCAAAAATCTGAGAGCCGATGTGGCAATGCAGGCCGATCAACTCCACGTGCTCCGCAGCGACCGCCTCCCGTACCGCTTCAAAGGCCTCCCCGGTCTCCAGCGCAAACCCAAATTTGGAATCGATCTGTCCGGTCCGGATAAACTCGTGCGTATGCGCGTCTATACCGGGCTTAATGCGCATGGAAATCCGCGTGACGACATTGCGCTCGGCCGAAAGACGCTCCACACGCGTGAGTTCCGAGCGGTTATCCACTACGATATCCCCCACACCGCTCTCAATGGCATAGCGGAGCTCCTCCTCCGATTTGTTATTGCCCTGGAAATGAATGTGCTTTGCATCTACCCCAGCGGAAAGCGCTGTGAAAAGCTCACCGCCGGAAACGACCTCAACGTCCAGGCCTTCGCTCGTCACGATACGGCAAATCTCCTTGCAGCTAAACGCCTTACTCGCATAAATAGGCGCGCCGTTTCCACCGTAGTAGCGGTCGATCGAAGCCTTATAGCGGCGGCAGGTATCGCGGATCTTGTCTTCGCTCATCACATAGAGCGGCGTGCCAAACTGCGCGGCAAGCTCCACCGTGTCGCAGCCGCTGATCGTGAGGTGCCCCTGTGCATTGACACCCAAGCAATCCGATACAAACATAATCTTCATTCCCTTCTGTATTTTCAAAATTTACCCTTCAAAGCCGGACACTGTTTCCCCACCGAGAACAGCCGTCTCCAGATGGCGCTTCAAAGCCTCCAAGCCATAGCCGGTCTGGGCGGAAAACGGAAGAAACGGGATTTCATGTTCCGCAAATAGATCTGTAAAGTAGTTTACCTGCGCATGAAACTGCGTCTTATTCAGCTTATCGCATTTGGTGCAAACCGCCAGAAACGGGAGCTCCCGCTCAAGCAAAAAGTTAATCATATCGAAATCGTCCCCGGTGGGCGCGTGGCGCATATCCAGAATCTGGACCACCAACGCAATCTGTCGGTCTCCATCAAAGTAACCCTGCATGAGCTTCGCCCAGCGCTGCTTCTCCGACTGCGAAACCTTGGCGTAGCCGTAACCCGGCAAATCCACCAGTCTGCAGTCCGGCAACCGGAAAAAGTTGATGGTCGCCGTCTTGCCCGGCGTTGCACTGACGCGCGCCAAAGCTTTACGGTTGACAAGCTTATTGATCAAGGACGATTTTCCCACGTTTGATTTGCCGGAAAACACGATCTCCGGCAAAGTCGAAGGCTTAAGCTGGTCAGCGCGCCCGGCCGCTGCCTCGAATTCTACTGCCTGAAAATTCATAGAGCCACCTCACTGCCGAAGCACGGGCATCACACGCTGCTGTTGCGCGACCGGGGCCCGAAGCTCCGGTTCGGACCCGCGCATGTTCCCGGACAAAGACGGAATGGCGCGTTGCAGAACTTCGTCGATCCGACTGACCGGAACAAATTCGACATGATCTTTCACAACCGAATCGACCTCTGCGAGATCGGGCACATTGGCCTTCGGGATCAAAACCGTCTTGATGCCGCTGCGGTAGGCAGCCATAGATTTCTCACGCAGGCCGCCGATCGGCAGAACACGTCCCTGTAAAGTGATTTCGCCTGTCATTGCAACATTGTGAAGTACAGGTGCTTTACAAAGCGCCGACGCGATGGCCGTAGCCATGGCGATACCAGCTGACGGTCCGTCCTTCGGCACAGCGCCCTCTGGCGCGTGAATATGGATGTCCTTCTTGCTATAAAAATCAGTGTCTATGCCCAGCTTTTCGGCACGGGTCCGCACACAGGTCAACGCAGCGCCAGCCGATTCTTTCATGACATCGCCGAGTGAACCTGTCAGTTGGATTTTTCCCGTTCCATCCATCACAGCAACCTCAATCGGCAGCAGCTCGCCACCGACGCTTGTCCAGGCGAGTCCGTTCACCAGACCAATTTCATCGTGCTGATCGAGGTTTTCTTTTGTAAATTTCTTCGGGCCAAGCAGTTCCTCCAGATTGGCCGGCTTGACAGAGAAGCTGTTGAACGTCTCCTCCGACACAATGCGCCGCGCAATTTTACGGCAGATGCGTGCGATGGTACGCTCCAGCGTGCGCACACCGGCTTCGCGGGTGTAGCCATCGATGATAGCATGCAGCGCGCTCGGTGTAAAACGCAGCTGGGAAGCTTTGATCCCGTGCTTTTTGAGCTGCTTGGGCACCAGATACTTTGATGCTATATGGAACTTCTCGTCATGGGTATAGCTGCCGAGCGTAATCACATCCATACGATCGTACAGCGGTCCGGGAATCATGGAAGCATCGTTTGCCGTCGTGATGAACAACACACGGCTCAGGTCAAACGGCAAATCAATGTAGTGGTCCTGAAATGTACTGTTCTGCTCCGGGTCCAGCACCTCGAGCAGAGAGGCAGATGGGTCGCCCTTGAAGCTCTGCCCGAGTTTATCAATTTCATCGAGCAAAATTAACGGGTTGTTCGTGCCGGCCTGCCGGATGGCTGCGATGATGCGGCCCGGCATGGAACCAACGTAGGTTTTGCGATGACCCATGATATCCGCTTCATCGCGCACGCCGCCCAATGAAATACGGACGTATTTACGCCCCGTCGCTTCGGCAATTGACCGGGCAATGGACGTCTTGCCGACACCCGGCGGACCGACAAGGCAGATAATCTGGGCCGATACCTGCTCCGAAAGCTTGCGTACAGCCAACGTTTCGAGAAAACGTTCCTTGACCTTTTCCATGCCGTAATGGTCGCGGTTCAGAATTTTTTCCGCGCGCGCGAGGTCGAGCCGTTCCGGCGACGATGTGTTCCATGGCAGATCCAGACAGGTCTCGAGATACGTGCGCACGACGGCGCCCTCATGCGAGCCATACGGCATCTTGGAAAAGCGGTCGCATTCCTTGAGCAGCTTCTCTTTGGCTGCTTCCGGCATTTCGAGCGCCAGGATTTTTTCACGGAATGTATCCGCTTCCTCCTGCGGATTATCGTCCTCACCGAGCTCCTTTGCAATCGCGCGCATCTGCTCACGCAGCATGTAGTTGCGCTGGTTTTCATCCATCTGCTCCTGCGCCTGCTCCGAAATATGGCGCTCCAATGTCATGATCTGGATTTCAGTCGTCAGGATGCGGACCAACTGTTGCAGGCGACGCATGGGGTGCAGCTCATCCAGAATGCGCTGCTTCTTCTCAAACTCAATGGCTGTGTTGGCCGCGATAAAATCCGCCAGCTTTCCACTGTCCTTTTGCTGGATCACGCCAAGCACGATATCGGACGGTACATTGCGAAACCAGCCGATATACTCTTCAAATTTCTCCTTGGCGACGCGCATCAGCGCTTCCATATTCTCACGGCCGCTATGGGTGCTGCGGAACCGTTTTTCTGAAACCGGCTGAATTTCTCCAATGAGATACGGTTCCTCCTGCATCACCCGGTTGATTTCCGCGCGCGATACGCCCTCCACATGCAACCGGATCCCCTCGTCACTTGTGTGCACAATCTGCTTAATACGCGCGATCACACCCATTTTATAGAGGTTATCCTCGCCGGGCTCTGTTTCGGAAAGATCGGTCTGTGCCACAATAAAGATTTCCCGGTCGGCTTCCAGCGCCGCCTTCACGGCACGGACGGATTTTTTGCGTCCAATATCAAATTGCAGGATCATGCCGGGAAACACAACGATACCGCGCACGGCCAAAACCGGCATAACTCTGGGGTCGGGAACTACATACAACATAAATATCAATCCTCAAGAAAACATAAAACAGACAAGGCTGCGCAGCTTGAACTCACCGCACAGCCTGTATGATGATTCTTATGAAGCTGAATCCTTGCGGGCGCGCCGTTTGGGCTGCGTCATTTTGATCTTGACCGGAATACGATCGGGGTTGCGCTCAATCTGGGGCGCAGCGTTGTGCAAAACCGTATCCTTGGTGATGGTAACCTTCTCAATTGTATAGTCACCCGGCACCTCAAACATCAGCTTTGTCAGCGTATCCTCCATGATGGAACGCAGGCCGCGGGCACCCGTTTTGCGCGCAATCGTCTTTTCAGCGATGGCGTCGAGCGCATCCGGCGTAAAGGCAAGCTCCACCTTATCGAGCTCGAAGAGCTTCTTGTACTGGCTGACCAAGCTGTTCTTCGGTTCCGTCAGAATGCGGATCAGAGCGTCCTTGTCGAGGTCGCTGAGCGCTGTAATCACAGGCAAACGGCCGACAAGCTCCGGAATCAGGCCAAACTTCACCAGATCATGCGGCGTAACTTCCTTCATCCACTCCGTATTGTCCAACTCCGCTTTGCTTTTGACATTCGAATTGAAGCCCAGCGTCTGCCCCGCTGTACGCCGTTCAATGACGGACCGCAGACCGTCGAACGCACCGCCGCAGATAAAGAGGATATTCGAGGTGTTGATATTAATAACCTCCTGCTGCGGATGCTTTCTGCCACCCTTGGGCGGTACGCCAGCCGTTGTGCCCTCGAGGATCTTGAGCAACGCCTGCTGCACGCCCTCGCCACTGACATCGCGCGTAATCGAGGGATTTTCAGACTTACGCGAAATTTTATCGATCTCATCGACATAGATGATGCCGCGCTCTGCACGCTCAATGTCGTAATCGGCCGCTTGGATCAAACGCAACAGAATATTCTCAACATCTTCGCCCACATAGCCGGCCTCTGTCAATGTAGTCGCATCCGCAATGGCGAACGGCACGTCGAGCAGCTTCGCAAGCGTCTGCGCCAGATACGTTTTGCCAACACCGGTCGGCCCCAGCAGCAGAACGTTGCTTTTCGCAATCTCCACGCCGCTGTCGTCGCTGTTAAAGAAAATGCGTTTGTAGTGGTTATACACCGCCACGGAAAGCGTCATCTTCGCATCATCCTGCCCGATAACGTATTCGTCGAGCATTTTTTTGATTTCCTGCGGCTTGGGCAGGACCTTTTCTGTGTTGCCGCTCTTTTTCACAGGTACTCGACCGCGCTGCAGTGTATTTTCATCTTCAATGATATTCATGCAGAGCTCAACGCACGTATCGCAGATATACACGCCGTTGCCGGCGATCAGCCGCTTCGCCTGCGACTGCGGTTTGCCACAGAAGGAGCAGCGCAGATCATTTTCGCTCCCGAAATTGTTCGGCATGCACTCACGCCCTTTCGTTATTTCGTTTTCGTTTCAATTACCTTATCGATCAAGCCGTATTCCATCGCCTGCTGCGCCGTCATGAAATTGTCGCGCTCCGTATCACGCGCGATCGTCTCATAGCTCTGGCCGGTGCGCTCTGCAAGAATCTTATTGAGATTCTTCTTCATCTGCACAATATGTTCCGCATGGATCTGGATGTCGGTCGCCTGACCCTGCGCACCGCCGGAAGGCTGATGAATCATGATCTCCGCGTTCGGCAGTGCAAAGCGCTTGCCCTTCGCGCCGGCCGCAAGCAGGAAAGCGCCCATAGAAGCCGCCATCCCCATGCAGATGGTGGAAACATCGCACTTGATGTACTGCATTGTGTCATAAATCGCCATGCCGGCCGTTACAACACCGCCGGGGCTGTTGATGTACAGGCTGATATCCTTATCCGGGTCCTGACCCTCCAGATAAAGAAGCTGGGCCACGACGAGGCTTGCCGTCGTGTTGTTCACTTCGTCATTGAGCATGATGATGCGATCATTGAGCAACCGGGAAAAAATATCGTAGGAACGTTCACCACGGCTCGTCTGCTCGATGACATAAGGGACTAAACTCATACTGTTGGCTCCTTTCCAAAACGCGGGTTCTGCAGCGCCCGCTGTCGGCTGGACAGCGGGCGGCCTGCGAATCACCTTTATATACTTACCTGGAAACTTCTAAATTATTCCTCCGTCTTGACAACGGCATTCTCCTTTACGAAATCCACAGCCTTCTGGCTCTGGAGATCGCCCTTGACCTGCGCTTCCGCAACAATGTTCTTGATCTTGTCGACTTCCATCTCGTAGGTCTTGGCCAGCTTTTCATACTCCGCCTGGATCTCCTCTTCGGTCGGCTCAAGCTGTTCATTCGCCGCGATCTTCTCGAGCGCAAGACGAAGCTTGACCTGCTTTTCAGCCTGCGGCTTGAACTGCGCCTTGAGTGCCTCCGTATCCATACCGGTATACTTGAGGTAGGTTTCGAGCTTCAGACCCTGAGACTGGAGACGGTAAGCAAAGTTGTTGATGCTCTCCTCCACCTCGTTGTCGTACATCTCGTCCGGAATCTCGCCCTCCACCTTGCTGATGAGCGCTTCGAGAATCTGGTTCTCAACGTCCGCATCAGCCGACTTCTCACGGTCGTTCTGCAGCTTCTCGCGGATGCTCTGCTTGTATGCATCGAGCGTATCGAATTCGCTGACGTCCTTCGCGAACTCATCGTCAAGCTCCGGCAACTCCTTGCGCTTGATCTCGTGGAGCTTGATCTTAAAGGTTGCGTCTTTGCCCTTCAGGTTCTCCGCCTGATACTCCTCCGGGAACTTCACGTTGATTTCGAATTCTTCACCCGTTTCGTGGCCGACGACCTGATCCTCAAAGCCCGGGATAAACTGACCGGAGCCGAGCGCCAGCTCAAAGTTTTCGCCTTTGCCGCCTTCGAACGCTTCGCCGTCGCAGAAGCCCTCGAAGTCGATGACCGCCGTGTCGCCCGTGAGCGCCGCTCTGTTCTCGACCGTAACCATTCTGGAGTTTCTGTCCTGCACTTTGCTGAGCTCCGTGTTGACGTCCTCGTCCGTAACCTCGACCTTCTTCTTGGTCGCTTCGATGCCCTTATAGCCCTCGATCGTGATTTCCGGCTTAACGACAACCGTCACCTTCATCTGCACGCCATTTTCCTTGCTGACTTCGGTGATGTCCGCCTGACCGATGCTGATGACCTCAAGGCCGGAAGCTTCCACCGCGTCCATCAGCGCCGGGCGATACAGTCTGTCCACCGCGCCCTCAAAGAAGACGGACTCGCCGTAATACTTCTCCACAAACGCTTTCGGCGCCTTGCCCTTGCGGAAGCCCGGAATGGTAATTTTTTTGCCCTCGGTCTTGAAAACCTCGTCAATGGCTTTATTGAAATCCTCTGCGGAAATTTCAATCTCGAGTTCATACTTATTGGTTTCTGTCTTGTTGGTTGCCTTCAAGTTCATTTTTTTCTATCCTCTCAATTTTATTGCTGTATTAAATCGACCGTTTCGGCCATACAAACCGATTATAGCACACGTCGGCGCGATATACCAGATGGTCCGGCTAATTTTTAAAATTTATTCACAGTCTCCAAACAGACGGACCAGCTTCGGCATAAAGCGGATGTAATCACACGAGACAAGGTTCATCCGAATCCCGCGGTATTCCCCGATCGGCGCCTTTTTCGCCGCACGATCCCCGTGGATATGGCCGAAATAGCAGTTCTTCACCTCATACCGCTGCATGGTATCGAGCAGTGCCGCACATTCAGCGGTATCGTAGACCGGCGGATAATGCAGGAACACCACCGGCGTGCCGCCAAGCTGCTGCGCCGCCTCCAGAGACAGCGTCAGCCGGCCGTTTTCCCGTGCGACAATTTTGCGGTCTTCCGCGGTTTCGGCGTTATACAACCACCCCCGCGTACCGCACACCGCAATATCGCCGACACGCACAGCGGAATTGAACACAATCTCCAGCGAACGGAATCCCTGTGCCGCAAAAAACTTTTCGATCTTGCTGCGCGTGGACCACCAGTAGTCGTGGTTGCCCTTGAGCAGAAGCTTTTTGCCAGGCAGCCCGTCGAGAAAAGCAAAATCCGCCACAGTTTCTTCCAGGCGCATTCCCCAGGAAATATCGCCGGCAATAACCACGGTATCCGCGTCCGTTATAAGTGCACGCCAATTTTTCTCAAGCCGCTCCACGTAATTCTCCCAGCCGCGGAACACATCCATCGGCTTATCCGCGCCAAGCGAAAGGTGCAGATCCGCAATTGCGTAAAGAGCCATGCGCGTTACACCCCGACCTGTTTCAGGACAAAATCCGCCATCTGATCCGCTGTGCTGTGGTTATGGAATCGAATGGCTTTTCCCTCAAGCGCCGCAATGGGCTGCGGAACCTTCGTGCCGGAAAGCCGCGCGAGCAGGGCCGCCATTTCAAAGGCGTCATCCGGCTTTTCGCAGTCGAATGCGTCCAGCACGCTGTCGGAAAACTTATACGGGCTCGCCGTGGAAGCGATCACCGTCGGCGTCGCGTCCCCGGTTTCCGCCGTGTACTGCGCATAAACACCCATTGCAACCGCTGTATGCGGGTCGCAGAGATATCCATCGCGTGCAAAAACGTCCCGAATGACCTCTACTGTTTTTTGGTCGTCGCAGCAACCGCCCCAGAACAGCGCGCGCACCGCATTTGCAGTGTCCGCGTCCACGGTA
This sequence comes from Ruminococcaceae bacterium UBA1417, assembly GCA_002305575.1. GTDB lineage: Bacteria > Bacillota > Clostridia > Oscillospirales > Acutalibacteraceae > Hominenteromicrobium. Next base: position 11,356 of record DBPP01000043.1, read on the forward strand.
TAAGCGCCGCCGTTTTTCAGCGCTTCCATCCAAGCCGTCAATTTGCCGGCGTCTTCCCCACAAAGATGGAACAGCAGTCGCTCGAGGTTGCTCGAAACCAGGATGTCCATCGACGGCGAAATCGTCGTATAGAAGTCGCGCTTACGATCGTACACACCCGTGCGGATAAAATCGGTCAGGATGTTGTTGCGGTTCGAAGCGCAGATAAACTTTTGTACAGGCAACCCCATACGCTTGGCATAATAAGCGGCGAGGATGTTGCCAAAGTTGCCTGTAGGCACCACGACGTTGATCCAATCGCCCATCGCGATTTTCCCAGCCTGTACGAGGTCGAGGTAAGCGGAAAAGTAGTACACGATCTGCGGCAGCAGGCGCCCCCAGTTGATGGAATTCGCACTCGAAAACATTTTGTTTTTGCGCGCGAGCGCGGCTTTCACCGCACTGTCTGTAAAGATGCGCTTCACGCCGGACTGCGCGTCGTCAAAGTTGCCCTCGATGGCGCAGACACACAGGTTGTCCCCCTCCTGCGTGTCCATCTGGCGCTTCTGCATGGCGCTGACGCCGTTTTCGGGATAAAATACGATCATCTCCGTACCCGCAACATCCTTGAAGCCCTCTAGCGCCGCCTTGCCGGTATCGCCGGACGTCGCAACGAGAATGACCGCCGTTTTGCCATCCGCCGTCTTTTTCATCGACCGGGTCAGCAAATGCGGCAGGATCTGCAGCGCCATATCCTTAAACGCACAAGTCGGTCCGTGCCACAGCTCAAGCATATGTTTGTTTTCGCCGTGCGCATCCAGCGAAACAACCTTCGCCGGGGTATCGTTTTCAAATTTCTCCGGGGCATAGGCCCGCTCCGCACACTGTGTGATCTCTTCGGCGGTAAAATCCGTCAAAAAACGCGAAAGCACATACCGCGCACGGCCGATATAGTCGAGCGGCAGCATAGCGTTGAGATCAGCCACCGGGAAAGATTCCGGCACGAACAGGCCGCCCTCTTCGGAAATCCCCTGCGCGATGGCTTGCGCGGCCGATACGTGCAGCGCCGTGTTTCGCGTGCTTGTATACATCATGGCATTAGCCTCCTTAGTCTCACTGAATTCTCCCTCTTAGGCATCCCCATTATACTGTATTCCCGCGTCTGTGTCAAAGCGTTTGAAAAAAGAAGCGGCATTTTCAAAGAAAATTTTCCGCACCAGCGCTTCGGGCAGATTGTGCCGCAGGAATTCTTCGGCAATCTGTTCCACCGTTTCAAGGCCTGCAATATCCGCCGGCATAACGGAACCGTCAAAGTCGCTCCCCATCGCCAGCACATCCGCGCCGCCCAGCGCGAGGAAATGCTCGGCATGAGCATATAGATCCGCAATGGACGCCTTTTCCGGCGCGTCATTGAGAAACGCACGAAAATAATTGAGGCCCACGAGGCCGCCGCGCGCGCAAAGCACGGCAAACTGTTCATCCGTCAGATTCCGCGCGTGGCTGCAAACCGCTTTCGCGTTGGAATGCGAGGCGACAAACGGCCGCGTCGTATGGGCCGCCACATCGTAAAAAAGGCGCTCGCTCGCATGAGAAAGATCGATGGCAATCCCCTGTCGCTCCATTTCCACAACAGCTTCCCGGCCAAACGGCGTCAGGCCGAAAGCATCATCCGAGAGTACGCCACTGCCGATTTCATTGCTGCCGTTCCAGGTCAGCGTCATCATTCGCACACCGCGCTGGCGCAGCCGCTCAATATTTTCAAGCTTTCCACCAATCGCCGCGCCGCCCTCCACTGTAAGCATCAGGCCGACGCCCGGCGTATTTTCCATGGCTTCGATATCCGCGCCGGTTCGGATGACGCGGAAACGGCCGCTTGTGGCTGCACGCTCAAAAAAATCCGCGTGGCGCTCAAAATACGCGAAGGCCTCCGCGCCGCGCACAGTATCCGGCAGCCAGACCGCCGCACACTGTATGTACGGTGCGAACCGCTGGCCTTTTTCAACGCTCACGTGCAAATCGTTGTGCAGCAGGGATTTCCCCTTTTCCATACACGTCACCAGCGTGTCACAGTGCAGGTCAAAATACCGCATCGCCCTTCAACCCCTCATTTCCAAAATACATTTTCCAGATATTCAATGCGTTCCGGGGCATCCGCCCGCATAAAAACCGCCGCCGCATCGAAACGCGGCTGGCGCTGCGTCGGATGCCCCTGCAAATAGTACTGCGCGGTTTTGACGATGCGCATCCGCTTGGCAGGCGTGATAGCCGCAAACGGGTGCGTCAAACTTTCCGCGGCACGCGTCTTGACTTCTACAAAGGCGATATACCGCCCGTTCTGCGCGATGATATCGATTTCACCGAAGCGACTGCGGAAATTCATGGCGACAATCGCATAGCCTTTTTGGCGCAGGTATTCCGCTGCAAAGCGCTCTCCAATTTTCCCAGCGCCCGTTTTCGGCATGTGAATGCCCCCTACCCCAGAATTTTCTTCAAAAAGGTGCGGCGGTGAATCGGAGACGGGCCAAATGTCCGGATCGCTTCAACATGCACCTTCGTGCCGTAGCCCTTGTGCTTTTCAAATTGATATTCCGGATACTGCTTCGCGTATTCCAACATCACGCGATCTCTCGAAACCTTCGCGAGAATCGATGCCGCCGCTATACTCGGACTTTTGGCATCGCCCTTAACGATCGTTTCACCAGGCACGCGCATGGGCGGCATCCGATTGCCATCGACCAGCACGTAATCGCACCGTTTCTGCATGGCGTCAAACGCGCGGCGCATGGCAAGAAAGGTCGCCTGCAAAATGTTGATTTCGTCGATCTCTTCGACACTGGCCGTGCCAATACCGAAGCCCAACGCGTTTTCCGTGATCACGCCAAAAAGCTGTTCGCGTTTTTTCTCACTCAGCTTTTTGGAATCGTTGAGTCCATCAATCACCAAGCCCTCAGGCAGCAAAACTGCCGCCGCATAGACGGGTCCTGCCAGCGGGCCTCTACCCGCCTCGTCGATGCCGCACACCGCCGTGTACCCCCGCAAATATGCCTGATGCTCATAACCATAATCCATACCTGTTCTCCGTTCGGTGTATTCTGCGGTATTTCCAGCTCAGACGAGCGGACGCCCGACCGGTTCGAGCGTAATCGGGCCGAGCTTGCCGCCGCGGTATTCATCCAACACATGGACGGCCGCGCGCTCGGTGTCGATTTCTCCACCCGCAATCAGCATCCCGCACTTGCGGCCGATGCGCTCGAGAATTTCATAGCCCTGAAGTCCTTCAGCCGGATCGATGTCCGTCTTGTAACGCGTGTTGACCGCCTGCGGGTACAACGTTTGCAAAAGCTCCAGCAAGCGATAGGAAAGGCCCTCTGCGTCAAGAATTTCATCGCGCACGGCGCCGGTAAAAGCCAGATGCTCCCCGACAACCGGGTCTTCAAATTTTGGCCAGAGCACACCCGGCGTATCGAGAAGCTCAAACCCTTTTCCGATCGTAAACCACTGGTTGCGGCGCGTGACGCCCGGCTTATCCTGTACGGCCGCCTTACCGGCGCCACCACCCTTGCACAAGCGATTGATCAGCGAGGACTTACCGACGTTCGGTACGCCGACCACCATGATGCGGATCGGCCGCCCGGTCATGCCTTTACGCTCCCATGCGGCGATCTGCTCACGCAGGATATTTCGAATTTCCGGCATCAAACGGTTCAGTCCTTTGCCGGTCTTGCAGTCGATCGGAATGGCCGTCGTCTTGTGTTGTCTGAAATACTCCACCCACTGGGCCGTCTGCACAGGGTCAGCCATATCCGCCTTATTCATTAAAACGATTTTCGGCTTACTGCCGATGATGCTCTTCAAAACGGGATTCCGGCTGCTTACCGGAATGCGGGCGTCGATCAGCTCTGCAACGATATCCACGAGCTTCAAGCTGCTCTGAATGGCGCGGCGCGTTTTCGCCATATGACCCGGAAACCACTGCACCGATTGAACCTCGCTCATTATCTCACCTTCTTAATCATTCAATAATCCCAAATCGGTCGAACGGATACAATGTAAAAACCGCCTCGCCCAGAATGTGCCGGACGTCCACCATACCGACCTCGGTATACCGGCTGTCTTTGGATACCGCGCGGTTATCGCCGAGTACAAAAACGCAGCCCTCTGGCACCGTCTGCGGAAACACCATCGCTTCGAGCGTTCTGTACGGGCGCGTCGTAATGCCATTTTGCAGGCCAAAAGCCGTTTCGTCCACAGCTTCGCCATCCACATACACCACGCCGGTTTCATAGTCAATGTCGACCGTCTGCCCTTCCGTCGCAATAACCCGCTTGATAATGGGCTCATCAAGCACATTGGTAGCCACCACAACGGTACCCTGTTCGATCGAATGGCCGAGATTCGTCACAATCAGCTTCTGCCCTTCCACAAAATTCGGCAGCATGGATTCTCCCGTCACCGTGACGACGCGGAACAGGAAGGTAAACACCAGAATCACAAGCGTGAGCGCGATTACGATCTCCTCCAGCCATTCATACAGCGTTTTTACGCCTCTGGACGGCACCAGATCAAAATTTTCATTTTTTTCCATGATCGTTATTCCTTAGAAATAAAGCAAAAAAGGGACAAATGCTTGCCCCTTTTATTCCGTGTCCTATTCGATTATCGGAGCTGTTCCTTAACCTTTGCAGCCTTACCGACTCTGTCGCGCAGATAGTAAAGCTTCGCACGGCGCACACGGCCCTTGCGGACGATCGTGACGTCCTTCACGTTCGGGGAATGCAGCGGGAAAACTCTCTCCACGCCAACGCCGTAGGAAACGCGGCGAACGGTAAAGGTTTCACCGACACCGGAACCCTTGCGGGCGATAACCGTACCCTCGAACTGCTGGATTCTCTCTCTGTCACCCTCGCGGATGTTCACGCTGACACGAACGGTATCGCCAACGTTGAATTCAGGTGCCTGCTCCTTGACGGATTCGGCAGCAATGATTTTAAGTGCGTCCATTTGATTTTCCTCCTAAATAATACTCAGGCATTCATGCGCTTTGCACTTGGGCGCCGCACAGAGGACTACCCGCTTCAATGACGCGGTTTGCACCGTGCATCGAACCCCATCGGCAGCTTTTGAGGGCCGACGGATTCCAAATGCTCAACTATCATAGCACATTCCTTTGAAAAATGCAAGTGTTATTTCCAAAATTTGCGCCTGTTCCTCTGGCTTTCCGCATGGAACAGTTTACGTCAAAACACGCCGGCTGTCAACCCCGTGCCTCCTCCAAAGCGATCCGATTCCAAACAACCAGGTTGTTCAGATTATACCCCGCCGTACTGATGTCCTTGAGCAGCAGCTCGCACGGCGTGCCGGTTGTTTTGCATGCGTCGAGAATCGTCCGAAGTTCCCGCCGAACCAAATCGGGATTTTCCTGCACGTACGGCAAATTGGCCGGATTCGGCTTTGCGGAGATCACGTAGTCCCTTCCGACAGCCTCGGCCGCGCGATGGATATCCGCCCAAGGCGTGATGGAGATTTTCCGCAGATTCGGAATCTTCCGCAGAATACCGATTTTGCGATCCAGTGGCTCACAGCAGCCGTAATACACCAGGCCAAACGGCTTGAGCGCCCGAATCGCGTACTGGATTTCAAATTCATCATGCATCTCCGGAGAGACCGTCGCGAGAATCTGCGCGAGCCCGCGCCCCCAGACGTTCTCAGCCCTGACCTGCCTGTAATCCACAGGATTTTGCAGCAAATCACGGGAAGCCGCGCTGGCGCAGTGGCAGTATGCGCTGTCTGCATCCAGCAGGTTCAGCGCCTCGTATTGCCGGACTGTATCGATGAAAATATCCGTCAGCCTTTCAACCAGCGCGTGCATCATTTCCGGCTCGTCCACGAGCGCATACAGAAGGTCCTCCACGGGCATCAGTGTGGCGATCACGTCCCACGCCTTGTGCCCCAATTCATATCCCGTAGCGGTGCCGACCAGCTTGACAGGCAGAATATCCCCAATCGCCTCACAAATTTTCCAGTACCGGCGCTGGGAAGCCAACGCGTCGTAGGTAATGACTGGATTGTGCAGCTTTTCAATATCGTCCATCGACTCGATCTGATTTTCATAGCGGTGCGAAACGATGTTGTTTGCGGCATCCGTCATCCGCGTTTCTTCCCGAACTTCCACGCCGATTCCGGTTGATCGGATAATTTTTTGCACGGGAAAATACGGCTTCACCAGCATATCGCCCGGGAAATATGTGTGCTTGAAAATGGTCTTACGCAAGAGATCCTCCGCCTGCCGGAAATCGGGGTCCTGACACCGCAGGGTAAGAAAACCATCCGCATTCAATTCGTGCCAGGGAAGCTCGTCAATCAGCACAACCGGCCTTTTCGGGCGAAGGTCGTTTAGGGAAGCGTGCAGATCCCACACGCCCTCTTGATCCATCTCGCTTGCAATCTGCATGTATTGGCTCGCAAGCGCTCTCAATACAGCAATATCCGCCTTCATTTTCCTCCCACCTCCCTAGTCCTCGGGGCAGAAAAGCATTTGCTCCACATAGGCTTCGTTAAACTGCGGGTTACCGCCCAGATGTACGGGAACGGCGGCCGACGCGATGCGCGCCATAGCCTGCTGTGCATCGCGGTCGAGAAGCGCCATCGAGGCGCCGGCCAGCGCAGCATTGCCGACGCTCTGCGCACGGCCCGCCAGCCCAGACGGCAGCAGGCCGATAGTCACGGCGCTTTCCATATTGAGATGGCTGCCAAAGCCACCGGCAACATACAACACCTGCACTTCGTCCGGTCCGACCCCCGCCGTTTCAAGCAGGACCGCCATGCCCGCCGCGATAGCCGCCTTTGCAAGCTGAACCGCGCGGATGTCGCGCGGCAGAAGCGCCACTGCCTCGCACAGGGGCAGGGAATCCCCCTCCATATAGCCGGTCTCGTCAATTTTTCCACTTTGCAGCGCAACTGCCACGGCATCGAGCAACCCGGAGCCGCAAACGCCAACGCCTTCGGCTTCTCCGATCGTATGCACGCACACTTTCCCGCCTTCAAGCCAGACACGGTCGATCGCCCCGCGCACGCTGGCGCAGCCGCAGGAAATCCCGGCGCCTTCAAAGGCGGGGCCGGCGGCGGTGGAGGTCACATAGAGCGTGCCATCCTTCCAAAGCGCCATTTCGCCGTTTGTGCCGATGTCACAGAGCAGCGCCGTCTCCCACTTTTCGCACATTCCCGTCGCGTACACAGCACAGGTGATGTCCGCACCGACAAACGCACACATACAGGGTGGCAAATAGGCTCGCCGCCCCAAAAGTATGGTTTCTTCATGGAACAACCTATCCGCCTGAAACGGCGCGCGTGACAAGCAAGTGGGATCGCGACCGGTCAACAGATAGAGCATTGTCGTGTTGCCGGTCAGGACAAGCGATTCCGGCACGTCCAAAATTTCCGCCTGTGCACAGCATGCGACGAGTAAGCGCTCGATCTCTTCTGCAACCATCTTTTGCAGCCGCACAAGACCGCCTGCCATTGCCGCGCTGATGCGCCCCATCACATCGGCGGCCACAGCGGTCTGCGGATTGCGCGCGGCCGCCGTACCGAGACACGTGCCGTTCTCCAGGCTAAACAGCTTGGCGACAAGCGTCGTTGTGCCGATATCTACCGCCGCGCCGTAGCGTCCCGGCATAGGCCGGCGCGCCTCAATATGCGCTGCCATCCCGGTTTCAATTTGCTCATCCGGTCGGCTGTCCGGCAGTACAACGGTGGCATTACCCTCTACCACGACCTGACAGGCCAGTCGTGCGCCGGCACGGCATTCCGCCGCGTTCGGTGCTGAAATAGCGCCCGAAATCGTCACAGCGCATTTCCCGCAGCTTCCCTGACCACCGCAAGGCTGTGCGGTGTACACCCCGGCACGCTGCAACAATGTGCTGAGCCTTTCCGGCCCATCGAACATTATAGTTGTTGCATATCCATTCTGAAAAATTTCAAGCTGATACATTGCCATGCTCACCAAACAATACGATACCAAAAAATGTCACCGTATTCTGTCCGTTGATATACCGAAGCGCCGTACCCTTCGCCGTGTTGTACACATCAATCCCGTAGCTTTCCATAGAGGGCAGTGCCTGCTCCGGATGACGGCAGGGTTCGCCGGTGCGTTTGGCACAGACTGCACACAGTCCGCAGCCGCCGCAGGTCAAGTGCAGTATTTCTCGTCCGAGCACTGGCAGCACAGCGCGCTGCAACTTTTGACTGACCTGCACGTGTGCATGCCCGCCTTCGGCCATACCTTCCACATCATAGCTGTCTTCGAGCTGCGCGATGGTCTGGTACAAAAGGCCAAACGGATAACGGTGCACCCGCGCCATCAACTCATCGATGTCTCCGACATCCGGCGGACACATCCAGCATTTCCCCCAGCTGCCACAGCTGTTCTGCGCACAGATCTCTCGAAAAACCGGTGAAAGCACGATTTGCGCCTGCTCGATAACCGCTGCCTTGGCTGCGCCGCTTTCCAGAGCAAGCTGGATCAGTTGTTCCTTTTGCATGTATTTTCCTCCGCTTTCGAAAGCCGCGCCCTATCCCGGGCGCGGCTATTGATGGGCGCTTTGTCAAGCGTCCTCCCGCAGGGCTGTAAAAAACGCCGCAATGTTCTCCCATTTGGCATGCGCTGGAATATCGCAACCGGACGACGGAATGAAATTGCTGTATTCTGCACACGAAGTCAGCAGCGCTCTGGTCGCTGCACGGATGGATTCCGGCGTTCCGAGTGCAAACTGCCCGGCCGGGTCCACATTGCCCATACACAGCGTATCCGCCGGCGCAACGGCAAGCACCTCGGCCATATTCACCGCGTTGCCAAAGTGGTAGCCATCTGCCCCCTGCGCGAAGATCCGCTCCAGCATGCTGGATACCGAATTACCGCAATTGTGGTAAATTACGGCAAAGCGCTCATCCCGCAGAGCCTCGATAACCCGTTGCACGTACGGGATAGAAAATTCCTGCGCCATATCCGGGCTCAAAATTCCGGCCAGCGGCTCCGCCAGCACGATGCCGTCCGCCCCCGCCGCCTTGAGCATCTGCCCGTATCGGATTAGGTATGTCGTGGCTTTTTCCAGCACCACATGCACGGTTTCCGGCTCATCGTAACAAATGTAAAGAATTTCCGTCACATCCATCAGGCGGCCAGCCAGTGAATACGGGCCGATCATCCCGGCAAGGACGGGTTTGTCCAAGATGCGCTGCTTGGCGAGCCGCACCCCTTCGGCACAGATCTGCGCGCGGCCGGCTGTGAGCGCCGGCACGGCAAGAGCCTCCGCGTCGTCCGCATCCGCCACAAGCTGTCCGACAACGGCCGGCACCTCGTTTTTCGAAAAACGAACCTGTGCGCCGAAGGCCTCTGCCTCCACCGAAAGGTCCATCAGACTGACTGCCGCGATCGTGTCCGTATCCCGCGCCACGATTTCCATTGCCTGTGCCTGCAGCGCAGCGTCGCGCACGAGCTGCTCCACAGTAGCATCCATTTTCTGTACGGCGGGGAACGAAAGAATCGGCAGCGCGCGACGGGATACCGGACGCGCCGCTTCCCAGAGGATTTTGCGAATATCCATGTGCTGCCCCCTGCTCAGCTGCACAACGCAACAGCTGCTTCCGCGGCACTTGCCGCATCTGCGGTGTAGACATCTGCGCCGATCTGGTCGCAGAATGCCTGGTTCACCGGCGCGCCGCCGATCATAATTTTGACCTTATCGCGAATGCCTGCCGCTTCGGCCGCCTTGACGACGTCCGACATGACGCCCATGGTTGTCGTCAGCAGCGCCGAGCAGCAGATAATTTGACAGTTTTGGTCAATCGCGGTTTGGACAAAGGTTTCTGGCGCAACATCCGTACCGAGGTCGATAACCTCCATGCCTTTGCCCTCCAGCATCAGTTTGACAAGATTCTTGCCGATGTCATGCAGATCTCCCTGTACCGTGCCGATGCAGACTTTGCCTGTTGACTGCACGCCCGCTTCCACCAGAAGCGGCTTGAGCACCGCGACGCCTTGGTTCATCGCACGCGCCGCAATCAGTACCTCCGGCACAAAAACCTCATTGTTTTTGAACTTCTCGCCAATAACGTTCATGCCGTCGAGAAGGCCTTGCTCCAGGATTTCCTGCGCCGGAAAGCCCTCGTCGATCGCCTGCTGCACAAGCGTCTTGACCATTTTTGCCTTGCCCGCCTGCAGCTGTACGGAAATTTCATGTAAATCCATAATCATAACGCCTCCCAAAAGATAGTATAAATTCCAAAAGATTGAGATGATTCATTTCAGGTGTAGTCCCGCATGCGCTTCCAGACATCCAGAATCAGCTGGTAGCGCTCCGGCGGCATCCCCTTGAAGGGGACGTTGCTTGTGCAAAAGATATACCCGCCGCCGGGCTTGCCGTAAGTCAGACAATACTCGGCGCTGGCAATCACTTCCGCTTCTGTGCCCGTTTGCATGGCCGCACAGTGCACATTGCCGCACAGGCAGACCCGGTCGCCGACAAGACGCTTGACCTCGCGTATATCGACGCCCGCCATCGGATCCAGTGAATGCAGCGCGTGTGGCTCGCATTCCACAAGTTGGTCGAGAATCGGCATGATATTGCCGTCCGTATGCTTGATGGTATACTGTCCATCTGCCTTACCTGCCCGAATAATTTGATACAGGTACGGCTGGATAAACTGGCGGAACATGGCCGGTGAGAGAAACGGCCCGCTGTTGTAGCAATAATCGCTGCAAAGCAGCAGCACATCGATTCCCGCCTCATGCAACCGTTTGTTGCGCTCGATGGCGCGATTCGCCATGTCCTGTGCCTCAGCACAGACGCCTTCCGGGTCATCCGCAATGCGATAGGCGAATGCGTACATATCGTTGCCATCGGGAATGGCGTAAGTGCCGTCCCCATGGTGGGCAAGAAGAACCTCGCCGTTCGTAAATTCCCGCACCCAGCGCGCGTACTGTATAAATTCCGGCGGCAGCTTGCCCTGCTTTTCCCAGTATTCGGCATCGCCGACCATCATCAGCGGGATGATGGAATACTCAAGCTGCGTGTAAACGTAAGCCGTATATTCGGCCATTTCACAGATCAGGCGGGACCGTTCGAGTTCTGAAAGCCTTTCGAGGTGGCCCAGCTCAAGTTCCGGCGGAAACAGCGGTTTTCCAAACATCTCCTCCGCAAGCTGGAATTCCAGTTCGAAGGTTGGAACATGGTCGGGAATCTGTCGGGTCAGCGCCGCGACGGCGCGTTCCTTATGTGTCATCTTCCTTTTCCTTTCTCGCGCGCAGGCTTGAAAAAAGGCGCCGCACATAGTATACTGAAAACCGAAAAAATGCGTCAATAACCGCCTACGCGTTTAACTTCTTCAACTATAGCCTTCATGTTTTCGAGCGAAACGCTGTTGGGGATAGAATGATCAGAGGAAAAAATAAACCCGCTGTTTTCCTTCAGAATCGGCACTTTGTGCCGGATTTCCTCGAGGATCGCGTCCTTATCGTTCCAGAGTACCGCGTTGATACCGCCGTGCAGCACCAGCCGGTCGCCATATTCCTTTTTGACTTTCAGAACATCCATGCCGGCCTTTACCTCCAGCGGGTTGAGTGCATCCACACCGGTCGCCACCACGTCGGGCAACAGCGTCATGATGTCTCCGCAGGAATGCAGCTGCGCATAAATACCGCGATCATGCGCCCAGTCCACCGCCCGTTTATGGTATGGCTGCAACAGATTCCGGTACATGTTTGGGGAGAAAAAGGTCGTTCCTTTGTAGCCCATATCGTCATACCAGAAGACTTCGTCGAAGCGATAGCCGGCATCCCAAATACGCGAGAACAGCACCATACACCGGTTGAGGTAGGTATCGAACATATCCTCCACAAGTTCGGGCTCCTCCATCATAGCGATCAGGGTGTTCTCCGTCCCCATCATCCAGGAATGCGTCACATCAAATCCAAACCAGAAGACCGCGCGGATCCAACGCCCTTCGGCACGCCACCTGTCGTAATTCTGCCGGAGCATCTCCCAGGGAATGCGGTCATCCTCGAGCGTCATGCGCTGTTTGGCCTGTTCCCACGCTTCCTGTGTCGTAATCGTGAAATCGAGGAATTCCGGCGTGGAATCTTCCTCCTTGAAGTGTTTCATCGTGACGCCCCACGGCGAGGTTTGGATATAATACCGGTCGGTTTCCTCCAACGTGATCTCAGGCATCCGGGGCGAAATGTCGATGTTGATCACGCCGAGTTTGTCAACATCGAAAAAGTCGCACCAGTCGACGCCTTCCGGCATGCCCTCTCGCCGCCAGCGGCGCAGCGTGCCGTTCCACGGTTCGTCTATGATCGGGATGCGATCCGCTTCCCGGTGTTCGTACATGCGTTTGAAGCGTTCCCATGAAGTCATGCGCATAGCACCTCCTTTGTGCTTTGATCCCATGATAGGTCAAATCTGCACAGACATCAATTTCTTTTCAGAAACACATCAATTTTTTGGAATTTTTGATCAATTTTCTAGAATGGCAGATGATTTTCATGTATCAGAAAAACAGCGATTTTGGCCTTGTACGAATGGCGACGCTGCTGCCGATGCCCCAGAGTAAATACCTGTTTTCGCTGTGTGCCATCGGCTGGCACCGATGCAACGACCGCTACCACATTACGCGTCCCAACGGATGCGAGAACCATCTCGTGATGATCACCACACGCGGCAAGGGCGTCATGCGCCTGCAGGGCAAAGAATACAGCCTGACTGCCGGTACAATTGCATTTATCCCGCGCGGTCTTCCAAACAGCTACTTCACTCCTGCAAATGGATTGTGGGAGTTCTACTGGATTCACCCCTGCGGCGATGCGGCGGCATGCTTTCTGGATATGGCGGCGTCCATCGGCTCATATCTCGCCAACTTTGAGCCGGAATACGAATACCAGCAGCGCATGGAAACGCTGATCCAACTCTGCACACAGCAGGAGCGCGGCGCTGAGTGGCTGATCTCCCAGCAACTCAGCGAGCTTTTGCACCATATGGTGATTCAGCTCAACCGGAAGCCGGAGCAGGAATCGCTGTCTGTTCGAGCCATTCGCTATATGAAAAAGCATTTTCGGGAACCCATCACGCTCGACTCCATCGCACAGTCGCTTTTTGTTTCGACGGAGCATCTGATCCGCGCTTTTAAAAAGGAAACCGGGTGCACCCCCCACCAATATCTCACGAAGCATCGACTGCTCAACGCTGCGCAGTTGCTCGAATACAGCGACCGGCGCGTCGAGGAAATCGCTGAAAAATCCGGTTTTTCCTCATCCGGCAGTTTGATCAGCAATTTCCGCCGCGCATATGGCTGCACGCCGCTTCAATATCGGGAAACTCTCTGGGGCGAACACACACGTTCCCCGTCTGAATGATTCCGCACTGCACGAATTTGCAACCGTGTCCCCGGGTACAGTATTTCTTTCAGGTCTTTCCTTTGGACGTGGTAAAATTCCTGCCTCCTGTTTCTCTGCTTTCAACGCTGCCTCGTTCGCAAATGCTTCACTGCGTTTGTGTTCTTGAATCCATACTATTCTGCTGCTTCCAGCCGGCTTTTCCCTCCTCGATCAGCTTCTCGGTTTCCGGCCGTAACGCCTGTACATGTGTTTCATTTCGTTTGCCCATACAAATACCCCCTGATGTACTTTTTTGACATCAGGGGGTATTTTGTCTATTGTTCATTTTTATTCGACCGGTTCAAAAGCCGGGGATATGCATCAGCTTATCGTAAAGCGCACAGGATTGGAAATGTTCTTTTCATCTGTATACCTCCGTATTGTAGAGACGCTGCTGGGAAATTCTGTCCTTTTTATGGGTGTTGACGCCACAGGTATTATCCAGCAAAAAAATGCGCGCTTTGCCCTGCCAAGCAGATCCTTGAGCTGCCGCTATGCCTGCGCTGTGTCTTTGTTCCCATTGGCACAGCTTTTTTCAGCAGCGGGATATTTTTTTAAATGCGTGCCGCCAATTCTTCATCCTGCTCTGCGCGGCACAGCTTGCCCTCCGGCTTTGTGAGACTTACAACAACACAGTCGCAGCCCAACTGAAAGGTTTTTGGGACCGGCAGCAGCTCCCTCTCAATCCGCTGCCAACATCCACTGCGCCTGTTTTCATGCAACTTTCACGTTGTTTCCCCACTTTTCAGAAAATTCAATACCGCAACATTCCAAAGTATGTAACCGTATTTTCTCCATTTGTATACTTGATGTTTGCGCTGGCAGCCAGCTTGCCCACATGGATTCCAAACCCCTCCAGAGAAGGGAACAGCCGCTCCGGCTTCCTGCACGGGGCTGAAGGATAGGTGCAAGTTTTGCACCGCCTGCATCCCTCGTTCGACAGAATCAAGAAATCGTGCCGCTGCGTTTTGGCCAGTGTGTATAGTCGGTCACAGAGGTCTTTAAAAGCGTCATGTCCTTTGATCATCCCTGCATAGTCAAAGGCGTCCTCCAAGGAATAAACGGCGTTAAACACCATGGCCTCTGCATAATGGAGACAACGCTTACGACATGCATGGACAGTTCCTACCGCCGGAGGACAAGCCCAGGTTTTCCCGTACAGCCGGCAAACATTGTCCTCACAGATCTTTTGAATTTCCTCTTCAAAAGGAATCTCAGCCGTTGAAATCACCCCGTATTCATGGATACCAATTTCTTTCAGCTCACTCTCTTTCAGCATAATTCCGTCGCCTTCTTTCCAAGGTGGGCATTTTACAATCAGAGAAACAGCTCGCAGTCTTTCCGCTCAGAACACACCTTCTTCAGCGCCAGACCGACAGCGGAGAGCAGCACGGGACTGACTTTCCGCGCAGCGTGCGGACATACGGAAACGCAGCGCATACAGGAAATACACGCCTTTTCATCCACCTTTTTCGAGTTTTCCTGATCAATGGCCTGCACAGGACATTTTTCTGCGCATATGCCACATTGGATGCACGCCTTTGTGGGCTTCGGTACCATACCAGCGCCTCCGGCTTTTTTGCAAGGGCGATTGCCGGGAATTGCAGGTTCAGCGGCATTTCCCGCAGAGAGCTTGCCCTGAATCTGTTTTGCAAACTCAGAAAGTTGAGTTGCATCCTGCGTATCCGGTCTACCGGAAGCGAACTGCCGGGCAATCGAGTGCTCAGCCACAGCAGCAACAGCGGCGATTACCCGGAAGCCCGCTTGCTTTGCGACATCCTCCAACTCTACCAGTGTATCTTCGTAGGCACGATTGCCATAGACACAGACCAGAATGGCACGGGCATCATGGCCGTTCAGCATAGCTATCCGTTCTACAGCCACTGCGGGGACACGCCCGCCGTAGGACGGGACAGAAAGGACGGCCACATCCTCCTGCGTGAGCTGAACGGCACGAAAATCCTGCTTGCTGTCGGTGAGGTCAACACGGGTCACTTCCCCCTCCAGTGCATCTGTCAGGAGCGTAGCAACCTTTTGCGTGCCGCCCGTGGGACTAAATACAATGTCATAAAGTTTCATAAAAACGTCCTCCATTTATTTGGTTTGATCCATACATCCTATGTGTATGCTGTGCAACGTTCGACTGGTCTTTCTGCCGGGGATCGATGGTTTTCTCTCCTCACCTCACATTTGAATGACGACTTTGCCGTTGAGCGGCCCCTTGGCCACAAGTTGCAAGGCTTTATCAGCCTGAGAGAGCGTAAAAATACGCGAATCGACAGCGGGCACAATCTGTTGCTGTTCCACGATCTCCGTGATTTTCCGGAGTTGCGCCCCATCGGAACGGACAAACAGAAAGCGGTATTCCTTACCCTGCTTTCCGGCCGCTCTGTCATATTTGCTTCCGGCTAGAGTGAACAGCAGCTTTTTCAGCCCGGAAAACTGATTCCTCACGGCAAAGGCTCTGTTGGGACCGGTTCGCAGGCTCACCAGCCGCCCACCTTTTTTCAGCACCGACAATTCATGTGCAAATTCGGCCGCCCCCAGGGTATCGATCACATGGTCAATATCGGATAGTTGCTCCCAATAGTTTTCCTGCTTATAATCCATATACCGATCAACACCCATGGAAAGGAACTGTTCCCGTGCTCGCGCATTGCCGGTTACGAGGACACGCAGGCCCAGTGCTTTTGCGATGGGGACTGCCATCTGGCCAAAGCTGCCCGAGCCACCGGGAATCAACACCGTTTCCCCCGGCTTTGCCTCCAGCTCCTCCACCATGGCCTGATAGGCTGTCAGACCGGTCAGCGGGACAGCCGCAGCGGTGTTGAAATCATAACCTTCCGGCATTTTGGCAATCGCTTTCTGATCCACCGCCACATATTCTGCAAAAGCGCCGATTTTATCCAGAGGGAGGCGTGCATAAACCCGATCCCCTTTCTGAAAACCCGTGACCCTGCTCCCCACCTGTTCAACAATGCCGGAACACTCGTTTCCCAAGGTCAGGGGCATGGTGTAATTCTGAATCAATTTTACGCTTCCCGTCAGAATCAGCAGATCCACAGGATTGACCGCCGCCGCTTTTACCCGGATCAGAACTTCGGAATCGGCAATTTCCGGCTCCGGAATATTGCAAAAAACTGTACAGATATTTTGGGAATAGCCGTTGATCCGAACCGCTTTCATAGAAGACCTCTTTTCACGTAGATTTGATTTTACGGAATCTCTCTTGCTTTTTTTCGAGAGAACCGATAAAATATAAGATGTAATATATGAAATTACATCCTACACAGTGTATCACTCGATTGATGTAATGTCAATAGTTACAACGCAATCAAATCCAAATCTATTTGTTTTGAAAGGATGCAAAATAGCCGTATGCAAATCAGTATAAAATGCTCCATTGCGGTTCATTGTCTGATATTCATCCACGAAGCAAAGGGAATTGCCAAGGTGACCAGCAATCTCCTTTCGGAAAGTACCGGCAGCAATCCCGTTGTAATCCGCAATATTCTCAGCGCTTTGAAAAAAGCGGGGCTCATTACAGTCCCCAGAGGGACCGGTGGTGCTGAGCTGTGTGTCGATCCCTCTCAAATCACGCTGTACCAGATCTATACCGCGCTGGAACCGAAGGGCGTGACCGAACTGATTGGGATTCATCCCTGTCAGGGTCGTCCCTGCCCGGTGGCGCAGAATATCCGCAAGGTTTTGGAACCCCCATACCACAAGATCGAGGATGCAGTCAAGAAGACAATGGAGGGAATCACGCTGCAATCGATGATCGAGACGTTCCGCGGACTTGCAAACCCCAAAAACAGCCAGGATGAAGATCCATGTGGGAGCAACGTGCAGCTGTAGGAAATTGGATTTTTCCGCTTTTTTTAGCGGTATCCTAAAGCTTTCTTCTATAACCACTATAGCCACGGATTTTCCTGTAAGGCCCCAGCTATATAGCCGGCAATATAAGGTGCTTTTCTTATGTGCGCATCGGCTGGCGTGCTTCCCACCAGGCTGGCTGGTGGTCTGGCTTTTCCAACAGAGTAAGGGCGGGAAACGCACGAAAGCGTTTCCCGCCCTTTGCCTATTGTCGTCTTCTTCCGTCTCCTCTGTTGTCTCACGAGACATGCTGCTCCGGCATTTTTAACGATATCAGTACCCGGCTTCTTCGATTTCCTCGATCACGCCGCGGACCGCCTTTTCCACCGCGCCTTCTTCAAATGGAATGGGGATTCCGGCATCGCGAAGCAGGTCAAAATACCCTTTTGTGCCGCCCGCTTTGCAGAGCGAAAGGTAGCGCGCCCATGCGCTTTCGCGGTCGCGTTTCATCTCATCATACAGGCTGAATGCACAGATCTGCGCCAGTGCGTAATCAATATAATAGAACGGATAAAGGAAAATATGCTGCTTCTGCATCCAAAACCCGCCGCCCTCGAGGAACGCATTGCCGTCATAATCGCGCCATGGCATGTACGTACGCTCAAGCTTCCGCCATAGGACGCGGCGCTCCTCGGCTGTCATGCCCGGCTGCGCATACACCCGGTGTTGAAATTCGTCGACACACGCCATATAGGGAATGACCGACAGCGCGCCGCACAGGTGCGCATAGCGGTATTCATTCGCATGCACGCCAAAGAATTTTTCCATCCACGGGTGCGTAAAGAACTCCATGGCCATCGAGTGAATTTCGTTGATCTCGCTCGTAGAATTTTGCAGCGCAGAAATCGGGATCAACCGCTCGCCGAGGTAACACTGAAACGCATGGCCGGCTTCGTGCGTCAGCACATCGACGTCAGCTGAGGTGCCGTTAAAATTCGAGAAAATAAACGGCGCCTTGTACGCCGGCAACGACGTGCAATAACCGCCCAGATGCTTTCCGGGCCGCGTCTCAAGGTCAAACAATTCATACCGCGTCATGAAGTTGAAAAATTCCCGCGTTTCCGGGGACAATGCACCGTACATCTCGGCTGCAGCGCGCAGCATTTCATCTTTACTGCCACTTGGACTTGCGTTGCCATCCGGAAATACCAGGCTTTCATCATAATACCGGAGCTTTTCAAGCCCGAGGCGCTTTGCCTGCGCCTCAAACATCCGGTTTACCGCCGGTGTGATGACCGTGCGAACCTGCTCGCGGAATTTCTCCACATGCGCCGGTGTGTAATCCAAACGCTGGCGGTTGCGATAGGCAAGATCCGTATAGCTTTTAAAGCCGAGCTTTTTTGCCATGCCAGCACGCACCGCTACAAGTTCGTCATAAATATGGTCGAGCTCTTCCGCCGCACCCGCATACAGCGCAGCCCACTTTTCAAAAGCTTCACGACGTTCAGCACGGTCTGTGCTCTCCATATGCTTCAGAAGGCCGTAAAAATTACAGGTCTCCCCGCGAAATTCCGTCTGGCAGGCCGCAGCCGCCTTGGAATACGCCACGCAAAGCGACGATTCCCGCACAAGATCGCCAATGATGCGTTCGTCCTGCACCTGCAGGCTGTTTTCAAGCAACGCAATAAAATGCGCGCCGTACTCGCGTTCAAAATCCGCGCGAAACGGCCCCTGAACAATCGCCTCTGTAAACGCCTTCGCTACCGGAATCAAATTCGGCAGGTTTTCGTTGAAATAGGCGACCTCGCCGTCGTAATACGGATCCGTGGTATCCATCGTGTTGCGGATGCTGGCCAGAGACTCGGCTGTAGCCAGCTCGGTTTCGAGCGCCTCGACCTTTTGAAACGCCTCCTGAGCCTGCGCGTAGGTTTGCGCGCCGCAAAGGGCATCTTTGTACGCCTTGTACTGTTCGACCGCCGCGGCAATATCCGGACGCTGATAAGGCAGCTCGCTAAATTTCTGCATCATACATCTTCCTCCTGTCCTGTCAGGCTTATTCTCTGCACCTGCACAAAAATCATACCACTTTTGCACTGCAAACGCAACGGATACAAAAAGCCGGGCTTCCCGCAGGAAACCCGGCACAACGCCTTATTGTTCGGAAAGAACCTTCCGCACAGCATCCGAAAGGATGCGCAGACCGTTTTCCAGCGTATCCAGCGGAACATTCAACGCCGGCATCACCTTGATAACGGCATTGCCGCGGCCGACACGCTCGACAATCAGGCCGTTGCGGAACGCTTCATCCAGCACCTGCTTAGAGACGTTGCCGCCAAATTTGCCAAAATCGACGCCCCACAGCAAGCCGATGCCGCGTGTTTCGATGCGGCTGTCGATCGGGTTGATCTCCTCACGCATAAAGTGCGCCACGATCTTCTCGCGTTCCCGCACGCCATCCTCCACATGCTCGTTCAGCATAAATTCCAGACCGGCCTTCGCCGCGACCAGAGAGAGCTGATACCCGCGGAACGTGCCGTTGTGCTCGCCCGGTTTCCAGGCGTCGATCTCCGGCTTAAGAAGCGTGATGGCGAACGGCATGCCATAGCCGCCGATCGACTTCGAAAGCGTGACGATATCCGGCTGAATGCCAGCACGTTCAAAGGAGAAGAAGCTGCCGGTACGCGCGCATCCCACCTGTACGTCATCGACCACCATCAGGATATCATACCGGTCGCACAGATCGCGCACACGCCGAAGCCATTCGGTGGGCAGTACGCAAATACCGCCGTCCGCCTGCGTGGTTTCCAACACGATGGCCGCCGGCTTTTCCACGCCGGAATGGTCGTCCGTAATCAGACGCTCCATATAGGCGACGGTATCCAGCTCCGGGAACATATACGGCGCCGGCACATGCGTCACATTATACAGCGGCACACCGGCGCCCGCGCGGGAATCCGCATCGGTCGTCAGGGCCAGAGAGCCGAGCGTCATGCCGTGGAACGCGCCCATCAGAGCGAAAACATTCGAGCGCTTTTTCACCTTGCGCGCCAGCTTCAGCGCCGCCTCCACGGCATTCGTGCCGGTCGGGCCGACAAACTGGATTTTATAATCGAGACCGCGCGCCCGAAGGATCGCGTCCTCAAAGTATTCGATGAATTCGCGTTTGGGCGCGGTGTACATATCCATCGCATGCAGCACACCGTCCCGCTCGAGATACTCGATCACACGGCGCTTGATATACGGGTTGTTGTGCCCGTAATTCAGCGCGCCGGCACCGCAGAAGAAATCAATATACTGCCGTCCGTCCTCGTCATAGAGAAAAGAACCCTTGGCAGTCGTAAACACCGCGGGGAAATTGCGGCAGTACGAGCGCACCTCGGATTCATAGGTCTCAAACGCATTTGTGTTCATTTTTTGTTACCATCCTTTCTACCATGCGCGCTTGCATGATTCAGCGATCGCACACAGGCGCGTAGCACTGTGTGGGGCTGTTCGCCCTCCGCATACTGCGCGGAGAGCCAGCGGCATTCGGCCAAGAGAATATAATAAAGATTTTGGCCTTGGCCATTAGTATACCACAGCCTGTCGCAAAAAGGAAGAAAAAAACTGCTTAAATTTCCGTGAACTCTGCAAATTTTTTGCAAAGAAAAAGCAGTGTGCGCAACAAATATTCGGCATAAACGGTCGCACCGGTATCCAGACACGTCGCGCCCTGCGTCCCGCCGTTACCGCAAGGACACGCGCAGACGTATGGCCGGTCACATGAATTCTGTCCTCGAAATACGCGCGACCGCCATCCGCGCCTTGGAAAAGCCGCGCCAATGGCATATGCGTATCCGCAAAGTGGATCTTCTCAAGCGGCGCGGTACTTTTCATAATCGCCGTGTACGTCCGTTGTGGTATAAACCATTTTCTGTCTCCACCCTCCTGCAAGCTTGCTCCAATGAAAAAAGCAGGCCGTTCCAATCGCTTGGTAAAGCGTCTGAACGGCCTGCTGGATGGAACAAGGGACCGTGTCGCAAAAAGACAGCCGATCCATTATTCGATGTTTTCGCCGAGCGTCCCCTGGCTGAGCGCCTTGAGGTACGCCGTGATGAATTCGTCGAGTTCGCCGTCCATCACAGCGTTGATATTGCCCTTTTCGTAACCGGTGCGGTGATCCTTGACGAGCGTGTACGGCATGAAGACATAGGAGCGGATCTGGCTGCCCCATGTGATCTCCTTCTGTTCGCCCTTAATATCCGAAATCTTTTCGAGATGCTCGCGCTCCTTGATTTCAACGAGTTTCGAAACCAGCATGCGCATCGCGACATCTCGGTTCTGATACTGGCTGCGCTCTACCTGACAGGACACGACGATGCCCGTCGGGATATGAATCAGGCGGACAGCCGAAGATGTCTTATTGACTTTCTGTCCGCCGGCGCCGCTCGCACGGTAGACTTCCATCTTGATGTCGTCGGGATTGATTTCCACGCTGAGATCCTCGTCGATTTCCGGCATAACCTCCAGAGAGGCAAACGAGGTGTGGCGGCGCCCCGCCGAATCAAACGGCGAAACGCGCACGAGCCTGTGCACGCCGGCTTCACTCTTCAGGAAGCCATAGGCATTTTCGCCCTCGACAAGGATCGAGGCACTCTTGAGGCCTGCCTCGTCGCCGTCGAGGTAATCGAGCGTCGTCACCTTGTAGCCGTGGCGCTCGGCCCAACGGTTGTACATGCGGAACAGCATCTCCGCCCAGTCCTGCGCTTCCGTACCGCCGGAGCCGGCGTGGAACGTTAAAATCGCGTTTTTGCTGTCGTATTCACCGGTCAGCAGCGTCGTCAGGCGCATCGTTTCGATCTCATTCGAAATGGCCTCGATTTCCGCCTGCGCTTCCGGCAGCAGCGAGAGATCTTCCGCTTCGTCGCCCATTTCAATGAGGGCGAGCGCGTCCTCCGTGCGCGCGCAGAGTTTCAGGTAGGTCTCGTCCTTCTGCTTAAGCGCAGCCGTTCTCTGCAAAACTTTCTGCGCCGCCTCCATATTGTCCCAGAAGCCGGGCTCCGCGGCTTTATTCTCCAGCATCTCCACTTCCTCACGCAGCCGCTCCAGGCCAAGCGCATCCTTGAGGTCGTCGAGGGCGGCTTGCTTATCGTGCAGTTCTCTCTTCAGTTCTTCAAATTGCAGCATATCCGAATTTACCTTTCCAAACATAAAATCAGCCCGGGCGCCGTTTCATGAGGTCGCCCCCCAACAGGCCCGCAGCAGCGCATATCTTTTCATATTATACTGGATAAACCGGGTTTTGTAAACAGGCAACTGCACGCTGTTTTCCGGTTTTGTACGAAGATTTTCGGAATTATTAACAGTCTGAAAATTTATCCCCCTTGCATTGCGATACGGCGCTTCTTGTAGTAAAATAAAGGATATCGATGTTGTTTTTCGAAAATCGAACCGATTTTGGAGGAATCATTTTGGACTATAAGGGAATCAAATGCCCCATCTGTGAGAAGCCGTTCACCGAAAACGACGACATCGTCGTTTGTCCGGATTGCGGCGCCCCATACCACAGGGCCTGTTATATGGAAAAAGGCGCGTGCATTTTTACCGCGCTACACGAGACCGGCAAAGCGTGGATGCCGCCACCTCCGCCGAATGCGCCGGATATTTCCAGTGAAATCAAGGACAAGGAATGCCCGAACTGCGGTACGCTGAATGCACACAGCGCATTGTTTTGCAGCATCTGCAACGCGTCGTTGACCGGTACGCCCGAGACACACCGCAACAGCGGATACAATGGGCACACGTCCACCGCTGCGCCGCGCCCTACGCCCGAGCAGGGCGGTTACCCACCTCCGCCGCCGATGGGAGGCGGGCCCTACGCCGGATTTGGTGGAATGCCCATCGCTTTCGACCCGATGGGCGGCGTCAACCCCTCGGAGCCGATTGCGGACAACGTCACCTATGGCGACGTGAGCAAGCTGGTGCAGCAGAATTCCGGCTACTATATGGCCGTGTTCAAGCAAATCAATACGTTTCACCGCACCAAATTTAATTTTTCCGCTTTTCTGTTTACCGGCGGCTGGTTTCTCTACCGCAAGCAGTATAAGCCCGGAATCCTGCTGACCGCGGTGATGCTTCTGCTCAACATTGGCAACACGTTGCTCACCTCTCTTGTGATCAACCCCATGATTCTCGCTTCGCTCGACGCCGTAGGCATTTCCTACGAAGAAGCGTCTTACCTGCAGGCATCGGACGCGCTTACACTGTACCTGGCGAATAATCCGAGCCAAATTCCCTATATCGCGCTGCCGTTTGTCCTCTACGCGCTGATGCTTGGGATCATGATTTTCTGCGGTGTCCGCGGCAATCGGATGTATATGAACCATTGCATCCGCACGGTGCAGGAAATCAAACGCACAAGCCAGAACGAAAGCGACGCCGCCATGGCCTATTCCACGCACGGCGGCGTCAACACGGCGGCAGTCTTTTGCCTGCTCGCCTGCTACCTTGTTCTGCAGTGGATTCCCATTCTGCTGTTGTAATGGACAGACTTTGACAAATCCGGGAATTTCCTGTATACTCAGACGTAGAACAGAACCGGTGCTGTACGCCGGACAAAGGATGGAACGCTATGATTCAGAAAGTCAGAAAGGCCGTAATTCCGGCCGCTGGTCTCGGTACGCGCGTGCTTCCCGCTTCCAAGGCCATGCCCAAGGAAATGCTCCCCATCGTCGATAAACCTGCCATTCAGTATATCGTGGAAGAGGCCGTCCGCGCCGGCATCACGGATATCCTGATCATTTCGAACCGCGGCAAGGATCTGCTTGAGGATCACTTTGACCGTGCACCGGAGCTGGAGGAACGTCTGCTCTCGAGCGGCAAACAGGCCATGTACGACGAAATTGTCGGCCTCGCCCATCTGGCCAATATCTGCTATATCCGGCAGAAGGAAACCAAAGGGCTGGGCCACGCCGTTTCCTGCGCGCGCGCATTTGTCGGCGATGAACCCTTCGCGGTACTCTATGGCGACGATGTCATCCTCGGTGAGGATCCCGCGTGCGGCCAGCTGATCCGGGCTTATGAAGAACTCGGGCTCGGCGTAGTGGGCGTCAAGGAGGTCAGCGAAGAGGCCATTCAGCGCTATTCTTCGCTTCAGGTGGAACCGATTCGCGACAACTGGTTCCGCTGCACCGACATGATTGAAAAGCCCTCGAAGGACCAGATTCTATCGCTCTATTCCATTCTCGGCCGCTGTGTACTGCCGCCGAAGATTTTCGACATTCTGGACCACACCGCACCGGGCGCCGGCGGCGAAATTCAGTTGACCGACGCCATGTGCACACTGGCGCGTACAGAAGGGATGACGGCCGTGGACTTCACCGGCAAGCGCTATGACATGGGCAACAAATTCGGCATCATGCAGGCGCAGGTGGAAGTGGCGCTGCAGCATCCGGAAATCGGCGCCGATTTCCGCGCCTACCTGAAGGAAATCGCCAAAACACTGTGAGAAAAAACGCCATGCGGGGGAAATTTCCCTTGACTTGGCGTTTTTTTATGGTATAATTACTCTGTTAGTGCGCTTTGCTGCAGTTTACCGTTTATTTTCGGCGGACAGACCGGCGCAAAGGCCGCATTTACAATCCTTGCTCCGTTTCAAAGTACGGGGCCAAAGTCCAAAAGGAGGTGCAAACCATGACAGAGGTAAAAAACAAGTACGAAACCGTGCTCGTCCTCTCCGTGAAGCTCGGTGAGGAGGGCAGCGCAGAACTGGTTGAGAAGTTCAAGGCACTGATCGCGAAGCATGGTACTGTCGAAAGCGTGGATGATTGGGGCAAGAGAAGACTTGCTTACCCGATCAACAAGGAGACGGAGGGGTACTACACCCTGATCAACTTCGAGAGCACGCCGGATTTCACGGCTGAGCTGGACAGACGCTACAAGATCACTGACGGCGTCATTCGTTCCATCATCATCAAGAAGGATCCCCGTTTCGCAAACGCTGCCGCGAAGCCGCGCAAAGCCGCTGAGCCCAAGCCGATCGATGTGGAGGCCGTTGCAGCCGAGGCTGTCGACGCCAAGGAAGAATCCGCTGCAGAATAAGTTTTTCCGAATGACGAAAGAGAGTTGTTACCTATGTTGAATGTCGCAGTTGTTATGGGCAGACTGGTGGCCGACCCGGAACTTCGCCACACCCCGAGCGATGTGGCCGTTACGAGCTTTACGCTGGCCGTGGATCGTTCCTATGTGAAGTCCGGCGCGGAGCGTCAGACCGATTTCATCGACATTGTAGCTTGGCGCAGTACGGCAGACTTTGTCTGCAAGTATTTCCGTAAAGGCCAGATGATGGCGGTGCACGGTTCTATCCAGACGCGTACCTATACCGACAAGGACGGCAACAAACGCAAAGCCTTTGAAATCGTCGCTGACGATGTCAACTTTGCGGATTCCAAGCGGAACACCGACGGTGGTTCGAATTACAGCAACAGCTATGCCGGCGGTTCGTCTTACGGCGGCAATCATTACAACGGTAACAGCAACACGGCCGGAAACGAGATGCAGCGCCCGGCTTACAATGAACCCGCTCCCACCTATTCAAGTGGCAACAACGGGGATTTTGAAGAGATCATCGGCGACGACGACCTGCCGTTCTGATGAACTCAGCGACAATGATTTACAAAAAAGGAGGCTTTCGCAATGGCAGACAGACCGGAGAGAGAAAATCGCCGCGGTGGACGCAAGAGCCGCAGAAAAGTTTGCAGTTTCTGCGTAGACAAGGCGGAATATATCGATTACAAGGATGTTGCCAAGCTTCGCCGTTTTATTTCTGAAAGAGGAAAGATCCTGCCCAGAAGAGTTACGGGAACTTGCGCACACCACCAGCGTGGCCTGACGGTCGCTATCAAGCGTGCTCGTCACCTCGCGCTCCTGCCCTTCACCAGCGACTGATCGCGCAGGCAATACGGTTTACGAGGGAGACTTTTTGCAAAGTCTCCCTTTTTCTTTTTAGCGCTCACCCTTTAGCGCCTACCCATTGAAAGGAGATCCACCATGTATTTATTTGACATGCACACCCATTGTTTCCCGGATGCGCTCGCGCCGAAGGCTCTGCCGCGTCTTGCCGAAATCAGCGGCTGTGTGTACTACGGGGACGGAACCTATGACGATCTTTGCGCAAAGGCGGCGGCCGCCGGCTGTACAGGCTTCATGATTCTGCACATTGCCACGAAGCCTTCGCAGATGCATTCCGTCAACAATTTTGCAGCGGCCTGCCAGAAAGGAAACGTGTATTGTTTCGGCAGTGTTTTCCCCACCGCGGAAAATGCCATTGAGGAGTTGCACCGCATCAAAACGCTCGGTCTGAAAGGTGTAAAATTCCACCCCGATTATCAGGAGTTCTTCGTCAACGATCCGGCGGTGTTCCCGGTTTACGAAGCGGCGGCGGCATTGGATCTGCCGGTCACCTTTCATGCCGGACGCGACCCGTATTCTCCCAATATCGTCCACTGCACGCCGAAAATGCTCGCTGAAATTTCGGAACGGTTTCCGACGCTCCGAATCATCGGCGCGCATATGGGCGGCATGGAAATGGACGCAGACGTCGAAAAATATGTCGTCGGCAGGCCCAACATCTATGTGGACACGGCTTTTGCCACACGCTCCCTCTCCCCTGCGCGCTGCGGCGAGCTGATCCGCCGCCATGGCGTAGAAAAGGTGTTCTTTGCAACGGACTTCCCGTGGAGTACAGTGGATGCCGAACGGCGCCTGCTCGAACAGGCCGGCCTTTCGTCCGATGAGCTCGAACAGATCTATTACAAAAACGTCGAACGCTTTTTCGGGATTTCGCTCACGGCATAATCGGCCCCATATACCGCTTGCGTACAGGCCCGAAAACGGCGATTGACTTCCCGGGCCGCATTGTCTATAATAAAGACAATACTACACCGGAAAGGAATTGTTTCTATGCAATACCATTCGATCGGCTACATCACCAATCCCCGCCTGCCGGACGTCACACAGGCGGACGTTTCCAAACTCACCCACATTAACCTGGCCTTCGGGCTGATCCGGGACGGTCTGCTGGATACGCACCAGCTGACAAACATCGGCTGCATCGAGCAGTTCCGCCGCTGGAACCCCGCAATCAAAATTGTGCTTTCGGTTGGCGGCTGGGGCGCCGGCGGGTTTTCCACCATGGCCATGACCGACGAGGGCCGCCGCGCCTTCGCCGCTTCCTGCCTGGATTACGTCAACGCGCACGGTCTGGACGGTATCGACATCGACTGGGAGTACCCTTGTAACGACATGGCCGGTATCGACGCCGATCCGAGCGACAAAACACATTACACGGCGCTTTTACAGGCGTTGCGCGACGCGCTCGGCCAGAACCGCATCGTTTCGGTCGCCGTCGGCGCGGGCGATTTCTTCGTGCGCGACACCGAAATGGACAAGGTGGCGGAAATTGTCGATTATGTCCAGTTGATGACATACGACATGCGCAACGGCAACACGACGCAGGCCGGTCACCATGCCGCGCTTGGGGCTTCCCGCGGCGATGACGAAACCACGAGCACCCGCTATATCGTGGACCTGTTTCACCGCGCCGGCGTGCCGCTCAAGAAGCTTATTGTCGGCATCGCGTTTTACGGTCGTACCTTCTCGGGCGTGCCGAACGTAAACAACGGCCTGTTGCAGCCAGCCGGCAGTGTCGGCGAATACGGTCCGGAATATAAGGATCTGACGGAGGAATTCCGCCGCGCGGGCAATTTTACCGAATACTGGGACGAGGACGCCGAAGCCTCCTACCTGTGGAACGGCAGCGTCTTCATCAGTTTTGAATCTCCCGAGGCCGTGCGCCGCAAATGTCAGTATGCTATGGACAAGGGGCTGCTCGGCGTGATGTACTGGGAGCATGCGGCAGACACAACGCGCGAGTTGCTCGGCGTCATTGACAAAACCCTGAAGGGTGAATCCTGAATTCTCTGCACATCCAAACGCCGGAGGGACACTGTGCCAAAACAGTGCCCCTCCGGCGTTTTTGCATACATTTTACAGGTAGCCGCGCATATCCACCGCAAGCTGCGCTTCCAGATGAATGAGACGCTTGGCGATATCCTTCGCCTTTTCTTCAGCGGCTTCGTATTGATTCAAATAACGGCTGAGCGATTTGACGCCCATGTTGCAGCCGTCTGTCATCAGATCCGCCACGGTCTTGTCCGATTCATCCACCGCAAGCTTCATATTGGTTTTCATCCAGGACATGCTCTTGGCCATCGCGTTCGGCGCCTTGCCGTCATCGTGGTAGCGGTGGAGCAGACCCTGAATCTCTGTTTGCAGCTTTTCATGCTCCGCTTCGCAGGTTTTCAGGCAGTGTTTGAGTCCGCCGTCCTGCACGTGCGGCAGCACGTCGCTGATGGACGCAGTCCCCATTTGGATACCGGCATCACATTCCCGCAGCAGCCGGATTGTATCCGCTTCGATCATTTGGATTCCTCCTTATTTCGGAATACACTTAGTATGGCCGTCACAATGCGAAAAATCCGCGTCCGAAATTCTGTTTGCACATGCACGACGGGATATGTTATAATGGATACGCAAAACGACAGGCATGGTAGGTCCGGGCTTTCTGCCCTTTGGAAGGCCGCCGGATGCCGCACAACGCGCGGTCGCCATCCACAGCCTGTTTTACAGAAAGGGAAAGGCCATGGAAAAACAATTTTTACACACCGGCTGGCACATGACGGAAGCCGGAAAATCGGACTGGATTGCCGCCTCTGTGCCGGGATCCGTCTACAACGATCTTTTGCAGGCCGGCCGGATGGAGGATCCGTACTGGCGCGACAACGAAATGAAGGCGTTGGCGCTCATGGACAACGACTATGTCTATGAAACCCAATTTGATGCTGACCCTGCGCTTCTGAACTGCGCGCGCGTGCTGCTGCGCTGCGAGGGGTTGGACACGCTCGCCGACATTACGCTCAATGGAACGCCTGTCGGCCAGACATTCAACATGCACCGTTGCTGGGAATTTGACGTTCTCCCGCTTTTGCGGCCTGCTGGCAACACGCTTCAGGTTTTGTTCCACTCGCCCACACGCTACATTCGCGAACAAGACGCCGTATGCCATGCCGGGGGCAGCCCGGAATGCATGGTCGGCTTCCCCAATTTGCGCAAGGCGCACTGCATGTTCGGCTGGGACTGGGGCCCACGTCTGCCTGATATGGGCATCTGGCGCGACATTCTGCTCTGCGGCATTCGCGGCGGCCGGATCATCAGCACACACATTTTGCAGCACCACGGAAATAATCGTGTGACGCTGGAAATTCACCCGGAAATTGAACGCGTTTCAGACGCGGCACTCACCTATACAGTCGTACTTACCACGCCGGACGGCAGCACTACAGAATACGCAGGCTCACCGGAAACGATTGCAATTGAGAATCCCGCGCTCTGGTGGCCAAATGGGCTGGGCGAACAACCGCTGTACACTGTCGAAATCCGCTTGCAGCACAACGGCCAAACGGTGGATACCTGGAGCCGCCGCATCGGCCTGCGCACCATGACCATGCACATTGAAAAAGACGCTTACGGCAAAAGCTTTGCGCACGAGGTCAACGGCGTGCAGTTCTTCGCGATGGGTGCAGACTATATCCCCGAGGATAACATTCTGGCCCGCACGAATCCCGCGCGCACGCGCGAGCTCCTGGAGCAGGCCGTCGCCGCACACCACAATTGTATCCGCGTTTGGGGTGGCGGACATTACCCGAGCGACGCGTTCTATGACATCTGTGATGAGCTGGGGCTTGTCGTATGGCAGGATTTCATGTTTGCATGTGCACACTACAACCTGACCGACGCGTTTGAGGAGAACCTGCGTGCGGAGTTTGCGGACAACATCAAACGCATCCGCAGCCACGCGTCTCTGGGCCTGTGGTGCGGCAACAACGAGATGGAGATGTTCACTGCGTTCGGCGCCTGGAATATCACGCCTTGGCAAAAGGGCAACTACACGCGCCTGTATGAATACATCATTCCGAAGATGGTCAAGGCGCTGGACCCCCAGACCTTCTACTGGCCGTCCAGCCCCTCTTCCGGCGGCGATTTCGATAATCCCGTGGACGAAAGCCGCGGCGACGTCCACTACTGGTCGGTCTGGCACGGCAGCCTGCCGTTTACGGATTACCGCAAGCACAATTTCCGCTATGTTTCCGAATTTGGCTTCCAGGCTTTTCCGACGCTGAAGACCATTGAATCCTTCACGCTGCCCGAAGATCGCAACATCTTCTCTTACATCATGGAGAAGCACCAGCGCAACAACGCGGCAAACAGCAAGATCATGACCTATCTGGGACAGACCTACCGCTACCCTGCGTCTTTGGGTACACTGCTCTATACCTCGCAGCTTCTGAGCGCTGAAGCCATGAAATACGGTGTGGAACACTGGCGCCGCAACCGTGGCTGCTGCATGGGCGCGATCGTCTGGCAGCTGAACGACTGCTGGCCGGTAGCCTCCTGGTCTTCAATCGACTATTTCGGCCGTTGGAAAGCGCTCCACTATTATGAGAAACGCTTTTTCGCGCCGGTCCTGCTTTCCTGTGAGGAAAAAGGATTCCTGGAGGACCCGAATCCGAACCGCGAATGCCGCGATCTGAATACAGATACAGAAAAAAGCATCCGCCTCAATGTATCCAATGAAACGCGTGCACCGCAGACGGTTACCGTAAAATGGCGGCTGTGCAACAACCGCTCCGAAGTTCTGCTCGACGGCGGGGAAACCACACTGACGGTACCGCCGCTGTCTTCGGTCTGGATGGACAAGGTCGATCTACCGCAGGCGAATCTGTTCACCGATTATGTGCGGTATGAGTGCTGGCAGGACGGCAAGCTGCTTTCCGCTTCCAGCGTAATCTTTTCCGTACCGAAGTATTTCGCCTATGTGGACCCGCAGCTCAGCTGCCGCGTGGAAGGCGACACCCTTATCGTCTCTGCCAAGGCGTATGCGAAGAGTGTGGAGCTTCTGAACGCTGAGGAAGACTGGATCCTCGAGGACAACTATTTTGATTTGGACGCCGGCGAAGAGCGCCGCATCCGTATTCTCAAGGGCAAGGCCGACGGCATCCATATGCGCAGCGTATACGACATCCGTTGACAGGCTGAAACCCTCTGCGTGCAATTTCCCCCGGAACCTGAAAAACCCAGCCGTTTGGCTGGGTTTTTTTGATGCAAGAAATCGGTGCCGCTTTACATCGCCTTGGATTGTCCTTTACGTATCCGCGTCCCGCTTCGTATGCTGCACAACGCCGGACGGATGCTTTGGCGGCGCATAGACCGTGTATAGCTTGAGCGGCGTGCGTCCGGCACTTACGACGTTGTGCCAGGTACATGCGGGAACCACAAGGGCATAGCCGCTCTCCACACGATGCCGGCACTGCGGCGTCTCCTTTTCCCTGCCCATCTGGATCACGGCGCAACCCTCTTCCACAACAATCAGTTGGTCGAGATTTTCATGCCTTTCAAGTCCGATATCGCCGCCCACAGGAATACACATCAGGGTGATCTGCAAGTGCTCGCCTGTCCACAGTGCCCTGCGATAATCCGTATTGCACCTGGCCCTGCGTCCGAGATCTACCACAAACGGCTCTGGACCGTAATCCCCGGATTCCATGCCGCTATTCGCACATGCGTTTGCTTTCATTTGCCTCACCTCCCGCCTGATTCAGGATATGAAGCGCACAACAAAATGGTGTCTACAGAGAACCAGGGCGTACCGCGACGGCAATCCGCGCACCGCCACATCGCTCCCAGGGACTTCGGCCGCTTCAATTCCCGGTAAAAAAATACCACCGATCCGACGAACGCCACAAAATCAGCCACAAGCCCGGCGGGCAGGACGCCAGACCTCTGGTTTCAGCGAAAGAAGCAGGAACAGCACAGGACATGCATCATGCGCCAGCGTATCATGCAGGACATGGCATATTGGGAATCCCCGATGGAACACCGGTCGATGAGGTTTCAGCCGGTGCGGCCGTGCAGTCGTTCCAACCGACAAGCCGCTCCTCATCCGATGCCGTACCGTTCCATCCAGTAGTTGATCTGCAGAAAATACGCGAGCATTTGCGGCCCTGCCATCAGTTGCCCAAACCAGGGCTTGCCGTAATCCTTGGGCTGCGCGAGAAATTGTGCAGCCTTCTTCCGATCCAAAAAGCGGTGCACAGGCGCCTGGGGGTTCGAGAGCATCTGCTGAAAGCGTTCCGCCAGCAATGCCTCATATACCGGCGAATAGGTCTTCGGATACGGGCTCTTCTTTCGATACAGCAACTGGGGTGGCAGCAATTCCTTACAGGCGTCCCGGAGCAGCTTTTTTTCCATTCCGTTTTCATATTTCATGCTCCACGGCACATTGTACACATACTCCACGATCCGGTGATCGGCAAAGGGCACACGCGCCTCCAGACCCCAAGACATGCTGGTGCGATCCATTCGATCCAACAGAGTCTGCATAAACCAGCGCAGATTGAGGAAGCTCATCTCCCGTCGACGCCGGGTCTCTCCCTGTTCCCCCGGCAGCGCAGGGACCTGCGCCAAGGTATCCCGATATTTTTCTCTTGCATATTCCTCCAGATTCAAAACGCGGATGGCCTCGTCCGACAGCAGTGCGGTTCTGGCCGATAGGTCGGCGGACCACGGAAATCCATCTATGCGCAGCAAATCCTCCCGGTAAAACCAGGGGTAGCCTCCAAAAATCTCATCCGCACATTCGCCGGTCAGCGCCACCTTGTTGTGTTGCTTGACCAGGCCACAAAAATACAGGAGAGATGCGTCCACATCGGTCATTCCCGGCAGGTCCTTCATACGGACCGCATCCTCCAGCAAGTCAGCCAACGTGGCCTCGTCACACTCCAGATAGGTGTGATGAAGAGGATAGAGGGCGAGCACCTGATCGACATAGGGGCGGTCGCGGGTGGGCTGAAAAGCGTTGGACTGAAAACAGGTATCATTATGAGCAAAATCAAATGAAAATGTATTGAGTGTATGCCCCTCCAAACCCAGTTGCCGGGAAGCGATGGCCGTGACCACGCTGGAATCAATTCCACCGGATAAAAAGCTGCACACCGGCACGTCGGACACCAGTTGCCTTTTGACCGCGTCCTGCAGCAGCCAGGACACGGTTTCAACCGTCTGCGCATAGCTGTCCGTATGTGGCTTTGCCTCCAATTCCCAATAGGGGAACGCCTTCACGCTCTCCCGGGAATACTGCAGAATACAGCCCGGTTTTACCTCCCGAAGACCACGGAACACGCCGCAGCCCGGTGTTCTTGCCGGTCCCAATCCAAAAATTTCCCTAAAGCTGTCTAAATCCGCTTCGGGGTGGATCTGTGGGTGCGCAAACAGGGCCTTCGGTTCTGAGCCAAATACCAGGGTGTCCTCTTTCACGGCATAAAATAGGGGTTTGACCCCAAGCCGGTCCCGACAGAGGTACAAGGCGTCCCGATTGCCATCCCATATGGCGAAAGCAAAAATTCCGTTGAGTTTTTTGGCTATCTCCATACCATATTCCATGTACCCATAGAGAATCACCTCGGTATCACAGGTGGTTTCAAAGTGGCAGCCACGGCTGAGCAGGTCCTGTTTCAGCTCTTCCGCATTATAAATTTCCCCGTTGTAGACAATTCCATATTCCCCTTCTCCCCTTCGGCGCAGCATGGGCTGCGCACCGCCGGCCAGATCTCGAATGGAGAGCCGGGTATGGGAAAGCCCTACATTGCGTTGCAGATATTCCCCCGTCTGATCGCAGCCCCGATGCGCGATAGCTTTTCGCATCCGCACGAGAACCTTTGTCCAGATCTCAGCATCTTGAAAAAAATCTGCTTTGAAATTACAAAATCCGGCAATTCCACACATAAACACACCCCCACCAATTCAAAATGCAAAGTGCTTCTCCATCCAGATCAGCGACCTTGCTGTTACCGTATCAGTATATTCCGTTTCCGCCGTTTGTGATACTGCACCATTACGGGTGGCGCAGCAGGAACGCACCCTGTGTGTCTTATGCAATTGTTGCCCTCTTGTTGACCTCTCTATTCTTGAGATCGCCTTCTGTCCGTTTCGGAAATCAGGCTCCCCGTAACGGTCAAAAATAAAAAAACTGAGTCTGGAACGCAAAGTGCGTCCAGACTCAGTCTGGTGCCGGTGGCCGGACTCGAACCGGCACGGTATCGCTACCGGTGGATTTTGAGTCCACTACGTCTGCCAATTCCATCACACCGGCGAAGGAACGTATATAATTATACGGTACTCCGCCGAAAAAAGCAAGTCCTAATTTTATTTTTCTGCAAATCCACGGTACGACAGCGCTTATGCATCCAGGCGTTGTGTGTTGGGGCGCGCATCTTCCGTTTGGAAATACGCAAAATGCGCCGTGCAGTCTCCCTCCGCAAACAGGCCGGCAAAACAGCCTGTAAAGGTGCAGTTCATGCATTCTGTGGAAAGCAGCTGCGTACTGCCAGTACCGATCACCCGCAGATGCGTCGCGTCGGGGCCCGCCAAGAACGTATATTTTGTTCGCTCCGCTTCGATGCGCAGGACAAGCGTATCGGTATCCGCAAAGAAAACCGGTTCGGAAATCGTTTGCATATCGACAACACGGCGGCGCAGTTGTACGGAAAGCCCGTTTTCGGCCGGATGCGCGAGCAGCTCGTAGTGGTGTTCATTGGTGTGGAAGATGGTCATGCCCGCCGCAGCGGATGCCACACCGGAAAGCTGCATCCGTGTTTCATAGCGCAGCTCAAATTGCTGCTGTCGCACGCCGAGGAAAGTCGGCGCACCGATCTCGTCCAGCGTATCTGTGCCGCCGCGCAGCGTCAAGCCGTTTCCAAAGGCATAGCGGCTGCGGTCCGGATTGCGCAGGTACGCCCAACGGGGTTCCGGTTCTGGAGATGCGAAATCGTCGCGCCAGCTTCTTGGCACGCGAACGTCTCCCTCGCCCTCCACCTGCATTTGCGCGGTGATGTACCGGCCGTCATTGACAACCGGCCAGCCGTTTTCATCCCATTCCACCGGCAGCAAAATTGTCTCTCGACCGGTGTGATGCAGCATGAAGATAGAGGGCCGGATCGCGTGACAGACCATCCACCACTTGCCGTCCGCTGCCTCCACCAGATCGCCGTGACCAACAGCGTGGAAGTCCACCGTGCGATGCGCGTTGCGGTGTGTGACGATCGGATTGTGTGGGCACGACTCATACGGTCCCCACACCGAGCGGCTGCGCGCAATCGTCTCCATATGGCCGTATTCGGTGCCGCCTTCCGCAATCATCAGATAGTACCAGCCGTTTATCTTATACAGGTGCGGCCCCTCCGGACACTTGCCGCCCGTACCGTACCAGATAATTTTGGTTTCCCCCAGTCGCTTCCCGGTTTCAAGATCCAGCGGAAACAGACCGATCCCGGGGTTGCCCTGCGCATCGCTGTGCGTGCCGGTGTAATAAACCGTGCCGTCATCATCCCAGAACAGAGAGGGGTCAATGCCCGGCTGATCGACGTAAATCGGCTCCGACCAAGCGCCGCGGATATCATCCGTCCACACAAAGAAATTCCCGCCGTTCGAGACGTTTGTCGTGATCATGTAAAACCGGCCGTCTCGATAGCGGATCGTCGGCGCAAAGATACCGCCCGAGGTGCGACAGTTTTGCAGGGGAAGCTGGCTGTCCCGCGTCAAAACGTGACCGATCTGCTCCCAGTGAAAGAGATCGCGGCTGTGCCAGAGCGGTACGCCCGGAAAAAATTCGAACGAGCTGTTCACGAGATAATAATCCGAACCGACGCGGCAGATGCTTGGATCGGGATAAAAACCCGGAATAATTGGATTTTCGTACGTGCGCATACAAACGCCTCCCAAAAAATTCTTTTCTATATTTTACAAAACTACTGCGGAGAAGTCAACTTTTCTATTTACATCCGCGCCGCAGATCCGTATAATAAAAACAGCTTTTGAAGCGTAAAGGAGTTGTATTTTGTATGAATCTACCGCAAAACCTGCCGCGTTTCGACGCAGTTTCCCGCGAGGAGGCCTTCCGGCTACTGTGCACCTGTCTCTACGGTTTCCCGCCCGCACAGCCGGAAGAGACGGCGTTCCGTGCGCTTCGCACGGACGACACATTCTGCGCCGGCAAGGCTGTGCTGCACAGAATAGAGGCCACCGTCCGGCAAAACGGAAAGTGCTTCACCTTTCCCTTTCACTTTGTTTGCCCGAAGCAGAATGTGCCGGCGCCCGCCGTGGTGCTGATCAATTTCACACCTGCAGTGCCCGATGCGTACCTGCCCTCGGAAGAACTGTGCGACCTCGGGCTTGCTGTCGCGTCATTCGGTTACACGGACGTTACACCGGACGACGGGGATTTCACTTCGAAGGCCGGCGGTTTACTGGAAATCGACCGCGCAGATCCCCATGCGCCAGGTAAGATTGCGATCTGGGCGTGGGCAGCACGCATCGTCATGGATTATCTGGAAATGCGCCCGGAAATTGACCGGCAGAACGTCGCTGTAGCCGGGCACTCCCGGCTCGGCAAAACCGCGCTGTTTGCCGCTGCCTGCGACACACGATTCCGCTTTGTCTTTTCCAATGAATCCGGTTGTGCCGGCGCTGCGCTTTTCCGCAGAAAAACCGGTGAAACGGCTGCGGACATCTGCCGCGTCTTCCCCTTCTGGTTCTGTCCGAATTTTCAAAATTTTACCGCAACGGACGACGCGCTGCCGTTTGACCAGCATTTCCTGCTCTCGCTGATCGCGCCGCGCCGGGTATACGTTGCAAGCGCCGCTGAGGATTTGTGGGCCGACCCGCAATCGGAACTGCGCGCCTGTGTGGCCGCTTCCCCGGCATTTGAAACACTGGGGTGTCGCGGCCTTGTCCCGATCGGCGAAATGCCCTCACCCGGAGACACGCTGCATGACGGCGATATCGGCTACCACTTGCGGACGGGCAGTCATTACCTCAGCCGCGAAGACTGGCAAAAATTCATCGCCTACATGAAAAAGCACAAAAACTGAGGGCATCCACCGCGGCGTGCAATCTGGCCTGCGGTGGATGCCCTGCTTTTAGAAATCTGCTGCAATATACATGTTTTTGGGGTTGATCTCGTCGAGAAAGTCATGCCAGTGCTCCGCAGGAATCTCCTCAATGGAAACCGAAACGTACTTCGCTTCCATATGGAATTCCTCCATGATCAGGCGCTGGACTTTTTCGGCAAGCGCACGCTTCGTTTCCTCGCTTCTACCGGGAATCATGGCGATGGCTGCATGCGGCATACAGGTCTCTCCTTTCGCGAATGACATATGTTGTACGTAAGCTGCGGATAAACAAAAAAGCCCTGATGAAAACATCAGGGCTATATGGCGGAGAGGATGCGACTCGAACGCACAATGCCTTGCGGCACACCACATTTCCAATGTGGCTCCTTACCATTAGAATACCTCTCCATGGCGACTTTGTTATTATACAGCATGAAACGAAAAAAATCAAGGGGTATTTTCAATTTTTTTGTTTTTTTCCGGAGGATGTCCAACCGGTTATTTTTTTGTAAAAAAAGACAAAACCCTAGTGCTTTTTTTCTCTATCCTTGGTATAATGATAGAGATAATGAACCCTCTGAAAGGTGGTGCTCTGGTTTGAATAAAAAAAGCGCGGGAGGCCCTGCCGCCGTGATCGAAATCGGCTCCAGTGCCGTGCGCATGCGCGTCTCCCAGCTTCGCCGCGGTGAAATTGAAACGCTGGACGCGCTGGAATATCCCGTTTATCTCGGACACGAAGTTTTCAACGAAGGGCGCGTCAGCTTTGAAAGCCTGCGTCAACTTTCCTCAATCCTGTCCAAATTCACGTCCGCTCTCGCCGATTATGGCTGCAAGAACGTGCGTGTTGTCTCTTCTACGGTCATGCGTGAAGCGGAAAACCGTTCCTTTGTCGCCGACCAGATCAAAATCCATAACAATCTGAATTTGGAAATTCTCGAATACAGTACGGAAAAGGCGCTGATCTGCTCGGAAATCATCCGCATTCTCAAGCAGCAAAGCAAGCAGCTGGACATGCAGAATATGGTGATCGCCTACATCGGCACGGGCAGCATCGGCATTGCGCTATACGACGGCAGTGCCATCAGCGTATCCCAAAACATCCCGATCGGCTCTCTGAAGCTGCACGACACGCTGAGCACGCTCAATCAGGAAAGCAATGCGTTTTATCCGGTCATCGAGGAATACCTGGATATCGTTTTCAACCGCGTGGATATTTCCTCCTCAGAAATCCACAGCATTGTGTTGACCGGCTCCGACCTGGCGCTCGTCGCCTCCGTCTGCGACGCGGAGTACAACGGCGATATCTACACGATTCCCGCCAAGAAGTTGCGCGCCGCGTATAATGAGGTGCGCTCCATGTCGTATTCGGCCGTCGCCCGCCGGTACAACATCTCCGAGGATCGCGCTGAGATCCTGTACACCGCGCTTTCCATTTACAACGGCATGCTGCGTCTTTCGAAGGATCAGGCAAAAATTCTCTGTCCGGATATCGATATCTGCGACGCCATTACGCGTCATATGCTCATTCCCGGCGCGGAAAAGGATTACGAAGCGCAGACGCGGACAAGCGCGCTTGTCTCCGCCCGGCGCATCGCCTCCAAATACAATTGCCACGGCATCCATTCCGCGGCGGTCTCCGCATTTGCGACGGAGCTCTTTGACAAAATGAAGAAGGTACACGGCCTTTCCGAAGACAAAAAGCTCATTCTGGAGCTGGCTGCCATCCTGCACAGCTGCGGCCAGTATATCAACGTGCGCACGCATACGCAATGTTCCTTTGATCTAATTAAAAACTTCGATATTTTTGGGCTGACAAGCGATCAGATCCTGCTGACAGCGTTCGTCTCCGGCTACAATGAATTCGCTGTGCCGAACGCTTCGGATTACCGTTACCTGCGGCTTTCGGAGGAAAAGCGCATCGAAATCGCAAAACTGGTCGCGATTTTCCGAATTGCGAACGCGCTGGATAAATCAAAGCGGCAAAAGCTGAAGCCCACCAAAATCAAAATTACAAAGGATAAGCTGGAAATCAAGGTGGATACAACCGGCAACGCGCTGTTGGAAAAATGGGCCTTTGAGGAATGTGCGGGCTTCTTTAAGGAAGTTTTCGGCCTGAGTCCGGAGCTGCATATCCGGTCCAATCTGCTTTGGCAACAGGAAGGAAAGTGATCGATCCCATGGCATCCGAAAAGAAAAAATATTATTACAACCGCGAGCTCAGCTGGATGGATTTCAACGCCCGCGTTCTGGAGGAAGCGCAGAAAAAAGAGAACCCCATTATGGAGCGCCTGCGCTTTCTGGCCATCACCGGCTCCAATCTGGATGAATTTTTCATGGTGCGTGTCGCCGGCGTCAAGGTGCAGGTAAGCAGCGGGTATACAAAGCCCGACGATTCCGGCCTGACGCCGAAGGAATTGCTCGCGGCGCTCGAGAAGAAGACGCACGACTTTATGGAAAAGCAGTATTCCTGCCTGTACCGCTCCATTCTTCCGGCGCTAAAAAAACAAGCCGACATGGAATTTCTGTCGCCGGACAAAATGAATGACGAACAGCTGCGTTTCGCCGGCGAGTATTTCCGCCGCGTGCTGTTCCCTGTCCTGACGCCGCTCGCTGTGGACAGCAGCCGTCCCTTCCCCATGCTCGCCAACAAAAGCCTGAACCTCGCCGTCCGCCTCACCGCCAAAGAGGATAAGCGCGAAAAATGCTTTGCGATCGTGCAGGTTCCCTCTATTCTGCCCCGCTTTACAGAATTGCCGAAAAACGGCGAAACACGTTGCTTCGCGCTCTTGGAGGATATCATCACCTACCATCTCAAGGAGCTCTTTGAGCTGCACGAGATCAAGGCTGTATGCCCGTTCCGCATCACGCGCAACTCGGACCTCACCATTGATGAGGAAGCCGACGATTTCCTGTATGAGATTGAGAAATCGATCAAGCGCCGCAAGCGCGGGCGTCCGGTCCGTCTTGAGATTTTGCAGCATGCGGACAACGACACGCGCAAGTTCCTGATCAAAACACTGGGCATCGCCGAAAACGAGGTTTATGCGTTGCAGGGCCCGATCGACCTGACGTTCTTTTCTAAATTTGCCGGAATTCCCGGCTGCGAGCGGTTCTGCTTTGCGCCGATTCGTCCAACGACCCCGCCGGGCGATTTCTGGGGCTACACCGATATTTTCAAGGCCATTCGCGATGGCGACCGCCTCGTACATCACCCCTACGAGACCTTCGACTGCGTCGTACAGTTTATTGCGCAGGCCGCCGAGGATGAAAACGTCCTGGCGATCAAGCAGACGCTGTACCGCGTCAGCGGCAATTCCCCGATCATTGCGTCGCTGATTCAGGCTGCCGAAAACGGCAAGCAGGTCACGGTGCTTGTGGAGCTCAAAGCGCGCTTTGACGAGGAAAACAACATCAATTGGGCCCGCAAACTCGAAAAAGCCGGCTGTCACGTCATTTACGGCCTGACCGGTCTCAAGACGCACTGTAAGATCGCGCTCGTGGTGCGCCGGGAGGAAGACGGCATCCGCCGCTACCTGCACCTGGGCACCGGAAACTACAATGACTCCACGGCAAAAATCTACACCGACCTCGGTCTGTTCACCTGCCGCGAGTCGTTTGGCTCCGACGCTTCCTCCCTCTTTAACGTCATCACCGGCTATTCAAGGCCGCCCGAGTACCAGCACTTCATCGTTGCGCCGCACGGCATGCGCAGCTTCTTCGTCTATATGATCCGTCAGGAAACGGAAAACGCCAAAAAAGGACTGCCCAGCGGCATTACGGTCAAGGTCAACTCCCTTGTGGACCCGGAGCTGATTGAGCTGCTCTACGAAGCTTCGCAGGCCGGCGTGCCGATCAAAATGATCGTGCGCGGCATTTGCTGCCTGATTCCAGGCATCGAGGGCGTGAGCGAAAACATCACGGTTATCAGCATTATCGGACAGCTTCTGGAGCACAGCCGCATCTTCCGCTTTGAAAATGCCGGCAACCCGCGCATTTATATGGGCAGCGCGGACTGGATGCCCAGAAATCTTGACCGACGCGTCGAGCTTGTATTCCCGATCGAGGACGAAAAGCAGAAGGCGCGCGCCTTCTCGATTCTCGATACCATGCTCAGCGACACGACAAATGCCCGCTACATGCAGAGCGACACCACCTACGAACACGTCGACCTGCGCGGCAAGCAGAAGATCAGCTCGCAGTTGACATTCTATCACGAAGCGCAGGAGCGTCTCAAGGCGTTACAGGCCATTGAAAAGGACAGCGTTCTGATCCCGATCCATTCGGCGGACGAATAAACATACAGAAAGGTTGAAAGGAATATGAAGAAAATCGGAATTTTGACAAGCGGCGGCGACTGCCAGGGCCTGAACGCCTCCATTCGCGGCGTTGCAAAATCGCTCTACGAGGAATTCGGCGACAACGTGGAAATCTACGGCATCAAAGACGGCTACAAAGGTCTGATCTTCGGCGAATACAAGCTGATGAAGCCCGAGGATTTCTCCGGCATCCTGACGCTTGGCGGCACCATTCTTGGCACCTCGCGCCAGCCGTTCAAACTTATGCGTGTGATCGATGAGAACAGCGTCGACAAGGTCAAGAACATGAAGGAGACATACAGAAAGATCGGTCTGGACTGCCTCGTGATCCTCGGCGGAAACGGCACGCAGAAAACCGCCAACCTTCTGCGCGAGGAGGGGCTGAACGTCGTTTCCCTGCCCAAAACGATCGACAACGATGTCTGGGGTACCGACATGACCTTCGGCTTCCACAGTTCCGTGGAAATTGCGACAAACGTCATCGACTGCATCCACACGACGGCCACCTCGCACGGGCGCATTTTCTGTGTGGAGATCATGGGGCACAAAGTCGGCTGGCTGCCGCTGTACGCCGGTATTGCCGGCGGTGCAGACGTCATTTTGCTGCCGGAAATCCCGTATGATATTGACAAGGTCGCCAAAACGTTGAATAATAGAATTGCAAAGGGCAAGAAGTTCTCGATTCTCGCCGTTGCAGAGGGGGCGCTCTCCAAGGAAGAGGCGGCCATGAAAAAGAAGGACTTCAAAAAGGCGCGCGCCGACATGAAGCATCCTTCGATCGTTTACCGCATCGCCGACGAGCTCTCCACACGCGTGGACAACGAGATCCGTGTCTGCGTGCCGGGGCACTTCCAGCGCGGCGGCAGCCCGTGCGCCTATGATCGTGTGCTCTCCACACGCTTCGGCGCGGCGGCGGCCAAGCTCATCCGCGAGAAAAACTACGGCAACATGGTCGGTCTTGTCAATGGCAAGATCGTCCCCGTGCCGCTCAGCGAGGTGGCCGGCAAGCTCAAGACCGTCCCCGTAGATTGCGAGGAAATCCTCGCAGCGAAGGAAATCGGCATTTCCTTCGGAGACTAAAATACTCCGGTGTATCCGGGAAAGGTTGATTCAAAATGAAGTATTCCGTCAGTACCTACAGCTACATGAAAATGATCCGCGCCGGCAAAATCACGCCGTTTGAGGTCATCGCGAAGACCAAGGAGCTTGGTTTCGACGCGATTGAATTCGTCGATTTCGTCGATTTCCTGCCGCTGCCCGAGGAGGAGCGCCCGGCCTACGCCGAAAAGATCCGCGCAGAAGCGGACCGCCTCGGCCTCGAGATCTCGAGCCTCACAATCGGCGCAGATTTCATCAACGGCAGCGACGGCGATTTTGAAAAGGAAGTCGAACGCGTCAAGAAGTTCGTCGACATCGGCCGCATTC
Source organism: Ruminococcaceae bacterium UBA1417 (assembly GCA_002305575.1). GTDB lineage: Bacteria > Bacillota > Clostridia > Oscillospirales > Acutalibacteraceae > Hominenteromicrobium. Next base: position 54,363 of record DBPP01000043.1, read on the forward strand.
TCGGCGTCAAGCGCATGCGCCACGACGCCACAGTCGGCTACCCGGTCAATTCCGGCAAATACTGCGCGTTTGACGCGCTGCTCCCCCGTCTTGCGGAAGGCTGCCGCCGTGTCACCGAGTATGCCGAGCAGTTTGGCATCCGCACCATGATCGAAAACCACGGCTTCTATGCGCAGGATTCCGAGCGTGTGGAAAAGCTGTACACCGCGATCAACCACAGGAATTTCGGCCTGCTTTGCGATATGGGTAACTTCCTGTGCGCCGACGAAAATCCGGCGATGGCGTTTGCACGCGTCGCACCGTACGCGATTTACGTTCACGCAAAAGACTTCATTGTCAAGCCCTTTGAAGCGCCGAATCCGGGCGAGGGCGCTTTCCAGACCCGCGGCGGAAATTATCTGCGCGGCACCATCGTGGGCCACGGCAACGTGCCGGTCAAGCAGTGCCTGTTCCAGCTGAAGAAAGCCGGTTACGATGATTGCATCTCCATCGAATTCGAAGGCATGGAGCCCGTATTCGATGCGCTGCGTATCGGCCTTGCCAACCTCAAGCGTTACTGGTCTGAGCTCTAATGAATTTTTTCGGGTCCCGCGTCGAAACGGCGCGGGACTTTTTCTTGCAAACGGGCTGCGATTGTAGTATAGTTAGAGCAGCAAAATCACCATACAGGAGTTGTTCTTATGTCTGTTCAGGAGAAATTTTTGGATTATGTCCGTTTTGACACGCAGTCGAATCCCACTTCCGACACACTGCCTTCCACAGAGAAGCAGAAAACACTCGGCGCGCACCTTGTAGAGGAAATGAAGCGCATTGGCGTGCAGGATGCCTTCATGGACGCGCACGGTTATGTCTACGGCACCATTCCGGCAAACTGTGAAAAGAAAAACACCATCGGCTTTATCGCGCACATGGATACTTCCCCCGATTTCAGCGGCAAAGACGTTAAGCCGCGCGTCATTGAGCAATACGACGGCGGCGATATTGTGCTGAATGAGGCGCTCGGCATCGTTACAACGACGGCGGATTTCCCGGCTATCCAAAAGCGGGCGGGAAAAACGTTGATCGTCACCGACGGCACCACGCTGCTTGGCGCAGACGATAAAGCGGGTGTCGCGGAAATCATGCAGATGGCTGAGGAGCTCATCCAAAATAACCTGCCGCACGGCACGGTCAAGCTCGCCTTTACGCCGGATGAGGAAATCGGCAAGGGTCCGGTCGCGTTCGACGTCGCCGGCTTTGGCTGTGATTTTGCCTATACGGTGGATGGCGGCGATCTCGGCGAGTTGGAGTACGAAAATTTCAACGGCGCTTCGGCGCATGTCGCCGTCAAAGGGCTGAGCGTTCATCCTGGCAGCGCCAAAAACAAAATGATCAATGCGATGCGCGTCGCGATGGAGTTCGCCGCGCTCCTGCCGGTGCATGAGGTGCCGGAAAACACCGAGGGCTATGAGGGCTTCGCACACCTGGTGGGCATGCAGGGCGAAATCGAAAACGCCACGCTCGATTACATCATTCGCGACCATGACCGCACGCTTTTCGAAGGACGCAAGGAAAAATTCCGTCTCGCCGCAGAATTCCTCAATCGCAAATACGGCCGTGACCTTGTCTCCGTCGAAATCCGTGACATGTACTACAACATGAAGGAAAAAATTCTGCCGCACATGGAGATCATCGAGACGGCTAAGGCCGCGATGCTCCAAAACGGCGTCGAGCCGAAAATCATTCCGATCCGTGGTGGCACGGATGGCGCGCGTCTTTCCTTTATGGGTCTGCCCTGCCCGAACCTGTGCACTGGCGGCGAAAATGCGCACGGCAAGCACGAATTCGCTGTGGTGGAGGACATGGAAAAGATCGTGGAAATCTTGAAAACCATCGTCGCCCTTGTAGAATGACCGGAAAGGAGAACACCATGCTGCGATTTGGCACAGTCGGCACAAGCTGGATCACAAACAGTTATATTGAAGGCGCGCTCGACAGCGGGCTCTGGAATCTCACCGCCGTCTACTCGCGTACGCGGGAAAAGGGGCTGGAATTCGGTGCAAAATTCGGTGTTGAAACCGTTTTTACCGATCTCTCCAAAATGGCACAGAGCGACTGCATCGATGCGGTGTACATCGCAAGCCCGAATAAGCTGCACACGGCACAGGCGCGCGTATTTCTGGAAAATGGCAAACACGTGATCTGCGAAAAGCCGCTCAGCGCACATGCGGAAGATGTCGCGGCACTGCAAGCGCTTGCCGCGGAACGCGGGCTGATTTATCTGGAAGCGATCATGTATATGCACCTGCCGCAGCGCAAACTGCTGGAAAACGCGCTTGAGAAGATCGGCCCAATCAGCATGGCCAAAATTGATTTTTGTCAGCGCTCTTCGAAGTACGACGCGTATCTTTCGGGCCAGTTGCCAAATATCTTTAACCCGGAGCTGGAAACCGGCGCGCTGATGGATCTCGGCGTCTACTGCATCTACCCGGCGCTGCATCTGTTCGGCATGCCGGAAAAAACGCAGATTATGGCGCAACTGCTCGAATCGAAAGCCGATGGCAGCGGCATTGTGGCGATGCAGTATCCGGACAAGCTCGTCAATCTCGTCTACTCCAAGGTCGGCCAGGCCGGCGCCAACACCGATTTTCAAGGCCTGCGCGGCACGGTATCCGTCGAATCCATCTCCCGTCTGGCCAACATCGAGATTGTCTACAACGACGGGACAAAGGAAGCTGTCTGCGGCGAGGAGCCCAAATACAGACTGATGGGGTATGAAGCCAAAGATTTCTATCGGTATATCACGGAGCCGGAAGCCTCCGCCACAGAATACGAGACGTGCTGTAAGCTTTCTCACACCGTTTCCGCATATATGGAGCGTTTGCGCCGGGAAGGCGGCATCCGTTTCCCCTCTGACCGTTGATCCCATCGCACGATCCAACACAAACCACAGCCCCGGGCTACAATCCGCACACAATGCGGACAGCCCGGGGCTGTTCTGTTTCCATAGGCGCATTCGAAGAACTCAAACGCCGCCTATGCTGTTTTACCGCAACAATTCTCCAAAGCAGGAGGCTGCCGCGCCTATCTCCGCGTTGGCTGTTCCGCCTCCGCCCACAGCTCATGCGGCGTACCGCTTTCAAAGCCGGGTCTTGATCCACTTCATTTTTCAGCAATGTGCCGAGCATGCCGCCCTTTTGCACAAAGCGTAAGGTCTAAGACTTCTTGCAGCACGGGATACGGCGGCTCTGCGCCGGCATACCGCTGGACAATAAAACCGTTCTGCCGGTGAAGAAAGATGGCCTGAACACGCTTCCTGTAGAATCGCCTGCAAAAACGGCCGCAAAGCGTTACGCACGGAATTCACCATCCCGGCGCGGCGGAAGGTAAAAAATGCGCGTGGTTGTATCCCGCGTTTTATCCCGAATCTCCTGCTCGAGTGTAAATCCGGCTTGTTCAAATAAATCGCCATAGACCGGATGGTAATACGCGACCCAGATTTCTCTGTTACGTTCCATTTGGCTGTCTATCAATTTTCCAATCACCTGCTGGAAGATCGTCTTGCCGAAGGGATTATAAAAGTAAAATACATCGTAATCGGCATACCGCGCAAAGTCTGTGGCGTTCGCATAGATGCAGTCAACTTTCATGTTCAGCCTGTCCATGTTTTTCCGTGCAATCTCGAGCAGATGCCTATCCAGATCCAGGCCGGCCACACTTTTGTAGCCCGCTTCCACCGCGCATTTCAGACACATGCCCTTTCCGCACCCCACATCGAGGAAGGCGCTTTTCTGAGGAATCGCCGGGATGCGCTGTAACACGCGTTTCATATCGCCAGAATCCGTCATACTATATCCATGAAACTCTTCCACGTTTCTTTGCAGCTCGCCGACATAAACCATGCTGAAATCAAGTCCACGGATTCTCTCGTAGATGGAATTGGCCAGAAACTTGATCCATCTTTTCGATCTCACCTTAAAATCGTAGTTTCTCATCCTTTACACTCCGATCTTGTTGCTGCAACAACTGAATTTATCCTTTGCTCTTGGCTTCAATCTTCTGATTTCCCGTAGACCAGACATGGGCTTCTTTTGCGGCTTCCGGGGTATTCTGCGCCATGACCCCCACCAGATTGTGGGGCACATACGCTTCCTCCAAATATAAACATTCTTCCGGCGTCAAAGTCAGTGCCGTGGCCTGGGCCGCGCCCTCCACATGGTGGCGCTTTGTTGCACCCACGACCGGGGCGGTCACTTTCTTGAGCAGCCATGCCAGAGCAACCTCCGTCATCGTCACACCGCGCTTTTCCGCCAATTCCGCCACACGATCGATGATCGCCGCATCCTGCTTTGCTGTGGCGTCATATTTGAATTTGGCGTAGCTGTCTTCCTCCAGACGTTTGGAAGTTTCACCGCGGTGCTTCGAGAGTCGTCCGCCCGCCAGGGCACTGTAGGGGGTCATGGCAATGTTGTCCTCGGCACACAGCTTCACCATCTCCCGTTCCTCCTCCCGGAAGATCAGGTTGTAATGGCCTTGAATGGAAACAAATTTGGCAAAGCCCTCTTTTTCAGCCAGCGCATTGGCCTTAGCCAACTGGTAGGCAAAACAGTTCGAGATGCCGATATACCGCGCTTTGCCGGCCTTTACAATCCGATTCAGGCCATCCATGATGTCATAAAGAGGCGTTTGATGATCCCACATATGATAGATATAGAGATCCACATAATCGAGTCCCAGATTTTTCAGGCTTGTGTCAATCATCTGCTCGATGTGCTGCTGGCCCGAGATCCCGTTTTGAATTTCCGCCTGCGTGCGGGGAAGGAACTTGGTAGCCACCACAACCTCGTCCCGCTTGGCAAAATCCCGCAAGGCGCGGCCCAGATACCGTTCGCTCGTACCGCTTTGGTATCCAATAGCCGTATCAAAAAAGTTGATGCCCAACTCCAAGCCGTGTTTGATGATCTCTCTAGAATGCTCCTCATCCAGGGTCCAGCTATGCTGGCCGTTTTGGGCGTCGCCAAAGCCCATGCATCCCATACAGATGCGGGAAACCATCAGTTCCGAATTACCTAATTTTGCATATTGCATGATGCTCCCTCCTTACTCCAAATTTTCATAGACCGCATCGCTGACTGCTTCCAGCCATTCATTGGAAGTATCTTCCCCCGGCACTTCCACTGCGATATGCGAAAACCAACTGTCTTTCTTGGCACCATGCCAGTGCTTGACATTGGCCCGTATGGTGACGACGGTACCGGGAATCAGGCGGATCGCCTCTTTGCCTTCTTCCTGATACCAGCCCTCGCCAGCCGTGCAGATCAGCAGCTGACCGCCGCCGGATTTCGCCTTATGAATATGCCAGTTATTGCGGCAGCCCGGCTCAAAGGTGACGTTGGCCAGGAATACCGGACACTGGCCGGGAACGGTCAGGGGATTCAGGTAGGAATTCCCCACGAAATACTGGGCATAGGCCGTGTTCTCCTTTCCCAGACCGAATACATTTTCCTTGTCAAAAACTTCTTTTTCCATGGTTTTCATTGTAAATCCTCCTTATCTAATGAAATACCATTGTCCTCTACATCCGGGCGAACGTCCGGAATCTCTGCCCCACACGTCTCGCAGACGCTGCAATTTGCAAATCGCCCTGTGTTTCTGCCGACTGCACGGGAAAAGCCGCAACAGGATCCGCCGGTCAAAACGGCCGGTACGCCTGAGATGCTCCTGGTTTCTGCGGTCGTTGCCGGCTCAGTTTCCCGATTCACGCCGGTTTGCGGCTGTCCGGGACTATCCGGCAAACTTGGTTCCGATACGGACGTTTGTGCACCGGCAAATGGTTTCGCGCCCTGCGTGTTTGGGAAACACTGCCAGATGGACCTAAAAATAGGACGGTGAATACCGCTGCAAGTTTTTTCTGAAATTGCAGCTGTTTTTCAGCTTTCCAAGCGTTTTTAACGGCAAATCCTGTCGTCCGATCTTGCTTTTATTATAGAATTGCTTTTGTAAAATGTCTAATACTTATGATTTATACTTTACCATGCGTATGAGGTATGGATATCTTTGCACTTCACCCTTGTTTTCGGCAGCAAATTGGCGTCAAGCCGGTGAGCGGTAACGCCAAAAAAAGCCCTCTTATTGCATCTATATGCGCGATCTACGCTGTATCGCTGCGCACAACCGCCACGGCAATTTCTTTTCCTTCGCGCTTTGGATCAACACATTCTCTGAAAGAACGCAATTCTACATACAAAAAAGGCCGCCTGTGGCAGCCCATTTTTAGTACGCAACGGTATCGCATAGAAGCGCCTTCGATGCAAAAGAATTCGTTTTCAGATTGTGTTATGCTGAAATCTTGTCGTAGCGTCCAGATTCCAGCACCTGCAACATGACGGCATATGGGGAAATTTCACCATCGGCCACCATAGAAAAGATTTTTGGCGTGCAGCCGGAAACCAGCGCTACGCCCTGCTCATTTTCCGTGACAGGTTGATTGCGGTGTCGGCTTGCGACATTCCAGAAAACAACCCGAGGCAGCGAATAGCCATGCACCGCAAACCGCCGCTTCGCATTTTCGAAATTGGTCAGATCCGCGTTGCGCACGCAATTGTTGAATTCCATATCGGAAATGATATACAGGGTCTCGGGCAATTCTGTCTGGGGAACCCGATTGTGGACGGCAGCATCCAGAATCAAATCGAACACCGCTTCCAGATTTGTGTCTGCAATTTCGCAGAATGAACACAGATACGCCAATCGATCGACAAACGTTTCCCCCTTTATTTCAATAAGTTGCGGTCGAGATGAGAACTCGATGAAATGGTTGTGGAAAACCCCAGTATTTCGCTCTCCAAAATACAGTCCCAGCGAAAGCGCAACTGCCGCAGGCAAACCACCATCGTAACCGTACATCGACCCGGAAGTATCCACCACCGCCAAAGCATTTTTGCCGCCGCCGTAATCCGGCAACGCATTCCACGATGCATTCAACGCCGCTTTCTCTCCGTCGCCCAGGTCGGATATAGAGCCCCATCCACCCGCCTTCAGGGCGGAACGTACGATTTCATAAGGCGCAAGGGCATCGGCATGCAGATGCTTTTCCCCGTTGGCAACCTCCTGCAGAAAAGCGCTGTATCGCTTCCAATCGTTCCGCTGGAAGGCTTTCCGATATTTGAACATGGCTTTAGAAGGCTGTTTGGCGTAATCAAAGGTGTACGCCCGCTCACGAAGATTGTTCTCGATGATGCGGATCTTTTTCCGCAGGGTCGACAGAGTTTTCCGGTACTGCTGATCGGACATGCCCAGCGAACGGGCGACGCGCCTAGCCAAACGCACGGTCTTCGGATTCGAGGCGTTGACAGACGGAAGCCACTTGGCCAGCAAAGACACGTCGGCGCCGGCGGCTAAATCCGCGCGGAGCTGTGTGCGGATGACCGCAAGCGCATCCTTTTCGCAGGCCGTTCCCATCAGGGCAAGCAGGTCATCAAAACGGCCGTACGCCGGGATCCACGCGATATTTTTACGGAGCGCTTCCGGTTTGCTGTTGGCCAAAAAATGGATGAGCACGCGGAACACCCGGCGCTCTCCCAGCCCACCGCGGACATCGCGTCCGAAAAACAGGATCTTCATGGCAACGTCTGCATCCTCTGCAAAGGCGCGGGTGAAGCGGGCAATCATCTCCCGTTCATCCGCCGCGCGCATTGCGCCAATCGTCGCGAACAGATCCAGACACGCCGACAACGTGGATCGATATGTAATCGCGCCATTTTCTGTAAAGGTCTTATTGGCCTCTCGTTCCAATGCATTCAACATGGCAATGCCTCCATTCAAAACGGCGCAGAATGCCTGTTTATCCCGACGCCTTAAAATTGTAGATCGGCTTCAATACTTCGATGATTTCCACGGTGTCGCCGATAACCCCCAAAATGTCGTCCAGCGACTTATACGCCATGGGCGCTTCGTCCAGCGTAGACGTGTTCACAGAGGTGGTGTAAATTCCCTTCATGGACTGCCTGTAATCTTCCAGATTCAGAATTTCTTTTGCCCTGGAGCGGGACAGCAATCTTCCCGCCCCGTGCGGCGCGGAGTAATTCCATTCCGGATTTCCTTTCCCTCTCGCCAACACACTGCCGTCGCGCATATTGATGGGGATTAAAACCAGTTCATCCTTGTGCGCAGCAATGGCGCCCTTTCGCAGAATTCTGTCCCGGGTATCCATATAATTGTGGACGGTATGGAAGGCCGAGACGGCGGTCATTCCGGTGCGTTGCAGAATGATCTCCGCCATCTTTTCGCGGTTGCGCTTTGCAAATTGCTGGCAGATTTCCACATCATGCAGATAGTCTTCCAGATAGGGGCCATACAGGTGGCAGAGATCCGCTGGGATGGTGGGCTCCTTGGGGATGATTGTTCGCTCCAACGCCTTCAGAACATTCTGGATTTCAGCTCTGCGCCCCTGCTCTTTATACGCGCGGATGATCGCTTCTCTTTTTTCAAAATAGTCCGCTTTCCCGGCATGGAGATCCACCGCCAGATTTTGATAGAGTTCAGCAACCTGCTTGCCCAAGTTGCGGCTGCCGGAATGAATCACCAGGTATTTTGTTCCATCGGCCGCCGCATCGATCTCCATGAAGTGATTGCCTCCCCCCAGCGTGCCAAGGCTGCGCTCCAAGCGTCTGGTCTGCTGCAAGCTTCGGTAGCAACGCAAGCCGGTCAAATCGAAGCGCTCCATACGGCCTTCCCAAACATCTCTGCCGCTCGGGATATAATGGGCGGCTTCATCCACCTTGACAAAGTCGATCTCCGAATTGCCCAGCTCGACCGTATACATGCCGCATCCAATGTCAACCCCGATAAGATTCGGAACCACTTGATCTGAAAATGTCATGGTTGTGCCAATGGTGCAACCCTTGCCGGCATGGACGTCCGGCATAATCCGAATTCTTTCGTTGGCCGTAAAGTCATAATCGCACATTCTGCGAATCTGATCGATGGATTCGTCCTCAACAACAGAAGCATAGCAAATTGCGGTATTGACTTTCCCTTTGATTTCGATCATGATGCTGCTCCTTTCGTTTTTTTGAAGGCGTCTCCGGGATCTGGACGTGCGGGAAAAGGGAAGCCGCCCCCCCTGCCGTTTTATCCCGGCCGACGCCTTGCATACAAGACGCCTTGGGCCTTATTGCAGAACCTCTCATTCTAATCGTCCTCGACCCGAAAACCAAGCGGCGATCCCAAATCCATACGTGCTGTACGCGTCTTTGATTCCAGCAAGGCACCTTTAGAACGGGATTCGAACCCGCGTAGGAGACGTATAACGCCTCAGCCAATAACCATTTCGCATTCTCATTGCTGTTGGTGCCTTTGTCGCAGGTGCACAACCGGTTCCTTCTCGCGCCCTGCAAGCCTATTATAAATTCTAAGATGGTTCTTTTCACGGAAAAAAAGCTGCGAACTCACCGGAGTCCACAGCTTTTTTGCGCAAGCAGGCGTTCTTTGATCTGTTCAACAAAACACGCAGGTTCCATTACCTTTACGAAGGGGCCAAAAGAAAGGATTCTGATCACCAGTTCGGTTTCATCATTTTCGCAATACCGGACGCGGAGCAGGTAGCGATTCTGCTCCAGCTTTTCCGCTCGTTTTTCAAAATGCGCAAAATGCAGCATCACCCGTTCCAAAGCATTGCGTTCATCGGTGATTTCCATCCGAATTTCACGAATCTGCTCTTCCTGCGGTTCTTCATTCCAAGGCCCGTTGCCATGATAATAGAAACAGCTTGTCACACGTCCCAGATTAAACTGCTTGAACCGGCATCCAGAAGCAAGGATGCGGATCTTATCATCTTTCACGGAATACTCAAAGCCCTGCGGATAAAAGCGTACCCAAACCGCTTTGCCGCGACGGTTTGTCATGGATATTTTCACCGGACTCTTGGTTCGGATCGCCTCCCGTATCAGGTGAAAATGGGCGATGTAGGCCTCATCCTCAAACGGATCTCCGTCTGCATACTGGTCATAGATTTTGTAATCGGCCGGCGTAAACAGCGGTTCCACATCGTCCAAATTGGGAAGATGGAGGGCAAAGAGATGGATGCGGGGATCTTCAACAATGGATTTCAGCCATCGTTTTTCTAAAATCGTCATCGGCATTGTCGGAGAATGTTGCACGATGGGCGACAAATCTCCGTGAAGCAACGGCCATTTTCCGGATTTCAGCGCGGGCAAAATGGTAAGCACACTCTCTGAAAACGCTTTTTCCGCCACCAATTGCTGAAGCTCCTGTTCCGTAACATGGTATCGAATCGCCCGATCCAATATTTCCGCTACCGTATTGAAATAAACGGAATACAATTCACTGAAAATCACGGTTTTTCCCCTCCGTCCACACCATACAGGCGGTACATCGCCTGCAGATCCGCCTTGAACCGGTTTTCTGCGGTGCGATTCGAAAAATGCATTCGCGTGATTCTCGCTATAAAGGTTCGGATCCATGGCAGCATCTCATTCGTATCAAATACCTCGGCCGTATAACGATAGTGGTGATCATCCAGCTTTTCCACTCGCCCGCAACGCTTTTCGCGCTCCAAGCGATGCAGAATATACGGCTCATCCTCCGAAATTCGCACATCAAATTCGACATGTTCCAACGCATCCGTTTCCCACTGGCCGTTGACCCCCCACATATGCGCTTCTGCCTTTGCCAACGCTGCGCGCAAAGCGTCAAATCTCGCACAATGCTCTCCCAATCGGACATTAGACAGGTAATCCAGACGATACGTGTTCAAGCGGTTGGCCTTCTCGTGGAAGGCCAGAAGATTTTGCCGTCCGTTCTGCGCACTGATAAAAATTTTCAACGGTACAAGGCGAAGTGTTTTCACCTGATTCGCATGTCTTCCAAGGTTGTCTACCGTGACGTAGCATTTTTGATGCATTGCATCAAAAAGCAAAGCCAAAACATCGCTGTCCATTGTCTGGGTTATGTAGTGGTGCTTAAAAGTAAATATGCCGGTATGGTCTCCCAGCTTATCCAGCAAATAAGAGCCCACCACACCGCAAGGCGCCACCTCGCTGAAAAAATCGAGGGCATCCGTCATATCGGCAAGTTCAACATCGGGCATCCGGCTATAGAGGATCTTACGGCCTTCCTTCTCCGCACGTATGATGCCTTCCTGCACGTATTCCTTCAGCTTTTTCCGAACAGTCGATTCGTCAAACGTCATTGGCTCTTCGAACACGTCGAGATACCGGTCTATCTCCTTCACCAGTTCTGCCAGCGTTTTCCGGACATCCGGCGAAAAGAGGATATCCAACAGAAGGAAATGCAGTACAAGATCACCATCCGTAAAGCTCTTGGCTTTCCAGGCTTTATACAAGGGATTATGCCGGGAAGCTCTGCTGTCAATCGACAAAAACACATTCTTCCCTTCCGCCGTCTGCGTAAATCGCATACAATCTCCAAGCCAGCTTTCTATTCTCCGACGTTCATTGTCGTACGACCGAGCGCTCTTTTTGTCATACTCCGTTCTGCTTTTAAAGCCATAAACATAAAACTCCCGCATATAAGCGCGAATTTTCTCAAAATTCTTGATCAACTCGCTATATGGCATCCCGAATACCTCCTTTCACAAAACACTTCGCCCCCCGTACTTTCGCCTCCAGTTTTTGCATTTCCTTGCCTTGTCGTCCCCGAAGCAATTGCCTTATATGGCTACAACCAATCGAAACGCACACCCCATTTTCACACATTTTTATGCGTCTGCGCAATGGCGCCAGTCCTATCGGATTTGCTTCGATCGTTTCGACGCTTTTTATGTCGCTTCACTGCACACAGGGCAAGCTGGAAGCCATCGCAATAACCGGCGTTATCGGGTTCCAGATCCACCGCTTTTTGCGTTTCCGTCAGCGCTTCCGCATACCGCCCCATTGCATACAGGGTAGCGCCGAGATCATGATGGTATTTTGCGTTATCGGGTTCCAGATCCACCGCCTTTTGCGTTTCCGTCAGCGCTTCCGCATACCGTCCCATTGCATACAGGGTAGCGCCGAGATCATGATGGTATTTTGCGTTATTGCGTTCCAGATCCACCGCTTTCTGCGCTTCTTCCTGTGCCTGTTTATACGCCCCTATGGCTCGCAGGGTTTCACAGAGGCTATTGTGATAACGGGCGTTATCACATTCCAGGTCCACCGCTTTCTTCTTTTCGGCCAGCGCCTCCTCATACCGCCCCATTTCATGCAGGGTAACACCCATGTTGCTGTGGTATCGCGGATTATCCGGATCGTGCTTTGCCAATCTTTTTATGAGCGTAAGGGCAGAATCGTACATGCGCTTGGTAAACAGTATGACAAATTGTGAATACAGCGTGGCAACATCTTCCTGATCGGCATGCTCCAAGGCGTCTGCCCCGATTGTTTCGAGAATTTCGCTATTCGGTGCTGCTGAAACACTTGCATCCATAAGACTCCCGACACTGTCGAGCAAACGCTCGTACTGTTTTCTGGTCTTTTCCATAAAGGTTTCTTCATCTGGCAGTCGGATATTCAAAGCATAGCTAAGCTGTACCAAAACCTGATCAAACCCATTGTGGTGAATCAAATAGCCGTTCGTATTTTCCAGGAAATACTTGACCTTCTGCTCCGGTTGCTTCGGACCGTAGATAAGCCAATAGGGGCACGCCCATACATCGGAATTGAATCGATCGATATGCGTGCATAAAAAGTCCATCACGCTGTTATCGTTGCCGGCATAGCCGATAAAAACAGGGTGGTAAACGGAGAAAATACTGTCCAGGACCTTTTCCCAGTTTTCGTGCAGGCGATTCAGCTCTTCCGTTTTATTGATGGGATTCAGAAGAAGATCTCTATGAATTTTGATTACGGTTGGCCTGGTAATTTGCTGTGCAGCATACGGCGCCAATTGCTCATGTCCAATCGCCATGGGCATCGTCTGCGCGTATTGGACCAGACAGTCTTCTGTCAGATGGTCAAAATTTGTGGTGATGACGACGTTGTGCATGGTTTTTGCCATCAATAAAGCCAGATGTACATAGCCGCAGCTGGGATGAGCCCTGTCCATCATCGTTTCCAGAAAGTTATACCCGTCCCGATATCGATTTCCATTATCTTTTTCAAACCGTTTCTCGTAATACTGGCTGTAAAAGCTGTACTTGTTTGCATCATCAATGGCATGCTCCTGTTTCCACTGCACATGTGACTCGGGATTTCTGGTGGCCAATTCCCTGTCCCAGATGTCAACCAATTCCTCACCCGTTTTAATTCCAGACGTTTTTGAGGCTCCCGCCCCCAATACAAAGCAAAACTTTCTTGGATATGGACCAACAGAAACGGATTTAAACTCCTGAACAAAACCTTCAAACGAAAGAACCTTATAGGACATACACATCCCCCCCTGCGCTTCCTAGCCGATTACGGCAGGTCTGTCGCCCAAGGACACGTTAAGCGGTATCGCGCGCTCGGGCAGCGGCAATCTCCGTTACTTCCGAATTCTCCGAATAATCTGCCCCCCATTTTCCGCCAGCCATTTGCACGGCTCCATATAGTCAGGCAGGATTTTCGCCACCTGCGCCCAAAATGCAGGGCCATGGTTCATCTCCCTGCGGTGGCACAGCTCATGCACCACAACATAATCGCGAACCGTCTCTGGGCAAAGCATCAAAAGGCAGTTCAAATTGAGATTCCCCTTTACTGAACAGGAACCCCAACGGGTCCTTTGATGGCGTATGGTAATCCTGCCCACAGTTACGCCAACAGCAGGCGCATATTTTTCCACGCGCCGCGGAAGATCCGCGCTGGCCATATCGGTCAATTTTCGAATTTCGTCTTCGGTAAAAGGCGGCTGGGCCTGCTCATTGCGCGCCTGCGCCAATTTCAAGTGCTTTTCAATCCACGGGCGCTTGCGCTCTACAAACTGCCGGATCTCACTGTTGCGCATCCACAAGGGCGCGCGGACAAGCACTTGCAAATCGCCGTTTATTTCTATTGCGATTGTCCGCCGCTTGGAGCGAATAATTTTCATTTCATCCATTCCTTTTGACTCCAAATCGTATGGTAAAGTATCCGGCATTGCCGCTCTATGTTCAATTAAGCGCTTTTGCCAGCTGGAACAGGGGGATAACGCGACGACTCGTGCAAACCGTGCGATGCAGATGCTTGAAAATCCCCCGCATCCACGCCGCGAACATCCGGGGTAAAACATATTTCTCCGCGCCTGTTTCCATCGTCTTTGCAAGCGTCCGATCCATCTGGTTTTACCCGTAAAATACACGTTTATTGTATCATTTTTTGTGATACTTTTCAACTAAAACTCGAAAGAATATTGGTGGTTTTGACAGTGCATTTTTTCTGCACTCCGTGCCGCTCTAGGATTTCCAAATGGCGTCAGGATCGCGGCATCAGCGGCAGCCAGACAAAAAGCGAGCGAACGGACACAAGTGAAATCCGTTCGCTCTTCTAAAATAAAATGTAAACTTAGTATCAGGAGTCTTTTTGCGAACCCAACTCATACGCGTATGGAAATGGCATACGGTATTGCGGGCACATTCCCGTTCTGCCGCGTTTTTCCGGAGCTACGGTACCGCCACGGGTTTTACAGAATTCCATGATTTCAGGCAGACGGCTCCATTATGACCGCGGAGATTTTGGCCCCTAAATTATTGTTCTGCCAGTCAAATGCTATCTTTCGTTTTCGCGAAAAGATCATGGCTGTTGCATTACCGTGCTGCTGGTCCCACGACTGACGGGCGCGGGGTGCACCTTCACGCCCTGCTCACGCCGGCTGTTGTCGTCAAAATACGAGCCACGCGAAATTTGTGACGGCAGGACACCCGTTTTTACCCTCACGCAATGGACTTTCCAAGGGCGTAGGCTTGTTGAATTTCAGCTTTTCCCTGGACATCACCGGCGTGCATATTTCCTCCGGCCAGCACATGACCAAGGTTCTTCCACTGCAGGTGTTCCAGGAGGTGATCAAAGTAGCATACAGCGTCGCCAAAACCGTGGCCTTCGGCCGCCATCAAAAGCGCCGACGCTTTCCCGTTGCCTCTGAGGCGGTTGTCTTCCCCCTCCTCCAGCGCAAACAAACGGTCAAACGCTGTTCGAATCTGGCCGCTCATTGTCCAGTAGTACAACGGGCTCGCCAATACGACCACATCGCTTGCTTTCACCGCCGGATAGATTTTGTCCATATCGTCTCTTTGAACACAGGGAAATTTCTGGCTGCTATGTCCGCCAAAACAGCCCTTGCAGCCATGGATGTCCATGTCGTTCAGGAAAAATTCCGTTACGGTATTGCCGACACTTTCCGCACCTGCGGCAAAGGATTTCACAAGGGCGGAGGTGTTTCCGCTTCTACGGGGGCTTCCGTTCAGTATTACAATTTTTCTGCCCATAGCGGTCTCCAGCTTTAAATTTTCTCCGCAAGTGCGGCCGCCTGCCGGCAACCATCGGTTTTGTCAATATCGCCGACATTCAAAACGCCGGGAACCAGCACTTCGCCCACCATTTTCCACTTGTTCAACGCGGCCGTGCGCTCTATCGGGATACGCACCCCGTCCAATACAGTCCTGTCTTCTTCCTCGCAGCAGGCAATCAGGGCGCATTCCTTTCCGGCGATGTCCTTCCCCCCTACAACCAGAGAATAAATGCGGTCGATAACGCCCTTGATCTGCGCAGGAATCGAATACCAGTAAACCGGCATCGTGAAAACTATGGCGTCTGCTTCCAGAATGGCCGGCGCGATGGTGTTAAAATCATCGTCAAAGGAGCAGGCCTTGCCCGTCTTAAAACACGTCTCGCAGGCATGGCAGCCACCGATCTTCATCATAGCGGCGTCAAACCGGGTCACCTGGTGCCCTTTGGCCTCGGCAGCCTGCATAAAGGCATCCGTCATCGCAAAGCTGTTTCCATTCTTGCGCGGGCTTCCAGTGATCACAACGATTTTTTTACTCATAAAGCATTCCTCCTATTTAGTGAGCAGCCCATCCAGACGGCGGTGGGGCGATTTGCAGGGGGATTCGCCGGGCATCCGTTGCAAGATAGACGGCAAAATTCACCCCGAGCCGTTCTTGATTCGTTTTCTGAAAATTGTAGCGTATCTTTGGGTTACCCATGGAAGATGGGTCGCGCTTTCGCCCTCGCGCCGAGCATCAGCGGTTTCGACCGCAACGCTTCCGATTCGAAAAAAACGGCTTAAGGCGCCACATCGCCCAGGCATTTCCCTTTGGCTTCTACAATTGACTTTTTGTGCTGCTGATAGTATAATCATAGCAAGAATAAACCAAAAAACAAGTACGCACATTTAAGTGTGATACTTACAAGAAGGTATTATACTTAATTTAAGGAGAGTGTAAAATGGGCGAACGCTGTATTGCAAAGGAATGCCTCGGGACAACCGGATTCAGCTATACCCTTTCGCTGATTAACGGAAAATACAAAATGACAATTCTTTACACGTTGATGGAATTTGGCGTAGTCCGCTTTAACGAAATGAAAAAATACATCGGCAATATTTCATATAAGACGTTGAGTTCTACGTTAAAGGAGCTGGAGGCCGATCAACTTATCCACCGGGAGGAATATCCGCAAATCCCACCAAAAGTCGAATACAGTTTGACTGAGAGAGGAAAATCCCTGATTCCTATTTTGGACGGGATGTGCGATTGGGGCGATAAAAACAGAATATAGTCAACCTCAGATCCACAACTCGGACTGACCATGTTATCGGCAAACCGTTTTAGGACGGATCCTACCTGCCGACCGTTTGCAGATCTGTAAAAGCGCCCTTGGCTGTTGGAACACGGCCAAGGGCGCTTTCATAGATGCTGCAATTTATTCGAAATTGACAAAGCCTCATCCTTTTTGTTTAGGGATTATTCTCCGTCCTATTTGTGGGACTTTTGATGATTTGATGTACCCATATTATCCTGCCTATATGGGCTAATGTTATCCGTTTGTTATCGGGGTTGATAACACTTGCCCTGTGGCTGCGGAGAAAAGCAATATGTTCCAACTCAAATTATACGCGGTGCTGTTTAAAAATTCAAAGGGCCAGCAAGAAACAATCGATTATATTCTACTTATTGTTTTGCTAACCTTTTTATTTAGAATAAGCAATCCAAATACAAGAACAACGGGAAAAATTGTAGCCACAAGCAATCCTGTTTTAAGATTGCCGCCTGCCATTTCCGAGAAACTTCCTACCATGGCCGGGCCAACTGTACCGCCGAAATCCCCTGCCAACGCCAGAAAAGCGAACATAGCGGTGCCGCCTTTGGGACACTTTTGGGAAGAAAGGCTGATCGTACCCGGCCACATAATGCCCACGCTGAAACCACAAAGGGCGCACCCAGCCAGACCAAGAACCGGCAAGGAGGAAAGAGAGGCCAGCAAATAGCAGACCACACACAGCAAGCCACTCAGCAGCATGGTCTTTGTCAGGTTCAATTTCTCGCTCATTTTTCCGTACAACATGCGAGAGATCCCCATGAAAACGGCAAACAGACAAGGGCCAGCCAAATCCCCAACCGTTTTGGACACACCGAGCGCCGACTCTGTAAAGGCAGACGCCCACTGTGCCATAGTTGCTTCCGAAGCGCCGGAACAAATCATCAGTAAAATCATCAACCACAGCAACGGTAGCCGGAGCAACTTGCGAAGGGGCAAGCCCTCACCGTCTTCTACCAGACGCTCTATGGGACAAGTGAGAAACTGAAAGACATTTACCAGCGGCACCAGCGCCCAAATCAGCGTGAGTATCTTCCAATTCTCGGTACCAAACACCGTAAAAAAGAACGTGGAACCTAAGATCACGCCTACCGCACCCCAACAGTAAAATGAGTGCAAGAGACTCATCATTCCGTCCTTATTTTCAAACGGACAAGCCTCAACAATAGGACTCACTAAAACTTCAATAAGGCCACTGCCTATAGCATAAAGAACTACTGAAATCAGAATACCTATAAACGGTACAGGAAGTACTTCCGGCAAAATCGCCATTAAAACAAGGCCTACTGCTGATAATACCTGGGATACCACCACACAGATGCGGTATCCAATTTTGTCTGCAAATTGGGTGGCCGCAAGGTCAATGAGCAATTGGGTTAAATAGAACACCAACGGAATCATTGCAATCTTTTCAAACGTGATTCCATATGTGCTTTTGAATGTTAAAAATAAGAGCGGCGCAAAGTTTGCGGATATAGCCTGTGTTACAAAGCCGAAATAACAGGCTACAAGTGTTTTTTTATAATTTGGTTTTTTACGCATAGTGTAGTTTATGTACGGATCATTTGCCTGCACGTATATTTTTTACAGTTCTTTTCTCGATACGCAGATTTTCATAAACTCTGATTCCGCCGTTGCCTACAGGGGCCTGTGCCAGAAGACCTACTTTTATAGTCGGTTCTGCAGGGAGATGGAAATAGCGCATCATATAGAAGTTGACTCCATCGACAGAGTAGTGGAACGCAAAGTTGTTGCCAACTCTGCAAACTTGGAGCCAAGCCGTGTTGCCTTCCAGATTGCACCCGTTGGCATCATCGGAATCCCCTTTTGTCACCACGCTTACAGCCGCGTGCGTGCCGAAATCCGTTAATTCAAAGCAGCATTTTGCCCAGCAGTTCATATCTTTCATAACCATTACGGAAGCAGAATCGTAGGTATCCTTAAATTCGTGGGAAACTTTGACCTTGAGCACAAAATCCCCTGCCAGCTCCGTATAGTAATAGGGTGCGTTGCAAAGTGACTCCGGGAGAATTCCCTCCTCGCACTCATCGATGCTGCCACAGAAAAAATCTGTCTGAGGCGGCGCTATGATCTCAATTCTGTCTTCTGTCTGGTTTACAGAGCTTTCGTTCAACCACTTAAATTCCATAATGTTCGTCCTTCCGTTATACGATTTATTCGTATTATAACGCCAGAATTCCGCAAAATAAAGATACAATAACGCCAAGATAAAGTACTATTTACCCAAATTGCAATCCTGGCTGGGCGTATATCCATAGGCCTTCTTAAACTGACGGCTGAAATAGTTTACAGAATTAAATCCGCAGGCAAAGCTAATTTCCGAAAGGGAAAGCGTTTTTTCGCTTAATAATCTGCGTGCCGTTTGAAGTCGATATTGGATAAGTGCGTCAATCGGCGAACATCCCATATATTTATGAAAACATCGGCCTGCCTCACTTCGACTGATGTTGGCAGCCTGTGCAATATCCGCAAGCGTCACAGACCCAGCATAGTTTTCATAAATGTATGTCAACATCTTCTGAAGGCGAATTTGATTATTGATCTGTATGCGTGTTGCGTGCACTTTTGGAAGATCAGTAAAATTGCAGGATATATATTCGAATATACGGTTGATATTACGCTGAACAGCCAGTTCATAACACGCCTTTTTCTCGTTCATTTGCCTGTAGATATCTTGAATCAAACAGTTTATCTCCCTATGAGAACCGTCTCTATATCGAAAAACAATGAAAGGCATCGAATCACATTGAACAATAGGCTGTACATATTTTTGATAAATCGTACTTGTTTCCGGGGCCACTAATGTACCGGAAAAGACGATATTGGGCATTGGATCAGGTACATCCTCTGACAACTGTTTTATTCCGTGCAGCATATTCCCGTTGACGAATATACTGTCACCCGCTTCCAGTATAATGTGCTGCTCACCAACTTGATAATCTAAAGCTGTGCGTTCTGCCGTTGCAATCTCAAAATCAGGGTGCCAATGCAAAGGTCCCGCCCAGTCGGGCAGAGCAACAAGTTCATCGTGAAAATACGTGATTGGAAATTCTACCGCATTGTGCGGTATATATTCTCTCAATTGATGATCGAGTATTATAGGCATATATTGGATGCTCCCTTACAACCATTAAAATGATTATAGCACCAAACGGTGACTTTGCCTACCGAATAAATCAAACTATTTCTCTGCATCCATCACGCTCCCCGATCGGATACACCATGATTCAGCCAATATGCACAGCTTGCATCCAACAGCTTTACGTCATCGGTTTTGCAGGATATTTTCGATAGATACATTTCCTTACCATCAAAGCTCCAGCTGCTTTCACACATACAAAATCGGAAGTGTTCTCCGCGGCTTCTATCCCGTCTAGCAGCACATGGCATCGTATTTCTTAAGTCTTTTCATACTTCTGCAATCTGTCCGCATGCCTTGTCTGTATCTCGTCATAAAGCCTACAGACTCCTTTGCTTGTAACCCAGCATTCGCTTTTTCGCAGCGTTGCTATTCCTTTCCTAAATTGATTGGGATGCGAAAACCTGCTGGAAATCCGGCGGGCGCTGAACCCTCGGCTGCGACTTCTGGGTGGCTTAATCATCATGGACGAAAAAATAAGACCACAGGGATTTACAGGGACGCACTGCAATCGCAGAGCGTCCTTCCTTTTTTCCGGGCGACCGTGCGCAAGAACATTACGCTGCGGCGCGCGAAAATTTTGAAAAAAGAGGGTGCTTATAATGGCAAAGAAAATCACATTTTCGCTGGAGTTTGACGCACAAAAACTTGCTGCGATACGCACGTTTGCGGCAGAAAAAGGCGTCGATCTTGAAGCAGAATTCGGAGCGTTTTTGGAGAAAAGATACAAGCAGATCGTACCGAAAAACGTGCGGCAATACATTGATGGTTTGAATGGAAACACAACGGATTTTGAGCCGAAGCCGGAAGCAAAATGCACAAAGAAACCGGCTGAATCGGACACGGAATCCCGCCCGGAAACTGAGGCGAATATCACAAAAAATGAAGCGCCTGTAGAGCCGGTATCGGACAACTATTGGAA
>DBPP01000026.1 GCA_002305575.1 Ruminococcaceae bacterium UBA1417
GTGGCCCTGTTCCGGCTGAGCTGGAACATCTACAACCCACACTTCACCATCTTTCACCCAATACGGTTCGCCGGATACCATGGTATAACCGCCACAATTCATGTTACCATTCATTGCTTCACTCAGATTATGATTTCCTGCAGCTTCAGCAGTGTCAAACTGCGCACCACAACCGTTGCACTGATATACCCAGTCACTCGTCCAGTGCCCAACTTCCTCCCAGTGGCCCTGTTCCGGCTGAGCTGGGACATCCACAACCCAGACCTTTTCTGGCTCAGGCGTTGCAGTCGGTTTGGCCGTAGGTTTGGCGGTCGGTGCTGTTGTCGGTTTGGCTGTAGGAGCAGCCGTGGGCTTTGCCGTCGGTTTGGCCGTGGGCTTCGCTGTCGGCTTTGCTGTAGCCGTGGGTTTCGACGTGCTTCCTGATGAGCTACCTCCGCCCGAAGGTTTCGAAGAACTGCCTGACGAGTTGCTACCTCCCGAGGGTTTCGAAGAGCTACCGGACGAACTGCTACCGTTCGACGGCTTTGCTGTCGGTTTCGGCGTTGCAGTTGCTTTCGACGACGTACTGTTCTTATCATCTTCCTTGTCGTCGCTATCTTTACTGCTCGTCTTGTCGTCATCCTTGTCAGCATCAGCTTTTGGGCTGGCAGACGGTTTTGCAGACGCACTGGCCTTTGCATCCTTATCCTCGTCCTTATCGTCAGCCTTGGGGCTGGCAGACGGCTTCGCCGAGGCGCTGGTCGTTGCCGAGGCTTTCGGCTCATCGCCCTCCGTTGTGCTGCCTGTTCCACAAGATACTAGCCCACCGATTAGCAGCGCCGTGATCACGATCACGCCCGCTGCAAGGGCAATGATTTTCTTTTTACCGAGCTTTTCACGCAGCTTATTTAGAGTCTTTCTCATGTTCATTCCTCCTGATCTCAATATAGTTGAGTCGCGGTCGATTGTCAAGGTATCTTATGCCTTTTTCCTCGCCGTTTACACCATATTGTACTTGTTAAGTTCCATTTTGATAATTTTATCCATTTTGATTTGTTCCCTTCCCATAAATTTTTGATTCAAAAAAATTATGGGGGGCAAAGCTACCGCACCTGAAATAGCGATAACTAAATATTGTCTTTATCTCCTCACTCATTTTCGGCTCCTATCGCGCTTTATTGCGCTCAAAAATGCCTCTATGGCTTCTTTGCGATCGACAAAACCTCCCGAAGTAGTTCCGGGAAAACCACCGAAAACTGTAACACAGCTTGTACATTCAAGGAACCAGCGTCCTTGATGAGCAACGGCTTCCATCCGGTCACCGCAAATCGGGCACCGGATACCTGACTCAATTTGCCGATATGCTTCTTTCTGATTGATATAGATTACGTTCATGTTTCGCCTCCAAAAGTAGACATTCTGTCGCTTTTTCGATTACTCGTTCTTCTTTAATTTTCTCTATTTCTTCAACCTTCAAAGATGCGAGTGCCTGTAGATCAACAATGTACAAATCGCGATATATATCCCAAGCACATAGCCTATATTCGCTTGCGCGTACTAATAACACAATACGTAGCTCATCGCGCCGCAGACTACTGATATTAGATGGCAATGTAAATCCGTTTTGCTCAGCCAATGTCTGTGCTTCCTCCAAGAGTGCCCTCTTTGTCCAATAGTAATATTTCAGCTTGTTTTGTTTCTTCACGTTGGTTTGTCACCTTTTCCCTTTTTGCAGCGTTGCAATCGCCGAAGTCTTTTGTTTCTCCGTTCAATGTATGCAGTTATGACTCTGATTGCTTTGACCCCCTCGCTATCTATATTTCGACTAAGATTTTCAAGTATTTCAAGTGCACGTTCAATGCTCATTTCCGGATTTGGTGTCCGGCACCAGCGCAAGAAAGTGTCCTGTGCAATACCTAGCTGTTTGGCTGCAATTCTTGATGACATTTCGCCACACGTCCATGCAGCCTTAACTTTCTCAAACTCTGCTGGTCTTGTTTTTGGTGGACGCCCAAGCTTTACCCCTCGTTCTTTCGCCTCTTGCATTCCACTTTCAATGCGTTTGCGCTGGACTTCCGCAAGATTTCTCTGCATTTCTCGTGCACCAGCCTCGTAGCCACGGGCATAATCGTCCATATTATTCAGCCATCCTCATCCGTTTGCTTTATGAATTCTTCTCTATCGATGTGTCGTACGTTTTGTGGTGCAACGCCCAAAAACTTTGCAATACCTAACCTCGATTCTTCCATCATTTTTGTTAGCTTTTCTTCATCGCATAACAATTCAAAATTAGAGATATTGCCGGAAGAAACCGACACATATCCAACATCACTCGATCCTCCAAATATTGCCGCACTCTTTACCTCATAATAAAGACTTATTTCTACATACGCTTTTTCTGTAAGCTTTTGCATTCTCTACATCTCCTTAAGCTTTCTTTGGTAGGCTTCCAAGATGGCTTTTTCGATATGACTGTGCGCTTCCGAATTTAATGGACGAAATGCGTATGTCTTCTTACCATCCTTTCCACGAACATGGGCTGCCTCCGGATAAAGAATTTGTGGTGATCCGTTCTTCCGACGTATAATGCGTATGCCGTACACGACATACGCATCATCAATCACCAACGACGCAAATCCCAAAGGGGTATTAGTTGAATTGCAGATCCGAATGCGCACACTGGATATATTCACACTTGTCCCTCCAATTTCTGATTACGATACAACTCCCGAACCAAGGCATCAACTTCTGTATATGTGTAGACAATCGTCTCATGTGGTGCATCAATCTCCAAAATCATCTTGGCCGCGGTTAATGTATAAGAGCCTCTATAATATTTGAGAAATATTGTTCCTCCTTGATAATTGTATTGCGGTTTGAGGATCTTTGTAATCGCTTCCTTAGTTGTCGGCATTTGCTGAATATAGTCCTGACGCAATTTTTGCGGTTTCCATATTTTCCCAGACAAAATTATCTCTTCCAAAAGGTCTTTGCGTGCATCCAGAGTTCCAAAATACTCCATTTCTTTAACTAAATCGGAACTCGGTTCCGCTTTTCCAGGCTGCTCTACCGAACCGGAACTCAGTTCCGCTTTTCCAGGCTGCTCTACCAAATCGGAACTCGGTTCCGATTTTCCAAGCTGCTCTACCGAATCGGAACTCGGTTCCGTTTTTCCAGGCTGCTCTACCGAATCGGAACTCGGTTCCGTTTTTCCAGGCTGCTCTACCGAATCGGAACTCGGTTCCGCTTTTATCTCAGTCGGCTTTGCCAAACCGGAACTCGGTTCCGGTTTTTTTGCTCTGGCTGTCGCAATTTGGCTTGCTTCATTTACCGTAAGCTCACCGGCAGCAAGCATTTCTTTTTCCTGTCGAGTAAGTTGCTCTGCGATGCGCTTATACTTTCTAACCTGCCGTTCGGAGATTTGCATCTTTTGGGCAATTAGAGCCATTTTCGCACCCTTGTATTCTCCTGATTTCTCCATCTCCTTAAGCAGCTCAGCATATTCCTCAAAGATCTCTAGTTGACGTGCAACACTTAAATCACGCTGGCTGTTCGCCTCATGCAGCATGAGCTGTCTTCTGTTATTGTTAAGGGCGGTACCTTCAAATACACGGCACGGAATTGATTTCCAGTGTAAGCATTGTGTAATGGCTTTGTATCTGCGTTCACCGGCAATCAGGGTATAGCGGTTTCCGTCTTGGACAACGCTCAACGGCGCAATCAATCCCAACAGCTCAATCGAATCTGCTAGTTCGCGGATATTCTCATCTGAGTCATCTGCCGCATACGTATTCTTTTCAGCAAGATCTATGAGGTTGACATCGATCAACTCATCTCGCGCAATGCTATTGTTCTGTTCCATCAGATCATTAACCATATCCAGACCAGCCGTGATACTCTCAAGATTCAGCTTTTTCATTTTGCAATCCTCCCCAGCAGTTCGTCTACAACAGCCTGATAATCGATATTGCCGTTGCTGCGCTTGTCATATACGTTGATCGGCTCATGTGCGTTGATCGCGCGCCGTAGAGCAATGTTCTTGCGCACGGTCGCCCGGAAAAAAGGCAGGACGCTCTGCGATCGCAGTGCGTCCCGGTAAATTCGTGTGGTTTTATTTTTTTCATCCATAACAATCAGCCCACCCAATAACCGAAGCCGTGAATTTATCACCCGCCGGATTTCCAGCAGGTTTTCGGCTTTGATGCGCAGGCTGTGCAGCGCAAATTCGTCGGGGATCATCGGGATTATCAAGTAATCCGCATAACGCTGGACGTTCTCCAGCAGCTTGTAGCCCTGCGGCGGGCAGTCGATCAGGATAAAATCGTACTGCGTATCGACCTTGGAGAGCGCATCGTCTAGCAGATCATTGTAGTGCAGTCCGCCAATCTTACGCTGGTCGAGCAGTTCTTCAGCCTCCATCAGGGCAGTAGATGACCGCAGCACATCTACACCAAACCGTGTTGAGCTGATCGCGGCTTGCGGTGCCTCACCAAAAAGCATAACGTCGTACAGAGAGGGAGCAGACGGGGCATACAGGCCATAGTACAAGGTGCTGTAGCTCTGCGGATCGGCATCGACCAGCAGTACCTTGTATCCGCGCTCGGCTAAAATAGCCGATACGTTGACGGCTGTTGTGGTTTTGCCGCAGCCGCCTTTCTCGTTTGTGATTGCGATTTTGATTGACATAATATGTCCTCCTGTTTTGTTACTCTGCATTTTGTGCAGGCCGGTTCCGCTTTCACGGAAAAATAAAAAATCGGAACTGAGTTCCGATTCTGAACAAAAGAGATATGGACTATTATCACTGTGAATGATATAATAATATTTTATATCATTCATATCTTTTTTCACCTGCTTGACGTGCAGGGGGTCAGCGGTTCAAGTCCGTTAGCGCCCACCACCAGCTTGCTGCTGGAGCAGACAAAAGCACTTCGCAAAAGCGAAGTGCTTTTTCCTTTTATCCGCGTTTCTCCCGATATTCCCCCTATCGCTAGATTCACTTTAACCCCAATACTTTTATTTCCCCGTGATCTGATAAAATTTGCCGAGCTATGAGAAATCCTTTCTCGGTCATTGACTATATTTTCTATCCTATATTCCAGCCGCTAATTCTACAATTATACGTTCGCCAAGCCCCTACGATTGTCGCCACTGCTCGGGGGAAAATAAACATCACGAAGCGGGCAACAGACCATTGACGGTACCAGACTCAAGATTTATAATATTTTGCGTATGGTTGTCCTTTCTTATCTTTCTAAGTTGATGAGAGGAAGGGCATAGAAACGTCCATATAACCGCATGGGCGCTTCTTTTCAAGGATTCTTTGTTGTGAGAGGGTGATACTTGTGCGGTTATCTCCTGCGAAAGGCAAGACAAAGCCGTTTTTTCTCCGCTTTTCTTGTGCGTTACTTAGCCTTTTGATTTTTCTTTCTGGTTTTCAAATTTCGGCTCAGGCTGCCATGGTCGATCAAGTTTTTGAAAGCGGGGCCGAAATGGACAAACTATCTCAGCTCTGCCAAGGGCGCAAGCTTTGGAGGCAGGTTGTGGAAGCTCTTCCCCAAAACTATCCCAACTCTAGCAGCAATTATGGCTTTTGGGTCGGCGATCTGGATGGCGACGGTTTTGAAGAATTGATTGCCAGAATATGGACATATGATTCCGCAGACGCCGCCGGTACCGAACGTCTGCTGGTGTATGATGCAACAGAAACGGATGGGCGCTGGACTTCCCAGCTTCTATTTGAGACGGCTCCTCCCGTCTCGATTCGTTATGGATTTCTGGGAAATGGGGATGGAAGCGGCGTGATATATACGGCCGTCACCAATTCTGCTTCCGGAGACTGTGTGGAAGGTACTGTAAAACTGAACGATGCGCGAACCGATCTGGAATATACTGAAACCAGATCCTTCAGCCTGGCAAAGAACGAATCTGTATCGGAGGGCACGACGCAAATATTTGGCTCCTATGATACGGAAATTCCAGAGAATACGGATTGGGGCCCACTGGATCTAGACTCTATGGTGGATCAGGATTTCACCTTAGGCGTGGATAACAATTGGTTTAAGCACACCATATCTAAGGATGACGCCCGCAGCGGCTTTTATGGGATCAGCTCCCGGCAAATCTCTTTGGAGCAGTACGCAAGCTTAATTGCCGGGGAGCCAGATGGCACCATCGCAGAAATTGACGAATATTTGAATCGTGACTTTGAAGGGGTTTGTCTGGGGCTGACCACCACAATTGCCCTGGCAAAAGAAGGAAAAATATCCCTCGCTGATTTGGATCCCAATGCCGGAACCTTTTACGC
This sequence comes from Ruminococcaceae bacterium UBA1417, assembly GCA_002305575.1. Taxonomy (GTDB): domain Bacteria; phylum Bacillota; class Clostridia; order Oscillospirales; family Acutalibacteraceae; genus Hominenteromicrobium. The sequence goes on from DBPP01000026.1 coordinate 6,287, forward strand.
GCTTGGGAAACCCAATGAGAATCAAACGCTGTTTAACCAAATTTGCTACCTGCATATTGCTCAGAATTTGCTTACAGATCAGGATTATGATTGCACGGTAAGCTGCCAGAATAATCCAAATCTAGCATCAGAACTTCAACAGTTGGTTGAGCGGATTCATACAGATGGTTTTCAGATTATAACTTACACCGCTCAAAACACCGGACACGCTTTTCTGATCAAAGAACTCACTCATTTCACTGATCTGGGGCTTTACGACATTCGTTTCTACGATGTCAACTCATTGTCTGACGACACGCCAAATGGTCGTTTCTTTGATCTGTTTGTAAAAGACGACTTTTCTTCTTTTGTCTTTACAGACGCCAATGGAGAAACCGTAACCCAGGATAATTGTTGCCAGCTTAATTTGCTCAGCGCTGACACAATTTGGAATCGGGCCAACAAAACCGGCGCCGAGAAGGATGAAGTCGTCGCCTCGTTATCCTTTAGCAACACGCTCGATATGATAACATTTGAAGACGGGGACGGAAATGCGATGAAATACGATTGCAAAACCGGACAGATCACTGGGTTTGCCCACGATATCGCCGTTCTTCCAAGCATTGTGAATACTATGCCAGGTGGTTCCTCCACCACATACACCAGGCTGCCAATTGCCGATTCCGACACATATAAACTGACTTGTGCACCCGAAGGCGTGGATATACAAATCAATGCGGGAGATCAGTATTTCATCCTCAAAGGAGAAGGCATCGAAACCGCTGTCTTCTCAAAATCCGATGGGATCCAGCTGACCGGTTCCGATTTTACATTTACTGTCGGTATGGTGGCAGGCGAAGACGAAACCCCCGTCCTCTACCAGGTTACCGGAGCCGGTCAAGGGACTATAGACTTTTCCGAGACAACCGACGGACTCCAAATTGTCTCAGAATCTGACACCCACATCGATACCATGCAAGCTCTGCAAAACATGGAGTCTGTCTCCTATGAGATCAATCAAGACGCGAAAACGTTTGCGCTAACGCAGCAAGGGGTTACGTCTTCCGGGCCCTCTGTTTTATTCTGGATCGTCCTTATCTCTCTCCTTGTTCTCCTTCTCGTTGTGGTTCTGCTTCTGTTTTTGCTTTATCGGCACCGAAAGGTTGAACGAAAAAAATTTAAAACATTTTAAAACATTTAAAAAAAAATCCAGCCCGGCCTGGCAAGGGATATCCCTTACCAGGTCGGGCTCTTTTGGTCCAGAATGTTGTTACGACCTCAGAAGATAGAGCATCTGCTGGACATGCAAGGGGTAGCAGGGGTTCATATCTGTTAGCGCCCACCACCAGCGTAACACCGATTTCAAGATGTGCACTTCACTTTGTGTCGTGCACTTTCTTGATTATTTGCCCGCGTTCTTTCCGGGTTTATTTTGTTCGGTCGCCACAAAGGAGCCATGGTAGCAGACATGCCGTCACCATGGCTTCTGCAACACAAAAAAGCTTGCGTCAACATGATGAAGTTTTTCGTTGTTTCCTTGTAGCCGACAACTCCTTTCGGACAGAGCAAAAGCGTTTTATGCGGCTTTGCACGACAGACCAAAGAAGATCGGACAAAACGCAGGATTGACAGGTTTTTCTCGCCTGTGCTATATTGAAGAAAATGGGAGTTTAGGCTGGATGCGACCGGCGGAAAGTGTGCGCATATTCCCTTTCCCTCGCGTCTGGATTTCCACCGCCACAAAGCGTTGCCGGACGGTATTTTCCTTATGCCGCGGCGCCAGTCGCTGACACCTTGTCTTCTCCCAGATTTCATTCGAAAAAGGCAAAACCAAGGAGGGTATAAATGAACAAAAGCGATATTACCCGAGATTATTGTATGCTGAAAGGCCCTCTGGCCAAAAAAGGCTATGACTGGTGGTGGCACTCCTTCACCGCCGAACACGCAAAGACCGGAGAGCGCAAATCCTTCTACATCGAATATTTTCTCTGCAATCCGGCGCATGCACAGGAGGCACCCGTATTGGTTTGGAACGATCCACAGGGCCGCAGGGCAGGCAAACGCCCCTCTTATTGTATGGTGAATGTGGGGTTCTGGGGCAAAGAGAAAGGCCAGCTGCATCGCTTTTTTCCATGGAGCGAGGTCACCATCCCCATGAATCAGCCTGTGCATCTGAAAGCTGGAGACTGCACCTGCACGGAAACCCATATGACCGGTCATGTGCGCGTAACGCCGGAACAAGCTGCCGCGCATCCGGAATGGATGAGCGATGCGGGTGAAATGGAGTGGGATATCCACATCGATAAGCAGATCGCCTACCACGTGGGCTATGGCGCGTCAAAATTTTTTCGCGCCCTCAATGCCTTTGAGATGTTCTGGCACGCTGAAGGAATGAAAACCGCCTTTGACGGATGGATTCGCCTCAACGGCGAAATGTACCGCGTTTATCCCGAAAATTGTTACGGCTATGCCGACAAAAACTGGGGCGGAGACTTTACCTCCCCGTGGGTATGGCTGTCTTCCAACGATCTTGTGAGTAATCTCACCGGCAAACGCCTGTTGAACAGCGTGTTCGAAGTAGGTGGCGGTAACCCCAAGGTTTTCGGCGTAGCGCTGGGCCGCAAGCTGCTGGGCCAGTTTTACTATGAAGGTCAGGATTACGAATTCAATTTCAGCAAATTCTGGACGGGCAGCCGCACGTTCTTTGATTGTACCGAAACCGACACGCAGATTCTGTGGAAGGTTACCCAAACCACCTTTCGGGCCAAAATGGAGGTGGAGGTTGTCTGCGACAAAGCAGAAATGCTGTGGATTCGCTATGAATCCCCCGACGGCTACAAACGCCACACCCGCCTTTGGAACTGTGGGAACGGTCGCGGCACCGTGCGCCTGTATGCGAAACAGCGGAATGTTTGGCAGCTCATCGACGATGTGAAGGCGGGCAGCGTAGGCTGTGAATACGGGGAATACGAAAAAGCACGGTCCTCGACATAAGACGCGCCGTACAGGCGGCCGTCCTCATCGCCCTATGTTTTTCAGATAGCGGTCCAACGTGTACCGCCCGCGGTTTTCCGTGGATTTTCCATACTGAATGGCCCGCTGGGGACACGAATGAATACAGCGCAGACACTGGTAGCACAATTTGCCCCATACCGGTTTTCCGTCCGACAGCGTAATGGTTCCGGCGGGACAGCTCTGGGCGCACAGGCCGCAGCCGTTGCAGGCATTCGTGGCATAGAACGCCCGGGTATTGCGCGCAAAGCGGTTAAATCCGAAATGGACAATTCCCGATTTAAACGCCGCCATCGCGCCTTCCTGCACCCGATAGACAGGCTTTCGCTCCAGAATTTCTTCCGACAGAACCCGGATTTCGGCTTCAGCCTTTTGGATCTTACGCAACGCGGTTTGTTCGTCATCCACATCGGCGCCAAGAATGTAGTTGTTGGGCATCACCAGGCTGTAGCAGCTGCGCAGCGGCCAGATTTCAGCCAGCTTTTTCATGGCATAGCCCGCTTCCTCGCCACACGTACAAACGGCGAAGGTGAAGGCTTCTGTTTTGGGCAATGTTTTGGCAAAGGCACATACCGGTTCCGGTGCGCCCCATGCGTAGATGGGAAACACCAGGCCAATCTGCGTTTCCTGTTGGAGCGCGGGCACGGCTTTCAAAGTTGCAATATCCTGTGCCTGATCCCGGGTTTTGGCCGCAAGCTGGGTCGCCACCCAACGGGAATTACCGGTACCGGAAAAATAAAAAATCATGGCAAGTATCCTTTCTCCATCATCGGTCTGATATTCGCAGCCTGTCGTGCAGCACAGCGCATTGGAAGTGACCGGTAGCCATAGTGGGCTGCCGCCCAACTGCGGCACACGGCAATCCGCCGGTACGCTACAAAACAAGTATTGTCTATATTATACGCCAACCAAGCCAGCCTGTCCACCGGCATCTGCCTCGGGATCCAACCGTATTTTTTGCAAAGGATGGATGGAATATGAACCTAAAAAAAGCATGGATATGGCCGCAATCCGGCAAAAAAATCCGTTATGGATTGCGCACGGGCGGCGGTATCGCAGGTATTGTAGCGTTGATGGTGGTTTTGGTCTGCGGCGGAAGCTTTGTGGGTCTGTATCTAGACCTTCACAAGGAGATTTTCTCACTGGCGCTCGTCTGCGGAGCAACAGCGCTGGCCACGGCACTCGCCCTACATCTTGGAAGGCAGAACTTGCGGGCCGCCACCATTTTCTTCCTCACCGAGGATGACCGGCTGTTTGTGCTTGACGCCAGAACACTGTGTGACCACGGGCACGGAATTTTGGGCTATGCCGCCGCAACGCGGGAAACGCAGAAATTTCTGCGCAAAATGGAGAAAAATCCTTTTGTTCCTGCCGGCGCGGACGAGATTTTGAAAGTGGAAAATATTAAAGAAAACCGCACCCACTATACCATACGGTGCCAAGTGCGCCACCCCAACCGGCAGGTGTCGATGCGGACCTGTTTTTTGATGCAGGGCACCGCAGATCAGGAGCTGCTGCTTCAACAGCTGGAACGGCGCGAAATGTGGGAAAACAAGCTGGAGCCAACCGATAACCGCAATCCGATCGGTATCCTGATCAGCACTTTGGCTTTGGTGGTACTGGTAGCCCTATGCGTGCTGAGTCATCCGGCACAGGCCATCCTGCCGCAGCCCATCTACTTTCCCTGCCTCGGCGCTTCCGTTATCGCCCTTTTTTTCGTTGTCTATTTTATCCTGCGCCAACGTCGCGGCGAATGAAGCGGCATCCACCGGCTCGCTTTACAATCTTGCATATTTCTAGATGCGGTGCTATAATAAAATTGATAATTTTTTTCAACATATATGTGAAGAAAGGAGCAAAACGATGTTTGCAGAACACAAGATCCTTTTTGACAAGGTCAACATTCTGGGCATGGAATTGAAAAACCGCTTTGCTATGGCGCCCATGGGCCCGCTGGGGCTGGGCGACTCTCACGGCGGGTTCAACCAGCGCGGCATTGATTACTACACCGAGCGCGCCAAGGGTGGCACCGGCCTGATTATTACCGGCGTTACCTTTGCGGACAACGAGGTGGAGGAGCACGGCATGCCCAACTGTCCCTGCGCGACATACGACCCGATTCAGTTTGTGCGCACCGCCCGGGAAATGACCGAGCGCATCCACGCCTATGGCTCCAAAATCTGGTTGCAAATGTCCGGAGGCTTCGGCCGTGTGACAATTCCGACCAATCTGGGTGAATACCCGCCTGTGGCGCCCTCTCCCATTATGCACCGGTGGCTGGACAAGGTGTGCCGGGAGCTGACGGTAGAGGAAATCCACCATATTGTCAAGCAATTCGGCAACGGCGCCTACCACGCCAAGCGCGCCGGCTTCGACGGCGTTGAAGTCCACGCCGTCCATGAGGGGTATCTGATCGATCAGTTTGCCATCTCCTTCTTCAACCACCGCACCGACGAATACGGCGACTCCCTCGAAAACCGCCTGCGCTTTGCTCGGGAAATCGTGGAAGAAATCAAGGCGCGCTGCGGCGCGGACTTCCCTGTCGCACTGCGTTACAGCCCCAAGAGCTTCATCAAGGATTGGCGCGTCGGCGCTTTGCCAGGCGAGGTATTCGAGGAAAAAGGGCGCGATCTGGAAGAAGGCGTAGAAGCAGCCAAGCTGCTCACCCAATACGGCTACGACTGCCTTGATGTGGACGTCGGCTGCTACGACGCCTGGTGGTGGAGCCATCCGCCGATGTATCAGAAAAAGGGCCTCTACATCGAATACGCCAAACTCGTCAAGGACGCCGTGGATGTACCTGTCATCTGTGCTGGCCGCATGGACAACCCGGATATGGCCGCGAAAGCTGTAGCCGACGGCGCCTGTGACATCGTTTCGCTCGGTCGTCCTTTGCTGGCAGATCCCGATTATGTCAACAAGCTGAAAGCCGGAAAAATTGAATCCATCCGCCCGTGCTTGTCCTGTCAGGAAGGCTGCATGGGCCGTATTCAGGAATATTCTGCGCTCAACTGCGCAGTGAACCCTGCCTGCTGCCGCGAACGCATCGCGCGTCTGGTTCCGACGCCCACACCAAAAAGGGTGCTCATCATCGGCGGTGGTCCAGCCGGTTGCGAGGCAGCGCGCGTGCTGGCCCTGCGCGGCCACAAGCCCGTACTCTGCGAGGCGCGGGACACGCTGGGCGGCAACCTGATTCCCGGCGGTGTGCCGGATTTCAAGGAGGATGATCACGCGCTCAGCCGCTGGTATACCCACGAGCTGAAAGAGCTTGGTGTGGAAGTCCGTCTGAACACCCGGATGACGCTGGAGGATATCCGCAACGCATCGTTTGATGTGCTGATTCTGGCCACAGGCTCCACGCCAAAGCGCATCCCGTTTGCCGGAAATGTCTACACGGCGGAGGAAGTGCTGCTGGGCCGCGCCGATCCCGGACAGTCCACCGTTGTGGTTGGCGGCGGTCTGGTGGGCTGTGAAACGGCCCTCTGGCTGCGCGAGCAGGGCAGATCGGTCACGCTGGTGGAGTCCCTCGGCAAACTGCTGGCACTGAACGGTCCCCTGTGCCACGCCAATTCCGAGATGCTGGAAGCGCTGGTACCCTTCAAGGGCGTAACCGTCCGATGCGGTACCACGGTCAAGTCTACAGCACCGGGTACGGTTACCTTGTCCGGTAAGGATGGAGAGGAAACTATTGCCGCCGATTCTGTCATTCTCTGCATCGGTTACCGACCGGAAAACAGCCTTTATGAAGCGCTCAAAGACGAGGTAGATCAGATCTATCAGATCGGCGATGCCAACAAGGTTTCGAATATCATGTATGCCATTTGGGATGCTTACGAAGTGGCAAGCACCCTGTAAGCACTGAAAACGTAAAAACAGGCCGGAGCGCATGACTGTGAACTGCGCGCCGGCCCGTTTTTTTGAATTACAGAGATGGGTTGGGGATTTTCCGGTCAGTTGTAGCCTTCGGAAGCAATATAGCGGATGGTTTTGGCCGGGACGCCGCCGACAATTGTGTTCGCCGGCACGTCCTTCGTCACCACCGCACCAGCTGCAACCACCGCGCCGTCACCCAGCGTCACACCGGGCAGGATCACGGCATTCGATCCTATCCAGACATTTTTGCCGATATGGATGGGCGACGGTTGGAGATTGCCCCGCTTTTCCGGCGCAAGTGCATGGTTTAGCGTAGCCAGCACCACATTGTGGCCGATCTGACAGCCGTCACCGATTGTGATGCCGCCCTGATCCTGCAGTTTACACCCGCTGTTAAAAAATACATTTTTCCCGACAAGGAGGTTTTTGCCACAATCCGTGTGAAACGGCGGGAACAGCGTGAGCCCCTCCGGTGCCGGTCGACCGGTTAACGCGGCGAACAACGACGCCAATCTCTCCGGCGTATGGTATCCTTCGTTGATTTCCGCTGTGATCTGCAAGGCTTCCTGCGACAGTGCGCACATACAGCGGAACAGTTCTCCACCAACTACAATTTCCATTCCATTGTCCATAGCCTCCAAAAATGCTTGCAGCTTCATTTGTCTCGCTCCTTTGTGTTTGATTTTCCGCTGAAAGAGGCGGCGCGTTCATCTATCCGCACAGATCTATACAGATGCAAAAACGCCTTCCGCGCCTCTGCGGCGATGGAAGGCATTGGCCTATGTCGACGGCACAACCCGCCCGACAAAATTATTCCGGAAACTCAGTGCGCTCAAACGGTTTGGATTTGTCCAGATTGAAAACCACGACGGCTTCCCGGATCCTTGGATCGCCGAACGCATACATTCCCTTTCCCTCATCGTTCAGCAGCTCACACCGCACGCGCCGGTTACGCGTCAGCGGCTTATCCGTAATGATGTCGATACCATCAATTTTGTAAGGCCGGCACCGGTAGTACGGATCAAACAAATAAACATACCGTTTGTCACAGCCCGTGATCAACACATAATGCCAGACGTCGTACATCACCCGCGCCACAACAACGCCGCCGCGTTGCAAACCGTCTACGATCTTGCTGTTGTGCCCGATGAACACCTCACTGCCGGACAGGTACTCACAGTGCACCGGAAACTGCTTGACGCGGCCGAAATGGTTCAGCCAACTCGTCATAAACATCATGGCCATCTGCGAGGTTCCGTTCTTGCCATATTCGCCGCGCTCGTTGTACGCATCCAGCGAATACATCATGATGTACTTGACAACATCCGGCGGAATCACCTCCCGGTCGAAGAGACAACTCAGCGCATTCATCATCGTGGTTGGGCCGCAGTCGTATTCGGTCTTTTGGTAAGCGAGTGGTATTTTCAATCTTTTCAACCTCCAACATTCAGATTCTGTCTACAATCAAAGCATAGAGCAACGCCGCCGTCTTTTGCAAATCCTCAGCGGTCGTGTATTCATTCGTCGAATGGCAACAAAACATGGCGTTGGCCAATACCAGGCCGTCGATACCGTGCTGCTGAAGCGCGGCATTGTCGCTGCCGCCAAAGGTTTCCACAAAACGGACGGGAAGTTCCGCCGCCGTACAGGCGCGTGTAAACCGCCGGACAGCGTCTCCCGTTTCACAAGCGCGGTAGGCATGCAGCGGGATATCGCATGCGGTTCGGACGGACGCGCCAACCCGCGCCGCTTCCTCCCGAAACACGGTGCGGAGCGTATCGTACAGCTCCAGCGCACGCGCATGGCGCATACTGCGGATCTCCCCCGAAAGCGTACAGCATGCCGGCACGATGTTTGCCGCCGTACCGCCGGAAATCCGGCCCACATTCAGCGTTGTTCCGGCTTCCAGCCGCCCCTGTTTGAGGCGCATCAGCCCAGCGGCCGCCACGGCAATTGCGTGTACGCCTGTTTCCGGGGCAAAGCCGGCATGCGCGGCGCGGCCTGTGATCTCCACCGTAAAGGACAGAATGGTCGGCGCCGCGACGGCCGCCGTGCCAACCGGACCGGTCAGATCCAGCACAAATCCCGTTTTCGCCGCACATTGTGTAAAATCGAAATGCCGAACGCCGGCACAGTACGGCTCTTCGGCGACCGTAAACAACAGTTCCAGCGGGCGGTGGGGAATTTTGCGCTCCCGCAGCGTCTCAAGCACTTCCAGAATGGCCGCAACACCGGCGAGGTCATCGGCGCCGAGCACGGTATCGCCTGCGCTCGTAATCCGCCCGTCCTCATGCACAACGGCACGCTTACCCCGTGCGGGCTCGACGGTATCCATATGCACGCAGAACAAAAGCGCCGGCTGGTCGAGACTGCCGGGAACGCGCGCAAACAGGTTGCCAGCATTGCCGCCGAGCATCGCACCCGCGTCATCCTCTGTACAGTCTATGCCGAGCGCGGAAAGCCTGTCCCGCAAGCAATCCGCCATGGCGCGCTCGCCGAAGGACGGGCTGTCCACAGCGACAAGCGCCGAAAACGTCTGTAACAACCGCTGTGTATTCATCTGATTCATACCACTCCCCTCACAGCAGCGCCATACTTTGCAAAATAAAGATCATCAAAAAAACCGTGGGAATACAGCACACAGAACTGATCACAACCAATTGGCCCGCAAGCTGGTCATCCCCACCGGCCTGCTGGGCCATAATATAACTGGAGACCGCCACAGGCGTTTCCCACGCAAGTGCGAGTGCAAGCAGATTCGCGCCGCGGATCCCCGCCCACACCGCAAGCGGGATGAAGATAAGCGGAATGACGACGAGTTTCACCACGATCGCCGTCATAGCCAGACGGATATTACCGCGCGCGCTCTTGAAGCTGAAATCGCCGCCGAGCACAATCAACGCAAGCGGCGTCGCGAGTTTCGCAATATCGTTGACCGCCGTTTCCAGAAAAGTGGGAAAACGCAGCCCCACAAGCGAGGCCAAAACGCCGAGAACGCCAGCTATGATCAGCGGGTTCAGCGCAATCGACACCAACGTGCGTTTGAGCGGCACGCGCTCTCCACTCGTGAAAAAGGCGAGCGCCACCACGGCAAGGACATTATACATCGGCACGAGTACGGCGCTGAGCATGGAGGCCGCTGCCGCATGTTCTGTACCAAACACGTTGGTGACAAGGCTCACGCCGAAGATTACGTAATTGCTGCGGAACAACCCCTGAATGATGACGCCGCGCTGGCGCGGTTCACGCACCACACGCGGCACAACGGCGCACAGCACACCGAACAGCACCAGCAGGCTGACCACCGCGAACAGAAACATCACGCCATCAAAGGTTTCCTTGATCTGCGTTTTATAGATGTTGTTGAACAGAAGCACGGGCAGAAAAAACTGAAACGTCAGCGCGTTCGTCTTCTTGAGGTATGCGCCGTCCACAAAATGCAGGTTGCGCAGAAAATAGCCAAAAGCAAGCAGCAAAAACGTCGGCATCACAGCGTTCAGCGCTATAAAAAAGCTATCCAATACGCTTGACCTCCGTCTTGAGATTCTCGTAAATCGCCATGACATGCTGGAAACCGGCGATCCCCACGGAAAAAGCCGTTGCGCCACCGGCGGCAGCGCCAAGGGCAAGGGCAGCAGCAAAGTCGCCGGTTTTCTCGAGTGCCGCGAGGAAACCTCCAACCATCGAATCGCCCGCGCCAACGGAATTGACAACCGTTCCCTCTGCCGCCGAAATGCGATAAACCGCGCCGTCCTGCGTACACAGCAGCGCGCCATCTCCCGCCATGGAGACAAGCACATGGTGCGCACCCTGCGCCTGCAGCCGCTTGACGAGCGCCAGCACAGCCTCGTCCGTATCGGCCGGTTCACCGAAGAGCTCGGAAAGCTCCTGACGGTTGGGTTTGATCAAATACGGCTTGTAAGGCAGTGTCGAAAGCAGCAGTGTCCCCGCCGCATCGACCACCAGCCGCGCGCCCTTTTCCGCAGCAATCCGTGCAATGCGCGCATAGATATCCGCAGGCAGCGAAGACGGTACGCTGCCGGAAAGCACCAGTGTATCCGCATCCGACAACGCGCGCAGCTTATCCACAAAATATTCCAGCTTCTCCGCTGGAATTTCCGGCCCGTTCCCGTTGATTTCCGTCTCTTCGCCGGCATGCAGCTTCACATTGATGCGTGTAAACCCCTTGTCGAGCGCGACAAAATCGGTGTGCACGCCCTGCGCTTCCAGACCGTCCCGAATGGCATCGCCCGTAAAGCCCGCAATAAAGCCCAGCGCAATGTTTGGCGTTTCCAACGCCCGCAGCATGAGCGAAACATTGATACCCTTACCGCCGAACACGACAGCTTCTGAGGACGACCGATTGATAGCGCCCAGCTTCAGTGTATCCAGCGCCACAACGTAGTCAACCGCCGGATTCAGCGTAACCGTATAGATCAATGGATTCCCCTCGCAATCTGTAAAATGGTAATTAAAGCATAGCACTTCTTCCGACGGAAATCAATAATATTCCCGCAAAACCGTGGGATTTCAGCAAAAATGGAGGGCCCGGCCTTACCGGGTCCTCCACAGTGCACGTGCGGTATTTCACGTTATGCCAGGACAAACGTATGGATGCTGTGCGGCTCAATTTCAGCTGAGAACGATTTTTCGCCATAGCAGAATGTGAACTCGCGCGCATTGTTCATGTTGCTGCCGACGATCACAACGAGACTCTTGTCCGGGTTTTCAAACACGAGCGAATTCGAAGTCCAGTGCCCCTTTGTCGCAATGCGCTTCGCACCCGGCTGCACATACTTCGAGAAGTGCTTCATCACATAGAATTCCGGGTTGTAGCGGTACGTGCCAGCCTCCTTATCGACGGTGACGAGGGAGTTTTGCTTCCAGCCCCAGGTGGAAACGCTGTCACTGGACAGCGCAATGTTCCAGTAGGTGTAACGCTCCGCACCATGGACAAAATACTGCCACATCAGGCCGTAGATGTACTCCATCTGGCCCCAGTCGTTCAGACTGTCGCCGCACTCGCTCTCCGTCTGCATGATGCGCATTTCCGGATAACTCATCGAGATGTGGTCGAGGATGTGCTTGCCGCCCCACTGCAAGCCGACGCCGGTGAGGTATTTGCGGGCTTCTTTATCGGAAAGCACCGTGTTGGCCCACTGATCGTAGAATTCGGAAAACGGTGTATTCGGTCCCATAAGGATATCCATAAACGGTCCGTTGATGGTGCCCAGCCAGATTTCCGTATCGAGGCCGCTCTTTTCAAAGGCCGGCCCGAGATACCCCTTGATAAAATCGCGCATATTCTCGCCCGTCCACTTGCAGGACGGGAACTTCTGGTCTGCCATCGGTTCATTCTGCACGTGCACCTGCTTGACCTTCACGCCTTCCTGCGCATATGCTTCGACAAACTTGACGAAGTATTCGGCGTAGGCCTGAAGCACCTTGTCCTCCATGCGGATCGTACCAAAATTGTAGGCGGGCTTTGTCTTCATCCAGATCGGCGGGCTCCACGGGGAACCAAAGACAAAAAAGTCCTTCTGGCGCTGCAGTGCCTCACGGATAAAGGGGATCGTGTACGTCTTGTCACGGTCGATGTTGAAATGCTTCAGTTCGAAATCGTCCTTCACTTCATCGCAGGAATACCACTCCAGGCTGAAATCATTGGCGCCGATCGGTACGCGACCGTAATTGAAGTTGCAGTTTTCGGGGTTGAAGATCTCGTCCATCACCGCTTTGCGATCTTCCTCCGAAAGGGCCTGCAACGCATCCCAACCGAGCTCGTTGAAGCAGCCGCCGAATCCCAACACAGTCTGCGCGTAACCGCCTGTGGGCTCCAGCGTATCCTCATACTTTGCGCCGGTGCAGACCTCGCCCGTCTGCCAGCAATTGCCCTGTGTACTCTTGATGTGTAAAATGTTTGCCATATTCTTTCAAACCTGCCTTTCGCTTCAGTTTTCTTCTATGACCTTAAAGCCCCACGGTTCAAGCTGCAGCGTCTCACCCTGACGGACTGCCACGCCGCTAATCAGCTCTGTGCCGTCCCCATGGAGATATGTCTGTGCGACGTCGTCCCGTGAATAGTTGAAGTAGAATCGCACGGTCTTGCCCGCCTGATTTACGGCGCTCTTCAGAATTACCGGGAACTGCGCCTGCTGCTCGACGCCCCAAACGCCGGCGCGCTGCAATACGCGCTTGAGTACCGCCTTGAGACAGTCGGCCGTCGTCATTGTTGCGAGATATGTGGCATGACCATCACCAAAGGCATTTTCTGTGATTGCCGCATACTTGCCCCAGAATTTATGGTCGTACCACGCAAGCACCGACGCCCCCTCAGGCCGCACGAGCTCCATCCAGACCGAAGCAGGACCTTCCGGCAGACCTTCTCCAACAACGCCGACATTTTCGGGCGCCGTGAATTCATCGTACGCGATACCGAGGCACGCGGCGAGTACCGCCGGCTGCACCTCAGGGTATACCTTGAGATTCTCGTCGGAAAACGCCGTCTTGAACGTAGTCACAAGTTCACCGCCCGCGTTGACAAACGCCTTGATACGCTCGAGCAATGTGCGCGGCGCGGTATAGAGCGCCGGAACGACCAGCACGTCGTACTCACCAAAACGCTCCGCATCCTCCGGGAACAGCATGTCGCACTCGATGTTCATTTCATAGAGCGCATCGAACAGCCAGCGGACAACGTCATTGTACGCCGTTTTGCCGTCGGGCAGGCGGAACAGGCTGAGCGCCGTGAGCGCCTCATTACTGACGAGCATCGCAACACGGTTCTTCTTTTTCAGATTGACAAGCTTCTCGCTCAGCCGCTTGAAATCGGCGCCAATTGTACACGCCTCGCGATACGGCGCATTCGGCTGCAAATCGTGGCTCAAAAGCCCTTTCCAGTACGTCTCGAAGGAATTGTGGATGGAGTGCCAGTGCCAGTACATGACCGAATTCGCACCGCTCGCCACATGGCTGAACGCATGCAGGCGCAGTTGTCCGTCATACGGCGTCCAGTTTACATGGCCCTGCGCTTCTGTCTCGATAATGAGGTAATTGTCGTTTTTCAGATTTCGGCACAATGCGCCGCAGAAGGCAATTTCCTTGCCGGTCAGCTTATCCTGCGTGGGATGGTAGATATCGCATCCGGCAATCGTCAGGCAGCGTGCCGCTGTCTTATGGTTGACGTCCGGCTGCACCCCGAAGGAGTAACCGCGCCACTCATAGTCGAAATTGTGCGTAATAAACTGATCCTCGCGCGCGTATTCACGCACAATCCCTGCCTGCCACGCGAGATATTCATCGACGAGCAGCCGCTGGAATTTGGAAAATTCCGACGCGAAGCTCCAGTTGATCGTACCGGTGACATCGGGCACGTTTTCCCAGGCGTCGATCCGGTTGCTCCAGTAATTGAAGCCAAACGCCGCATTGAGCGCTTCCACAGTGCCAAACTGTTTGCGCAGATACGCGACGAACCGCTTCTGCACATTCGGGCCACAGGTATGGTAATGCTTCGTTTCGTTATCCAGCTGGAAGCCAATGACATTCGGATACTTCTGCACACATTCCATAAGGCGGCGAATGACGCGCTCCGCGTGGAACCGGTACACCGGCGAAGTAATATCCATGTTCTGTCGGGCACCATACTTTCCCTGCCCACGCGGTGTAACCGCAAGAATTTCAGGGTGCTCGGCCGCAAGCCAAGGCGGCACCGCATACGTCGGCGTACCGACAATCACAGAAATGCCCGCCGCCTGTGCCGCCGAAAGCGCGCGCTCCACATGCGTGAAATCAAAAACGCCGTTTTCCGGCTCTTCCGTCGCCCAGGTGGATTCCGCAATGCGGATGACATTGATGTTCGCCGCTTTCATCATTTCCATGTCCTTTTGCAGGCGTTCATAAGGCATGTACTCGTCATAATAAGCGACGCCGTATAAGAGCTTGTCCATAAAAACAGGTTCCTTTCTATAGGGGCGGTCCACAGCCGCCATTTGTACGTACAGGTATTTCAGCCCGAAAAGTGGCGGTGGAGAGCAATTCCCCACCGCCACCGTCAGGTTACATTATACAGCTTAATGCCATGCAACACAAGCAGTTATTTTAATTAGCCCTGCGGATGCTCCTGGCAATACGTATCAAGCTGAGCCTGCAGCGTTTCGATAACTTTCTCCGCGCCGGCAGCCTTCATCTGCGTTGCATACTGTTCGAGGCCGGCTTCCAGATCCTCCGTGAAGCCACACTCGAGCGGCCACCAGTACTGCTGGATGACGTTCGTGCAAGCCGCATACTCAGTTTCGATCGAGGTCGTATCCGGGATCCAGCCGGAGAGATACTGGCTCTGCTTGTTGCCGGTCTCTTCGATGTACGCATCCCAATCGGCCTTCATCTCAGCGATGTCCTCCGGCGCACCGTAGGTGTCGAGGTTGAACTCGGAGGTTCTGGCGGACCACATGCCCGTACCGGCATAGTCGTCCGTGTTGATCATATTGACCTGCCCGTCAATGATTTCATAAGAAGTGCCCTCGATGCCGTAAACAAACGCGCGATAGGCTTCTTCATCGGTCGTGATGAGATCCCAAAGTGCAAGCGCTCTTTCCGGATGCTCCGAAGTAGACGGAACGACGCAAGCGTCCTGCGTAAACGGCAGGTTGGAAACATCTTCAATAAAGTTTGTGTACTTCCAGCCCCATTCCGGCGCATCGATGTAACGGCCCTGATATGTATCGACGTTGTGGATACCCGTAGCTGCAATACCGTTCTGGCACTTGGTGCTATCCGTATCGGACAGAGCGGACTTGGACCAGAAGCCCTTATCGGACCAACGCTTGGTCATCGTGAGGTAATCCATCGTCAGTTCATTCTCATAGTTTGGAACCAGCGTGAACGTATCGGCATACGGATCAACGCTCAACCAGGGGGTACCGCGGATGCAGTACTGACCCATGGAGCCATAATACATATCGTCCGCTTCAAGACCAGAGGAATACAGCTGATACGGCTGGCTGATGGAGGTGTTCGCCTGAACCCACTCCATGTATTCTTCGTAGTCTTCCCAGTTCGTGACTTCGCCCTCATACGTTACCGTGCCATCCTCAAACACCGTGCGATAGTACGGGCCATACGCGGAGTACGTCGCGAGCAGAGTCGGGATAACATAGTAGTGACCGTCGATGGTCGCCTGCGTCAAGGCCGTTTCAGACTGCAGCGCAAAGTTGTTCGGCGCGTAGGTCGGCCAGAGCTCATCGAGATTCATAAAGCCGCCTTTGGTCGCGTAGTTCGAGAAGCCGAGCCACGTCGCCGTGTAAGCGAGATCGAACTTCTCACCGGAGGAGAACAGAAGCGGATACTTGTTGGCATAGTCAGACCACGCGATCCATTCGGTTCTTAACGTGCAGTTGAGTTTTTCCTTGAAAATCTCGTTGAAATTCGCCTCAATATCGTCGTACTTTGCGGGGCGGTCACTGATAAAGTACATGACCAGCTCCACTTCTTCAGACGTATCGAGTGCGGGCAGTTCCCCGCCGTCACCGCCGTCGCCCGTGCTGGTATCGCCGCCAGTCGAGCCGGTGGAAGAGCCGCCGTTGCCGCCTGCGCAGCCGGCGAACGCTGTGAAGACGAGCGCCAAAGCGAGAAGCAACGCAAAGAGCTTTTTGGTGTTCTTCATAATACTACCTCCAAAAATATTTATTACAAACCGGTCAATTTTTCGGTTAACCCTTAACCGAACCGATTGTAACGCCTTTAACAAAATACTTCTGCACGAACGGATACAGAAGGATGATCGGACCCGTCGCGATCACAGCCATAGCGAGCTTCAGGGTATTTGTCGGCAGGTTTTCTACCGGGATACCGAGCTGGCTGGCAACACGTGCCATCGCAGCCGCCTGCTGAATCATTCTGTACAGCATGTACTGCAGCGGATACTTCCACTCAGTGTTGATGTACAGCATCGCGTTGTACCAGTCATTCCAGTAGGTCAGCGCCATGAACAGGCCGATGGTTGCAAGACCGGAGCCGAGCAGCGGGAGAACAATCTGGAAGAAGATGCGCACTTCACCTGCGCCGTCGATCTTGGCAGATTCGATCAGCGCTGCCGGGATACCGGCCACAAAGTTACGCATAATCAGCATGTAGAAAACCGGCGTGAGGCCCGGCAGAATCAGGGCCAAAAGGTTATCCTTCAGTCCGTAGTACTGGATGTAGAAAATGTACGTGCAGACCATACCGCCGTTGAACAGCGTGGTGAAATAGAAGTAGAAGGAGATGACGTTTCTGTACTTGAAATCCTTGCGGCTGATCACAAAGGCCGTCATGGTCAGGAAGATCAGGCCGACGCCCGTACCGACCGCAGTGATCAGAATCGTAATGCCGTAAGCATTGATGATATCCTGCGGATTGCGGAAAACGAATTCATACGCTTCCGTTGTGAACTCCTGCGGGAAAATGCTCAAGCCATTGAGACGAACCGCCTGCTCCGAAGATAAGGAACCGGAAATCAAAATGATAAACGGCAGAAGACAGACCAGAGCAACGATTGTGATGAATATGTAGCCGATGATATTGAAGGTCCAGGTTGACGCTGCAACCTTGATTTTTGTGGGCTTCACCGAAGTAGTAGCTGGCATGTATTTTCCTCCTTTCCGATCAGAACAATGCGTAATCGGCTTCGATCCGCTTTACGATGTTGTTGACGGCAACGATGATGATGAAGCACAGCGCAGACTGATAGAAAGAGGCCGCTGCTGTCATGCCCATGTTCGGATTGGTCAGCAGTGCGCGGAACACGTATGTATCGATAACGTCCGTCGCATTGTAGAGTTGTCCGTTGGAACCGACAATCTGGTAGAACATCTCGAAGTCGCCGCGGAGAATTCGACCGACCTGAAGCAGAAGCATCGTCACAATTGTGGGCTTAATCGCCGGGAACGTGATGTACCAGATCTTCTGGAAGATGTTGGCGCCATCAATGTCCGCCGCCTCATAGCACTCCGCGTCGATGCTGGTGATCGCCGCAATGTAGATGATGGAGTTGTAGCCGACCCACTTCCACGAGTTAAACGCGCAGATGATGATAACCCAAACCCACGCCATCTCTGACGTGTAGAGGTTGATTGGCTCGCCACCGAACGAACGAATGACGTTGTTCATAACGCCCGTCTCATAACTGAACAGGTTGAGAACAAACGTACCGACGATAACCCAGGAGATGAAGTACGGCAGGAAAATCACCGACTGCACAATACGCTTATAGAGCTTACCCATCATCTCCGAAATAACGATGGCCACAATAACAGCCAGCAGCTGGGAGACAAAGAGGTTCAGAAGGTTGTACAGAATGGTGTTCTTGGTGATGAGCCAGCCGGTTCCGGATTGGAACAGATAGGCAAAGTTGTCAAACCCATTCCAGTCACTGCCAAAGATACCGAGGTCATACCGGTAATTCTTGAATGCCAGCACAAGACCGGACATCGGCAGGTAGGCCAGAAAGAAGGTCAGGAGCACTGATGGCATCGCCATCAAAAACAGAACTTTGTTCTTTTTCAGTTCATACACGAACCCGTGCTTCTTCATTTACGTTCCCCCTTATGAAATTCTTCCAAAATTGTTGTGAATTATCACACCAATATTGTATTATGAATGCATTGTGAATAAAAGGGGACAATCTTACGATTTTAAGGAAAATTGTAAGGTTTTTAACAAAACAAATCAACTTATTCTTTGTTTTTGTGTGGTTTGCTGTTGGTTTTGTATATCCCTCAACTATCATCGTGCAAAGCACATGTTTTTATCCGTACTTTCCATTCTCTTTTATGCAAAAAGCACATGTGACAAATGCACATGTGCTTTACGAAAATACTAATGCTTCTATAAATTTTCAATGCGCTTTTCTGCCTCTTCCAGCGTCAAAGCAGGCAAGCGGATGTACACCGTGGTTCCTGCTTCCTTGGTGTTGCGGTAGGTGACGCCATAATTCTCCCCGAAAGAGAGCTGGATGCGGGAATGGATGTTTTTTACGCCGTAACCGGAAACCTGGCGCGACGTGTTTTTGCGGAATATCGCCTGCATCTGTGCTTCCGTCATGCCCGGCCCATCGTCCGAAATTGTGAACACAAGATCGTGCGCCTCACGCTTTGCGGTAATCCAGATGTTGCACACACCGCGTTCGGGATTTTCCGCAAAACCATGTACAATGGCATTCTCGACAAAAGGTTGCAGAATAATATTGATGCAGGCAAGCGATTGCAACGCTTCCGGCACATGGATGTGCAGGCAGATAGCGTCATCAAAATGCCGGTTTTCAATGCCGACATAGGCGCGCACATGCTCGAGCTCCTCGCGGACAGTGAGGAGCTGCCGGCCTTTATTCAGACTGATTCTATAAAACTTGGCGAGGTTCTGCGCAATTTCTGAAATCTCCGGTGCATCGTGCTCGAAAGCCTCCCAGTTGATCAGATCCAGCGTATTGTAGAGAAAGTGCGGGTTGATCTGTGCCTGTAATGCGCGCAGCTCGGCGGATTTCACCGCCTTACCGGAACGGTACTGAGCACGCATCAGATTTTGCAGCTCCGACGTCATCGCACTGAAGCTGCTGAACAATTCGGAAATTTCATCTTCATCCCGGTCATTGTGCGGCGTGGGTTTCAGTTGACCGGAACGCACGCGCTGAATCATCGCATTCAAATTCTTCAGACGGCGCGTATACGAATTGGAAAGCATAATGGATACAAATATAATGGCAGCCAGAACAAGCACGGCCAGCAATACAAGCACTACGGTCACATAATGGCTCTGCGCGCTGACATCGCTGACTGGGATCATCGTCACGAACGTCCACCGTGCATTTGGAATTCGGCGGCGCAAAACATAATACGATACTCCGTTTACCTCCATGGTCGCCCAGGTTTCATCATCTCCACTGACAGGCAGCACACGTTCGTGTTTCATAGCCCAATACTTGGCATCGTCTGTAGAGGCAATCAGCTGCCGGTATTCGTCCATCAGGTAAACAAACGATCCGTCGGTCGTCTGCGCATAGGAGAGCACATTGGAGAACGCCTCCACCTGCACGCTGATCTGCTCGATACAAATCTGCCGGGCAGCCCCGTCTGTTGTCCGCACAGGACGCAGCATCGTCACCACACGCGTAGGGACATCGCTGCCAGGTGTGTACATATCAACCGGCGGCGAAAAATAGTAGCGATCGCGCCGGGCCGTATACACAAAACGCATGTAATCGGAACGTGTAGCCAACGTTTCGAGCGACATAATGTGCGTATTGTTATTTGTGTATGGGATATCGCCGCGCAGATAGATACCCGTGCGGAATATGACATCCATACTTTCCGACGAAGCGAAAACGTCGTCCAACCGCAAAAACTCGCGGTAGCGCTCGTCAATGGAAATCTCCTTTGCAAAGTCCCGGTCGCCGAGGATTCGTTGCAGATCCCCATTATAATAGATACTGTCCGAAGCGTAGATCATCATTTCAATATAGCTCGCCGCCAGATCGTACGCCTGGTCATAGCTGCTGCGTGCGGAGGAAAGCACCTGGGCCTCGCTGCCGGAAAACAAGATCCGGTGCACACCGATCAGCGCCAGAATCATAACCGCCAGAACAGGCAGAGAAAACGACACAATGAGCCGCGTGCGCATTGCGCCGTGCCTGCGCGTCATGCGGGGTAACTTTTCTTTCACGATAGCTGCTTCTCCCTGTACTCAGAGGGCGTCATGCCCACATGGCGTTTAAAGATCTTGGCAAAATAGTTCGGGTCTTCATACCCAACCATTTCGGCAATATGATATAGCTTCAGCTGCTTATCCATAAGCAGCTGCATCGAGTACTCGATGCGCAATTCCGTGAGATACTGCCCAATGGTTTTGCCCGTGCGCTTTTTAAACAGCCCGGATAAATAAGTCGGCGTCAAATAGACGCTTTCCGCAAGCGACTTGACCGAAAGGTCCTTATCAGCATAATTTGTACGCATAATACGCATCACCTGCAACACCGCGGGACGGTTCTCATCATCGGCCTGCCAGCGCATGGTGATTTCATGGGCGCAGCCGCGCACAAAATCACTCAGCGCGTCGATGGTTTCCAGTGTCTGCATCCGACTGATGCCGCTGATCACCGGGCTGCTCTCCCCAGACTCCGGGGGAATATGCCGTTCATTCTCTGTATTCATCAAGTACACCAGCGAGTAATAAACATTGCGGATCTGTTCCGGATTAGCATCCGTCTGCGCGGAAAGCAACCGCCGAATCTCTTCGAGGATCTGGTCTATTTCCTGTCGGTTTCGGCGGCTGAACGCCGTCGCAAACGCGTGGATCTGCGCCTTGTCCAGAACAACCGGCACCACGGGGCAACTCGAATATCGGGTGGCCGCGCATCCCCAACCCTTAAAAAACAGTTCGCGCAACCCGTATTGTATCGTATTAAACGATCGATACAGCATCATTTTGTTTGTCTCGCAGGAACCGCAGGAAAGGAAAAACCGCTTCTCATCCACACGGAGAGTCGCGATACCGCTGTGCAGCCGCTTCAGGCATGTGGAGGTGTCTTCAATTTCCTCTTTCCTCCCGCACAACAGGATCAGGAAGTCACGGTCATCCACAAACGCGCCGTAGCGCATACCGTCTTGTGTGACTGGGCCAAGCGATGCAAGATACGCGCGCAGTTCTTTTTCCGCCGCAACGGGGTTGGCAATCGGGTCTTCCGCACGCAGCAGACAAAATCGGTACAGCGCGTATTCGCGGGCAAACAGTCCCACAATTTTGAGACATTTTTCGAAGTTCTCCGGATAATCGCCGTAAGCGAGCGCGCGCAGCACAATTTTACCCACCATGCCGCGGCTTTCGGCAATGGTTTCATCCGCTTCCGCCTTGCGCTGCTGCTCTTCGCAAGCGGCAATGGCCTTTTTCACAGCCGCCGCGAGAAGCTCCGGCCGCACAGGCTTTTCAATATAATCCACAGCGCCGAGGGAGATCGCCGCTTTCAGATATTCCTTGTCCGCGTAACCGCTGACAAAAATGATCTGACATTCCGGGTACTGCGCGTGAATTTCCGTACACATTTCCACGCCGCCCATGCCGCGCATCCGAATATCGGACAAAATGATATCCGGACGGATTTTTTCGCAAAGCGCAAACGCCTCCACTGCGCTTTCTGCGCACTCCACCATGCCGATACCGAGATTTTCCCAATCCATATACCGGGCCAGGCCGTTGCGAATTGTCCGCTCATCATCCACAATCAACAGCTTAATCATACGCTCACTCCTTCGCCGAACCGTGCCTGTCTGCACAGACGACTTGTTCCCAAAAACTGCCCGATCACCGTGCTGCACAAAATGCAGCAAAACACAAATATATTATAGTTTACTTTGTGCATTTTGTCAATTAAAAATAAAAATATCCGTTTAATTT
This sequence comes from Ruminococcaceae bacterium UBA1417, assembly GCA_002305575.1. Lineage (GTDB taxonomy): Bacteria > Bacillota > Clostridia > Oscillospirales > Acutalibacteraceae > Hominenteromicrobium. Next base: position 28,571 of record DBPP01000026.1, read on the forward strand.
TGTTTAAACAGAAAAGGCGCTCCGCAAATTCTGCGGAGCGCCTACAAAGGCTTTATGGTGCTAAAACTCAGGTTTCCGGTTCAAGGACACCGTATTTGCCGTCGTTGCGCTTATAGACAACATTGATTTCACCGCCCGCGTCATCGCGGAACAGGAAAAACGTGTGGCCGAGCAGGTTCATCTGCAAAATGGCCTCTTCAACGGTCATGGTGCGGACATAAAACGTCTTACGTTTTGCGATTTCAATCTCCTCATCCGGCTCCTCTTCATAATCCCCGGACAGCTCAAACTGCCGCACTTTTTTGGCTCGCTCAAGACGCGTCTTGTTTTTGCGGATTTGTCTTCCCATGGCGGCGATCACATCGTCGAGTGCCTCGTTCATTTCATCCGCGGCTGCCTCTGCACGGTAGATCATCCCGCGCTGCTTGATCGTAATTTCCACCGTCTGCCGATTCTTCTCGACAGTCACTTTCACAAGCGCTTCCGCATCCGCATCAAAAATACGCTCAAATTTTGTCAGCTTACGCTGTACCAGTTCTTTAAAATTCTCTCTGAGGTTGACTTTTCTTCCAACGATCGTAACGTTCATACAACTACCCGTTTCTTCCGCGGAAAGCACAAAAGGATGTGCTTTCCATTCTTCGCGGAACAAACACATCCTTTCTGAAAGACAGAGCTTCCAATATTCAGGTCAGCGGCCTATGCCGTCTCTCTGTATTCTTAGTATAACACATCCTATAAAAAAATCAATATAAATTTAAAAATTTCAAATGTGATATACAAAAAGTTCACTTTTGCGCGTCTATAAAACGAAGCAACGTCTCCTCGTCCGTGCAGTCATCATAGTCTCCATACACGCCGACGCGGTGGTAAACTACGCCGTTTTCCTCATTGTACGCGAGGCGATCCAGCAACGCTGCGCGTCCATGCAACCGGATATAACGGCAGAAAACACGCGGTTTCATTTTCTGAAGCAGCCCTTTCATACAGGTTTTCTCCCCACACGCCCAGCACCCATCCAGCCCTTTGGCCAGAGAACACAAGCGGTTTTCACAGACTGCCGCACCGGGACACCCGCCCGCTTCGCACCCCGTACAGGTGTCATTCTCACTGCACAAACAGCAGGCGAGGCCGCACCGGCCAAAACCCAGTTCCCGTTTCATCCATTTCCCTCCGTTCGCTACATCCGCTCAGACGGCACGCCTGCACGGGTATGCCCGAATTTACCGCAATCCGCTGCATGCCAAAGCGACGCCTTTCACAAAACTAAAAAGCCCTCCGAATTTCTTCGGAGGGCGCAGAGACTCAGCCGCCTCTCGGGCCTTTGCGCGAATATCCGCCGCGCTTGTTTTCCGCCCGCTTCAAGTCGGAAATTTTTTCATCGCTCATCTGCTTAAACCGGGACATCATGTCCTCAAACGAGCCGGAATTCTCCCGAGCACGCCATTCGTAATCACCCGGGCGTCCAGGGCTCTGCACAGGCGGTTCCGCATCGCGGCGCACGCGATTCTGGCGTGGCGGGCGATTCTCCTCCCTGCGGCGCGGCGGGCGCTGCTGGGCAGATTCATCCGCCTTTTTCATGGAGAGGCTGATCTTGCCGTCTTCGTTGATGCCGATCACCTTGACCTTGACCGTCTGGCCCTCCGTCACGAAATCGCGGATTTCCTTGACAAAGACCGGCGCCACTTCGGAAATATGCACCATACCGGTCTTACCGCCGCCGATATCCACAAATGCGCCGAACTTCGTGATCCCCGTCACTTTGCCCTCAAAAATTGCTCCTACCTCAAGCTTTGTTTCCTGCATACCCTGTTCATTTCCTCCGGGATTGAAAAATAAATTTAGTTGTTGCCGCCGACATTGTAAAATACACGCTCGCCCGGCTTTACATAATCCAGCTCGTAGCGCGCCTGTTTTTCCGCATACTCGTCGCTGTCCGCATCCTCCGCATCCAGATCATACCGCAGGCCGTCGTTGATGACCTGCTGCTCCTCCAGCGCCTGCTCCAACTCTGCCAGTTCCGCTTTCTTCTGGTTGATGGAAATCTGCTGGCTGACCAGCATCGAAACCATGAAAAACGCAAAACACAAAATAGAGATTTTCAAAAGGAGACTTCCCTTATATTTCTTTTTCTTGACTTCCTGCATGGGCTTTCCCCTTTCCCTTGGCCGGCTGACCGGCTGCGATATCCTTGCTTTTCCCATTATATAATAGCCGACGGGCGTTATTCAAGTCTTTTTTTCGTTTTTTTTCGCTTTATTTCCAAAAAATCCGCGTCTTTTCTCACTTTCTGCCGGGGATGGATGTTTTTTCCGCAGAAAAATTTTTCCGACGCGTTTCAGCCCGCTGCGAACCCTGCACGACACGCGCCGAAGCCGTGCGGCAAGGCGCGGCAGAAGCCGGCGCACAGCGTGCGTCAGCGACAGATCCACACACAGAAACCCGATGATCTCGCACGCTGCCTGAAAAAAGCGCAAGTTTCCCTTCGACACGGCGAGCGCCAAAATGAAGGTGGAAAGCGCCGCGAGCAGCGCAAGAAGCAGGTCCAGCGCAGCCGTTGCCACACGGCCGAGAGACAGCAGGATCCGCAGCGCCTCGAGCACGGCAAAAAGCAGGCCGATCAGCGCCCCCAGCAGCAGGCTGAGCGCGATGGCTTCCGGTGCAACGCCACTCATTTGAATATCCTGCCCAGCACGCTCGTCGGTTTCACGCCGTCCGCATAGGACAGGGCGATCACACGCCCTTTCACGAGCAGTTCCCCCGTTTCGGCGTTGAGGTTCTCGATATACAGTCCCTCACCCTTGATGTGCATTCGGCCATCCGACGTCTGCGCCGTGATCAGGTCCTCGCTGAAATAATCCACGCGTTCCACACCGGTTGCCACAAGGCGCACACGATTGTCGATCTCCAAGGTGTGTTTTCGGCCATTCGATGTCTGCTGTGCCATACGGTCACCATCCTTCTCCTCTGCCGGCATCTCGATGGTCTACCACCGGCAGGGCACCTATATATAGAAGAATATAAAAGAAAGGGCTGAAGCCAACAGGCGGCCCCAGCCCTTTCCCTGCTCATCCAATCGTATGATGCACAGGCGGCGAATATGTCTGCAATCCGTTTTGCCGGGTAAGCGGGAACTTGCCCTGCTCCATTGTGCAGCTTACTGCTCTTCGATGATCTCGTACATCAGAGCGGCCTCATCCTTTTTGGCATACTCGTTGACCGAGACGACGCGTGCCTTGATCGCACGGGCGCCGAGCTGCAGCTCCAGCACGTCGTCCACCTTGACGTCGTACGACGCGCGGGCAACCTTGCCATTGACGAGCACACGTCCGGCATCGCACGCTTCATTGGCGACGGTACGGCGCTTGATAATGCGCGAAACCTTCAGGTATTTATCCAATCGCATGGGAAATCCATCCTTTCTGCGCGCAGGCGCATGGTAAAACGCAAAAGAACGGATCCGGGCGGATCCGTTCCATCACCAGTTATTGACCTGAACGTGCCTTACTTGTTGACGGCATCCTTGAGAGCCTTGCCAGCCTTGAACGCCGGGGTCTTGGAAGCCGGGATCGTGATCATCGCGCTCGTTCTCGGGTCACGGCCAATGCGCTCCGCTCTCTCGCGGACCTCAAAAGTACCGAAACCGGCAATCTGAACCTTCTCGCCCTCGGTCAGGGACTTTGTGATGGAAGCGATCACAGCAGAGACGGCATTCTCCGCGTCCTTCTTGGACAGGGAAGTCGCCTCGGCAACGGACGCCACGAGTTCTGTCTTATTCATAACGAATAACCTCCAGTAATTTTTTCATTCTATTCATCCTCCGGCGCCGCCGGACATGAATCCCTTTTATTTTTCCGATTCAAAATTTGCAATATACGCACGGCAGGTATCAAACAGCGCGCGCTCCGCATCCACACCGAGACGCTGTGCCAGCGCCGTAAGATCAAAAAGTACCTGCCCGAGCTGCTGAGCGCCGTTTTCCGGCGTGGCCGAAGATACCGCCTCACCGATCTGCGCCTTGAGCGCGTCAATCTCAGGAAGCGTCGCACCCATCTTGGCCGCCTTTTTGCGCACCTTCTGCGCGCGCATCAGAGCGGGCATGGCCGGAGAAACACTCTCCAGCACCTCGCGGTCCGATTTCTGCCGTTTGGTTTCCCGTTTAATCTGATCCCAGTTCCGAAGTACAGCCTCCGTCGTCTCAGCCTGCACATTTCCAAAAACATGGGGGTGCCGCTCTACCATTTTACGCGCTTCGCCATCCACGACGTCTGCAAAATCGAAATGGCCTTGCTCGCGTTCAATCTCACTGTGAAACACAACCTGCAGCAGCACATCGCCGAGCTCCTCGCGCAAAAGTGCCGTATTTTCCGTATCGATGGCTTCAATCGCCTCATAACACTCTTCCAGAAAATCACGGCGAATGCTCTTATGATCCTGTTCACGATCCCATGGGCAACCCTCTGGAGAACGCAGGATGGTGAGGATTTCCAAAAGGTCGTCAATCGTATAGTGTGCCTTCCCTGCAAATTTCGAAACGTCTTTCATATTCTACCCCATCTTTCTGTATTTTTCAAGTGGTTTTCGCTTTTTTTTCGATAACCCCGCGGCTTTAAGCCATTTTTCCTGAGTGGCTGCTGCGGAAATGCCGTAGGTTCGCGAGCTGCGCAGGCCGCACAACGCGCAGAAGCATCAGCGCAGCCGTATAGGCCGCCGCACCCGCCGCCACAGCAGGCAACGCGTCCAGACGTGAGCCGCCGGTCAGCGTCACCATACCGCGCCATGTGGCAAATGCCGCCGCCCCGCAAACCAGCGATGCCAAAAGCGGTTTAAACACCGTGGCGCCATAGTGAAAACGCAATCCCGTCAGCCGCGTCAGCGCGATAAGTTCCGCCGCCGTCACCAGTGCATAGCTGATCAATGTGCTGATGCCGCCGCCGAGAATGTTGACTTCCGGAATGCCAGCCAGGATGTAATTGAGCACAACCTTCACGACCAACCCGCCAAGCACAAGCATAACCGGAAGCTCCATATGCCCCACCGCTTGCAGCATACTGCCAAGTGGCGTCGTGACTGCGGCAAAAATAGCCGCGATTCCCATCACGGAAAGCGCCGCGGCAATGATGGGCGTACTCGGACGGCTGCCATACAAAAAGACTGCCACCGGTTCCGCCAGCACCGAAAGTCCAATACCGGCGGGCAAGGCAAAAATACACGTCGCACGCAAAACGGTCTCCATCGCGCGGCGCAGCGTATCCCGTCCGCCGCGCGCAAACGCATGCGTTACGCTGGGCAGCGCGCTGACGCCAAAAGCCTGCGTTACACTCGGCACCAGCATAAACAGTGTGAGCGCCATGTTATAACAGCCGAACAGGTAATTCGGGATGGACGCAGGCGTCGCCAAATTTTCCTCCGGGATACACCCCGCATACATGGAAAGCAGGGGCGCCGGCCGACTGCGCAGAACAGCCGCCACGCGTGTTTGCAGAAACGAAGCATCGATCAGGCCGGAAATACTCATAGCCACCGCGCCGATGGCGATTGGCAGCGAAGTCTGCACGAGGCGCTTCGCGAGCGCACGGCGCGGTTGCGGCTGCGGAGCGCGTTCGAGCTGCTCAGCCGTGATGCCATCCCCGCCGCGGTCGCGCAGGCGCAGATATAAAAGGCTCAGCCCCGCACCAAGCGACACACCGAAAATCGCGGCCGCGGCGCCCAATGCACAGATCACCCGCGGAGCATCCGCCGCTTCCACCGTACGTCCAAAAACCGTACCGTTGACCGCGTAGGTCCGACCAGCATATTCCATCGTAAACCACGCGCCGCTCAAACCCAGAAAGAGCTTTGCAAGCGCTTCAATCACCTGTGAAACGGTTGTTGGCCGCATATCGCGCAGCCCCTCGTAATAGCCGCGGTAGACTGCCGCCAGGCTGCACAGCAGCACGGCGGGCGCAAGCGCCAGCATAGCCGGCAACGCGCCTGTATTGCCGACGGCCTTCGTATAAACTGGCGCACCGAGAACCATCAGACCCGTGCCGACCGCGCCGGTCAAAAGGAAAATCGGTCTTGATACACTTTTGATGCGGCGCACGTCCCGCCACCGTCCGAGCGAATCGTTCTCCGAAACCATGCGCGAAACCGCCACCGGGAAGCCCGCCGTGGCGATGCTGAAAATCACGTTGTAAAAGCTGTACGCCGTACTGAAATAGCCCATGCCGTCCTCGGTAATGACCGCGGACAGCGGAACTTTGAACAAGGCGCCAATAATTTTGACGAGCAACACCCCAACCGTCAGCAACAGTGCCCCTTGCAGAAAACTCTGCCGCACACGCGGTTTTGTCGGTTTCCGAACCATAAAACCCTTCTCCGTTTCATTTTGCGCCGCACACGCGGCGCAGAATTCGACCTGCGAAAGAGGAGGAAAGAGCACCACTCTTTCCTCCCTGTTTTACGTCCGGCAGGCAAAACCTGCTGCTTTATTGTTCCGTGAAGGCTCAGTCTTCCTTCGTCTCCTCTTCGGGTGCTTCCGCCGGCTCTTCAGCCGCTTCATCACAGTTTGCCTCTTCCGGCTCCGCCGCTTTTTCCGCATTGGACAGCTTCATGCCACAGTGGCTGCAGAACGTGGCGTCCAAATCCATCTGCTTGCCGCACCCCGGGCAGGTCACCTTATTCTGCAGCGCAGCAAGCTGTGCGGATACCGCCGCAAACTGCGCATAAAGATCGTCGATACCGGCAATTTTATCCGCGAGCTCGGCTTCTTCCGTCGTACCAGCCTTCTTCGATTCATAAATATACTGGCCCAACTCCTGATACCGACGGTTGATCTCGCCGTTGAGCTCCGAAAGATTGATTCTCAGCTTGGACATATCCACAAACTGGCCCGCCATCTTCCCTACGGTCTGCGCTGCGGATTTCGCGTTGATTACAACATCGTCTAAAATACCCATAGTCCAATTCTCCTTTATAACCGTATTGGTGGAACCGATATCTTCTCGATTCTTTCTACATTATAGCGCAAAACCAACAGAAAAGCAAATGGTAAACGCGCCAATTTGTAAAGAAAGATTGAACATTTCCTTTCGAAACTCTTACTCCGCGTGGCTTTTCCCCTTCGGTCCCAAAAACTCGCGCAGCATGGAATTCTCGGGCACAAGCTCAGGATCCACCGGTTCAAAGCGCATCAGGCGGGCATCGAGATTGCGCGCCTTGCGGTAATTCGGGCTGTCCTCCGGGATACTGCGCAGAAGTGGAATCACCAGGGAGCGCAGCACGCACGGCTCGTAAATGTGAATCGAGTTGACGGTATAATCCGCCGACATCCGGTATGGGCGGATGTACTTGTCTTCGCCGGACACGACATTCGGCCACATGGAAAGCGTGCGCTCCGCCGAAGTATTGCGGAACTGTACGTCGCGCGCGATACGCCGCACCAGCCGCAGGTCCATCGGGGAGATCACCTCGCCATTGATGTCCTGAATTTTCTGCTTGACGCTGACGTACAGCTTGATGGCGCTGCCTTCCGGCAGATCCTTCGTAAACACGGGATTCAGCGCGTGGATGCCCTCGAAAATCACAAAGCCGTGATCCCGGACATCCAGCTCCCGCACGGCAAGCCGCCGTTCGCTCGTCTTGAAATCATAGGCCGGCAGCATGCAGGCTCCGCAATCGATTACGGAGCGGATGCACTGGCGCGCCAGCGCAATGTCAAGTGCGTTCACGGTTTCATAATCCCGTTCGCCACTCGGCAAAACGGGCATTTCCGAAAATCCAAGGTAAAAATCGTCGAGCGAAACGATTTCCGCCTTCAAACCACGCTCCTCAAGATAGTCGCGCAGCAGATGTGCTGTGGTGGTTTTTCCGCTGGACGACGGTCCGGCAAGCATGCAGACCTTTGCCGTGCTATAGTGCGTGATGATATTGCGCGCGATGTTGCGCAGATGCTCGCGGTACGCATCCTCTACTTCGTCGATCATCACCTGCGGGCGCACGAGCGCTGCGTCGTTGATCTGTTCCAAATGGGTGATATATTTAACATATCCGCTTGCGAAATTGCTCATAACGCTTGCCGATCCCTTCCTTTCTTTCGAGAATTTCCCCGTAACGGCTGATATACTCATATGAGTATTTGAAGTTAAAAATGCGTGTGAGATCCTCCGAATACGGGTCTTTCAGCTTGGAAACGCCGCCTGCGCCACACGCGAGCACGGTTTCCGTCTCATCCATCGTAAAAATATTGTAGGCACACACATAGCCCGGTTTCGCCCAGCCCGTATTTTCCAGATTGCCCGCCATACGGCTCTGGCGGTATAGGTAATACGGCGTGAGGCCATGCTCAGTCAGACGTTTTTCTGCATAAGCCATCATGCGATCCGCCAGCGCCGCGTCCGCATGTGCCCGATTGACTTCGCCGCTCTGCGTGATGCGTGAAGACCGCTTCAGGGCAAGCGCGTGCACCGTCACATTCTCGGGGTCAAGCCGAATCACCTGCTCGATCGTATCGCAGAAGCTTTCGTATGTATCGCCCGGCAACCCGACAATCAGATCCATATTGATGTTCGTAAAGCCCATATCGCGCGCCAGCTGGAACGTCTCCACCGTCTGTTGCGCCGTATGACGGCGGCCGATGTTCCGCAGCACGTTATCCTGCAGCGTCTGCGGATTGATGCTGATGCGCGTGATGCCACCCTCGAGCAAGGCCAAAAGCTTTTCGCGATCAATGGTATCCGGCCGTCCGGCCTCCACCGTAAACTCCGTGCAGGCTGAAAGGTCAAACGCATCGCGTACCGTCTGAATCATGGTGCGCAGCTGCTCTGCGGAGAAGGTCGTCGGCGTGCCACCGCCCACATAGACTGCGCGCAACCGCAGACCGAGCGATTTGGCGCATTGCGCAGTCGCCTTGATTTCCTGCAGAAGCAGCGCGTGGTACTGCGGAATCTGCTTTTTCGTTTTCTCCACGCTCTGCGAAACAAACGAACAGTAGGCGCAGCGCGTGGGACAGAACGGCACCGAAATGTAAAGTGAATAGTCGTTTTCACCGACGTCCGCTGTGACCGGCGTCTGCGCCTGAAGCGTTCGCGCGGCAAGCGACGCCTTTTCTTCGGAGACGAAATACTTCTCGCGGAACAGACGGTTTGCCTCCGCAGCGCCGTACCGTTCGGTAAGCTGGCGCAGCAGCTTGATCGGGTGGATACCCGTCAGCATGCCCCAGCGCGGCAGCTTGCCGGTGTGATCGCGCAGTGCCGAAAACAACAGGGCCATCAGGCCGTATTCATCCTCCGCAGCCTGTGGCGACGGGCGCACCGTCTCGCCGCTTTCATCGTGAATTCGAACGACATACCGCCCTGCCTCGAGGGCTGTGTACACGGTGCGTGCCTGCGGCTCGTCGGCATCCTGCAAAGCATGCAGCGTCACGACTTTATCAAACGGGAAAAAAACGCGGCAGAGGTTCTCCGCCTCATAATGGTAGGGATGGTCAATGACAAACAGATACATAACAGATTTCCTTAACCTTGGTAAAATGCTTCAAAGATACGGGTTGTTTCGTTTCTCCTCCGAAAGGCGCGTTACAGGCCCGTGCCCGCCACAAATGGCCGGGTCGCCCGGCAGCGTGGCAAGCAGACGGAGCGACGAAAGCAGCGCCGCTTCGTCGCCGGTCGGCAGGTCACACCGACCGACCGAATAGCCCATCAGGGTATCGCCGGTGAAAATCGCCTCCGGTGTGATGAAACAGCATCCACCTGCCGTGTGCCCGGGCGTATGCAGCACGCGCACCGGTATGGCGCCAATATGGATCGTCTCCCCGTTTTCCAGCAACCGGTCCACTTTGCACGAAACGGGCCGACCGATCATCAGCAACGAGCCGTTCTGTGTGGGGTCAGCGGCAAAGGGCCCCTCCTCGCGCAGCGCGGCGACGGGCGCGCCAGTCACCGCGCGCAGGCGATCCGCCCCTTCTATGTGGTCGAAATGGCCGTGCGTCAGAAGGATCCAACGCACCTTGTAGGGCTTTATTGCAGCCAGCAGCCGGTCATTTACAAAGCCGGGATCGATGACCGCCGCTTCACCCGAGGTTTCATCAAAAAGTACGTAACAGTTTTCGGCGAGCATGCCGCCCGTCAAACAGAGATATTGCATAGCGTGTTGCCTTTCTGCCGGACCACATCAGCTCCGGTCAATGGAAATGACACCGCGGACCTTGGAAAGCCGGTCAATCACCTGCTGGAGATGCGCCATACCGTTGATGGAGATCGTCGCCGAAATCAGCGCGTTACCGGTATTCTTGATCTCGCGGGAGTTCAGCGAGTGGATAAAAATATGCATATTGAAAAGCTGCTGGGTCACATCGGCAAGCAGGCCGGAGCGGTCTGCAGACACGATGTGCAGCGTGGACTTGAATTCCTCCTTGACCTCGCCGGCCCAGTGCGCGCGCACCCAGCGTTCCGGCTCCGGACATGTGGTGAAATCCTTGGGCACATTCGAGCAATTGCGTTTGTGGATGGAGACGCCAAAGCCGCGCGTAATGAAACCGATGATTTCGTCACCGGGCAACGGGTTGCAGCAGCGGGAAAACTTGATCAGGCAGTTGTCCATACCCTCCACAAGCACGCCGCCCACGGCTTTTTTATTCGTCGCTTGAGGCGCCTGCTGCGAGATATCCGGCTGCTTATCGCCTGGATTCTGGTTCTTCAGATACTCTTCCTTGATGCGTGGCAGAATCTTCCACAACTGGATGCCGCCATAGCCGATGGCGGCGTAGAAATCGTCGGGCGTGGTACAACTGTGGCGGCGGCCGGCGCTGTCCAGCATAAATTTCATCAGCTCGTCGCTCATCACAATGTTGTTGCGCTTGAACTCACGCTCCAGCTCGGCCTTACCTTCTACGATGTTTTCCTCACGCTTCTCTTTTTTAAACCACGTGCGGATCTTGTTGCGCGCTTCACTCGTGCGCACCAGAGAAAGCCAGTCACGGTTCGGCCCGCGGCCGACCTCCTTGGTCGTCAGGATCTCAATGATTTCGCCGGTCTTGACCTTGTAATCGAGCGGGACGATTTTCTGATCAACCTTCGCGCCAATCATACGGTTGCCGACAGCAGAGTGGATCGCATACGCGAAGTCAATGACGGTAGACCCCATGGGCAGATTGATGACGTCGCCCTTTGGCGTAAAGACGAACACCTCTTCGGGCGCCAAATCCGTCTTGATCGACCGCACGAGATCCGTGACATCCTCGCTCTCCGATTGGTTGTCGAGCATGTTCCGGATCCACTGCAGCCGCGTTTCGAGCGAATCGGTTTTTTCGTTGCCACTCGTCATGCCGAGCTTGTATTTCCAGTGGGCCGCGATGCCGTATTCCGCAGTGTGGTGCATTTCCCAGGTACGGATCTGCACCTCAAACGGGATTCCCTCCTTGCTGATGACGGTCGTATGCAGCGACTGGTACATATTCTGCTTCGGTGTAGAAATATAGTCCTTGAACCGGTTCGGCAGCGGGGTAAACATATCGTGTATAATACCCAGAACATTGTAGCAATCGATGATCGTATTGACGATGACGCGCAGCGCAAAAATATCGTAGATTTCATCAAAGGACTTGCCCTGGATGAACATCTTGCGATAAATGCCGTTGATGCTCTTGACGCGGCCCTCAATGACCACGCCGGGAATCAGCGGTTCCACACGGCTGCGGATAAGCTGCTTTGTGTTTTCAATAAACTGCTTGCGCCGCGTGCTGCGCGCCTCCAGGTTTTCTTCGATCTCGTGGTACGCAACCGGGTCCAGGTATTTCAGGGAAACGTCTTCCATGTATTCCTTAACGGTACGCATGCCGAGCCGGTGCGCAATCGGCGCGTAAACCTCAAGGCACTCCAGCGCTTTGTCGCGCTGCTTCTGCTGTGAAACGTACTCGAGCGTGGCCAGGTTGTGCATGCGGTCGGCAAATTTGATGATGATGACGCGAATATCCTCGGACATGGCCATCAGCATTTTTCTCAGGTTCTCCGCCTGCTGCTCCTCCCGAGACGAAAACGGGATTTTACCGAGCTTGGTTACACCGTCGGTCAGGTTCGCAATCTCCTTGCCGAATGTTTTCGCAATGTCATCGTACGTATAAGGCGTATCCTCAATGACGTCATGCAAGAGACCTGCGACAACCGACGGCGTATCCATGCCGAATTCTATCAGCTTGCAGGCCACCGCGATCGGATGGATGATGTACGGCTCGCCGGATTGACGCACCTGATCTTTGTGCGCCTCAAGCGCAAATTTATACCCCTTCTCAATCAGGGCAAGATCGTATTCCTTGCCGCTCGATGTCGCGAGCTGCACAAGATCCGCATAAGTTTTGGATGCCGCTGCCATCTTCTCTCCTCCTTGATCACCGCCTGGGCGCTATTGCAGCGCCCGCAGGACGGAAGCTTGTGTAATATCTGTTTTACCGCTTGTTTCCAAAAGTTGCGCCGAAAGCCACCCATCAGAAACTGTGCTGCGAACCAAGCCGCATTCGGAAAACGCGTCGAGCGCTGTACGCAGCCGTCCGAGCGTACACGCGGGACCGATCTGTGCGCAGAAACGCACGAGATCAACCCGTTTGCCGCCGCGTGCGCGCAGCGCCCTGTACACCGCCGCTAAGCACGCGCGGTCCGGAATCAGGCGCGCCTTGTCCGCCGGGGTCAACGGCTCGCTGCGCCGGAAAGCCGCATAGCTGGCCAACGAAGCGATATTCTCCGCCGTGTCGAAGCCCGCCGGCTTGATGTCGCGCACGATCACCGTCAGCGATGGCTGGCCGCGGTATTCCCGCGTTTCCAGCTGTACGGCGAGATCGAGACGATCCCCTTTTTCATAGACAAAATCCTCCGGCTTTACGTTGAAGCGCATCGCCGTGAGAACCGCACCGTTTTTCTCCAGCGTGAGCCGCAGGTGCCCCCCGCCGCCCACGGCGGAAATATCACAGAGCGTCATATTGAAAAGCCCAAAAACGGGCTGTGGATTTCCATTGCCAAACGGCTCGAGCTGCCGCAGGCTTTCGACCATATCCACGGAAAGTGCAGCGGGATTCAGGCGGCAGTCCAGCGTGACGGTCTGCGTTGGCATCCGCCTGTATTTTTCGGCCGCATATGCGTTGATCGCCGTGCGGAACGCATCGATCTGTCCGACGGCCAGCGTCACGCCCGCCGCCATTGGATGCCCGCCGTATTTGATCAGCAAATTTCCACAGGCACACACCGCTTCAAACAGGGAAAATCCCTCCACACTGCGTCCACTGCCCTTGGCCTCCGTCTCGCCGCGCGAAAGCACAATGCTCGGCTTACCGTACCGGTCGGTGATGCGCGAAGCGACAATACCGATCACGCCGTGGTGCCAATCCGCGCCATCAACGACGATCACACGATCTTCAGCAAGTCCGCGCGCCTCGATATCCGCAAAGGCGGCTTCCGAAATGGCAGCCTCCACACGGCGACGTTCCTCGTTGTCTGCGCAGATTTCCTCCGAAAGCTGTTCCGCTTCCGTTTCGTACATACTCGTCAGCAGGCGCACCGCACGATCCGGGGAACCCATGCGCCCCGTCGCATTGATGCGGGGCACCAGCGTAAACGCCACATTCGTAGCGGTGAGCCTGCGGCCGCTGAAGCCGGAATCCTCCAGCAACGCACGCACGCCGGGACGATCGCTCTCCGAAAGCCGGCGCAGACCGGCGCGGATCAGCGTGCGGTTCTCTCCGGTCAGCGGCACCACATCGCCGATGGTGCCGATCGTGGCGAGGTCCGCATACGCTTCCAACAGGTCGTCGAGATCGCCTGCGCCCTCTTCCAGCGCCATCAAAAGCTTAAAGGCTATACCTGCACCGGAAAAATCCTTGTATGGGCTCTCATCGTCTTTTCGGTATGCATCCACAACGGCGACAGCCGCCGGCAGAATTTCCTGCGGGCGGTGGTGGTCGGTAATCACCACATCCACGCCCAATTCCCGCGCGCGCTCCACCTCATGAACGGACGAAATGCCATTATCCACCGTGATGATCAACGAAACACCGCACGCGGCAAGGTGTTCGACAGCGCCGGTGTTCATACCATACCCCTCGCCCTCGCGCTGCGGTATGTAGTACTGCACATCCGCGCCGCGTGTTTCCAGATAACCGTACACCATGGCGGTGGACGTGATGCCGTCGGCATCGTAGTCGCCGTACACGGCAATTTTTTCCATTTTTTCGATGGCGCGCGTAATCCGGGCGGCTGCGCGATCCATATCTTTTAGCAAAAACGGATCGGAAAGCGGCGTTCCCGCGCCAAAAAAGGTCTGGATTTCCTCCTTGCGGTCAAACCCGCGTATATTCAGGAGCATGGCAAGAAAAAATGGTATATGGTAGGTTTGCGCAAGCACCGCCGCGCGTTCCTTATCGAGAGACCGAACCTCCCAGTTTCGGATATTCATCATCGGTTCATCCTTCTCAATGTACGCCGGAAAGCATTTTTGCGGCGTACATTTGGTATCAGAAATTCTAGGAGAATATTTTAACATTTTTTCGCCGATTATTCAACTGAAATCCATAATTTGCCGAAATTTCGCGGCTGCGCGTGTCGCTCCGTCCAGAAGCAGCGGATGGGAAAGCAAATATTCTGCAAAAACCTCAAAATTATATAGAAAAAATTGCACTTCTGTGCTACAATAAAAAATAGAGAAGCTTGTCGTTTTTCAGAGAAGAGGTATCGGTATGGAGAAGAAAAAGCCGCAGTCTACAGCGGAAAAGCCCGTCGATGCATCGCCCGCACCGGAACACACCGCCCAAACGCAGGGAGAAGAGGAGCATAAGGGAGGCAACTATATGTTTGCGCTCAAGGTGCTCGCGCTTTTGGTCGTTATCATCCTGATCATCGTTGTACTGCAGGCAAGCGGCGTCCCCGTCGCAATCCGCGACTGGTTCCGCGCCTTCACCGAAACCGCCGGCATATTGCCAAACACCCCTGTTGTTTGAACGAATCCCATAAAACCAAACGCCCGCCGTATTCCCCAACGGAACACGGCGGGCATTCATTTTGTCAAGTAGAATCGGTTACTCCTGCGCAACCGCTGCGGAGGAAACGTCATCGGATACGGTAACATGCGCCGTATACGTACCGGTCGCCCAGCAGGATTCGGCGTTGTTGACCGTAACGGTCACAGGCACCTCAATGCTGCCGCTCGGATCCGTAACCGAGGAAAGGTCCACGGTACAGAACACGGAATTACCCGTCAGTTTGGAAATCTGTGCCGCCGTACCAATGATGCGGACTGTGAGACTTCTCGTGGACAGATCGGCCGTTTTGCCTTCCGGCACATTGATCACACTGATGTTGTTTGTCGTCAGTTCCGTTTCCGAATAGCCGTTCATGTTGAAGGTGACCGTGGCGGTTTCCACGCGGCTGATGTTCGTCACGCCGCTCGGCACCGGGATTGCCACCTGGAAGGTCGTGTTGGAAGGTGTAACGTCGAGGAAATTGATCGGCGTCGCAAGTGTCAGCGACGTGTACTTCGACACCGTCTCGCCGTCTCCCGCTATCTCAATCGTTTCCGGATCAATGGAAATACGATTCTCCGGGAAGCTTTCCGGAATATTCCGGATATCCGCAACCAACTCCACCGTCTGGCGGCTCGTCACCGGAATGGAAACATCTACCGTATTGTCGCTGAGGGTAAGGAAGTTTTCCGTTGGGTCCAAAACATCCCCGTTGGTATCATACAGCGTAACCTTACAGGAAATCGATTTGGATTGGGTCAGTTCATCGCTGAACGTGTAAACAAGCACCGCACGCGCAACGCGGTTCACCGCGCTTTCCGGGCCGGATACCGTGACGAGATCGGTGGAAAGCGTAGGCGTTGCCGGCGCATAATAGTTTTCTGCCACCGAATACTCGATGTTGCTCTCCAGCGAAAGCTGGATTTCCTTGTACTTGTCATAGTAGACGGAAATTTCCGCTGGCGCCACGCTCTCGATTTCGTACTCGGTAAACGTATTGCCCTTCTTGGCCGCACGCAGTGCCAGCGTGGCCTGCTGCATGGAGTTTCCTGTCAGCATGGACGTAGAGGGGTCCAGCGTAGCGGTAACCGCGAGGTCCTCGGTTGTCACCTTGCTCGTAATCAGCGAGCTGCCTGTGATGGACACATCGGCTGTGCGGTAGTTCATATCGAAAATCCGTATGCCGGCCTCCTGCGCCGCTTCGGAAACCTCGACGTTGATCGGCACCCCGCGAACAACCGTGGCGCGGCTTTCGCCGCTCGTCGCCATCATGAAAAACCAGATGACGGCCGCACACAGGAACGAAAAGACCAAAAGCAGCGTGTTGTTCTCAAAAATACGCAGAAAACCCTTTTCTTTCTTTTCGCCCGATTCCGTCTTCCCCTTGTTGTCCGGCATCACTTTTTCACCGTCCTTTTACTGAAAAGGTTGTTAAGCCCGCGGCGTACCGTGGAGGTCTTCTCCTCCTGCGGAATCAAATAGCTTTCCAGCACATCGCGCAGCGTGTCGCGCGTAAAGCGCCGCGCCAACACACCGTTAACCGCAACCGAGATCTGCCCCGTTTCCTCCGAAACGACGACCGCCACGGCATCGGATTCCTCGCTGACGCCCAGCGCCGCGCGGTGACGTGTGCCGAGTTCCGCAGAAACGGAGGTGTTTTTGGTCAACGGCAGGATACAGCCTGCCGCATGAATCATACCGCCCCGGACGATCATCGCTCCGTCATGCAGCGGCGCCTTGTTGAAGAAAATATTGCCGACGATCTGGCCGGACGGCTCGCAGTTGATCTGCGTGCCTGTCTCGATGATATCCCCGAGTTTCGTCTGGCGCTCGAAAACGATCAGCGCGCCCATTTTCAACTGCTGGAGGATCCCGACGCCGTCGACAATCGCATTGATCGCCTTGCGCATCCGCTGCTTTTCGCCGTCCCGATCCCGGCCGCCGACCGCATCCGCTATGGATTTGCTCATATTGCTGCGTCCCATTTGCTCGAGCGCCTTGCGGATCTCCGGCTGGAACACGATCAGGATCGCGACAAACGCGAAGTTGAAGAAATAGTACAACACCTGATTGACCATCATCAGCTGCAAATTACCGGAAACCAAAAACAAAACCACAAGGAGCAGAAGACCCTTGACCAACTGGCCGGCACGTGTCTCCCGCACAAGCTTGATCGCGCCGTATATGAGCAATCCGATAATCAGGATGTCTACCGCATCTTTGATCTGAAAGCTTTTGGCAATACTCAGCACCCATTCCCACCAGGATGCAACCGCGCTGAGGAAACCTTCCACATCCTTCACCTCTTTTTGCGCCGCGCTTTCCAGCCGAGCAAGTCGCGCGGGCACAGAATCTGTATTCATAGTTTATCATAAAGCGCCGCCTATGAAAAGGGGGCTTGCAGGATTTTTCCTGTCGAATTTCATCGTATTTTCCGCATTTTCACATCTTATTCTTTTTGTCGCTATGCCGGCGTGTTTCCCCGCAGCGCCGCGACCGCGCGCAGCAGCGCGCCCACCTCCTGCTCCTGTGTAAACACCGAAGGGGAAACGCGTACTGCACCGTCGAAAACACCGGTGTCTGTGCCCATCTTCCGGTGGGCAA
The DNA here is from genome assembly GCA_002305575.1 of Ruminococcaceae bacterium UBA1417. GTDB lineage: Bacteria > Bacillota > Clostridia > Oscillospirales > Acutalibacteraceae > Hominenteromicrobium. The sequence goes on from DBPP01000026.1 coordinate 46,155, forward strand.
ACGGTGCGCAGTGCAGTCCACAGCGCACGGCAATGCCCCGCTTTGCGAGATAATCGCCGACTGCCTCGCTCGGCATCCCCTGCACGTTGAAACTGAGCACCGGCACAAAATACCGCAGATCCGGCTTTTCGGTATAAAGCCGTACATGCGGCATGGCGCTGAGCGCGTCGTAGATCCGGCGCACATGGCGCATTTCCGCCTGCCGCAGGTTATCCTCTCCCCGGGCGCGCACAAAATCGATGCCGGCGCCCAGCGCCAGAATTCCCGGCACATTCTGCGTGCCGCTTTCAAGGTATTCCGGCATATCCCGCGGCTGTTCGAGCTGCATCGCCTGCGTGCCCGTACCGCCCTGAATCCGGCTTTGCAGCGTCTCCCCCTTACTGGTAATCAGCATGCCAGTACCCATCGGGCCGTACAGCCCCTTGTGCCCGGCGCAGCAGAGGTAGTCGATACCATCCTGCGCCGCGCGGATCGGGATTACGCCGCCGGACTGCGCCGCGTCAACACAGATTTCCGCGCCGTAAACATGTGCGAGTGCGGCCAGCCGTTCCACGGGCACGCGAATGCCCCAGACGTTCGAAGCCTGGGTGCAAATCAGCATCCGCGTATTCGCGCGCAGCGCGCGGCGAAATGCGTCGAGCGTCGCGTCGTTGTCGCCGGGCGTAACCGGCACAACAGAAAAAGAAACGCCCTGCGCCTCCATCGCCTTGAGTGGGCGCAGGACCGCGTTGTGCTCGAGATCCGTCACGAGCACGTGATCTCCCGGCTGCAGTGAATGGATGACGATGTTCAGCGCCTGCGTACAGCTCGGCTGAAACGAGACGCACTCCGGCCCCGGCGCACCAAACAGCGCGGCCGCCTTCCGCCGAACGTCATACACGGCCTGCGCCGTTTCCATACTCATTTTAAATCCGCCGCGACCCGGATTGGCTCCGAACCGTTCTAGCGCCTCGGCCATGCGTCTGCGCACAGCCGGCGGCTTCGGATACGTTGTTGCGCTGTTATCGAGATAAATCATGATGATGCGCCCCGCTCTGCGCGGTAAAGCACCCGCACGCCTGCTGCGCGCAAAATACGCTCGGCCTCTTCGGCGCGCCGCGGCACATAAAGGCCATAACCGCAGCCGTTCTCCCGCGTGCGCGGCAGGCGTTCCACATACGATTTGATCCCGCGCGCAAAAAGCAGATCGCGGCCCTTGAGCGCATACGTCACGCTGCTGACCACGATCAGCGTTTTTTCCTCCCGGTCCCTCCGGTTTTCCATAGCAAGCACCTCTGCTTTCCCCATACTCCGTTTTGTTGTTCGCTACCAGAATATGAGACAAGCCACCGATTTGTGCTTTGAAAAACTGCGCGGTGCTTTTAGACGAGCAGGCAGACAGCGTGCGCGGAAATACCTTCGCCGCGGCCCGTAAAACCGAGGCATTCCTCCGTCGTGGCCTTGATATTGATGCAATCGACCTCCATATTGCAGGCAGATGCAATGTTGCGCCGCATCTCTTCGATATACGGCCGCAGCTTCGGGCGCTGCGCCACCACCGTAGCGTCGATGTTTCCCAAGGCGAAGCCCTTGCGCCGCACCGCAGCCACGACCGCGGAGAGCAGTTTCAGGCTGTCCGCTCCCTCGTACTGCGGGTCGCTGTCCGGAAACAGCACGCCAATATCCCCCAGCGCCGCTGCACCGAGCAATGCGTCCGCAATGGCATGCGCCAACACGTCCGCATCCGAATGCCCCAGCAGACCGAGCTCATAGGGAATTTTCACGCCGCCAATGATCAAATCCCTGTGCTCCGCAAGCGCGTGCACATCGTAACCGTGTCCTATTCTCATTGTTTCTCCATCCTTTCCAACAATTTTATACATTTCAATGATGCAGAACACACAGATCAACCGCCCGTTTGCGGCATTTCCTCCCCAACTTCAGCGGTCTGGCCTGTCCTGCGCCGCTGCGAAGGCCTCAGCTATGAGCAGATCCTCCGGCGTTGTAATTTTAATATTCCGGTAATCGCCGGCGGTGAGAAATACCGCGCCGCCGGCAGCCTCAATCAGCTGGCAGTCGTCCGTGTAGGTTTTCCCACTCTGCACAGCGCTTTCCAGCGCGCGCAGGTAAAGCGCCCGTTCAAACACCTGCGGCGTCTGCACAGCACGCAGCACCCTGCGATCCGGCGTTCCCTGTACAAATCCATCCGCAGACGCGATCTTCACTGTATCCTTAACCGGCACGGCCAGCGTTGCCGCCCCAAACCGCACGGCGTCCGCACAGACGCGTTCAATCAGCGCAGGTGTCACAAACGGCCTGGCGCCATCATGAATGGCAACATAATCCGCCTGGGTGCACAGTGAAACACCGTTTCTGACAGAATCTTGCCGCTCGCGCCCGCCCGCTGTCATACGCATCGGCTTGCGGATGCCGTCCGCCGCACGGCGTACCTCGTCAAAATCAGCCGAACGTGTCACAACAACGATTTCCCCGATGCAGGGCGTCTCATCAAACATGCGCAGCGTACGCCGCAAAACTGACTCGCCGCCAATTGTCATCAAAAGCTTGGAGGCGCCGCCCGCCTGCATCCGCGTAGAATTTCCAGCCGCTACAATCACCGCACTGATTTGCATACCGCGCACCCTTTCCATGCCGCATCCATGACCGCGCGCCCTCTGGCGCCGGTTTGGATGGGATTCTCCGTATATTTTCCACATAACGTATAATTTTCCTTGCTATATTATAGCGCCTTTTCCCCTTCGCCGTCAAGGAATGTTGCGCACTGCACAAATTTGCGCCCAATATTTGTTTTTCGGAAAAAAGCATTGAATTCTCCGATATTTCTATGATACAATAAATTTGTATGTAAGAAAAAAGTAAAAAGTAGATGAAATTTAGGAAAACAAGTCGTTTCAGCAATCGAAGGAGTTGCAAAAATCAATGGACATATTCTCCGTTATTACACTCTTTGGCGGTTTGGCATTCTTTTTGTACGGCATGCATCTGCTCTCGACCAGCCTGGAAAAGATGGTTGGCGGCCGTCTTGAGCGCGTCCTGCGCTCCATGACCTCCAATCGATTTAAAAGCCTTCTGCTCGGCATGGGCATTACCATCGCCATTCAGTCCTCTTCAGCCATGACCGTTATGCTGGTCGGCCTCGTTAACTCCGGCATTATGGAACTTGGACAGTCCGTCGGCGTGATTATGGGCTCGAACATCGGCACCACGATCACCGCCTGGATTCTGAGCCTGTCCGGTATCACAAGCGACAACGTTTTTGTGCAACTGTTGAAGCCGGAGAATTTTTCACCGATTGTCGCACTGATCGGTATTGTGCTCATCATGTTTGCAAAAAGCAGCAAAAAGAAGGATATCGGTTCCGTGTGCGTCGGCTTTGCGATCCTGATGACCGGCATGACGCTGATGAGCGGCGCGGTAAAGCCGCTCGCCGATCTGCCGGAATTCCGGGAAATTCTGATGATGCTGAACAATCCGTTCGTTGCGATCCTCGCCGGTACGCTGATTACCGCGCTGATTCAAAGTTCTGCGGCATCGCTCGGCATTCTCCAATCGCTTGCGCTGACCGGCAGCATCTCCTTCCAAATGGCGCTGCCGATCATTATGGGCCAGAACATCGGCACCTGCATCACGGCGTTGCTCTCTTCTATCGGCACCTCGAAAAACGCGAAGCGCGTTACGGCGGTACACATCTATTTCAATGTGATCGGCACCATCATCTGCCTGACGCTCTTCTACGTTGCCGACAGCATCTTTCACTTTTCCTTTACAAACCAGCCGATTTCCTCTGTGATGATCGCTGTGGTTCACTCGGCTTTCAACCTGATCACCACCTTTATCCTGCTTCCCTTCAGCAAGCAGCTGGAAAAACTCGCTGTGATCACCATCCGCGACAAGAAGCTGAAGCCCAATGCCGCTGCTGACCCGCATTCCGTACTGCTCGATGAGCGCCTGTTGCTTTCCCCGTCGTTCGCGATCGGCGAATGCCGCAACACCACCATGCGCATGGCAGATCTCGCGCGCAGAACGCTCTTGGATGCGATTGGCCTGCTCACGCACTATGATGAAAAAATCGCCCAGCAAATTGAAGAAAACGAAGAGATGGTTGACCTCTACGAAGATAAGCTGGGCTCCTACCTGGTCAAAATTTCGAGTAAAAATCTCTCTCATGCCGACAGCAACGACGTTTCTCAGCTGCTGCATACAATCGGTGATTTTGAACGGATCAGCGATCACGCGGTCAATCTTTTGCGCGTGGCACGCGAGCTGCACGACAAAAATCTAAAATTTTCCGAAAAGGCGCAGCAGGAGCTTGAAATTTTTACGAAAGCAGTCGTTGAGATCCTGAACATCACGACAGACGCCTTCGACGAAAACAATCTGCAACTGGCCTATGAGGTGGAACCGCTCGAACAGGTCATCGACACGCTGAAGGTGGAGCTGAAAAACAGGCACATCCGCCGCCTACAGGACGGAAAATGCACGATTGAGCTTGGCTTTGTACTCTCCGATATTCTCAACAACTACGAGCGCATTTCGGATCACTGCTCGAACATTGCAGTCTGCATGATCCAGATTAAGGATTCCACCATGGATACGCATGGTTACCTGAACGAGGTAAAGAATTCCGGCGAGCCGCGCTATACCGGTTACTATAACCGGTTTGTCGATAAGTATCGGTTGCCGGAAAGCAACGCCCAGCCTGTTCCGGAAAACATAAGCGTCACCTAAAAAACAGCGCAACAGAAAGCGGCGCTCCGCCCCCCTTTATCGGGAAGCGGAGCGCTTTTATTTTGCCCGATGCTCGTATTTTCTCTTGGTGGCCATGCCGCCGCGAATGTGCCGCTGCGCTTTATTGACGGCCAAAACATCGCGCACCTCTTTGTATAGCCCGAGGTTGACGTGGCGTAGACGCTCGGCGACATCTTTATGTACGGTGGACTTGCTGACCCCAAACTGCTTGGCGGCGCGTCGTACCGTCGCTTTGTTCTGCACAATATATTCTCCCAGCATGGCGGCTCTGTCGTCGACACTTTGCTTCATCGTAACACACCCTCACCTTCGTTGTGTTCCATTTCTATGCAAAGCGCCGGACCTTCATGCTTGAAATCCCCGCGCAAATTTCTGTGCAACATCTTTGGTGCACGCAAAAAAGTCCCGTCTGCGGAAACCCGCAGACGGGACTCTGTTTATTTAGGGTATAGAGCTTTGGGACACATTACTCCGCCATCTTGGAGAGCTTCGCGTACTTCTCTTCCGCATACTTCTCGGCCTTCTCGAAGAGGACCTTCGCTCTCTCCGGGAACGAACGGGTGAGGCTGTTGTAACGGACCTCGCCCATGATGAAGTCGCGATAGGAAGCGCTCGGCGCCTTGCTGTCGAGCTGGAACGGATTCTCACCGTTATCCGCACGGCGCGGATCGAAGCGGAAGTTGTGCCAGTAACCGGCCGCAACAGCCTTCTTCTCCTCAGTCATGGAAACGCCCATGCCGCCCTTAATGCCGTGGTTGATGCACGGCGCGTAGGCGATGATGATGGACGGGCCATGATAGCTCTCCGCCTCGTGGAACGCCTTGAGGCACTGGTTCATATCAGCACCCATAGCAACCTGCGCGACATAGACGTAGCCGTAGCTCATCATGATCGCAGCAAGATCCTTCTTCTTTACAGACTTACCGGCAGCCGCAAACTGTGCGACGGAGCCAACTGGCGTAGACTTGGAAGCCTGTCCGCCTGTATTCGAATACACCTCGGTATCGAAGACGAGGATGTTGATGTCTTCACCGGAAGCAAGCGCATGGTCGACACCGCCGAAACCGATATCATAGGCCCAACCGTCGCCACCGAAGATCCACATGGACTTCTTCGCGAGGAAATCCTTATCCTTGAGGATCTTGGCCGCCAACGTGCAGGCTGCACAGTCGCAGTTCTTGCCTTCAGCCTTGAGCGCCTTGAAGTGCTCGAGCTTGCTTTCCGCCTGATCGCCAAACACTTCTTTGCCCTTCTCGGAGCTTGCAAACGCAATGCCCTCATCGGCCGTGAGAATACCGTTCTCGAGCGCCGCAATGTACGCCTCAGCCGCCGGGCCGTTCGTCGCGCGGTCATTCATCGTATCGAGCCACTTCTGACCGGCTTCCTTCAGGTCTGCCGTGCAGTAATCGATCGCAATGAGCTCCTTCGTGAGCTGTGCCAGACGGCCGCGAACGGCGTTCTGTGCCAGCGTCATGCCGAGACCGAACTCAGCGTTGTCCTCAAAGAGGGAGTTCTGCCATGCCGGGCCGTGACCCTTCTTGTTGACGGTGTACGGCGTAGCCGGTGCGGAACCGCCCCAGATGGAGGAGCAACCCGTGGCGTTCGCGATGAACATCTTGTCACCGAAGAGCTGGGTAACGAGCTTGGCATACGGTGTTTCGCCGCAGCCGCCGCACGCGCCGGAGAACTCAAGCAGCGGCTGTCTGAGCTGGCTGCCCTTGATGGTTGTATCCTTGAACTTCTCCATAACTTCCGGCTTCGGATCGAGCTTGATGCCGTAGTTGAAGACTTCCTGACCCGGACGCTCTGCGTCGATCGGGGACATAGCGAGCGCCTTGTTGCCCTTCATGCCCGGGCAGACATTGACGCAGGAGCCGCAGCCCGTGCAGTCGAGCGTGGAGATCGTCATGACAAAATTCATGCCCGGCATACCGGTCATGGGCTTGCTCTTCACAGCCGCCGGTGCAGCCGCGAGCTCTTCGTCGGTCATCGGGACCGGACGGATAACCGCGTGCGGGCAAACCATGGAGCAGAAGGTGCACTGAATGCAGTTTTCAGGCATCCACTTCGGAACGTCAACCGCAACGCCGCGCTTCTCGTAAGCGGCCGTGCCCTGCGGAGAGGTACCGTCAGCATACTTTTCAAAGGTGGAAACCGGGAGATCCTTACCGTGGAAGGTGTTGACCGGGATCACCACGTTGTTGACATAATCGACGAGGTCCGGACGGTCACCGGTCGCGACATGCTTCACGGAATCATCCACAGCGTCCTTCCAGGAAGCCGGAATCTCAACCTTCACATAGCCGTTCGCGCCGCGGTCAATCGCGTCGTGGTTCATCTTAACGATCGCTTCGCCCTTCTTGGAGTAGGACTTCGTAGCGGCTTCCTTCATGTATTTGATCGCGTCCTCTTCCGGAATGATCTTCGCGATGGAGAAGAAAGCGGACTGGAGAACGGTGTTGATTCTGGTGCCGAGGCCGATTTCCTTACCGATCTTAAAGCCGTCGATCGTGTAGAAGTTGATGTCGTTGTCGGCGATGAACTTCTTGACCTTGCCCGGGAGTCTCTCTTCGAGCTCCGCAGCATCCCACGGGCAGTTGAGAAGGAAGCTGCCGCCCTTCTTCAGATCCTGCACCATATCGTAGGTCTCGAGGTATGCCGGGTTATGACATGCGACAAAGTCAGCCTGCGAAATATAGTAGGTGGACTTGATCGGCGTATGACCGAAACGCAGATGGGAAATCGTCAGACCGCCGGACTTCTTGGAGTCGTAATCGAAATAGCCCTGTGCGTACATATCGGTATGGTCGCCGATGATCTT
>DBPP01000041.1 GCA_002305575.1 Ruminococcaceae bacterium UBA1417
ACTCTAAGCTATCCTACAGTTTACGTCTAGAAAAAGCGTTTTCGGGTCATGCAACAGCGATGCCGCAAGCTCACACCGCATCCGCTGGCCGAGGCTCAGTGTCCGCGCCGGCGTTCTGAGCAGCGTACCGAGGTCGAGGAGTTCCACAAGCGCGTCGAGATTTTTTTGATAGCACGCCGGCTCCACACGGTACATGTCGCGGAGCAGCTCAAAACTGTCGATCACCGGTACGTCCCACCAGAGCTGTGTGCGCTGGCCGAACACGACACCGATCTCGCGCGTATGCGCTAGGCGCTCCCGCCACGGCACGCGGCCGTTGATCCGGCACGTCCCACTGTCAGGCGTCAGAATACCGCACAGGATCTTAACGGTCGTGCTCTTGCCCGCACCATTCGGGCCAATGTAGCCGACAATTTCGCCGTCGTTGACCGTAAAACTCATATTGTCAAGCGCGCGGATCGTCTCATACTCTCTGGAAAACAGCGCCTTGACGGCACGGCCAAAGCCCGCCTGCCGCCGCATCACACGGTAGGTCTTCGTAACATTTTGAAACGCAATCATGGTTTTCTCTCCCCTTTCATTTTTTCGCATTGATTGTAGAAAAGCAGGGGATTTACTATACCAAACCCAACGGCGCTTCGCAATGCATTTTTTTAATTTTGTGCATCTTTCCACCGATTTCCATATTTTGCACAAACCTAAGCTGAGTTTTCGCACGTGTAAAACGGGTCAAAAACCCAAAAACCCGCCGGATTGCCGTCCGACGGGTTTTCAACTCATTCAATTGTTTTGATGAAGCGCATCTGCGCCTTTTCATCCGTATAGCCGTTCCGGCGGTAAAATGCGTGCGCGCCAGTGCGCGTCATGCCAGAATTGAGGCGGACGCCGTGCACGCCGGTTTCCCGCGCCCAGTTCTCCACAGCCAGAAGCAGCGCCGTGCCGACGCCCTGCCGGCGGTAAACCGGCGAAACGGCCAGGCCGAGAACGTTTTTCATCGCGTCAAAATACAGCACCTCGTAGTCCTCGGCGTGGACAAACCCGGCCACCTGTCCGTCGCATACGGCGACAAACACCCGTTGCCGATCGTCCCCGAGCGCGCGGCACAGCTTTTCGCGCACCAGCGCCGCCGTGCAGTCGTAACCGAGGCTGTCCCGGCTCAGGCGCGCGATGGCTTCCGCGTCATCGGCGTGCGCTGTGCGAATTTCTGCCTGCATTTTCAACAATCACCCCTGAAAGACCGCGCACAGATCGGGGTTGCGGGTAAATACCGGAATCACGGTCAGGGGTGCGTCGGCCTCCACCGTGCTCCCACCCTCGACGGCTTCGCCGGTCCACGCATTGTACCACGTGCCCGCCGGCAGGTAGACCGTCTTCGTCCGCTGACCGGCCTCCATGACCGGCGCGACGAGCAGATCGCCGCCGAACATATACTGGCCGTCCGCCGTCCAGCACGCGGGGTCTTCCGGAAAATCGTAGAACATCGGACGCATAACGGGCGATCCCTTTTCGTGGGCGTCCCGCATCAGGCCGGTGATGTATGGGCGCAGGCGCTCGCGCAGGAACATGTATTTTCTGCACATTTCGTAGAGCGTCTCGCCGTAGGACCACACCTCGTTCGGGCCGCCGGACGCCATACGACCGCCGCCAACCGTGCTCATCGGCGGCGTATGCGGCTCGCGGTCGCCGTGCAGGCGCATCACCGGGCAGAACGCACCGTACTGGAACCAGCGCGCGAACACCTCGCGGAAGGCTTCGTCGTTCGGGTTGCCGCCATGGAAACCGCCGATGTCGGTCGTCCACCACGGAATGCCCGCAATACCCATGTGCAGACCTGCCGCAAACTGGTTGCGGAAGCTCTCAAAGCTCGAATGGATATCGCCCGACCAGACGAGCGCGCCGTACTTCTGCGAGCCGGCCCACGCGCAGCGCAGGAGATTCAGGATATTCTCCTGTCCTTCCTGCTGCATCCCCTCGTAGAACGTCTGGGCGTAGCACTTCGGGTAGATGTTGCCGATCTGCACATTCGGCCCGAGGTGATAGCGGTAATTGTCGAAATCATAATAGGAATACTCCGGTTCGGCCTCGTCGAGCCAGAACACGCGGATACCCTTGTCGTAGTAGTTTTTCTTCACTTCGTTCCAGACGAATTCGCGCGCCTCGGGGTTCGTCGCATCGTAGTGAATCGTATCGTCCACGCAGTGCAGCGCGACCGGATAGCCGCGTTCGACATTGATCAGCAAGCCGCGCTCGCGCATCTCTTTGTAGTTCGCACACTTGTGATCGACCGTCGGCCAGATGGACACCATCAGCTCGATGCCCATATCTTTGAGCTCGCGGATCATCGCGTCAGGGTCCGGCCAATACTGCGGGTCAAAGCGCCACTCGCCCTCGAGCGGCCAGTGGAAGAAATCGACGACGATGACGGAGATCGGCAGGCCGCGGCGCTTGTATTCGCGCGCCACCTCGAGCAGCTCTTCCTGCGTCTGGTACCGCAGCTTGCACTGCCAGAAGCCCATCGCCCAGTCCGGCATCATCGGCACGGTGCCGGTCACAGCGGCGTACGATTCCTCGATCTCGGCCGGCGTATCGCCCGCGGTGATCCAGTAATCGATCACCTTTGTCGAGACCGAACGCCAAGATGTGACGTTTGTGCCGAACGTAACGGAGCCGACGCCCGGGTTATTCCACAAAAAGCCGTAGCCGAGCGAAGAAAGCACGAACGGCACGCTCGCCTGCGAATTGCGGTGCGCGAGCTCCAGCTCGCAGCCCTTGAGGTTGAAAAGCGGCTGCTGGTACTGCCCCATGCCGAACAGCATTTCCTTCGGGTCGGACTCAAAGCGGACGGTTGTCGAGAAATCGCCGCCAAGAATCGGCCGGTGCTCGCGGGCGTCCACATCGAGCGCGCTGCATTTGGGCGAGGTGACGTCACGCCGGTTGCGAACGAATTCCTCGAGCAGCCGTTTTCCCTTCTGATTATAATAGGTAATTTTGCCAGCCTTCGAAACCTTCGCTGTGATCTTACCGTTTGTGATCACCGCTTCCTTTTCGCCGATCTCAATTGCCGCCGAAGCGCTGTGCGGCGCTTCGAGCGCCCAATCCTCGGGCGGCATCTGCGGCATCTTTGTAGCACGCACGCGCAGCGCGTTTTCGCCCCACGGCTCAATCCAGAGCTTTTCGTTGTTGTCGGTCACCACGAGGCGGCCGTCCTGTTCACGTAAAATGGCCATTGAAAACTTCCTTTCCACTTTCAAAACTTTCCATACAATCCTCGGCACAGACCGGAAAAGCGCAAGCGCGCCCGTCCGGGCTGTCCTGCCTCCATGATACTGCAAAACGCCTAAAATTTCTATCGCAATCTTTTGATTTTATCGCACTTTTTTGCGCCTTTGGCCGCGCCGCTCAGCTATGCACCTGCGTGCCCTGCGCCTGTCGGCGGTAGGCGAGCGGCGTCATGCCGCAGCGCGCGCCAAACGCCCGAAAAAACGAGCGCTGGCTTTCAAATCCGGCCTCTGCCGCAATCTCTGTCACAGAACGGTTGGTGCCAGCCAGCAACGCACACGCGCAATCCACCCGAATACTCGCGAGATACGCCGAAAAGCGCTGTCCCATCTTATCCGAAAACACGTGCGAAAGGTGGAAACGGCTGACGCCAAGTGCCCGGGCCAGCTTATCGAGCGTCACCGGCTCCCGGAAGTGCGCCGCCATGTACTGTGCGATCTGGTATGTCAGCGCCTCGTGATCCGCCGCGCGGTTGCGGTGCAACGAAAGCTGCGGCATCACGCGCGCCAGCACAAGCTGCACGAGTGCGGCGCAGACGGCACGGTCGCCGCCGCCGCGCTTTTCGGCCGTCAATTCACCGACGGCGAACGCCACGTTCGGATGCAGCGCCTCCGGCTGCAAAAACGGGTCCGAAGGGTGCCAGAGCAGCAGCGTGTCGGAAAAGCCTCCTGCCAGGGCGAGATCGCAGACAACGAGCGCGGCGCGGCTATCCGGTGAAAGGGCCGTATAGCTGTGAATCTGGTTCGGGAAAATGACGGCAAGTGCGCCCGGCGCCAGCGTTTTGGCCTCGCGGCGCACCGTGACGCGCGTTTCCCCCGACAAGACAAAGTACAGCTCGAGCTGCGGGTGCAGGTGCAGCGGAAAGCTCAGCCGCTCCGCCACAATACTCGTCAATCCCTCGTCCCGTGTCTCAAAAAAAGCGTTCATCCCGTTTTTCCTCCGATTTTGTTTACCGCAATATCTGGCATAAAATACCTTTCTTTTGGCATGTATTTTATCACGGAGGATGCTATAATGCAAGTAAATCCCAGCGGAGGAAAGGAATGTGTTGAAATGACAAAACCCGTACGGGTTGCCATGATCGGCGTCGGTGCGATCAGCGGCATCTATTTGCAGAATCTGACGGAGACGTTCGGGGAGGTCGAGCTGATCGGCGTGTGCGACCTGATCCCTGAACGCGCGGAAACGGGTGTTCAAAAGGTGCGTGAAATGGTGGAGAACGGCGCGAAGGCCGTCATCCCGAAGATTTATCCCGATATGTACGCGGCCTTCAAGGATCCCGACGTCGAGGTCGTTTTAAATCTGACGCGTCCCTACGAGCATTTCGAGGTGACGAAACAGGCGCTGCTGCATGGCAAGCACGTGTACTCGGAAAAGCCGCTTGCCGTCGATATGGAGGAGGCGGACGCGCTCGTCGCGCTGGCAGAGGAAAAAGGCCTGCTGCTCGGCGGCGCGCCGGATACGTTCCTCGGCGCCGGTATCCAGACCGCACGCCGGCTCATCGACAGCGGCATGATCGGCGACGTGCTCGGCGCGACATGTGCGATGGTCTGCCACGGCCACGAAACGTGGCATCCGGACCCGGAATTCTACTACAAGCGCGGCGGCGGCCCGATGATGGACATGGGCCCCTACTACGTGACGGCGCTCGTGCAGCTGCTCGGCGAAGCGAAAGCCGTGATGGGCATGACGAAAAAAAGCTTTGCGCAGCGCATCATCACCTCGACGCCGCACGCTGGCGAAACCGTAGACGTCGACGTGGACACCCACCTTTGCGGCAACATTCTCTTTGCAAACGGCGCCATTGCGCAGATCCTGACCACCTTCGACGTCTACTACAGTCCGCAGGCACAGGCGCGTTTCGAGGTGTACGGCACGCGCGGCACGCTCGTGGTGCCGGACCCGAACACCTTCGGCGGTCCCGTGCTGCTGTTGCGCCCGGAGGATCAGGCCGCCGCCCCGAAAACCGACCCGGCGCTCGAGCGCAAAACGGCGCCGAACGTCTACGCAGGCTACAAGGAAATCCCGCTCCTGTTTGACTATGCCGAAAATTCCCGCGCGCTTGGCCTCGCCGACATGTGCAAGGCGCTGCGCACCGGACGCGATTTTCGCGCCAATTACCACCAGCAGCACCATGTCCTGGAAATTTTGACGAGCTTCTCGAAATCTTCCGAGACGGGCGCGCTTGTCCCGCTCAAAACCCGCTATACCCGCTCGGCGCCGATGCAGAACAATCCGCTGCACGGCGTGCTCGACGATTAACAAAAACCGACTTTTTTAGAAAGGAATCGATCGTTATGATGAAAGTATGCTACACCGGATGGACCTGGATCCAGAGCCGCGAGCCGGAAACCGCCAAAGCGCAGCTCGCGCAGTCGTTCCGCGAGTGCAAATTCCTCGGCTATGACTATGTAGAAAATTTCGCGTTTATCCGGGACTTCTACAAGGACGACCCAAAAGCGCTTGTGCAGCTCGCCAAAGACTGCGGCGTAGAGCTCGTCAACCTGTACGGCCACTTCACGTTTGACGTTGAGGAATCGCTGCGCATCGCCAAGGAGCAGATCGACTTTCTCGCGGCGATCGGCGGCCAATGGTACAACTGCCAGAACGGCGGCTTCGGCGACGACGGCCCGAGCGAGCGCCCGACAAACCCGGAGATGATCGACAAGATGTGCGCGATCGTCAATGAACTCGGCGCCTATGCGAAGGCGCGCGGCATCACGGTCTGCTTCCACCCGCACTATGGCACGTGCGTGTTCTCTCAGAGCGACATCGATTACTTTGCGGCGCACACGGACCCGGCCGTCGTTTCGCTGTGCATCGATACGGCGCACACGACGCTCGCCGGTATGGACCCGGCCGCGCTGATTCGCCAGTACGGCGACCGCCTCGGCTTCATGCACCTCAAGGACGTCGACACCTACGCGCTGCAAAGCGCCGTCGGCCCGGACAAAATGCGCACGTTCCGCGCGCTCGGTCACGGCACGGTCAATTTCCCGGCCGTAAAGGCGGCGCTCGAAGAAGTGGGCTACGACGGCGTGCTCTGCGTGGAGCTCGACCGCCCGGAGGTCTGCAATTTCCACTCGGCTGAAGTCTCCCGCATTTATATCCGCGACGTACTCGGCCTGTAAACCTCAAAACATAAAGCGCCCAGCCCCTCCGTGAATGGAAGGGGCCGGGCGTTTTCAGGATTCCGTCGCCAAAGCGTCCGCGCCGTCCGTTTGCGCGATACGCAGCTCGGCAGGCACGTAGCTGATTGCGCGCTGCTCCGCTGCCGAAAGGCCGTTGTACCATTCGAGCCATTCCAGCGTTTCCGCTGAAAGCGACGCCGTCCGGTATACGCTGCCGTGGAACGCCACCGTTTCGTTTGTTCCTGTGTGCGCAAAATGCAGCGCCGCGGCAAGCAGGCCGCCGGCACACAGCAGCGCTGCCATGCCAAGGAGGACGCGCCGCGCTATTCGGGTCATGTCCAATCCTCCTCTGCGCGCGTTTATTTCAGGATCGCCGCTTCCCATTCCGCCGGCTTGAAGCCGACAAGTACGGTGTTGCCGTCCACAAGGATCGGGCGTTTGACGAGCATCCCGTCCGACGCAAGCAGACGCAGCTGTTCGTCCTCAGCCATAGTGGGCAGCCGGTCCTTCAGATGCAGCGACTTATACAACAGACCGCTGGTATTGAAAAAGCGTTTGAGCGGCAGGCCGCTCCTTTTGCGCCAGTCGTCGATTTCCTCCGCCGTGGGATTGTCTTCGGCGATGTGTCGGTCCTCAAAGTCCAGGTTGTGTTCCAGAAGCCACGCGCGCGCTTTTTTGCAGGTGGAGCATTTCGGGTATTGGATGAACAGCATAACAGGCCTCCCTTATTGCGATTGATTTTTTGCTTTCTCTTTTGAGTTTACCATACGGCGCCGCCATTTACAATGTAAAATCTACGTAAAGTTTCTATAAATACATTGACACTGCCCCGCTCTTTCCCTATAATCAAAGTAAAAAGGAAGTAAAATGAAGAGCAAAACGAGTGTGCTTTGTAAAGGAAGACAGAATCATGGGCGTTTCTGCGGAAATCACCGCTTGCGCAACGGAATAAATAGAACGGCACAGCCTGACCTCATCGGTTTGAGATCGGGCCGGGCCGTATTTTTTGTGCGCAAGCCGGCTGGCAAGCCGCTCGCCAAGAGGCGGGCGCCCTGAACCAGACACATCGTTTTGCGGAGCAACCGGGCTCCAGAAAATAAGGAAATGGTGATCAACATGCAAATTACAGACGTACTCAGTCTGCTCGGCGGTCTCGCGCTTTTCCTCTACGGCATGCAGATGATGAGCGCCGGCCTCGAGGCGGCGGCGGGCAACCGCATGAAGCGTATCCTTGAAAGGCTGACCTCCAACCGCTTTCTCGGCGTGCTTGTCGGCGCGGGCATCACGGCCGTTATCCAGTCCTCCTCCGCCACCACCGTCATGGTCGTCGGCTTTGTAAACTCCGGCATGATGACGCTGCGGCAGGCGGTATGGATCATCATGGGCGCCAACATCGGCACCACGGTGACCGGCCTGCTCATCGCGCTCGACGTGGGCGCTATGGCGCCGCTGCTCGCCTTCCTCGGCGTTGCGTTCGTCGTTTTCCTGAAAAGGCCCATTCTGCGCCACTGGGGCCAGATCATCGCCGGTCTCGGTATTCTGTTCCTCGGCATGGGCATGATGAGCGACGCCATGGCGCCGCTGCGCGATTCGCAGTTTTTCATCGATCTCATGACCAAAATGTCAAACCCGGTGCTCGGCATTCTGGTCGGCATGATCTTTACCGCCATCATCCAGTCCTCCTCCGCCTCGGTCGGTATTCTGCAGACGCTCGCTTCCAGCGGGCTGATCGGCCTGCATAGCGCCGCCTTCATTCTGTTCGGCCAGAACATCGGCACCTGCATCACAGCGGTGCTGGCCTCCATCGGCACAAGCCGCAGCGCAAAGCGCACGACGATCATCCACCTGATGTTCAACGTAATCGGCACTATCCTGTTTACGACCCTGTGCATCCTCACGCCGCTGACCAATTGGATCGAGGCGCTCGTCCCCACAAGTCCATCCGGCCAGATCGCCGCCATGCACACGCTGTTCAACATCACGACGACACTCCTGCTGCTGCCGCTGGGCACACAACTTGCGCAGATTGCCGAGCGCATCCTGCCCGATCGTGTTTCGGACAGCCTCAATCAGCGCCGCCTGCTGTATATCAAGCCGGTAGACAACACCCATGAGCAGCACCGTATCGGCACCTCGGCCATCGCGATCAACGGCATTGGCCGCGAGCTCAACCGCATGGCGGAGATCGTGGAGAGCAATGTGCGCGAAAGCTTCCTCACCGTGCTGGACGGCACGCCCAAGGGCTTGCCCGCCGTGGAGGACACGGAGGAAACCATCGACTTCCTCAACAAGGAGATTTCGAAGTATATTTCCTCGGTCATCGTCTACGAGACAAACGAGCGCGACTCCGCGCGTATCAGCGCCTTTTTCAAGATTTCAGGCAACCTCGAGCGCATCGGCGACCACGCGATGAACATCAGCGAGTACACCAAGCTCATGGAGGAAAAGAAAATTGCCTTTTCGGAGGAAACCAAGCAGGAGATCCGGCAGATGCAGAACGTCAGCCTGGAGGCGATGCAGCTGATCTACCCGCTTGAATCCATCACGACCACGCGGCTCGAAAAAATCGCGAAGCTCGAGCAGAAGATCGATGACATGACCGATGTGATGCGCCAAAACCAGCTCGTGCGCATGCATGCGGGCGCGGACGAATCCGCCGTCATTTACTCCGAATTGCTCACGGACTTTGAACGCATCGGCGATCATATCCTCAACATCGGCGAAGCCATGGCGCAGATCTCCGCACCGGAATACAGCTCGGCCGCGCAATAAGCCTATTTCTCACAAAGCATCCAAAAAATGCGGGCGCATACAGCGTCCGCTTTTTGTTTGCTTCTTCTTCGGTTCGGGTGTACAATAGGATCATCCACAAGGTCCACCGATACGGTGGAAAAAGGCAATAAACGGAGAAAGGTGATGGAAATGAACGCCATTTTCACGAGAACCAGCGTGCGCGCCTATACGGCGCAACCGGTTGAGCCGGAAAAGCTCGAGCGGCTGCTGCGGGCCGGCATGGCCGCGCCCTCCGCGCGCAACCAGCAGCCCTGGGAATTTTACGTGACCACAAGTCGCGATCGGCTGCGGGCGCTGTCCCAATGCACGCCTTACGTCGGCTTTGTGCAGAATGCTGCTGCCGCCATTGTGCCCTGCTGGCGCAAAACGGGTCTCACCGCGCCCGATTACGCGCAGATCGATCTGAGCGCCGCCACAGAGAACATCCTGCTCGAGGCGGAATCGCTTGGCCTGGGCGGCGTGTGGTGCGGCGTCGCGCCGGGCCGCAACCGCATGGAAGCCGTGCGCCATGCGCTGGGTATCCCGGAAACGCTTGAGCCCTTCGCCATCCTGTCGATCGGCTACCCGGAGAAAAAAGCGGCGCAGACGGATCGCTTCGATCCCGCCCGCGTCCATTTCGTCGGGTGACCTCATCGGCCATGCTGCGTCCGCGGATAGGGCCGCGGATCGTCTGTGACGCCGAGCAGGTAGTCGATGCTCGTACCGTAAAAGGCCGCCAGCCGAATTAAAACGCCGGTGGGAATGTCCCGCGTACCCGTTTCATAGTGGGAATAACAGACCTGCGTGCAGTTCAGATAGGCAGCGAGATCCTTTTGCAGAAAATCCCGGTCCTCCCGCAGATCGCGTATGCGCTTATACATTTTGTTTGCCCGCCTCTTTTCGGAAAGTTTTCCTGAGAAAAGTATAGGCAAAACAAAATGTTATCTTGACAAATATAACATTTTGTTTTATATTGGAGTTGGAAACAGTACACGGGAATGGTTTTGCTCAAAACCGGGAGATGGTATGAAAAAGACTCTGCCAGCGTTCGTTCCTCTGTCCGGCGGATCGCGCCGGATCGCCTGTTTCCGCGTAGTGCAGGCGGGCTGCATCGCAAAACACGAGGCAGCCCGCCGTTTTTTTCAGTGTTCTTCAATTTGAATCGGCACGCCGTTGACCTCTACGCCATCGTCGGCGCGAATCAGGATATACCGCACGCCGTCAAGCACGCGTGTCTCAATCAGATCGCTGCATGCCGGATTGACGCGAATCGTCACGTCCGGCGTCGTCACCTCGAATTTCCGCGTCTCCACGAGATTGCGCGGGCTGAGAGCCGTATCCGCCCCAAATTCCGCGTCGTATTTTTCCTCGAAGCGCATCACGTTCTCGCCCGGCACGCCGCAGGCCGTCAGCATGGTGCGCACCGTTTGCTTCGACACCTGCAACGGTTCGACCACCTTGTTCGCCTTGTGTTCCTCGATCATCTCGACAAGGCCGTTCTGCACGGCCTGCACCACGTCGAAGCTGCATGCACCCTCGAGCGCGTCGCCCAGGACCGCGCCAAACGTCTCTTTCTGCGTCTCAGCCGGCATCGGCGGCGGGCAGCGGAACACGGCGTCCACAAATTCCGCATGGCTGTCGGCGGCGTCGCGCGCATAATAGAGCGCGCTGTAAATATCGGCGCTGCGGTCGTTAAAGGCCGGGAAAAGGAACCCGAGCGCTGGTGCGCCGACCAGCCAGTCGATTCCGCGGTTGTGGAACGCGTTGTCCGGCACACTGTAGCCGAGCACCGGCTTTGTCTCCTTCACCGGGCAGATGCTGCACAGCACATAGCGGTATGTTTCCGTGGAGGCGTCGTCCTGCCGCATGCCGTCCTTCGCGCGGTACGGCACATCGTACGTATCGCAGGCGAGCAAAATCAGGTATGTACCCTCCGGCCGGTATGCGCCGATCACGATCTCGAAGAATGCGTTGACGGCTGCATCGTCCTCCAGCGCGGAATCACGCAGCGCCATCAGCAGCCTGTGCTCGTCGCTGTCGACGACCTGCGCCGTCGAAAACGGCATGTCGATCAGATTTTTTCCCTGTGTGCCGGAAAGCGTGCGCCGCAACACGGCAAGCAGGTTTTCGTTCTCCTCCTGCGGCAGCAAAGCCAGCGATTGATCAAACGCGGCCACGATTTCCTGACGCTCGTTCACATAGCAGCCGCGCACATGCGTGATGTTGCTTTTGTCCGGCCGAAAACGCCGGCGGATCTCCGAAATTTCCTTTTCGTTCATGGATTTTCCTTTCCTGCGGCTTTTCCACGCCATACGCCAAAAGCCGCCTGTTTTCCCCTTTTTCGGTAAAAGTCAAGAAAATGAACCGCATCTCGAAAAACGCGGTCCATTTTCCCTCTGTCCTTTATTTTACCGGTTTTCCCCCGGCATGTCAACCTTGGGGCCAGATTTTATCGAGGCAGGCCTTGATGCACGCCACTTTTTCGTCATCGGTGGGCAGCGCGGCAAGCTTCGGGCTGAATGGCTCCGCCACCACCGGGCCGGTATAGCCGAGACGACGCAAGCCGTCCATCACGCAGGCGATGTCGATTTGGCCGGTCTCGCCCGGCAGGGCACGCGGGGAATCCGGCAGCGCGAGACGGTCCCCCAAGGGCGCGTCGTTCACATGCACGCTGACGATACAGCGCTCGTCCGGAATGTGGTCAAAAACATCCGGGTTGTTCGCGCCGGTGTACCAGTGGTACGCGTCAAACAGCAGGCCGACGTTTTTGCCGCAGTCCTTCGCGAGGCCGAGCATTTCCTCCGCCGTATGCATGAAGTCGTACTTCTTGCCCTTACGCGCCGTGTACGGCCCAATGAATTCGAGGCCGAGTCGGATGCCGTGCTGCGCAAGCACCGCCGCCGCGCGCGAAAGCCGCGTTTTGTGCAGCGCGTAATTTTCTTCGCGGGTCAGCGTGTCGCTCGCCGGAAAAATCCAGATGATGCAGCGCGCGCAACCCACAGCCTCGAGCGCCGCCGCCTGTGCCGGCAGCGCCGCCATGGCCGCCTCAAAGCCCGCGTCGTCGACCTGCGCCGGATGGAACGGCAGGTTCGCGCCGGAAATCTGCATCCCATATTTTTCAAGCAGCGTCTTTACGGTTTCCACACCATTTTCCATGACCTCCTGCGCGCTTGATTCAATCGCCGCAAAGCCGTGGCGTTTCGCGAGCTGCAGTTTCTTTTCAAAATTCGATTCGGCCACATTGGCGAGGCCGAGGCTGATGGATTGGAACATAACAAAACCATCCTTTCATTATTTAGACTTTTCAAACTTTACGCCCGCACATTTGCAGGCTTTTCCCAAAAGCTCACGCCCAGTATAGCACAGCGCCAAAAGCAGCACAAGCCCCTATTTTTTGTTTTTAGGGAAAAAGTTTTTATGCGAATTTTAGAAATAACATTGACTTTACAGATGCGGAAAGCTATAATCAAGGCAAATATACACGGAAAGGGAGGGGCGTTTGGCGCGGCGGCGCGCCTAAGGAGTTGACGGCGCCGGCAGACGGCCGGAGCCGCGGTACGCCGACCCATGGGGCAGGCGCACCGGTATTTGAAAAGTCAAAACAAGGAGGAATTCACTATGCCAATTGGCGTTGTGCCGTGGACCCTGCGCCACCAGCTGTTCACGGCGGAACAGGTGAAGCGCACCTACCAGACCCTGCATGAGCTCGGCTTTGACGGCGTCGAAAGCCGTCTCGGACGCGATGCCGGTCTTTCAGAGGCGGAGGACCTCGCGTTGCTCGCCGAATACGGGCTGAAGCCCTGCAGTGTCTACACGGATGTGCGCCATCCCGAGGAAGCCATCGAGACCGCCCGGCGCAACGGCGTAACCGTCCTCGGCGCGCCGTCCATTCCCGGCGTCATGATGCGCCGACCGGAGGGCTTTCTGGCGTATGCCGAAACGCTGAACCAACTTGCCGAGCCGTTCCGCGGCTCCGGTATCCGCCTGCAATACCACAACCACAGCCAGGAGTTCCGCAATTTTCCGGAACTGAACGGTAAAACCGGCCTGCAAATTCTCATAGAGAATACGGACCCGGAGCTTATGGCGTTTGAGCTCGACGTATTTTGGGCGTCCGCCGCAGGCTGCGACCCGGTGGAATGGATCGAGAAGCTCAAGGGCCGCATCCCGATCATCCACTATAAGGACCACGCAATCGACTGCACCTCGGAAAACACCAATCTCGGCGAAGTGCCGCGCGCTTTTGCGGAAATCGGTCAGGGCAACCTGAACTTTGCAGCCATCACGGCGGCCGCACGCGACGCGGGTGTCGAGTGGTACAACATTGAACAGGACCAGACGAAGCGCCCGGCTTTTGAAAGCCTGAAAATCAGCATCGATTATATGCGGAATGTGCTGCATATTCAATAAGGAGGAGTTATCATGCCCACAGTCAAACCCGTCAAAGTTGCGCTCATCGGCAGCGGCAACATCAGCTACACCTACCTCAACACGCTCGTCAAGGGCGGCTTCAACATCATCGACGTCGTCGGCTGCTCGGACCTCATTCCCGAGCGCAGCAAAGCGCGCGCCGAGCTGTTCGGCATTCGCCAGATGACGAACGAAGAAATCCTGAATGACCCGGAAATTGAGATCGTCATCAACACGACCCAGCTGTGGAACCACACGGCCGTCACGCGCCAGATTCTCGAGGCCGGCAAGAACGTCTACTCGGAAAAGGCCATGGGCGACACGCTTGAGGGCGCGAAGGCCAACTATGACCTCGCGGCCGCGAAGGGCCTGCGCCTCGGCTGCGCGCCGGACTGTTACATGGGTGCTGCGTTCCAGACGGCGAGAAAGCTGCTTGACGACGGCGCGATCGGTCGCCCGCTGATCGCGCACGCCATGTGCTACCGCGGCTACAATTCCCACTACGCCGCGGGCGATCCGGCCGACCCCGCCGCGGGCTCCGCCGGCACGACGATCACCCACGATATGGGCGGTTACTACATCAACGTGTTGGTCAACATGCTCGGTGCCGTCAACCGTGTCTCCGGCTACACAAAGTTCTACGACGAGCGCGTCTATGAGAATCCGCGCCATCCGCGCTATAAAGAACCCCTCGCGCACGAAATCGGCGGCAAGCGCCGCGGCGATACCGTGATGCTCGGCGCGTTGGAATTCAAAAACGGTTGCTTTGGCAGCCTGACCTTCTGCTCCGAGGGCTTCTTCCCGGAGGTTCCGCGCATGGAAATCTACGGCACAGAGGGTATCCTCACGCTGCCCGATCCGAACAACTTCGGCGGCTGGGGCAACGATGTGTATCTCACCCGCGTGGGCAATGCTGTCAACGGCAAGAACGAGGTGTTCCGCGTGCCGTTCACGCACGGTTTCGGCGATACCGACCCGAGCATCCCGACGCTCAGCGGCAAGCGCGAGCCCTGCTACAACAGCTGGCGCGGTCTTGCAGTTGTCGATATGGCGTACGCCATCCGCCGCGGTCGTCCGCACCGCAGCAGCGCCGAACTCGCACTGCACACCGTCGAGATCATTGACGCGATCGAGCATTCGATGCAGGACAACAAAGTCTACACCCTGCACTCGTGCCCGGAGCGTCCCGCGCCGCTGACCCCCGGCTTCTTCGGCGGCAGCATCGGCGAGGCTTCGATCGACAATATTCTCTGATTTCCGCTTTCGGGAGGCAGGCCAGGCGCCTGCCTCTCTTTTTGTCCTTATATGAAAGCATGAACGGATATTCATAGGATATATTTTTTCATTTTATGAAAAAAAAGGCGTTTTTCAGATTTCCCGTAGTATACTGGAGACAAAGCTAGCATACAAGGAAAGGAAACGCGCACATGCTCCAAAAAACGCTGCCCTATATTCTGACCGTGGCTGCCTGCAGCGGTCTGGCCGCCAGTTCCATCGGCATCTGTACAAACGCCATGGGCATTTTTTATACGCCGGTTTCCGAGGAGCTCGGCGTGGGGCGCGGCGCATTCGCGCTGCATGCCACCATTGCCCAGCTTGTTTCCGGCTTCATCACACCGCTCGTCGCGCGGCTTTTACCGAAATACCCGCTGCGGCCGCTGCTGCTTTGCAGTGTGCTGCCGACCTGCCTTTCCACCGCCCTGATGGCGTTTGCCCAAAATATGCCGTCGTTTTATATCCTCGGCTTTTTTCGCGGTATCGGTATGGGGTTTTTCTCCCTGATGCCGGTCACCGCCATTTTGAACAACTGGTTTCACGCTCGACACGGTCTTGCCGTCGGCATCGCGCTTTCCTGCAGCGGATTGAGCGGCGCGGTGTTCAACCCGGTTTTCAGCGCGATCATCGCAGACGTCGGCTGGCAGACTGCATATCTGCTGATGGCGCTCTTTGTGCTGCTGCTCGCGCTGCCCGGCGTTTTCCTGCTCCGGTTTACGCCCGCTGAAAAACAGCTTTCCCCCTATGGCGGCACAGCCGCCACGCCTTCGGACAGCGTACCCCAATCCAAAACCGCCATTCCGTGGTGTACATCGCTGTTTCTTCTGTGCGGCTTCACCATTCTGCACACCTCGATCACCGGCATCGCCCAACACCTCACTGGGTATGCGGATTCCATCGGTCTGGGCCTGCAAACCGGCGCCGCCATGGTTTCGGCCTGCATGGTCGGCAACATCGCCACGAAACTGCTGATCGGCATCCTCAGCGATAAAATCGGGCCGTTCCGCGCTGCGGGGCTAATGATTCTCACAAACGCAGGCGCGCTCACGGCGCTTGCCCTGCTGCCCGGGACAGCCGCTGTCCCATTCCTTGCGGCCGCCTTTTTCTACGGCTCGGTTTACTCGGTCGGGGCCGTCGGCATCCCGCTCATTACGCGCCGTATTTTCGGGCCGGCGCGCTACGCCTCAGCCTACTCCGTACTCACCATTCTGACCAACGTCGGCAGCGCCTCCGCGCTCACGGTCATCGGCCTGCTCTACGATGTCTCGGGCAGCTACCGCACAGCCCTCTGGGGCGGCCTCATCTTGGATGGCGTGAACCTCGGTCTGCTGACGCTTCTTGCAATTCGAAAAAAATATGGAAAGGATCTGGATCACCATGAAAAATGCAATTGTTCTGCTCGCACCGGGCTTTGAAGAAAGCGAAGCCCTCACCATTGCCGACGTGCTGCGTCGCGGCGGCGTTCAGGTTCAGGTGGCTGCGCTGGAAGACCGTACCGTGACCGGCGGCGCCGGCGTGACGGTTGAAGCCGACTGCACGCTTGAAGAAGCCTGCACAGCGCCGGATCTTGTCGTGCTACCCGGCGGGTATCGCGCGGCCGATGCTTTCCAGCACAGCGAAGCGGTATGCGCGCTGCTGCGCCGCACAGCGGAAGCCGGCGGCATTGTGGCCGCCATGTGCGCCGCGCCGCTTGCACT
This sequence comes from Ruminococcaceae bacterium UBA1417, assembly GCA_002305575.1. Classification (GTDB taxonomy): domain Bacteria; phylum Bacillota; class Clostridia; order Oscillospirales; family Acutalibacteraceae; genus Hominenteromicrobium. Next base: position 16,565 of record DBPP01000041.1, read on the forward strand.
CGCAGAAGCCGGCCTGCTCGAAAACCGTCGCTTTACGGTGTACCCCACCGTGCGCGATCGAATCCACACCGGCACATACGCGCCCGAACCCGTCGTTTGCGACGGCCCGGTGATCACCGGCGAGGGTCCGGCCATTGTGTACGCCTTTTCCTACGCACTGCTCGACGCGCTCGGCATCGACAGCCAGCCGGTTCAGACGCGGATGCTGTACCGCAGCGCATTCGGAACAAATGCCGAGCCGCTTCCGGCAGCATTGCCCGAGGTCAAGCCCGAAGCGCGCGACAAAAAGGTAGCCGTACTGATGGCTGAAGGCTTTGAAGAGGGCGAAACCGTCACAATTGTCGACCTGCTGCGCCGCCTCGGCTTTGTGTGCGACCCGCTGTACATGGACGCGCCGATCGTCACCGGCATGCAGAAAATGCGCGTACACGGCGACCGCCCCTTCTCCGCCGCAAGCGAATACGACGTCGTCTTTCTGCCCGGCGGCCGTCCGGGCGGCGAAAACCTGCGCAACAATCCCGCCGTGCTCGATCTCCTGCGCGAAATGAACGGACAGCCTGGCAAATACCTCGCGGCCATGTGCGCCGGTACCACGGTGCTCGCGGCGGCGGGCGTCATTTCCGGAAAGCGCATGACCGGCTACACCGGTTACGCTGAAAAGCTGCCGGGCGCGATCTTCCTCGAAGACGCCGCCGTCTTTGATCAGAACCTCATCACGAGCCGCGGCCCGGCAACACCGTATCCGCTTGCCCTGAAAATGGCCGAAGTGCTCGGTGCAGACACCGCCGCGCTGCGCGCCCGCATGCTTTACCCGCAGGCTGGCGGCATCGGCTGAGCAGCCTTGCACTTATTCGCCCCATCTGGTATACTGAAAAAAAGTATTCTGGAGGGGGAATCCCAAATGGCGCATTACGGGCAGCTGCCAATTCTGCTGCTCTCCGAACTTGCCGCAGGCCACACCGATTCCACGGACTGTCGCATTGCCGCCTACCTGCTCGCCCATTTGGACGACGCGGCGGAAATCACGGTGGAAGGGGTGGCCGCGGCTTGTGCGGTTTCCAACGGTTCCGTCAGCCGTTTCTGCCGAAATATTGGGTTGGACGGCTTTGCCGAGCTGCGCGAGCTCGTGCACAAGGAAGGCCGCGCGTTCACGGTGTATGGCGGCGGCTTGGATGTTTCGGCGCAATCCGCCGTATTCGCGGGCTGCGTGGAAGAAAGCCTGCGTCTGGCGACCAAAACGCTCGACTACACGGCGCTTGACCGGCTGGTGGACGACCTGTGCAGCGCCAGGCGTATTGCGGTTTTCGGTCTTCTGAAATCCGGTACGGCGGCGATGAACCTGCAGGGCGACCTCGCCATCCTTGGCCTGCCGGCCGTCACGAAGCTCACCTTTCATGAGCAGGTGACTTACCTGCGGGAAGCGCAGCGCGGGGACCTCCTTCTGCTGTTCAGTTACACGGGGCTGTACCTGCAATACGATCTGCCGCCACGGGTGCTCAACGGCACGTCCGGCGCGAAGCTCTGGCTTGTCACCAGCCGCCCGGAGGCCGCCGCGCTCTACCCGTCCATTTCGGTTCTCAGCTTCGATTCAAAGCGCGACTTCGCCTCCAACCCGTACCAGATGCAGCTCATTGCGAGCCTCATTGCCCAGCGGTGCGCTGTTCGGAAGGGACGTGGCGCACATGGCTGAGGGCAAAACCGTGCGCGGCCGCTTTGCGCCGAGCCCTTCAGGGCGGATGCATCTGGGGAATCTCTGCTGCGCACTCGCCGCATGGCTTTCGGTGCGCAGCCAAAACGGCGTGATGCTGCTGCGCATCGAGGACCTCGATCCCGACCGCTGCAAGCGGGCGTATGCCGAGCAGCTGATGGATGACCTGCACTGGCTGGGTCTCGACTGGGACGAGGGACCTGGCACGGGGCAAAACGGGCCATACTTTCAGAGCGAGCGCCGCGCGCTGTACGAGGAAGCGCTGCAAATGCTCCGGCAACAGGGAAAAGTTTACCCCTGCTTCTGCACGCGCGCCCAGCTGCACGCCGTCTCCGCGCCGCACGCGGGCGACGGCGTATTCCGTTACCCGGGGACTTGCCGCAGTCTTTCGGCGGCCGAAATTGCGAAAAAAAGCAAAACACGCGACCCAGCACTGCGATTTCGCGCACCGGCGGGCGAAACGCGTTTTGACGATCTGTTTCTTGGCCCGCAGGCGCTGGATGTGCAGGCCGTGTTCGGCGATTTTCTCGTGCGGCGCAGCGATGGCGTCCACGCCTACCAGCTCGCCGTCACCGTGGACGACGCGCGCATGGGCGTGACGGAGGTTGTCCGCGGACGCGACCTGCTCGCCTCAACAGCCTGCCAGCTCCGCTTGTTTGAAGCGCTTGGCGCACCCGCGCCGCGTTACGGCCACGTGCCGCTGCTGACAAACACCGAAGGACGGCGGCTCAGCAAGCGCGAGCAGGACCTCGACGTCGGCGTCCTGCGGGAGCGGTTTGCACCGGAGGCGCTTTGCGGCAAGCTGGCGCATCTGCTCGGCCTTCTGGACCGTCCGGAAGCCATTTCCCCGCGCGATTTGATCCCCCTTTTCCCGCGCGCCAACTTCTCCCGCCCGACCATCGCCGTGCCGGCGGATTTTGCCCAGACACCGTAAATCCTATGGATATAATGCACAAGAGCGGGAGCCGCCATGGCTTCCCGCTCTTGCTGTTTTTATATTTCTCAGGATGCGCGTTCGGCTTTGCGGCGCGCGCGCTTCTCACGAAAGGCCGGCAACGCCGCACGGCCCTGCTCCGTAACCGGGCGCACCCACTTGCCCGAATACATGTGAACCTGCATCAAAATAAACCGGATGGGTTCGTCGATGTAGCAGCAGGCAAAGACCAGCAAAAACGGCGCCTTCCACACAAGGCCTGTCAGGCACACGCACGGCAACACAACGGCGTACATAAAGGAAATCTCGAGGATCGTCCCATACGCGGCATCTCCGGCCGAGCGATAGGTGTCGTTCTGCGTCCAATTGCACATGCGGATTACGGCTGCGACGCTGTAGATCATCAGAAGCCCGGCGCCGATCTCGAGCGATTCCCCCGACAGGCTCATCACCGTCAGTAACGGCCGATGGACCGCAAGCAGCGTCATGCACAGCACAAAAATGCTGCACCCACACAGCAGCACGAGCCGTTTGGCGCGCTCGTAGGCGGCGTCCAGCTCACCTGCGCCGACGCTTTTGCCCACAAGCACCGAAGCCGCGTTCGAAAAGCCTGCGAAGAAACCGATCACAAGCCCTTCCAGCGTGCGGAACACCGCAATAGCGGCGATGGCCTGCTCAGACTGGCGGCCTAGCACAATGTTAATGACCATGTTGCCAACGCCAATCAAAATCTCGTTGCACAGGATCGGAAAGCATTTGACAAAATACGCCTTCACAAATGCGCCGTTCCAGCGAAAATGCTTGGCAAAGTGAAACAGATACGGGTACCCCTGCGCGCGGCTGAGAATCAGAATAACCGCCATGTTGACGGCGGCGGCGCACGTCGTGGCCAACGCCGCGCCGCGCACGCCCATTGCCGGCACGCCGAGCTTGCCGTAGATAAACACCCAGTTCAGGCTCATATTGGTCGCCACCGAGGCGATGGCCGCAAAAAGCGGGATGCGCACGCGCTCGGTCGAGCGCAGCAGCGCGCTCATCGCCATCGAAATCACCTGCATTGGATATGCAAAGCCGACAATGCGCAGATAATCGACGCCAATCGCCTGAATCGCCGTTTTATCCGTGTAAATGCGCATCACGAGCTCCGGCGCAAGCAGCGCAAGGCAGGTGAAGATCGACGCGGAAGCCAGCATACAGACGAGCGTCAGGCCATAGGCGCGGTCGATGCCGTCCTCGTCCTGCGCGCCCCAGTACTGCGCAAAAAACAGCATGCCGCCGCCCACAAAGCCCCAGTACCCGGAGAACATCAACGACGAAAACTGCGCGCAAAGGCCCACTGCGCCGACGGACGTCTCGCCGAGCGGCGCGATCATCATCGTGTCGACCATGCTGCCCGTCGTTGTCAGCAGGTTCTGCAGCGCGACCGGAATGGCGATGACCGCGAGGTTTCGCAGGAAAATCCCCCAGCGAAACGCTGATTTTGTTTTCAATTCCCTCTCCCCATTTCCATTGGATCTCCGCGTAAGTATAGCACAGAATCCGCGTAAAAACAATACGATTGCCGCGATTTCGCCGCCATTTGCCCAGCCTTCCGGCCGTTTGCGGCAGACGGACCGGCGCGGTTCAAAAGCAAAGCGAAAGCCAGTCCAAATCGAACCGCTTTCGCTTGTCGTCCTGCGCCAAAAAGCAGGCGCAAAAAGCTATTCAAATTTGCGATCATATAGCAGCGCCGCAATCAATACCACAAAGCAGGAACCCGCATTGTGCACGAGCGCCCCGGTCGTGGGGTTGAGCAGTTCCAGCAAAGAAAGGACAATCGCCGCGAAGTTGATGCACATGGACAGGGTAATGCTGAGCTTGATGGTGTTCACCGTCGCATTCGACAGCCGTTTTAGATAAGGTATCTTTGAGAGGTCGTCACGCATCAGGGCGATGTCGGCCGCCTTTGCGTTGTCGCCGGTCAGCAGTACGGTGCCCGTGTGCATGGCGCGCAACCGGGCGACCATTTGCAGGAAAACGACCGGCACATACTCGAGCTGCTGTCGTCCCAAAACAACGAAATTTTCCTGCGCTACTTTAAAAGCAATCTCAAAAAGCTGATTCTGACGCAGTATGCCGACAAAGGCGCGCTTCAAAATGCGCGGCTTCCGGAAGACTACCTCGTGAACCATATCGCTTCATCCTTTGTGGAAACGGTGGATTGGTGGCTTTCCCGCAAGATGCAGGAATCCCCAGAGGAGATCACCGCGTACTTTTTATCCGTAATTGAGCCGGTACTGAATGGCTGACAGCTCCTCAAGCAAGCGCCCGTACGGGCAAATAAAAAGCACAAATGTCCCCTTTTGAACCAAAAAGGGGACATTTTTATTCTCCGTTTTCTTTCAATTCATAATCACTGTATGTAAAGTAGTGGCTGGATTGCGGCATATACCGGTCGCAAAGGTGAAAGAAATTTCTGCTTCTTTTGCATCTTTCTGCGTCATTCTCCGTGACATACCATAAATCACGGATCTCTTTCGGCTCGAATTCCGTTACACAAAACAGCTGACAATCTGCATTTCCTACAGGACAAAAGTTGCCGTAACGGCAGGACAGGCAGCACTTTATATGCCAGCCGCTTGGCAGAGCTTTATCGAATTGTATCAACGCTTCCGCTGTGGTTTCGGCATCAAAGCACATTGTGCGCCCTTGCAGTACAGCACAGATCGATACCCACATATTCGGACCATCCTCGTCGACGATCCTATGTCGGACCAATACTTCCAGCATACCGTTCGGCGTGTGGATGGGCAAGGTATAAACGCTGTGTTTTTCTTCCATACAATCACCAGCTTTCCTCGATCCAATTGAATTACACGCTTTCACAACGGCAGGACACAGCTGGTTCTCTCCCAAACAGGATCGCAGTGGAAGGCGCAGCACGCAATCCATGGCCGCCGAACCATGTTGAAAGAAACGACCGCTGTTTTTTCCATATCCAAACCACTGGGTAACGCTTCAGAAATCAGAGAAGGTTCATAAAATAACACCATGTATGAACCTTCCCCGTGCTTGATTTACCCCGGTTGGATATAGTATAATTTCTGTACAAGCGATCGTCAAGGGGGAATGTATTATGGGCCTGATTGTCAAAGAAATTCCAGTCAAAAGCGTCCTCACCAAATCCAATCTGCCGGTGGCGGACTACTCCGTCAATCCCTATGTAGGCTGTGCCCATGGATGTAAATACTGCTATGCCTCTTTCATGAAGCGGTTTGCCAACCATCCGGAACCGTGGGGCGACTTTGTGGATGTGAAGCACTGGCCGGACATCAAGAACCCCAAACGGTACGCCGGTAAGGAACTGTTTATTGGCTCGGTCACCGACCCCTATCAGCCTTTGGAAGAAACAGCCCGCCGTACCCGCGCTTTGCTTGAACAGATGCAAGGCAGCGGCTGCACCGTCAGCATTTCCACCAAATCCGACCTGGTGCTGCGCGATCTGGAATTGATTAAAACCTTTCCCAACGCGCGGGTCTCCTGGTCTATCAACACGCTGGACGAAGCGTTCAAAGCGGATATGGACTGCGCCGCCAGCATCGAGCGCCGTCTTGCGGCTATGAAGGCCTTTCACGACGCCGGCGTGCGCACCACCTGCTTTATTTCGCCCATTTTCCCCGGTATCACGGATATTCCCGCCATGATCCGGCGCGCAAGGGAACAGTGCAATCTGATCTGGTTGGAAAACCTCAATTTGCGCGGCGGCTACAAGCAGGCAATCCTCGACTACATTGCCGAAAAGCACCCCAACCTGGTGCCGCTGTACGACGCCATCTATCGCAAGGGAGATCGAAGGTATTGGGCGGCGTTGGACGATCAAATGCGGCGATTCTGTCAGGAAGAAGATCTCCTGTACGTCCGCAATGACGATTCCATTCGGCGGCCTTTCCATGCGCCGCCTATTGTGGTCAACTACTTTTTTCATGAGGAAATTATTCCATCGGCAAAGAAGAAACGGAATAAACCTGCGCCCGTCGTTTTCGAATGACGTGGTATGCTGTTGTTTTATGGCGCAACAGCACCGGTTCAGCGGAAATCAACGGCTGTTGATGCCCAGCGTTTGCTGGCCCACCAAGCTGGAATGCGATTTTGCAGCGGCTCGTGGAAGCCGCCGTGGCCGTCGACGCCTTTGAACCTGGCCCGCTGCACTTTATTCCTATCCGACCGATCCGAAGGTTTTCACACTGTAAAAGCCGTCAAAGTCACCGTTTGATAAAGCTGCAAGAGAAAGGGTAGACACATGGCCTTCCATGATGTCTACCCTTTCTCTATGCTGAAATAGCGGTGAGGCAACTGTGGGAAAGAGACAAAGCCAGAAAGAAAATGCCGCTATGACCGGTTGCTTGACGTTGAAACAGCGGTCATAAAACAGAGGGCATATTCGTTTCACGCCCTTCTTACGGTGTACAATTGGGTTGAAAAGTTTTGAAACATAGGACTTGACAAACCGAAGAAGTTTCCATATAATTACCAATGGTAACTATCATGCGAGGAGAGGAAAACCATGGATATTCAAACGATCAAAGCGATGTTCGATGCCTGTTACCAGGCTAAACGGATTCGAGATTTGCTTCCGACGCTTCCAAAGGGCGTTACACCGTCTTATATTCATTATTTGGATACGATTGAATCCTTGGAGCAACGGGGTACCCAAGTCAAGGTATCGGATATCAGCGACACGCTGAACCTTCCCCGCCCAGGTGTGACCCGAACCGTGAAGGAGATGGAGTCCAAAGGCTATCTGTACAAGCGTACTTCTACAAAGGATGGACGTATCACTTATATTTCCATCACAGAGGCAGGAAAACAGCTGTCCGAAAAATACAACAAACAGTATTTCAGCCTCTTGGCTCCCTTTCTGGAAGCTATTCCCGAAGAAGATGTCCATTGCACCATTCAAACGATTGAACGGTTTTATCGCGTCATGACTGAAAGGAGAATTTCTGTTGAATAAGCAAAACGCCGATTTTACACAGGGCAGTATTCTAAAGAAGCTGTTTTGGTTCATGGTTCCCATTCTGGGGGCCCTTATTTTGCAGGCCGCTTACGGCGCCGTTGACTTGCTGGTTGTGGGACGGTTTGGTTCCACATCTGGGCTTTCGGCAGTGTCCACAGGAAGCCAGGTCTTAAATTTAGTCACATTTGTGGTAACACAGCTTGCCATGGGTATTACCGTGTTGATTGCACGGTATTTAGGGGAAAAGAAACCTGAAAAAATTGGTCCCGTCCTTGGCGGAGCCGTCGTCGTGTTTGCGTTGATTTCTGTAGGATTGTGCGTACTGCTGGTGGGATTTGCCAGACCCATCTCCATACTTGTGCAGGCACCGGAAGAATCCCTGGATTTGACCGTAAGCTACGTGCGCATCTGTGGCGCTGGCATTTTCTTTATCGTGGCCTATAATCTGCTTTCCGCCATTTTCCGCGGACTCGGCGACAGCAAATCGCCACTGCTATTTGTTCTCGTGGCCTGCATAGTCAATATCGTAGGCGATCTTTTGCTGGTGGCCGGGCTTCACATGGATGCGGCAGGCGCAGCGCTCGCCACAGTCTTTGCCCAAACTGTCAGCGTCGTGTGCGCGGTCATCATGCTTTTCAAAAAGAAGCTTCCCTTTTCTGTCACCAGGAAAGATTTTCGATTCAATGCACAATGTAGAGCTTTTCTTCGAATCGGTTTGCCGCTGGCCCTGCAGGAATGTTTGACCCAGCTTTCTTTTCTGGCTCTGTGCGCCTTCGTCAACCGCCTTGGTCTGGAGGCTTCTTCCGGTTATGGGGTAGCCAGCAAAATCGTAAACTTTGCCATGTTGGTTCCTAGCGCTCTGATGCAGTCCATGGCGTCTTTTGTTTCCCAGAACGTGGGGGCGGGAAATCCCAAGCGTGCGAAGCAATCCATGTTTACAGGAATTGGCGTGGGGCTTGCCTTTGGCTGCGCGGTATTTGCTCTAGTGATGTTAAAAGGCGATATGCTTGCCGGATTTTTCTCCACAGATGCAGCGGTGATTCAAAAGGGATTTGATTACTTAAAAGGGTTTGCGCCGGAAACCATCGTAACGGCTGTTCTGTTCAGTATGATCGGCTATTTCAACGGCAATCAAAAGGCAATTTGGGTCATGATTCAGGGACTTGTCCAAACGCTTCTCGTCCGTCTTCCCATGGCATATATTATGAGCATTCAACCAAACGCCAGCCTTACGTTAATCGGTCTGGCCGCACCCACATCGACGGCAGTTGGCATTCTTTTGAATATTGGATTTTATATTTACCTAAATCGACGGCAGACCGGTGCGTTAAGAACATGAGCCTCTCCTTTTCATGAAAAGAGAAAAACCGTCATCAACAATCAAAACCACTTGTAAAAGGCGTCCGTCAAGAAGAAACAGACGCAAAAAACGCCAGAGAATTGAAAGCCCAGTTCGGTCTTGTACTGAACTGGGCTTTCATCGCCCAAGACAGCTGCTGACCACCTGTTATCGCCGCAATGTACATACAAATCTAACGGCAAGTGGACGTCCTCTGTCGTCGCTCATCCAAAGCCGAGGTAAAGTTCTGCCTTCCCCCACCGTTCAATGCTTCTCCACCCTCTTGAGCTCCATCCAATTTCTCTTTGCAATCGGCAACATCCGGCCTTTGCCCACCCTCCCCCTACAACAAAAAATCCAAACCCATTGCCAACCGGCAAAAAGTTCAGATTTGATTGTTGCGGGCAATCACCGTTATTTTACCTTTTGAACTTTAGGCGGTACATTTTGCGATAATAGGGGGTGCAAACGCAGCAATATCTTTTCCGTTCGTGCAGGAGAGCCAGGCTTATGGTTCAGCGTCGGGTGCGGCTTCGATTGCCCTACTCAAAAAACAGCACGGGAGACACAGAAGGCAGGCGATTTGTTGATTGCTTTGTGCTCATGGCCACACGGTATTATTTTGTTTGGATTAACACTCCATTACTTCTCTTCATCGTCCAGCGCACCGAGGGCATCCTCATAGGCTTTCCGGTATTTGCCGGCCTTTTCATCCCGCAGGAATTTTCTTCTGCTGTATTCCTGCGTGCCCAGATTTCCGGCCAGATAATTTTCCTCGTTGGTATATGTATTTTTGTCCAGCAGGGCATTGACGGCGCGCTCCCGGTCGTCCAGGCTTCTCATCTTTGCCTCGTACTCGGCGCGCAGCTTTTGTTCCTTTTCGGCCCGCATTTGCTGCTTCAGTTGGTGTTCCTCTTCCTCAAAATATCTGTCCTCTCGCTCCAGCCTGCGTTTCGCAGCGCCGGCCTCGTACTCGCGCATCTCCTGCTCGACTTGCGCCTGCTTTGCATAGGCATTGTTCAGCAACTGTGAATATGCTTTTTCTACTGCTCGATCCCGGGCGGTATCGGGGAAATGACTGTAAACCTTCTCCCGAAGTTCCTTTGAGTCCATGATCGTGTAACGATTGATGTAACCGCCGCGCTTGAGAAGGATTGCTGTGCCGCGGTCCATGTATTCCTTGGCCTTGTCGTACAGCCCCTGTGCCTCCAAATATTTCGCCGTTCTGGAGTGGAAACCGTACGCATAATCGGCCCACAATTTCTCGGGATCGAATGTTTTTCCCTTTCCCCAATTTTTATCGTCAATGCCGTTAATCGGCTTTTCACTCAGTTCATATTTCCCCCGCTGGAATTCCTCAAACATCAGGTCAGCCATGCGCTGGTCCAACAGCGCAATTTCTACTGTTCCTTCGCTGTGGGTGAGATCGATGTCGGCCCGCTCCCGTTCGATAGCCCATCCCGTTTCCGCATCTCCCGGCATCAGATACTGTTTGCCGTCCGGGCCTACCATCTTGACAGCCGAGCGTTTTACATTACGCATATTACGTTTGTGGGTTCTCCAGACATCTAAACCAGCCAACAGACAAAAAAGATAGAAAAGGGCGCTGCCACCCAGAAGGATTGTGTTGCCCAGCCCAATCTCTTCAAAAGGCCACGTGATGAGAAAGATTTTCCCATCATGGATGAGAACATTATAGTAAAACACGATCGTGCAGCCCACAAGTTGGATCAAAGTATTCAGACGCTTCATCCACACTTCTCTGCGGCTGTCCAGAACATTCGGGATTGACATGAAGAAGTTCGCCACCATGGCGACCCAGGTTACGACGAAGGCCAGCGGCCAGTGAACCCAAAACGTGAGATACACGGCCAGCCCGAACAGCGCCAGCGTGAGAGTAAATGCGAAAATTCCATATTGCTTTTTCCTTTTTAATATGAATGGAAATACTCTGCCCATTTTTATTCCTCCTGACCGAACCTATAATGGGATCTGCTTATACAATAGTTTAACATATCCACACCGTAAACTCAATAAACAGTCGCCACACAAACAACAATTTCCGTGCTGCCAATAACCGAATAAGCGCCGAAAAAATCCGTCTGAAAAGTACGCCCAACGGGCTTCCCGCTTCTTGTTCAGTTTACATGAAAAGCAAAGGGTTATAACATGGGCAAAAAGAAAAGCACTGCAATTTTGATACGCATTGTATCAAAATTGCGGTGCTTCTTGGTGGAGCTATGCCCTCAATATCCGAACACTCGATAGTGAGGGTGTTGTTCCCCGAAATGTTAAAGGTCAGCACGATTCTTCGACCATTCCCATCATCGTCATAGACGAAGACCGAGTTTACCAGCGTGTCGATGATTCTTCGCTGATACTCAATATCCTGTATATCGCCGCTCTTGAACGATGTGAGCCAGTACACAATGCGCTCCTTCGACAAGAGCGGCTTTTTCATTTCCTCACGAGCAATTTGACCTTCGATGTTCAAGCGTTCCAGCTCAAGCTCCTCAAGTCGTTCTTTCGTACTCGATGTGATAATACCCTGTTCGATGGCAGACATGAGGTTCTTTATCTTCTTATTTACATCTTTCAACATTCCTTGCAGACCTACGAGAAGACACTCGTGGAAACCCGGAGATTGATGTTACGGATATTGTGTACCAAGAAAATGAGTTCTATTCCGACATGAAGGTGAACATTTACAGGCACACGATAAACTTCAAACAGTCTTTTTCTGGACGAGTGACAGCTCGAAGGAAGGGAGGTTAAGTATGGCGTGGTCTACACCTAAAACCGATTGGAACGGGGAAACAGTCGATGGTGTTTACATCGGAGACAGATTCAATGCCGTTGACTTCAATCGGATAAAAAACAACCTCGAATACCTTCGTGAGCTGGCAATCAAGATGTACGAGGAGTTTTCGATACAGTCTCTCGGGAGTGATCGAACGCCGAAGGATTTCTTCTATGCTGACGAAATCAATGCTCTGGAAGACAATCTGAAAACCATCAACAATAACAGCTTGAAAAGGTCTTATGGCAATGTTCCAGTCTATGTCGATAACGGGAACACGATGGATTTTAAGGAATTGAACAGACTGGAAAGTGCCATTCTCGACCTTTATGAAAAGCTCACGAATGAGTACGAAGGGAGGAGAATGTTTACATGGAATTTTGGAATGAAGGGAGGGCTGTAAATGGCGTGGACATTACTGCCTACTGATTATACGGACGCTGTGTGGAGCGGTCTCAAAAAGTATAGTCAGGTTGATAATTCAGACGGAACGGTGTCCTTCCAAGATGTTACGGTCTACACCAATAAGGAGAAATCCTTCTTCGGTGCAAAGGACGCAAACCGAATGAATGAAGCCCTCAATTACATCATGTCCATGCTGGAAAGCGGGACTGACTTGTATGAGGAGTTCCAGACATATTTCACCACACAGAAACAGCTCTTTGAGAGTGCCGGGGACAAGGTTATTGAGAATGTTCGTGCGCTTACCAATGCGGAGTACGATTCCTATGTCACCTATGTTGCGGATTTGAAAGAGCGTGGAGATTCCTCTCTTGCCGAAATCGAGCAGACCTATGAGGAACACATGACTTCCTATGAGAGTGAGCAGAAGAAAGCGTTCGATACATGGTTTGATACCATCAAAGGCCAGTTGTCGGAAGATGTTATGATATGGAGAACTTGCGATCTGTCTCCGCTGGCATATCTCATTCCAGCGGTTGCCGCAGAGACCGCCACAGGCACAGGTTTCTATTATGCCAAAGCGAAAGTCGAAAACCGTATAAAGCTGATGAAGCACTATAAGGTTGAACCGACAGAGCAATCATTCAACGAACAAGGAGGATATTACAATGGTTGATTTGACGCAGATTGTGGTCGCAATTCTGACCCTCATTTTCTCTCTGGTTTCCGCATTTCTGATTCCGTACATCAAGACGAAGGTGACTGCGGAACAGCTCGAGACCATCAAGTTTTGGGTGAACATCGCCGTGGAAGCGGCAGAAATGATCTATGTCGGCACAGGCCGTGGTGAGGAAAAGAAAGCCTATGTGGTTGAATTTCTGAACAGCAAGGGTTTCCATCTCGACACCGCCGAGATCGACAATATTATCGAAGCCGCTGTCCTTGAGCTGAAACTCGCCACAGAAAAGA
>DBPP01000025.1 GCA_002305575.1 Ruminococcaceae bacterium UBA1417
CGATTCGGCAGGCGATATGTATGAAATTATTATAGCAGTATTCAATGGTAAATGCAATTCGTTTTTGTTGTTTTGTGTAGCATGATGTACTTTTATCGTGCTAATAATAGTAATGCAAAAAATGCACAGAAGTGGCGTCAAGGATTGGCCTTGTCGAATAGGGGTATTGTTAGCCTGAACCTTCTGCTTCATGTACTCTTTACATTCTTTGAGCCTGTAGCTCTCGCCCTTGATGTGGATGACAGTGCACTGATGCAGCACACGGTCAAGAATTGCCGAAGCAATGGTCACATACTCCGCCGAAATACAGTCATTGGGGCAGAGGAAAAACACAGGAAATCAGGATCATCTACAACTACCTCGGCGACATCTCCGAAACGATCAAGGACGAGTAACGGCGTGGAGCCTGTAAAGTCGGGTTTCACGCCGTTTTTTCAGCCCTTGGGAAATTGTCCATAAGGCGTTCACCCTGATGAGGGAATCAGTGGAACGAATATCCGCCGCCGTGAGCAGTTTAAGCAGATGATTGCTGACTGCGAAGCCGGAAAAATCGATCTGATTATCACGAAATCCATCAGCCGTTTTGCAAGAAATACATTGGACTGTCTGACCATTGCCAGAAAGCTAAAGCAGCAGGACCCTCCTGTTGCTATATTTTTTGAAAATGAAGGCATAACCACCACTGACAGAAACACGGATGCCATGCTGGCATTATTAAGTTCTGTTGCACAGGGAGAGTCTGAAAATAAGTCTGAGTCCATAAAATGGGCTTGTAGAAATCGATTCTCCCGTGGCATTCCTCTGTTTCCAACCTGGTGCATACTGGGTTACGATAAGGATGAGTTCGGAAATATCTTTATCGTGGAAGAGGAAGCTGAAGTTGTGCGATATATTTTCAAATCGTACTTAAATGGGATTTCTGGTCCCGAAATTGCAAAGAGCCTGACAAGCCTGGGCATCCCTACTGTAAAAGGGTTGACCGAATGGTCTCCCGGTGCTGTTTACGGAATACTGAAGAACGAGAAGTATTTCGGAGATGTTCTGATGCAGAAAACATATACGCCAGATTGCTTAACACATCGCTCTGTAAAAAATACAGGCCAGGAGCGACAGTATGTGATGCATGACCATCACCCAGCCATTGTCTCCGAACAGGACTGGCGTGAGGTGCAGCATTTACTTACCAGCAAAGAATACACCAGGCGTGGAAAGCAGAAGCCGCCACCACCTCCGCTGAGTTTGCAGTGGAATAAGCGTGGCAAGTTGAAAGGGTTCCTTGTTCTTGACCCTTCTTGGAAAGCAAGGGATATCGTTGAAGTGCGACAAGGAATTGAAAACCGTTATAAGAAGAAAGGATAAAAAACTATGAGTATGTTAGACAATTTTAAAGTAATCGAGATCACCAAAACCACAGAGCCTGCTTGCGTTATCATTGAGGATAACAAGCTGCGTTTCACTAAGCCTGTAGCCATCGAACTGGGCTACCCTGCCTACGTTCGTATTCTTCTGGACGATGCCGGACAGCGTATCGCAATTCAGGTGGCGAAAGGAAATGAGAGCAATGTAGTCAAATTCTCTGCGGAAAAGGAAAGCCAGAAAACTTCTATCGTTTACCAGAATGCTGTGATGGTAGATTTGATTCGTGGCGTTATGCCTTCATGGGAGAAAGGTATCAAGTACCGGGCAAAAGGCGTTCTGAGCAAGGAGGACAAGGCTATCGTCTTTGATCTTAAGGCTGCGGAAATCTATCAGAGATTCCACAAAAAGGATAAGGAATAAGCAAATCGGGGTCGGTGGTGGCTATGCTGCCATCGGCTCTTTGCTTATTAACTACATATTATATAGAAGAAACGCTGATAAAAATAGTACGATTTCACGCAGTTTATTTTTTGACGGGCTGCGGCAACGGTTGAAAAATTCATAAAATTTCAGTATAATAAAGTTATTAAGAGGAACGCCGGAATTGAATATCTGGAGTTCCTTTTCTGACGGGGGTGAAATTACCCCATCTTCTTACCCCAGGGGTTGGGGTAGTCTACACCGGGGTATTCGCCCTATTTTCCAACAATATGTAAGCGTATAAGATTTGGCGTAAACCGCTTTAACCCGTGCGAGGGGCGTGCTTTTTCTGGACGAGCTGCCTGAATTCTCCCGCAATGCCATGGAAACACTCCGGCAGCCGCTTGAGGATGGTATCGTCACCGTTTCCCGCGTAAACGGTACCGTCGCCTTCCCATGCAAGGTCATGCTGGTCGCCGCGATGAATCCATGCCCCTGCGGTTATTACGGCCACCCTACACGCCCCTGCACCTGCTCCGACGCCGCTGTTTCTCGATACCTCAGCCGCGTTTCCGGACCACTGCTCGACCGCATCGACCTGCACATCGAAGTGCCTCCCGTTGACTTTGACAGCCTCGCCAGCACGCAGAAGGCAGAAAGCTCCGCTGCCATCAAAGCCCGTGTGGAAGCGGCACGCGCCATGCAGGCTGCGCGGTTTCAGGGCACCGGCATCGCCTGCAATGCGCAGATCCCCGCAAACCGCCTGCACGATGTCTGTACTACGGAGCCTGCAGCGGATGCACTGCTCAAGACCGCGTTCGAGAAGTTCGGTCTTTCCGCCCGGGCATACGACCGCATCCTGAAGGTGGCCCGCACCATCGCCGATCTGGACGGTTCGGAGACCATCGCCGCGAAACACGCGGCGGAAGCCGTGCGCTACCGCACGCTCGACCGGAAATACTGGACGCGGGTCTGAGCCCGAAACGCAAAAGAAGAATCGCATCGGATAAAAGCCGGTACGACTCTTCTTTTCTTTTTGCCGCAAAGCGGCTACAGTTTACAGGCAGGTTGGCACACTGTACCCATAGGTGTTGACCTTATAATTCGGGCTGCTGGGCGAAGCATCACTGTAATTCGCATACGAGAAAACCTTCGCTTCGGCAAGGCGTCTGTAGTACAGGCCGATATAGCACCGGCCGCCCGCTACGTGCCAATCGAGCAAATTGCTGCCAAATGTGTACGCGTCTACGTAATTCAGGTCACGCGTAAGGCCGGACGTGCTGTTGAACGCGACGTCACCCGCGCGCACCCAGCCGGTTTTACCGCTGGCGGAAACCTTATACCACGATTGCTTCGTGCTGCTGTCGCGCCAGTATCCAATGATGTTGACACTGTTGCCCTCGTACAGCGTGCCCAAGCGGGATGCGCTGCTCGAATGATCTTGATAGATGGTCAGCGTGGTGGATGTCACCTTACCGCCATACGGGTTGGAAGACGAGAGGTTACTCGGCGGCACAACCGTATTGAGTATGACCGTGCGCACATAGCAGCTGCCGTAGCCGCGCCAATATGCGGAGCCCACATTGTAGCCAAAGCTCACCAGCGCATCAAACTGGCACTGGCTCATGAGCAGATTGTTCTGGGAAATAAAGTAATTGACGTCTGCGGTGTAGCTGCCGGAATTCACCGTATCGGCAAGCATGGCCTTCGCTTCCGTACGGGTCAGATCGTTGTAGAACGACGTATTCTTCCCGACAACATAGCCATAGCCGACAGTCGGCAGATTGCCGGCCAGCGTATCCGGGCTGACGCCAGGCACATAGCCCTCGTAGGAAGCGATGTTGTTCAGCATCTCATCGCTGACGCGCCGCGACTCCTTCGTTGTGGTGGTTTTATCCGTTGTGGAAACCACAAGGATCTTAAACTCCTTATACGTCGAAGAATAGCCGCTGCCGGAATTCGAATATGCACGCACCGTATACGTACCCGGCGAATTGATCGTGGCTGCGGCCGAGAAGATACGCACGCTGTTACTCTGCTGCGATTCCGATTCATAGGAAGACGTCTCATAGGTGCCGACGCCGTCGATTACAAACTTCACGCTGGATTTTTGCGTATCGGTGACCGCCTTCAGATCAAAACCGACGCCGGCGGAAATGATGTTCGGGGTTGTATATGCGAAGCGGATGGCTTCCGGCGCGGTAACCGTCACCGTGCAGGAGGCAAGCTCCTTGCCGTTTGCGCCCTTGCCGACGATCTTGGCTGTACCCGGCGCAACGCCATAAACAAAGAGCTGGTTATCGACACCGGCCTCCACTGTGGCAACCGATGTATTCGAGCTTGTCCAAATCACGGAACTGCCGGAGCCCTCGATATACAGCGTCTTATACTGCGCGAGTGTCGCCGAAGTTGTGGAGACGGAAGCGCTTGTTCCGGAAGCGGAATAGCTTGTCACATACTCCGCGGAAACGTAGCCCACCGTGCCGCCGGTCGTGCGGACATGAATCCAGCCCGAGGTCTTACGGTCGATGACTTCCAACACTGTGCCGTAATTCAGGACCGTGATGACATCGGTCGATGTGCTTGGCCCCTTGCGCAGATTCAGGCCGGTCGTCGTTCGGACAAACTCGCCCGTACCGGTCAGATCGTCATCCGTGTTTCCGTCATCCTCGTCCTCCTTATCGTTCTCTTCCGGCTTGACCGAATTGATGTCACCGGCGGTAATGGTGAGGTACTGAGCGGAGAAGTAGCCCTGCGTGCCGTCGGACAGCTTGACCTTGTACCACTGGCTGTTTATCGCTTCCGTGACCGTCACGGTGGTGCCCGATCCGATGACCTTGATCACGCTGTATGTAGTACCCGGGCCGCTGCGCAGGTTGATGTCCACCGTGGTTTTGGCTTTGACCGTGCCATCTGTGGTGGGCGTATTGCCGCTGTCACCGGCATCCGGCTTCACGGAATTGATGTCCCCGGACGTCACCTTGAGGTATTCGGTAAAAATATATCCCTGCGTACCGTCGGACAACTTGACCTTGTACCACTGGCTGTTCGTCGCTTCCGTAACCGTCACGGTGGTACCCGTCCCGATCACACGAATCACGCCGAAGCTTGTGCCTGCGCCGCGGCGCAGATTGACGTCCGCCGTCGTTTTGGCCTTGACTGTGCCGTCTGTGGTGGGCGTCTGCTCGGTCTTATCCTCGTCCTGCTGGGTAATCTGAATATAAATCGAGAAGATGTAGCCGGTGGTGCCGTTCGAAAGCTTCACCGCATACCATTCCGAATTGCTGCGGTCCGTCACTGTAATCGACGTACCGGACGCAATCACACCCTTTGAGCTGTAATTCGTGCCCGGGCCACTGCGCACATTGACGTACTCCGTCGTTTTCGCCGCCACGGACTCCGTGGATGGCGTCGATGTTGAGCCGGACGACGAGGAAGAACCCGTGATCTGAATATATTCCGAGAAAATGTAGCCGGTGGTACCGTTCGAAAGCTTCACCGCGTACCACTGCGCATTGCTGCGGTCCGTGACCGTAATCGACGTACCGGACGCAATCNNTGAGCTGTAATTCGTGCCCGGGCCGCTGCGCACATTGACGTACTCCGTCGTTTTCGCCGCTGTGGACTCGGTGGACGGTATCGACGTCGAACCCGACGACGCGCTACCGGAGAGCTTCACATATTCCGAGAACATATATCCGGTCGTGCCGTTCGAAAGCCGCACCGCATACCACTGCGCATTGCTGGTATCGGTCACCGTGATCGTCGTACCAGATGCAATCACGCCCTTCGAGCTGTAATTCGTGCCCGGGCCACTGCGCAGGTTCACATATTCCGTCGTCTTTGCAGAAGTGCCGGACCCGCTCATCGCGATATACTGCGAGAAGATGTAGCCGGTCGAGCCGTTTGAAAGCTTCACAGCATACCACTCGCTGTTGCTCGTATCCGTGACCGTCAGCGACGTTCCCTGTGCAATCACGCCCTTCGAGCTGTAGTTCGTGCCCGGGCCACTGCGCAGGTTCACATACTCCGTCGTTGTCGCGCTTGTTTCCGCCGCATTTACCGCAAACGGGCAGGCAGATACAAGCAGCAACAGCGCCAACAGTAGTGCTGCTGCACGTTTTCCGCTTTTATGTACGGAAAAAATCATGTCCATCACCAGTCCTCACACTAAAAGATTGCCGGACGCAACCGCGCCCATCAAAATTCGCTCCATACGTATGGGCGAACAGATATTTCAAGACATTTACAATTATAACGTAAAAGTTACAGAATTGCAACCTTTTTTTACATTTGCCAGAATTATCTGTTCCAAAGTGACACGACGCGGCGCAAAACCGCCGCAGAATACAGGAATCCGACGCGAACAAGCCGCGCCGGATTCCTTCTTCCGATAACCGGACAATTTTTACATGTTTTCTACGATTGCCTTCGTATCGCGGGCAATAACGAGTTCCTCATTCGTCGGGATGACATAAACGGCCACCTTGCTGTCCTCAGCGGAAATCTTCTTCTCGATGCCGCGGACGCCTGCGTTGGCTTCCTTATCGAACTTGATGCCAAGGTATTCCATATTGGTGCAGATGCGCTCGCGCAGCGTATCCTGGTTCTCGCCAAGGCCTGCCGTGAAAACGATCGCATCGACGCCGTTCAGTGCAGCTGCATAGCCGCCGATAAACTTCTTAATCTGGTAGACAAGCATCTCATGGGCAAGCCGTGCGCGCGGATTGCCGGCTTGCTCGGCCTTGCAGATGTCACGGTCATCGCTGGAAATACCGGAAATACCGAGCAGACCGGATTTCTTATTGAACAGGTCGGAGAGTTCGGACGGAGAGAGGTGCTCCTGCTCCGCAATGAAGGTAACGACCGACGGATCAAGCGTACCGGTGCGGGTGCCCATCATAAAGCCGTCGAGCGGCGTAAGGCCCATGCTGGTATCGAGAACCTTGCCGTCCTGGATCGCGGTGATGGAAGAGCCGTTGCCGATGTGGCAGGTGATGACCTTCATGTCCTTCAGGTCGCGGCCCATGATCTCGGCAAGGCGATGGCTGACATAGCGGTGCGATGTGCCGTGGAAGCCATAGCGACGGATCTTATACTTCTCATAATACTCGTAGGGGACGGCAAACATATACGCCTTCGGCGGCATCGTCGAATGGAATGCCGTATCAAACACGACAACCTCCGGCACGTCCTTGCCGAAAACGCTCATGCAGGCACGGATGCCCTGCACATGCGCGCTATTGTGCAGCGGCGCGAGCGGGATCAGGCTTTCGATGCCCTCGATCACCTTCTCATCAACGAGTACGGACTCGCTGAAGATCGAGCCGCCCTGCACGATGCGGTGGCCAATGGCGGCAACCTCGCCGAGGTCCTTGATCACGCCGACCTCGCTGTCGAGCAACGCGTTTTTGACCTGCTCAAACGCTTCGGTATGGTTCTTCATGCAAATTTCAATTTTCTTTTCGCGCCCATCCGCCGTCTTGTGGCCAAAAATGCCCATTTCAAGGCCAATCTTCTCGCAATTGCCTTTGGCGAGCATCTGCTCGTTGTCCATGTCGATCAGCTGATACTTGAGTGAGGAGCTGCCGGCGTTGATAACCAGAATTTTCATTTTGTCTTCCCCCTATGGTATTGATGCAGTTTTGCAGAACGCAAAAAAGAAGCGCGAGACCGCAAAACGCGCTTGTAAGATAAATTTCTATGCTGTATTATATAATAGTACAAATCGGGCAGAATTTCAAGGAGTTTTCACGCAAAATGGTCGCTAAAAACAGGATTTCCGGCATAATTTGTGAATTTAACCCCCTGCATAACGGACATGCGGCGCTGCTGCAACACATGCGAACCCAAACGGATGGCCCTCTCGTATGTGTGATGAGCGGCAATTTCGTGCAGCGCGGCGAGGCCGCGGCGCTTGATAAATGGTCCCGCGCTCGGCTCGCGCTGCAGTGCGGCGCCGACCTGATCGTGGAACTGCCGCTGCCATGGGCGCTCGCCGGTGCGGAACGCTTCGCTTTTGGCGGCGTGTCGCTTTTGAACGCGCTGGGCGCGGACGGCCTTTTCTTCGGCAGTGAATGCGGCCATGCAGAAGCGCTGCAAAAAATTGCCGTATATCTGCTTTCCGCGCGGCTTGCCGAAGATCTGCGCCCCCATCTCGCAGCGGGTCTCCCCTTTGCCACCGCCCGCGCACGCGCGGTCGAGCAGGCGTTGGGCGCCGAATACGCCGCACTGTGCGCGCAGCCGAACAATATCCTCGGCATCGAATATTGCAAGGCGATTTTGAAAACCGGCGCTTCTATGGAACCGCACACGATCCGTCGCCTCGCCGTCGGCCACGACGATACCGCTGCCAGCGGACGCTTCGCTTCGGCGAGTTTGTTGCGCCGCATCAGCGCGGACGGCGGGGACATCGCCCCGTATGTGCCGGAAGCGACCGCGGCCTGCATTCGCGCATGCCAAAGCGCCGGTCAATACCCGGCGGATCTCCGGTATCTGGAGCGCGCCATGCTTGCTTTTCTCTCCACGGCCGCACCGGAAACCCTGCGCTGCGTCCCCGATGTCGCCGAGGGCATCGAAAACCGCATCCGCACGGCAGCCGGGACGGTACAGACGCTCGAAGCGCTGTACGATGCGGTCAAAGCGAAACGCTACAGCCACGCGCGCATTCGCCGCATTGTACTTTCAGCTTATCTTGGGCTGAAAGGAACCCTGCCCGCGGCGCCGCCGTATGTGCGGGTACTGGGTATGACGGCGCAGGGCGCGGAACTGGTCCGCGCTGCAAAGCCCGATTTTCCCTGGCTGATGCGCCCGGCTGATCTCGATCGGCTCGCGCCCGAAGCGCGCCGGATCTTCGAGCTGGAAGCGCGTGCGGATGACTTCTACGCGCTGTGTACTGCGCAGCGTCGGCCCGCCGGACTCGACTATACAACACGGCTCATCCGTTTATAACAGCACGCGGTCTCCCCAGTAGTCGACGTGTTCGAGCACATGCCCGATGTTGCCCTCGCCGGCGAACACCCGGCTGTCGAAGAAATTGTAGTTGCGGTCCAGCCAATGCAGCGCGTTTTCATCGCCGTGTACCGCCACTTGCTTATGGAGGCGTCCGACATACACCTCCACATAGCAACCGTCCAGATAATACGTCATATCCATTAGATGCGCCAGGTGAATGTCATCCACCGTGACGCCCGTTTCTTCCCATAGCTCGCGGTAGGCGGCTTCGAGCCCGGTTTCCCCAGGCGCAATCTTTCCGCCGACGAAATTCAAGAGACCCTTGTACGGCGCGTGCAGCCGCCGGCACATCAGCAGTTTTTGGCGGTCCGGACTGAACACGGTGACGATGTTGTATCCCTACATAAATTTTCCTTTCCCACGATATACAAAAGCCGGACATTGCTGCCCGGCTTTTCTTTAATATGGATCTTAGATTTTTTTCACTTCAACGGTCCAGCCGAGCGTATCCTCGACCTTACCGGTCTGGATGCCCGTCACTGTATCGTACAGCTTCTGGCTGACCGGGCCGATACCGCCGTCCGCGATCTGCATGACTTCATTCTCAAAGCGCAGGTGACCAACCGGCGAAATGACCGCCGCCGTACCGCTGCCCCAGCACTCTTCGAGCGCGCCGGTACGCGCCGCCTCCACGAGCTCATTGACGGAGATTCTGCGCTCCTCTACCGGCATGCCCCACATCTTGCACAGGTCGATGCAGGAAGCACGTGTGACACCGGGCAGAATGCTGCCGTTGAGCATCGGGGTAACAACCGTACCGTTGATCTTAAAGAAGATATTCATCGCGCCAACTTCCTCGATGTACTTGCGCTCCACGCCGTCAAGCCAGAGTACCTGGGAATAGCCCTCGTCGTGCGCCTTCACCTGCGCCGCAAGGCTCGCGACATAGTTACCGCCCGTCTTGGCTTCGCCGATGCCGCCGCGCACCGCACGGACATAGTCGTCCTCGATCCAGATCTTGACTGGGTCGAGACCGCTCTCATAATACGCGCCAACCGGCGAGAGAATGATGATGAACTTATAGGTATCGGACGGGCGGACGCCGAGGAACGGATCCGTCGCGATGACAAACGGACGGATATACAGCGAGGTGCCCGGTTTCGTCGGAATCCAGTCCGCATCGACGGCGACCAGCGTCTTGATTGCGTTCAGGAAATCGTCTTCCGGAATCTCCGGAATGCAAAGGCGGCGGTTGGAATTGTTGGCGCGCTCAATGTTCTTGTTCGGACGGAACAGAAGGATGCGGCCATCTTCCGTCTTGTATGCCTTCATGCCCTCGAACATCTCCTGGCCGTAATGGAAGACCATGGCGGAAGGGTCGAGGGAAATCGGCTGATACGGGACGATCTTCGGATCGTGCCAGCCCTTTTCGGGGTTGTATTCCATCACGTACATGTGGTCCGTGAAGATTTTGCCGAAGCCGAGCTTGCTTTCGTCCTGCGGCTTTGCCTTGGGCGCTGTGGTGCGCTCAATTCTGATTTCCTGCATAAGAAACACTTCTTTCAAACTGTTTTTTGTTATTTTATCACTTCATTGCCTTTTTTGCAAGTTGATCGCGCCAAAACTGCAAGAAAAAATCAAACAAAGAACCCTTTCCGCCGCAAAGAGTTTTTGGCCGTTTCTTCCGAATTTTATCCGTGCAACCGCAGACCTTTAGGGTATTTGTTCTTCAAACTGCCGCCAGACGCTTTGCCGAAACCGGTCACCACGCCCTCCACGGCAACCGCGGTATAGCCGGCATATCCATCGGCTTCGATTTCTTCGCCGCGCAAAAATGCGCGCAGCCGCGGATCGTCATGATGAAGATGGATCACACTTCGGCACGTTTCTGGCTTCGCCGCCATGAAACTGCCGTGTGCGGGCTCAATGCGGTTTTTCTTTACCTCGCCGAATTCCACGCCCGCCCGCAAAATACCGAGACCGGATAGCGCCGGCAACGTCTGCGGCAGGAGCAAAATGCGGTCACGCACCCGTGCAAATCGTCCCGGCGTATCCATAAAGGCAGCCGCGTACAGTGCCCGCGCCATCGCTTCTGTCTGCGGGTCCAGCTTTTCCGCGTACGGCACCGCGGCACAGCCGTTCGGCGCCACGCGCCGGAACCGCGCCGCGAAGTGGCCTTCGCCGCCATCCATCGGGAAAATCCGCACACCGTCCACCCCAAACGCCGGACGTCCAAAAGATACGGCCGGCTTTTCGAGCACAAACTCCGGATTTTGCCGGAGGAAGGCACGCACAACGCCCTCGTTTTCTTCATCCGAAAATGTGCAGGTGGAATACACGAGCACGCCGTCCTCGCGCACACAGCGCGCCGCACTGCCGAGGATGGCCAGCTGCCGTACCGCACAGGTTTGCACATGGGCCGGACTCCATTCGGCGATCGCCTGCGGGTCGCGCCGGAACATCCCCTCGCCCGAGCAAGGGGCATCTACAAGCACACGGTCGAAGTAGCCTTCCAGTCTTTCCGCCAGAACATCGGGATAGACCGAGGAGATGACGGTGTTGCGCACGCCCATGCGCTCGAGGTTGGAGGCCAGAATAGCTGCGCGGCTGCGAACCACTTCATTCGACCACAGCAGGCCACGATCGCCGGTCAGCGCGGCAATCTGCGTCGATTTACCGCCCGGCGCGGCACAAAGATCGAGAATTTTTTCTCCGGGCTGCGGATCCAACAGTGTGACCGCCGAAGACGCCGACGGCTCCTGCGAATAAAACGCACCGGCATGGTACAGGGGGTACGAAGCCATCCGCGCATCCGCCGGCGCATAATACGACAGCGGCGAAAACGGCGATGCTACAAGTGGAAACGGCAGCGTGCGGGCCAGCGTTTCCACCCCGCATTTCAAGGGATTCAGCCGAATGCCGCGCCGGGGCGGCCGCTCATATTCCGCGCGAAACATTTCATACTCATCTCCAAGCATCGCGCGCATTCTGTTTTCAAATTCTTGCGGCAATAAAACAGCCATTGTTTTCCTTTTTCATCCTTTCTTTCACCCAGGCGTATAAAGCGTGGCGGGCGGGAAACCATAGTACCGAAAGGGGTGATCGATATGAATCAGAACGCCAAACAGCCGGCGTCCAATCTGAGCGTCAATCCCAAAGGCAGCCAGAACGAAACCCGGAACGCCGGTAAATCGGGCAGCCGCCAGAACGCCTCCAATTGCGGCGGCAAAAACAAGACGAACCAGAGCGGTCAGAACTGCCGCTGAGCAAAACCCGAAAAAGCAGACGGTTATTTGCCGTCTGCTTTTTCTTTTTCCGTCTGTTGTGCAGACTCCTGCCGGCGCTTTTTCAAAGAATTCAGGATTTCCCCGAGCGTCCGGTCGTCGGAGCGCATCGGCTTAAACCCTTCTCCGGCAATTTCACCCGCGTCGCCCACAATAATAAACGCGTCTGGATCGATTTCCCGGATGATTTCGCCGATGCGGAACACCTCAAATCGGCGTACCGCGCAGAACAGCAGCTCACCCTCCTGCTTCAAATACGCGCCGCGGGATTTCAGAAACGTCACGCCGCGATCCAGCTCCGTCATGATGCGCGCCGCGATCTCCTCGTTCTTTTTGGAAAGAATAAAGAACATTTTGCCGTTGCCCACATCTGTGCCATAGAGGATCGTATCGATGATCTTTGTGGAAACAAAAATCACGATGCAGGCATATACGGCACTCTCGATGCTCTGGAATACGAACGCCGAAGCCAGAACGATGCAGCCGTCGACTGCAAGCATCAGCTTGCCCATGGAAAGATGCCGCAGGCGGTGATTGAGCAGGCGGGCAATCATATCCGTGCCACCGGTCGTTGCGCCGCGCATAAAAACGAGAGACAACCCGACGCCCTCGCAGACGCCGCCGATCAGCGTGATGATCAGCGCGTCGCCGTGATACACAGGCATAAAGAGCGCCACCACATCGATCGCGACGGAATTGAGCACGATGGCGAGCATCGTTTTTGTCACAAGCTTATACCCGATTTCAACGATTGCCCACACGATGATGGGAATATTGATCAGCAGCACCACGGTGCCGATCGGTGTGTCAAACAGGTAGTTGAGCATCGTCGCGATACCGGTCACACCGCCGGGCGCGATGTTGTTCGGCGCCGTAAAGCCGTTGATGCCGACGGCGTAAATGATGGAGCCCGCCAGCATAAAAAGTACATCCAGCGCGATATTCTTGGCCTTCTGCACCACATTTTTTTCACGCATACAGAAAAAACCCTCCTTGGTCCGGTTCCCGGCCCCGCAAGCGGAGCTGAAACCAGAAAATCCATCCAACACGAAATCGGCGGATTACACGCCGGGTTGGGTGGCATCGACAATCTTCTGGAAAAAAAAGCGAAGCCGGTCGAGCTGCCCGGAAAGATACAGATAGCCGAAAAGGCACTCGAACGCCGTCGCGTTGTGGTAATCCGCTACGCTCGCGTTTTTCGGCACGTGGGAAACGTGCGCGTTGCGCCCGCGTCCGCAGATTTCCGCCTCCGCCTCGGTCAGAAGCGGTCGAAGCTGCTCGGCGAGCATTTTCGCCTGAAATTCGCAGCGCACCATTTCCACAGCCCGCGCATGCAGCTTTTTCACCGGGCAATTTCCCTGCGCCACGATATATTCGCGCACGAACAGCTCGTACACACCATCTCCGATGTAGGCCAGCGTCAACGGACTGAGCAGCTTCGGATCCGCCTGTGTATTCATCAGTTTTTCCAAATACACACCTCTTACTCTACAAAATCAAACTCAAGGTCGTACATGCTGACCGTGTCGCCCTCCTGAATACCCGCTGCACGCAGTGCATCAATGACACCGGTGTTGATCAGAACGCGCTGGAAATACTGGAGCGATTCATAGTCGTCGAAATTGACGCTTGAAATCAGTTTCAAGAGCCATTCGCCCTCTACGAAATAGACGTTGTCTTCCACACGGATATCGACGTGCGTCTTGCCGAATTCCTCGACCGGCTTCACCGCAACCGGTTCGGGCTCGAAGTGTGCGACCGGCGGCAAGGTGGAAAGCATTTCCGTAACCTTGTTGAGCAACGGGTCGACGCCGTAGCGGATGGCAGCCATGATCGGGAAGAACTCATAGCCTTGCGCTTCGACGAACTTGCGGAAATCCTCCACCTGTTCGTCGCTCGTCAGATCGCACTTGTTGCCGGCCACAAGCATCGGACGCTCGGCCAACTCGGGGTTGAATTTGCGCAACTCCTCGTTGATGATGCGGAAATCCTCCTTCGGATCGCGTCCCTCGCTGCCGGAAACATCCACAATGTGGATGAGCATGCGGCAACGCTCCACATGGCGCAAAAACTGGTGGCCAAGGCCAATGCCCTGCCACGCCCCTTCGATCAAGCCGGGAATATCGGCCATAACGAACGAAACACCAGGCTGCACGCGCACGACGCCAAGCACCGGCGTGATGGTGGTAAAGTGGTAGTCGGCAATTTCCGGCTTCGCCTCACTGACGACGGAAACCAGCGTCGATTTGCCGACGTTTGGAAAACCGACGAGCCCCACATCGGCAAGCAGCTTCAGTTCCAGCTGGAGCTCAAACGCTTCACCGGGCGTGCCGGGCTTGGCAAAGCGTGGGGTCTGGCGCGTGGGCGTCGCAAAATGCGTGTTGCCCCAGCCGCCGCGACCGCCCTTGGCGATCACCACGTCATCGTCCGACGAAAGGTCCGCCAGTATGCGCCCGGTCTCCGCGTCGCGCACCACGGTGCCGCGCGGCACCGTAATGACCAGAGGCGGCGCACTCTTGCCGGAGCAGCGCTTGCCACGGCCGTTCTCGCCGCGCTCCGCCACATATTTGCGCTTATAGCGAAAATCGGCCAGCGTGGACAGATTATCGTCCACGCGGAATACGATGTCGCCGCCGCGGCCGCCGTCGCCGCCGTCCGGCCCGCCCGACGCCACATATTTCTCACGATGGAACGCGACTGCGCCGTCGCCGCCGTCGCCGGCCTTGACTTTAATTTTTGCAATATCGATAAACATACCGTATACTTTCCTTTCTGAAAATCAGGTCCCGCATGCGGCCAAATAAAAATGGGCCTCTCCGCAACCGAAGAAGCCCGTTTTCATCGAAGTATTCGGGGCGATAATCTTCCGTATGCCCCCAAGGTCAAAAATTACTGCTCGATGGAGTAAACGCTGACCTTCTTGCGGTCACGGCCCATACGCTCGAAACGGACCTGGCCATCGATGAGCGCAAACAGAGAATCATCGGAACCTCTGCCCACGTTCTCACCCGGATGGATGTGCGTGCCGCGCTGCTTGACAAGGATGTTGCCGGCGAGGACATGCTGGCCGTCCGCACGCTTCACGCCAAGCCGCTTGGACTCGGAATCGCGGCCGTTCTTCGTGGAGCCCATACCTTTTTTATGCGCAAAAAGCTGGATGTTAATCTTAAGCATTTGTATAGCCTTCCTTTCACTTTCATTCAGACTTCTGTGTAACGTACACAGAGATGCTCCGGATACTGCTCCTCCAAACCGAGAAGGTGCAGCTTAAAGCCGGAAAACAGGGTCATACACGGGCGCGCATCCCGTTCCGCCACGCGGAACAACATGTCGCCCTCCTCAACGCGCAGGGAAACCGGCGTAATCCGCAGGATCTCCAAAACGGTATTGGCCGTCATATACGCTGCCGAGGAAACTGCCGCACAGAGAATATCCTCCCCCTCCTCGCCGAGACCCGCGTGGCCCGTGATGGAGAATCCAAGGATTTCACCCTGCGCATTGGCAAAAAACTCTGCGCGAATCATTCAGCTCAGCCCTGAACAGCCTCGATCTGAATCTTCGTGTAGGGCTGTCTGTGGCCCATCTTGCGCTTCTCGCCCTTCTTCGGCTTGTAGGTGAGGATGGTAACCTTCTTCGCCTTGCCGTTCTTCAGGACCTTGCCTGTAACGCTGGCGCCTTCCACATACGGTGCGCCGATCTTCGTGCCGTTCTCGTCGCTGAGCGCGATCACCGGGAACTGGACGGTTTCATCTTCATTTGCCGTAAGCTTCTCGACATAGATCACGTCGCCGTACTGAACCTTGTACTGCTTACCGCCTGTTTCAATCACTGCAAACATTTTTCTGCCTGCCTTCTCTATAGACTCGCTACCATCGGGTGAACCGCAGAAACGGCTGCTTTAAACCCACAGTAAGCGGCTTTACCATTATACAATGTCCTCCGTGCAAAGTCAAGCGTTTTTACTCGCTCTTTGTGGTTTTTTCCTCCATATACAGGAGCTTGACCTTGTCTTCCGCCCGGATGGCCTCGAGCACGCGCTTTCTGTCCGATATGCGCAGCAGAATGGACAGAAACAGATTGAGCATGGTCAACACGGATGCCACCAGAAACTCGCGGTTTCGCCTCTGTTTTCGCCTGTCCGTTTCGCGTCCGTGCCCGCCCTTACGCATGGTGCTTGTACTCCTGCTCGCAGTAAATGCAGCGGTAGCGGTGTGTTTTTTCATCACAAAGCGTGAAGATCTGATCGATGCCCTCCTCCGAGCTTGTGATGCAGCGCGGGTTTTTACAGCGGATCACATTTTTCAACCGCTTAGGCAGCACAATATTTTCCTTTTTGACCAGTTCCCCATCGCGGATCGTGCAGACCGTGATGTGATTGTCGATAAAGCCAAGCACATCGAAATTGATGTCGAGGTCGCCCTCAATTTTGATGATATCCTTGCGCCCGAGCTTGCTGCTGCGCGCGTTTTTGATAATGGCCACACAGCAGTCGAGCTTGCCGAGCTCCAGCAGCTCGTAAATGCGCATTCCCTTGCCGGCCTGGATGTGGTCGATGACGATTCCGTTTTGGATACTGTCAATGTTCAGCATGATGTTTCCTCCTCGAAAAGGCCCGGTTCAATTCCGAGCAGCATCAAAATCAGCGCCATGCGCACATAAACGCCATTCTGCGCCTGAACGAAATACTTTGCGCGCGGGTCGTTGTCCACTTCGACGGCAATCTCGTTGACGCGCGGCAGTGGATGGAGCACGATCAGATCATCGGAAGCGAGCTTCATTTTTTCTGCGCTCAGGATATAGCTGTCCTTCAGGCGAATATAATCCTCCTCATTGAAGAAGCGCTCGCGCTGCACGCGGGTCATATACAACACATCGAGCTGCGGCAGGACCTCATCCATCGAGCGGACCTCCTGATACGGGCAGCCCGAAGGCTTGACGACCTCGTCAATGATATAGCTGGGCATCCGCAGCTCCTCCGGCGAGATGAACACAAACCGGATGTTCTCCCAGCGCACGAGCGACTTGATCAACGAGTGCACGGTGCGGCCAAATTTCAAGTCGCCGCACAGGCCGATCGTCAGGTTATCGAGGCGCCCCTTCTCGCGGCGAATCGTCAAAAGGTCGGTGAGCGTCTGCGTCGGATGCTGGTGACCGCCGTCGCCCGCATTGATCACCGGGATGCCGGAATACTGCGCGGCAACGCGCGGCGCACCCTCCTTGTTGTGGCGCATTGCGGCAATGTCCGCGTAGCAGGAAATCATGCGGATCGTATCCGCCACGCTCTCGCCCTTCGAAGCGGAACTGCTCGCCGCGCTCGAAAAGCCGAGCACCTTGCCGCCCAGCCGCATCATGGCCGATTCGAAGCTCAGGCGTGTGCGCGTGCTGGGCTCGTAGAATAACGTCGCGAGGATCTTCCCCTCACACTTATGGGCATACGCCTCCCGGTTATCGGCAATGCTGTTGGCCAGGCGGAGCAGCCGGCGCGTCTCTTCCTTGGAAAGATCCAGCGGGTCAACCAGATGTCTCAGCGGTTTGTTCATCGATATAACATCCTTTCCTCAACTCAGTGTGGTTCTACAAAAAACCTCCCCGGCAGCACCGGAGAGGTTCCCATCAATCTTCGTCTTCTTCCTCGGGTGCATCCCAGTTGTGCCAGACCTGCTGAACATCATCGTTGTCCTCGAGTGCGTCAATCAGCTTCTGCATCTTCAGAATCTGATCGGGATCGGTAAGCGTCGTGTACGTATCCGGCACCATCTCGATCTCCGCGGAAACAAAAGTATAGCCCTTCGCCTCGAGATCATCGCGGACACCACTAAAATCGGTCGGCTCCGTGTTGATCTCGAACACGTCCTCATCGGCCTGGAAATCCGATGCACCGGCTTCCAGCGCGTCGCTCATCACAGTGTCCTCATCAAGGCCCTCGCGCTCGATGACAATGACGCCCTTCTTCTGGAACATGAAGGAGACGCAGCCTGTGGTGCCCAGATTGCCGCCAAACTTATCGAAATAATGGCGCACGTCGCCCGCAGTACGGTTGCGGTTGTCCGTCAGTGTTTCCACAATCACGGCGACGCCCGCCGGGCCATAGCCCTCGTAAGTCATGCTTTCATAAGCGTTGGAGTTGCCCTCGCCCGCCGCCTTCTTGATGATGCGCTCAATGTTGTCGTTCGGCACGTTATTGGCCTTCGCCTTCGCGATGACATCCTTGAGCTTGGAGTTCGCAGCCGGGTCCGCGCTGCCGCCCTCTTTGACCGCAACGGCAAGCTCACGGCCAATTTTTGTGAAAATCTTGGCGCGCGCGCCGTCGGTCTTTTCCTTTTTTCTCTTGATATTATTCCATTTCGAATGTCCTGACATACCAAAACCTGCCTTTAATCACACAAATTCAAGTTATTATAGCACGTTTCCTTTTCAATTTCAATAGCCATTGTGCGGGCTTTCTCAAAAATCGGATCGTTCTCCCGCACGCCGCTGTCCGTATCTGTCAGGCACAGCGCGCCGACAAGGCGGGTGTTCATGACAGAGAAGCTCTGGCGCAGCATTTTTTCACACACCTCAACCGAGAAGGAATCGTGCCTGCCCATCGTCAAAAGCAGCACCGCGCGCCGCGGCTTTGCGATGGCAGGGCGCACGCCGCGCGCAAACCGCGCTTCAAAATAGCGTTGGAAGCGGTCGAGCACGGCTTTGAGCTGCGCCGGAAACGCAAGGTTGTAGACGGGCGACGCAATCACCAGCAGATCGCAGGCGCGCAGAGCCGCGTCGAAATCGTCGAGATCGTGCAGCACGCAGCCATCCACAGTCTTGCAGTATCCGCAGGCGGTGCATGGCGCCGCCTGTTTTTGGCAGACGTCCCACTCCGTGACCGTCCAGCGGTCCGGCGTCAAACCCGACGCAAACGCGTCGCACAGCGCGCGCGTTGCACCGTGCGTATGGGGCGACGCAAACACAACGAATGCCCGGTTCATTTTCCGCTCCTTTCCGAAAGGCGGCACACACAAAACGGACGCTGCCGCACACGCAGCAGCGTCCGAAAGGTGTCAGCCCTTGACCACGATATTGACCAGCTTGCCGGGGACAAAAATCTCCTTGACCACGGTCTTTCCGGCGATTTCCGCCGCGATTCTCGCTTCAGCTCTGGCCGCCGCAAGCGCGTCATCCTTCTGGATATCCGCCGGCACCTGCAGCTTGGCGCGAACCTTGCCGTTGACCTGCGCGACAATCTCCACCGTGTCATCCTTACACTTGGCTTCGTCGTATTGCGGCCAGCTCTGTTCAGCGATCATGCCCGTACCGAGCTGCATCGCTTCCCAGACCTCCTCCGTCACATGCGGCGCAAACGGATTCATCAGGATCGAGAAAACCGCAAGCTCTCCCTTGGTGATGGAGCCCTTATCGGCAATGACGTTCATCAGCGCCATCAGCGCCGCAATCGCCGTATTGAATTTGAGGTTTTCAATGTCGAGCGAAACCTTCTTGATCGTCTTGTGGAATACGCCCTCCATCTCGGGACGGATCGCATCGCCGTCCGTCACAATGTTCTGGAGGTTCCAGAAACGCTCGATAAAGCGGCGGCAGCCCTTGATGCCTGCGCTGCTCCACGGTGCGGCCTTCTCAAAATCGCCGATGAACATCTCATACATGCGCATCGTATCGGCGCCGTATTCGTTCACAATGTCGTCCGGATTGACGACGTTGCCGCGCGACTTGCTCATTTTCTCGCCGTTTTCGCCGAGAATCATGCCGTGGCTCGTGCGCTTCGCATACGGCTCCGACATCGGCACTTCGCCGATGTCATAGAGGAATTTGTGCCAGAACCGGCTGTAGAGCAGGTGGAGCGTCGTGTGTTCCATGCCGCCGTTGTACCAGTCGATCTGCTTCCAGTAATTGAGCGCTTCTTTTGAAGCAAACGCATCCTTGTTGTGCGGATCCATATAGCGCAGGAAATACCACGAGGAACCCGCCCACTGCGGCATCGTATCCGTCTCGCGCATCGCCTTGCCGCCGCAGCGCGGGCAGGTGGTCTGCACCCAGTCCGTCATCTTTGCAAGCGGAGATTCGCCGTTGTCTGTCGGCTCATACGAATCGACCTGCGGCAGGACGAGCGGCAACTCGCTTTCGTCGAGCGGCACATAACCGCACCGGTCGCAGTGCACGATCGGAATCGGCTCGCCCCAATAGCGCTGGCGGGAGAACACCCAGTCGCGCAGTTTGAAATTGACCTTGCGGTGGCCGATGCCGGTCTCCTCAAGGTAATCCTTGATGCGGACCTTCGCTTCCTCTACGGTCAGACCGTTGAGGATGCCGGAGTTCACCATCACACCGGTTTCGCAGTCTGTGAACGCCGCCTTCTCGACGTCGCCGCCCTGAACGACCTCAATGATCGGCAAATTGAATTTCTTTGCAAACTCCCAGTCGCGCGTATCGTGCGCCGGCACCGCCATGATCGCACCGGTACCGTAGGAAACGAGCACGTAGTCGGAAATAAAGATCGGAATCTCCGTGCCCGTCAGCGGGTTAATGGCCTTGACACCTTCGAGACGCACGCCGGTTTTGTCCTTGGCGACCTCGGTGCGCTCAAAATCGGATTTTTTAGCCGCTTCGGCCTGATAGGCGCGGATCTCCTCCATATTGCTGAGCTTGTCCGCCCACTTTTCAATGTACGGATGCTCCGGGGAAACAACCATATACGTCGCGCCATACAACGTGTCGGGACGCGTGGTGTACACGGTGAGCACATCGCCCGCCGTCGTCTGGAAATCGACCTCGGCGCCCTCGGAGCGGCCGATCCAGTTCTTCTGCTGGGCCTTCACGCGGTCCGGATAATCGACGAGATCGAGATCGTCGATCAAACGCTGCGCGTACGCCGTGATTTTGAGCATCCATTGCGATTTGACCTTATGGATTACTTCGCTGCCGCAGCGCTCGCAAACGCCGTTGACAACCTCTTCGTTTGCCAAGACGCACTTGCAGGAGGTGCACCAGTTGACGGACATCTCCTTTTTGTAGGCAAGGCCTTTTTTGAAAAGCTGCAGGAAAATCCACTGCGTCCACTTGTAATACGCCGGATCGGTCGTGCTGATTTCGCGGCTCCAGTCAAACGAAATCCCCAGCGATTGAATCTGCTTTTTAAAACGCGCAATATTCTTGGCCGTGACCTCTGCCGGATGGACATGGTTCTTGATCGCGTAATTCTCGGTCGGCAGGCCGAACGCGTCCCAGCCAATCGGGTAAAGGACATTGTAGCCCTGAAGGCGACGCTTGCGGGCTACAACGTCGAGCGCCGTATACGGGCGCGGGTGGCCGACATGCAGGCCCTGTCCGGACGGATAGGGGAACTCGATCAGCGCATAGTATTTCGGCTTATCGGACTTGTTTTGCGCGTGGAAAACACCGGCAGCCTCCCATTTCTTTTGCCATTTTGGCTCGATTTCACTCGGATTGTACTTCATTGTTATCACCATCTATTCAACGCATCCCTGCGCAGTTTTTTCAGTTGGGTTTACAATCGATATCGATCTTTTCGCCGTCTGCCCACAGGCGGTCCAGATCGTAAAACTCGCGCGCATCCGCTGTAAACAGGTGCACCACGACTTCCTCGTAGTCCAGAATAATCCAGGAATTGGAGCGGTACCCCTCCACACGGGCCGGCTCCACGCCCTGCTCCTTCAGCTTTTCTTCCAGTTCGTCGGCCAGCGCGTGCACATGCGTGTTGCTGGTGCCGCTCGCGATGACGAAATAGTCGCCGAGCGAAGAGATATTCGTAATACGGATCACATTGATGTTTTCCGCTTTTTTTGCATCGAGAATCTCCGCCGCGGCTCTGGCCAGCATCAAAGAATCCACCGTCATTTTGAAACTGCTCTCCTTTCCTTACTTTCCGTGCCGCAATGCCGAAACCGCGTCGTTGTACGCGTCGATGGTTTCGGGCACCACCGGTTCCCGGTTTTTCAGCAGATCGCCCACCGTAAAAGCAATTCCTTCCATAATCGCCCGGTCGAGGCTTTTGTACGCCGTTCTGCGCATTTCCTCCACGCCCGGATAGTCGCGGTCCTTGGATATGAAATCCGCTACAAAGATCACCTTTTCGAGCAGCGTCATATTGTGCCGCCCGGTCGTGTGGTAGCGCACAGCGTCGATGATCTCCTCATCCGCAATGTTCAAAGCACTGCGGATATAGACTGTGCCGCCAATCGCGTGCCAGAACTTCTTCGCAGAAAGTTCAACGTCGCTCATAATTATACCAAAGTCCGAGATGATTTTCAACTGTTTATCCGCCGGCGTATCCTTCAAAATATCATGCAGGATTCCGGCAAGCTCCGCCTTTTCTGGATCAGCGCCGTATTTTTTCGCAAGCTTCACCGCCTCCTGCGCCACATTCAGCGAATGGGCAAAGCGCTTTTCCGAAAGCATCGGCTTGATAATCTGGACATACGCCTGCCGCTCTTTCTTTTTNNTTTTTCACGATTGATACAGCCCCCTTTTCTCGATGTACGCCCGCACAGCTTCCGGCAAAAAGCCATCGGGCAGATCGCCGCGCTCGAGCCCTTCCCGCACCGCCGTGGACGACACGGGCAGATAAGGGATGTTTTGCAAGATAAACCCGAACGCAGGGTGCGCCCGGCGCACCGCCTCCCCATGCCGGATCAGGCGGCGGAAACTGCCGTAATCGCGTGGAACGGCGCAAACGGTCGCAAGGCGGAAAATCCGCTCGGCGTCGTACCAGTGATCGATCGTCATAAACATGTCCTCGCCCATCAGGAGGTAAAAGTCATCGAACGGATACTGGTTCCGCAGCGCGCTGAGCGTATCGGCTGTATAGCTTTTCCCCGCGCGGCGCATTTCCATATCCGAAACCTCCACCGGACATTGCGTGACCTCCGCCGCTGCAAGCCGGCACATCGCAAGCCGCGCCTCGTTATCCGCCAGATGCCGCGCCACCTTGTGCGGCGGCAAACCGGTCGGGATCAGCAGCACGCGGTCGAGGTCCAGTCGCTCCGCAAACGCGCGCACCAGTTGGATGTGCGCGCGGTGAATCGGGTTAAACGTCCCGCCATAAATTCCAGTTCGCATTCAAATGCACACGCCCCTCGTGCGGGCGCCGTTATACCCGGCGCTCGTTTGTTTTTCGTCTTACGCCTTTCTGGCCTTTGGCAGCACAATCTTCGGCTCCTTCGGGTGGCGCTTGTAGAGCGCAAATTTCGAGCCGATTACCTGCACGACCTCGCTCTCGGTCTGTTTGGCCAGCGCTTCCGCCGCCTCTCGCGCGGAAACCGGCGCCGTTTCGAGCACCTTGCCCTTAATCAGCTCACGCTTGTAAATGGCGTCTGCCGCCTGCTTGACGACGTCTCCGTCGATGCCGCCCTTGCCGACCATCAGGATGGTATCCTCGTTGACGGCGAGCGCGCGCAGATAAGCCCTTTGTTTGCTAGTCAGCATCATGGATTCTCCTTATTTCTGTTTCAGATAATTTTCAAGTTTTTCGGCAAAAAGCCGCAGCGATTTTCCGCGGTGACTCACGGCATCCTTTTCCTCCGACGTCGCTTCGCCGAATGTCTTCCCCGCGCAGCCCGCTTCCGTACACAGGAAAATCGGATCATAGCCGAAGCCGCCCGTGCCGCGGCATTCCCGCGAAATGCGCCCGTAGCAGTATCCCTCGGCCTCAAGCACGTCGCCGTTTGGGAACACACAGCAGATCGCGCTTGTAAAGTGTGCGCCGCGCTCCGCCTCCGGCACATTTTCGAGCTTTTTCAGGACGGTCTGCTTGCGCTGGCCCTCCGGCGCATAGCGCGCCGAGTATACGCCCGGTTCCCCGTGCAACGCGTCCACCGAAAGGCCGGAATCGTCCGCAATGCAGGGAAGGCCCGTTTCATCACAGGCTGATTTCGCTTTGATATACGCGTTTTCACGAAACGTCTCGCCGGTTTCTTCAGCCTCTGTCAGCTCCGCCGTTTGAATCGTAACGCCGAGCGGCGCGAGGATCCGGCTAAACTCCTCGACCTTATGCCTGTTGTGCGTTGCAATAATCATATTCATGGGACCAATCTCCTTTCAGTCAATTCCAAAATCCCGCGCGGCCTGCGCCCAGTGCTCCGGAAGCACTTCGCCGCCCGCCGCAAGCTCCGTCGCGCGTTCCACGCAGAAAAGCGAATAATTTTTTCCCTCGCGAAGTTGCTTGCGGATTGCGCGCCCCCAAACGCCGGCCAAATCGGGCAGTCCGCTTTTTTCAAGCTCATCGACGGCCGCCTCTATGGCATAGGGAACCTCCACAAGCGCCGGCGCCCAGCCTTGGCCATCGGATTCCAGAAAGGCCATCTTAGCCGTAACGGTTTCCGTCGCCTGAATGCCGACCGCACCGGGATTCACATACATTTTCCCGCCGTTTCGGGCAATCAGCGGCCGGTGGGTATGGCCGCTCATCAGTAGCGGCTGCTCGACTTTCAAAAGCCAGCGCTCCACATTATAGGAAAACGGGCGCAGCGTCTCCCGCGTCTTTTCCGGCGAGCCATGGCACAGACAGATCGGGTTGTGCCCGTCGAAACGCAGCACCTGCACCAGCGGCAGCCCGTCGAGGAACGCAAGATCCTGGGCCGTCAGGTTCTGGTACGTATACAGCAGCGAACCCGTCGAGACGCCGAACCGCCAGTCGCTGCCGTTTTTGTGGTGGTTGAGGACATATTCCTCCCGGTTGCCTTTGATGAACACACAATCGTGCGCCTTTTGCGCGCGATAGAGCAATTCCATGGTCGCGTGGGGATTGGCGCAGTCCGAAACATAGTCGCCGAGAAAAATCCATACGTCGGCCCGCCGTTTTTCCGCCTCCTGAAAACAGGCCTCGAGTGCAAAGCGGTTGCTGTGGATGTCTGAAAATACCGCGATCCTCATGGCTGCTCCGGACGTTCAAACAGCGCGCGGGCAAAGTCCTTTGCATCGAACGGTTGTAAATCGTCTACCTGCTCTCCGACGCCGATGAATTTTACGGGCAGGCCGAGATCCTCGCGGATGGCCAGCACGACACCGCCCTTGGCTGTACCGTCGAGCTTTGTCAGCACAATACCGGTCAGACCGGCGGCTTCCTGAAATACACGCGCCTGGTTGACGGCGTTCTGACCGGTCGTCGCATCCAGTACGAGCAAAACCTCTTTGCTGCAGCCCGGCAGGACTTTATCGATCGTGCGGGAAATCTTCGCAAGCTCGTCCATCAGATTTTTCTTGTTGTGCAGACGGCCCGCCGTGTCGCAGATCACGACATCGCAGCCGCGCGCCTTGGCCGCCGAAATCGTGTCGTAAACAACGGCCGCCGGGTCAGCGCCCTCCGCATGCTTGACGATCGGCACGCCGGCGCGCCCTGCCCAGACTTCGAGCTGCTCGATCGCCGCCGCACGGAACGTATCCGCCGCGCCAAGGATCACGCTTTTGCCCTCGCTTTTCAAACGCGAAGCGATCTTGCCGATCGTCGTCGTTTTGCCGACGCCATTCACGCCGATGACAAGGATCACGGATGGCTTTGTATCGAGATGCAGCGTGTTGTCGCCGTCGATCATTTCGGTGACGACCTCCTCCAAGAGGCCCATAATCGCGTTGGGATCCGTCACACCACGCTCTTTTACGCGGTTGCGCAACGTTTCACAGATGCGTCCCGCGGTGTTGACACCGACGTCTGCCATGACGAGCAACTCCTCGAGCTCCTCAAACAACGCCTCGTCGATCTTTGTAAACGCGTGCAGCATCGAATGAATTTGACTGCTGATATTTTCACGGGTCTTTTTAAGTCCCGCCTTGATTTTGTCAAAAAAGCCCATAGAGGCACCTCTTTTCCGAAATTTTAGCTTTCGCGCCTTAGGAATGCTTCGCCGGTTTCAAATCCGACCCTACAACCCAAGCTTTTCCTCCACCTCATGCGCACGCAGCGACAAAAGCTTTGAAATGCCCTGGTCCTGCATGGTGACGCCGTACAGCATGTCGGCCTCCTCCATCGTGCCGCGCCGGTGGGTGATCGCAATAAACTGCGTGTTGTCGTTCATGCGGCGCAGGTAATTTGCAAAACGCGTGACGTTCACATCGTCGAGCGCCGCCTCGATCTCGTCGAGCATGCAAAATGGCGGCGGGCTGACGCGCATAATTGCAAAATAAATGGAAATTGCCACGAGCGCCTTTTCACCGCCCGAAAGCAGCTCGATGTGCGAGACGATCTTCCCCGGCGGATGCACCTTGATCTCGATACCGGCATTGAGAATATCGTTTTCATCCGTGAAGGAAAGCGACGCCGAACCGCCGCCGAACAGGTCTTTAAAGATCCGCCCGAATTGCTCGTTGATGACCGAAAAGCGTTCCGTAAACTGCGTTTGCATCCGGCGTGTCAGATCGTCGATCAGCTTCAAAAGCTCCGCCTTCGATTTTTCCACGTCGTCGGTTTGCGCCTTCATGAACGTATAACGCTCCGAAACCTCTTTATATTCCACGACGGCCGCCACATTGACGGCGCCGAGCGCTTTGATCTTGCTTTTCAGCTCCGACAGGCGGCGCTGCGCAGCGGGCACGTCGTCGATCGTGATGCCGATTTCCTCCGCTTCGCGGCGTGTCAGCTCGTATTCTTCCCAGAGTTTTGCAATGATGGTGTCGTATTCGCGACTGAGATTTTCGAGGCGTTCCCGCAGGCGCGCCACTTCCAGGCCGACGCGTTCGCGTTGTGCCGAGGTTTCGCGCTCGTGCACGCGTAACTCGCCCGCGCGCTGCTCCAGCTGGGCGCGCCGCTCGGCGATCTGCTGCACGGCGGCGCGCTTCTCGGCCGCCGCCGCACGAAGCGCTGTCACCTCGCCACGCAGCGTTTCGATCTGCGTGCCACGCGCTTCCATACGCGTTTCGCACGATGCAATCTCTGCGCGAAGCTGACCGACGCGAACGGTACGGTCCGAAAGGCGCGTTTCAAGCGCCTCAATTGCTGCGCTCAGCGTCTCCTTATCCTTTTCAACCCCGAGACCAAGCAGGCGAATTTCCTGCAGGCGGCGGGCCATCTCGTCACAGCGCTGTATCTGTTCCTCGCGGTTGCCCGCCATACCCTCCATCTTCGCGCGCGTCTGGGTTACTTTGTCCTCGAGCGCCTGCGCCTGTGTGCCGGCCTGTTCGGCAGTCTGCTGCAAAGCCGCGATGCGCCCGGCGGCATTTTCACGCTCTTCGAGCAAGCCCTGGTACTGGCGCCGATTTATTTCCGTTTCGCGTACCACACGGGCAATTTCTGCCTCAAAGCGAATTTTATCCTCATTCAAAACGGCCAACGCACTGCGTGCCGCATCCAGCTGCGCGGCCGCGTTGGAAACCTCCTGCTGCGCCGATTTGAAGCGGTTTGCCGCTTCGTCCGCCGCCGCATGCAGCTTCTGCGCTTCGCCACGGATGCGTTCAATCTCGCTGGCGCGGCTCAAAAGCCCAGAATTGCGCGCCGCGGAACCGCCCGTAAACGAGCCGCCCGCATTGACGACCTGACCATCCAAGCTCACGATGCGGAACCGATAGCGGATATGCCGCGCAATTTCCGCCGCGCGGTCGAGATTCTCGGCAACCACGGTGCGGCCAAGCAGAGAATCGCGGATACCCGCGTACTGCGCATCGCAGGTGCACAGTTCCGACGCAACGCCCACAAAGCCGGGCAGCCCCTGCAGCGCGCGCTTATCCATCACCGTACCGCGCACCGTGGTCAACGGGAGAAATGTCGCGCGGCCGGAATCCCTTTGCTTTAAAAGACGAATCGCCGCCTTGGCCGCTTCCTCCGATTCGACCACGACGTTCTGCATCGCCGCGCCAAGCGCCGTTTCCAGCGCCACCGCGTATTCGCGCGGCACATGCAAAAGGCGTGTGACCGGGCCATGGATGCCGCGCAGATTGCCGCGCTCCCGTTCGCGCATGACGGTTTTCACGCTCTGTGTAAAGCCCTCAAGATTGCGCTCGAGGTCCTCGAGTAGCCGCGCGCGGCGGCTCTGTTCATTGGCGTCGAGCAGCAGCCTGTCCGCCTCGGCCTTTTGCGCCTCGGCCTTCTTTTGGCGGGCTTCCAGCCGCAGCGTATGGCCCTGCACGGCGTTTTCCGTCTCCTGTATACGTTGGCGTGTGTCCGCCACCATGTCGCGCAGCGACTGTGCTTCCTGTTCCAGCGCCTGCGTCTGCGCCTCGCTTTCGGAGAGCGCTGCGTCTACCGTATCGCGCCGGGTGCGAATTTCCTGCAGGGAAGATTCCGCTTCGGCGCGGCGCACACGCACTTCGGCGAGCGAAGCGTTGAGCGCCGCGAGATCGGCCGCTACGGCGTCGATTGCCTTGGTTGCACCGTCAGTTCCAGCACGCAGCGCCTCAAGCTCTGCGGTAAAGGCAATGAAATCGGAATTGTGTCCGGCGAGCTCCGCCTCCTTTGCCTGCACCGCAGCTTCCTTTTCCGTTATTTCCGCCCGGATTTCCTGCTCCGAGCGCGTATTCTCTTCTATTTCCGCCTGCAGCCGCTCGATCTGCGCGCGATCATGCCGAATATCGTTTTCAACGACCGAAATTTCGCCCTCTTTGCGCGTGGCGCTTTCGTCCGTGGAAGACGCTTCATTCCGCACGGCTTCCATCTGTGCGGTACAGCCGTTCGTCTCTGCGAAATTCTGCTCGATCTGCTGCGCAATTTTTTCCAGCGTTGCTTCGGCTTCCCGATAGTCGCTTTCAGCGACGCCGATTTTCTCTTCTACCTCGCGCACAATGCGGCCGGATCGGTTCAGCGTCTCCAGCCACAGACCAATTTCAAGATTCTTTTTTTCCCCGTCATAGGCGATAAATTTTTCTGCCTTTTCGGCCTGAACGCGCAGCGGCTCAATGCGGCTCTCCAATTCGGAGAGGATGTCCCGCAGCCGCACAAGGTTTTCTTCCGCGCGCTCCAGCCGGCGCTCCGCCTCCTCTTTCCGGTACCGAAATCGGGAAATCCCCGCGGCTTCCTCAAAGATTTCCCGGCGGTCCTCGCTTTTCGCGGAAACAATGCTGTCGATTTTGCCCTGCCCGATGATCGAGTAGCCGTCGCGACCAAGGCCAGTATCCATAAACAGCTCGTGGACGTCTTTAAGGCGCACCATCGTTTTGTTGATGCGGTATTCGCTCTCTCCGGAGCGGTAATACCGGCGCGTAATGGCGACGGTATCGCCGTCAAAATGCAGCTGCCGGTCTGTGTTGTCGATCGTGATTGTGACTTCCGCAAACCCCTGTGCCTTGCGCTGCGGCGTGCCGCTGAAAATCACATCCTCCATTTTTGAGCAGCGCAAAGCGCGCGTGGACTGCTCGCCGAGCACCCACCGCATGGCGTCGCTGATATTGCTTTTTCCGCTGCCGTTCGGACCGACGACTGCCGTGATCCCTTTCTCAAACTGCAGGAGCGTTTTGTCCGGAAAGGTTTTGAAGCCCTGTAGTTCCAGCGATTTTAAAAGCATCCGTTCACCTGCCTGTTTCCCTTATCCTGAATGTTGCGCCGGAAATCGATTCGTTCGGCCGGATTTCCACCGCGTATCCCATGTTTTCCAGCGCGCGCAGATTGCACCGCTTCTGCCCGACCGCCACGGACAGACGCCGTGGATTCACTTCGACAACGGCACTGCGCAAACCGCGGCCACGCAGCGCCGACAAAAGATCTTCGAGGAAGATCCTGCCGCGGCACAATTCCATAAATGCCGGGTGATACGGCCCCGCGACACGGTTTTCCAGCTCTTCGCTCGCATGCAGGCCGACGCGAATCAGACGCACACCGGCGCGTTCAATCCTGGGAATGAGCCGCGCACAGAGCGAAACCGCAGCATCGAGTGTCTGCGGCGCATAAGTTCCCGCGCGGTACCAGTCGCACAAAGCCGTATTTGCGAGTACAATTGTCGGGTAAATACGCATCGTGTCGGGCTGCAGCGCAAGTAGGGCATGCACCGTCTCCAGCGCTTTTTCGTCGGTATCGCCGGGCAACCCGGTCATCATCTGTAAACCAAGCTCAAAACCATACGAACGGATCATCGCCGCAGCGTTTTCCACATCCCGTGCTGTGTGGCCGCGCCGATTTTTTTGAAGCACGCCGTCATCCATCGATTGAGCACCGAGTTCAATCGCTGTAACATAATGCGTCTTCAGCTGGTCAAGCCGCTCGCGGTCAATCGCATCCGGACGTGTCGAACAGCGCACGCCGGAAAATCCATACCGCACGCAGGCCTGTGCCGCCGTTTCC
This sequence comes from Ruminococcaceae bacterium UBA1417, assembly GCA_002305575.1. Classification (GTDB taxonomy): domain Bacteria; phylum Bacillota; class Clostridia; order Oscillospirales; family Acutalibacteraceae; genus Hominenteromicrobium. Next base: position 30,229 of record DBPP01000025.1, read on the forward strand.
AGCAGTGCCGACCTGTACGCGTGGTCGATTGCCGTAAAGCTCCCGCCGAAAAAAGCGATTTCCGCATTCTGCACGCGATCGCCCAGCTGTTGGGCCGCCTGCTGCAGCGTCGCCGCCACCTGCTCAACCGTCGGTTGTTCCCGCCGTCCTGTGATACGCCGCTGGTTGCAGAAGCTGCACTGCTGAGGGCAGCCGTTGTGCGGGACAAAAATCGAAATATTTGCGTGTTTAATAGCCCATCAACTCCAACGCCTCGCGCGCTGCCTGCTGTTCCGCTTCTTTTTTGCTGCGGCCGCCGCCCCGACCAATCACGTTGCTGTTCAGGTGGACCTCCACCGTAAAATGCTTGTCGTGATCCGGTCCACGCTCGCCGGTGAGCACGTATTCCAGGCGCTCACCGGGATTCTGCTGGATGATCTCCTGCAGCATCGTTTTGTGATCCTTAAACGGGCGCTCGCCGGCCGATTTGGCCGCCGGCTCAATAAAGCGCAGCACGAAGCGCTTGGCCTCCTCGAGGCTGCCGGAATCGAGGTAAATCGCTGCCGTAATCGATTCGAAAACGTCGGCCAAAATGCTGGGCCGCTCCCGGCCGCCGGAATGCTGCTCACCGTGGCTGAGCCGCAGAAGCTCTCCGGCGCCCAAGCTGCGCGTAAACCCACAGAGCGATTTCTCGCAGACAAGCGACGCGCGTTTTTTCGTGAGCTTGCCCTCGGGCAATTCCGGGAACGCCGTGTAGAGGTATTCCGCCGTGACGAAGCCGAGAATCGAATCGCCGAGGAATTCCAGACGTTCGTAGCTCTGCGCCCGACCGTGGCTTTCATTGGCAAAGGACGAATGCGTCAGCGCCGTCACAAGCAGACCGCGATCCCGGAACGTATATCCGATTTTCTTTTCAAATGTATCGAGTGATTTCATAACGCAATCTACACCTGCTCTTCCGCCGCCTGCGTAGAAACCGCCGCGGCAATTTCGCCGATGATGTTGGATTCGGCGTATTTCGCGCAAAGCGCGATCGCGCTCTTCAGCGTCGTGGCTTTGGCGCTGCCGTGCACCTTGAAGACCGGCTTGGAACAACCGAGAATCGGCGCGCCGCCGTACTCGTTGTAATCGAATTGCTTCTTAAACGCCTTCATATCTTTGTAGACAACGGCCGCGGCAAGCTTATTTTTCAAATTTTTCGTGAAAACCAGCTTGAACTGGTCGATCAGCGCAAGCGCCACGCCCTCGTACATTTTGAGAAGCATATTGCCGGTAAAGCCGTCGCATACGACCACATCCGCCGCGTCGTACGGGATTTCTCTTGCCTCGACATTGCCCACAAAGTGAATTCGCCGTTCAGCCGACAGCAACCCGTGCGCTGCCTGCTGCAGCTCACCGCCTTTATGTGGCTCGGTGCCGACGTTGGCCAGTCCGACGCGCGGCCGCGCAATTCCCATGACTTTCTGCATGTAGACCGAGCCCATCAGGCCGAACTGCGCGAGCATCTCGGGGCGACATTCATTGTTTGCGCCGCCGTCGCACAGCATGAAAAATCCACCGGTCTTCGGCATCAGCGGCGCAAACGCCACGCGCTTGACACCCTTGATACGCTTGACAATCAGCGTTGCGCCAACTACGATCGCACCGCTGTTGCCGGCCGAAGCAAAGGCGTCGCCGCGCCCTTCGGCGAGTGCGCGCAGGCCAACCGCCATCGAACTCTCTTTTTTGGCGCGCATGATGTCCGTCGCCTCGTCTTCCATCGTGATGACATCCGGGCAATCGATGATCTCAAAATCTGAAATATCCACCTGATTCTGTGCCGCAGCCGCCCGGATTTTTTCGGCGCTGCCGGTCAGAAGAATCTGCACACCGAGTTCATCCGCTGCCATGCGGCAGCCCTTGAGGATTTCCGACGGCGCGTTGTCGCCGCCAAAAGCATCCACAATGATTCTCTTTTTCTCCATTTTCATCACTCTTCCTTCCCCATATCCCTTACAAAAACGACGCCGTTCGCCTGAAGGCATTCCGCAAGATCGTGCAGGGAACGCTGTGCAAAAGCCGCGTAGCGCGCGCGTTTATCGCGAATATGCGGCTCTATCGGCGGGAAAATGCCGAAATTTGCGCCCATCGGCTGAAAATCTTTCGATTCACTCTGCGCAACATGACGCGAGAGCGCGCCGATCATCGTGGTTTCGGGCAGTATGAGCGTTGGCCGGCACTCCAGCCGGCGCGCCGCGTTGACGCCCGCCAGAAGGCCGGACGCCGCCGATTCCATATACCCCTCCACGCCGGTCATCTGCCCGGCAAAGAATAGCGACGGCCGTGCGCGCAGTGAGAAATCTGCCTGAAGCAAACGCGGCGCGTCCAGAAACGTATTGCGGTGCATCACACCGTAGCGCACGAATTCGGCGTTGCGCAACCCGGGGATCATTCCGAAAACGCGCTTCTGTTCCGGGAATTTCAAATTGGTCTGAAACCCGACCAGATTGAAAAGCGTCTTTTCCGCGTTTTCGGTGCGCAACTGCACCACCGCCCACGGACGATGCCCGGTGCGCGGATCGCGCAGACCAACCGGCTTTAACGGGCCGAAACGGATCGTATCGCGCCCGCGCTGCGCCATGACCTCGATCGGCATACAGCCCTCATAGACCTTGGGATTCATGACGTCGAAGTCGTGAACCGGCGCGCGCTCCGCGGAAACGAGCGCCTCATAAAACGCTTCGTATTCCTCCCTGTTCATCGGGCAGTTGATATAGTCGTCGTCGCCGCGATCATAGCGTGACGCCGCGAAGCAATGCGCCATATCGAGGCTTTCGCGTGTGACGATCGGCGCGGCAGCGTCAAAAAAGCTGAGCGCACCGCCGCACAGCGCCGTAATTTTTTCCGCAAGCGCATCGCTTGTAAGCGGGCCGCTCGCCACCACGACGACGCCATCCGGCGGGATCTCCGTGACCTCGCCGATCACGACCTCGATATTCGGGTGCGCGCGGAGCTTTTCCGTTACCAGCGCTGAAAAGCGGTCGCGATCGACTGCCAGCGCGCCGCCGGCCGGCACCCGAGAAGCGTCTGCACAGGCAATGAGCAGCGAGCCCATGCGGCGCATTTCCTCCTTCAAAAGCCCTGCGGCGCTGTCGAGGCGCGCAGCCTTCAGCGAGTTCGAACAGATCAGCTCCGCAAATCCCGCGCTCCTGTGGGCCGGGGAAAACCGCACCGGCTTCATTTCGTGCAGCCGCACATGGTGCCCGGCGTTCGCGATCTGCCAGGCGGCTTCCGCGCCCGCAAGCCCTGCGCCGATCACCGTGACCGTATCATTCCGCATCGCTGTCCTCTTTCACAAACTTGTAGCTGCAATCCGGCGTAACGCAATACAGCGTTTTGGCTTTGTCCTTTTTCTGCAACAGGACTTTGCCACAAACCGGGCAGTTTTTCCCGGACGGTGCGTCCCACGAAACAAAGTCGCACTTCGGGTACTGGTCGCAACCGTAAAACACACGGCCGCGCTTAGACTTCTTCTCAATGATTTTTCCGCCGCACTTCGGGCAGATGGCGCCCGTATCGTTGACAATCTTTTTGACCGTTTTGCACTCCGGATAGCCGGAACAGGCGATAAACTTGCCGTAGCGGCCGAATTTCACGACCATCGGCTTGCCGCAATTCGGGCAGATGAAATCGGTCTTATCCTCCTCGAGCTGGATCTTGACGCCGTCCATTTCCTTCTTCGCCTTCTTGAGCGTCTTGTCAAAATCATCGTAAAAGTCGTGCAGCGTTTCCACCCAGTCTGCCTGGCCGCTCTGCACTTCGTCGAGTTCCTTTTCCACCTCGGCGGTAAATTTCACGTTGACGATCTCCGGGAAGCGCTCTTTCATCAATTTGGTGATGACCTCGCCGAGCTCCGTCGGCTTAAAAGATTTCCCCTCGCGCGTCACGTACTCGCGGCTTGTGATCGTCGTGATCGTCGCCGCATAGGTGGACGGGCGACCGATGCCGTTTTCTTCGAGCGTTTTAATCAGCGATGCTTCGGTAAAGCGCGCCGGTGGCTGCGTAAAGTGCTGGTTGCCCTTTAACTCGCGCACCTTGAGCGCCATGCCGGCTTCGAGCTTCGGCAGATCCTTGCCCTTTTCTTCCTCGACGTCGCGGCCCTCCTCATAGAGCACCGTATAGCCGTCAAAAGCCACGTTGTAGCCGGAGGCCTTAAAGACATACTCGCCGGCTGCAATCACGGCCTGCGTCGTGTTGAGCACGCAATTGGCCATCTGGCAGGCGACAAAACGCTCCCAGATCAGCTTATACAATTTATATTGGTCCTTGGTCAGCGACGCTTCCACATCCTTCGGCGTCAGCGCAACGGACGTCGGGCGAATGGCCTCATGTCCATCCTGCGCATTGGCGCGCGCCTTGAAGTGGCGCGGCTTCGAAGGCAGATAGCTTTTGCCCCAGCGGTCGCCGATAAACTGCACGGCCTCCTGTATCGCGTCTTCGGAAAGACGCAGCGAATCGGTACGCATATAAGTGATCAGGCCGACAGCGCCCATGCCCGCAATTTCCACGCCTTCATACAGCTCCTGCGCAGCTTTCATTGTGCGCTTGGCCTGAAAGCCCAGCTTGCGGGACGCTTCTTGCTGCAGTGTGGACGTAATGAACGGCGGCGCAGGCTGCTTGTTTTTCTTGCCCTTTTTGACGGAGTCCACACGGAATTCCGCCGTTTCCAGCGCTGCCAGAATGGCGTCCGCCTGTTCCTTATTGGTGATCTTGATCTCGCCGTTGCGGTCGCCGTAAAAAGCCGCGCCAAAAATACTGCGCGAGCCTTCCGCCGTCAGACGTGCGTCGATCGACCAGTATTCCTCCGGCTTGAATTTCCGAATCTCCTCTTCGCGGTCTACGATAATGCGCAGCGCGACGGACTGGACGCGTCCGGCGGAAAGGCCGCGACGGATGGTTTTGGCGAGGAACGGGCTGAGCGAGTACCCGACGAGCCGGTCGAGAATGCGGCGCGCCTGTTGGGCGTTGACAAGATTCAAATCAATGGTGCGCGGGTGCGCCATGCCCTCGGTCACGCCGGTTTTCGTGATCTCGTTGAATGTGACGCGGTTCATCTCGTTTGGATCCAGCCCCAGAATGTACGCCAGATGCCAGGAGATCGCCTCCCCCTCACGGTCGGGGTCGGTCGCAAGGTAAACGGTTTCAGACTCCTCCGCCGCTTCCTTGAGCTCGGAAACCAGCTTCTCCTTGCCCTTGATGATCGCGTATTTAGGCTTGAAATTATCTTTAACATCCACGCACAGCCGTGCCTTGGGCAGGTCGCGCACGTGCCCCATGGAGGCGACAACCTCATAATCGCCGCCCAGGTATTTTTTGATCGTTTTCGCCTTTGCAGGCGACTCGACGATGACGAGCTTGGACATAGTTTCGTAATCTCCTCTGACTGTATTTTTACGCCGTATGTGCGTTGCATTCGGTCTCAATTGAAATAGTATACAGCATTATCCGGATTTTGTAAACCTCTGTCCCGGATAACAGCAAATCTTTCCAAGCAGTTCCAATTCGGTCAGGGCCGCAAGGACTTCCGCCGCTGCAAGCCCTGTTTCGGCTTCGATCTGCGACACATGCCGGGGCTCTGCGCCGAGTGTGCCGAGCACCCGCTGCGCCTGTGTGGAAAGATCGTTTTCCACTGCCGGCGCTTCCGGTTGCACCGCCACAGGCGAGGGTTCGGAATCGGAAAGCGCCACGACGCGCACACGCTTGGCCGGGCGTGCTACGCGTGCCGCCGCTTCCTGAATCGCAGCGACACGCGTATGCTTGCGCCGAGCCGCAAACACTTGGAGAATATCCTCCGCCGTGCGGACACGCGCTGCGCCATCCTCGGCCAAATGGATACAGCCGGCGAAGGCTTTTTCTTCCTCACCGACGAATACAAAGACCTCGCGATTTTGTTCGACGGCGTAGCGGGCCGTGATCAGGGCGCCGCTTTTCTGTGGCGCTTCCACCACGAGCACGCCGTGCGCCATGCCGGAAATCAAGCGGTTTCGCGTCTGGAACGCCCCGCGCTGCACCGGCGTCTGCATCGGATACTCGGTCACCAGCGCGCCGCCCGCATCCAGAATTTCCCGGCGGAGAATCGCGTTGTCCATCAGGTATGGATAATCCATCCCGCAGGGCAGCACAGCCACCGTCTTGCCGCGCCCGTTCAGTGCACCGCGATGCGCTTCCGAATCGATGCCGAGCGCGCCACCGCTGATCACCGCCGCATCCCCGAGCGCAAGCTCATAGCTGATTGCCCGTGCGGCACGCAAGCCCACAGCGCTCGCTTTGCGCGTACCGACCACGCCGATCGCAATACTGTCCCGCGCCGGCAATGCGCCGCGCACGTACAACACAGCCGGTGGGTTGTAAATTTCCTGCAACAGTGCCGGATAGCCCGGTGTATCCGGCGTATAGACCTTCTGTCCAAGGCGCAGGCAATACTCCAGCGCCGCCTCCGCTTCCTGAACGCCGTAAACGCTCAGTGCCGAAAGTTCTTTATCCGAAACGAACGAAAAACTGCTCCAAAGGCTGACGCCGCCCTGATAAAACGCCTCGGCGCTTCCAACGCGGCGCACAAGCTGTACAGGCTTCGCACTGCCTGCACCAAACGCGTTTTGTAGCCAGATCCAGTATACGCGTTCATCCATGGTCCGCATCTCCTTCTTTCACTTTGCGCATCATTTCCCACAGAACGATGGCCGCCGCCGTAGAGGCGTTGAACGATTCCGCGCGGCCGCGCATCGGGATCGTGACGCGCTGCGCGCAGACGGCAAGCGCGGCTTCGGTCAAGCCGTTCCCCTCGTTGCCGATCCAAACGGCCCATCGCCCCGTTTCAAAAGGGATTTCCGTGATCGGCACGGCGCGGTCATCCGGCACGGTAGCCAGAGCGGTCAGCCCGCGGCGTCCCAGCGCGTCCGCACAGTCCTCGGCTCGCACATAGCGTTCAAAGTGCAGGCGGAACACCGCCCCCATGCTGCCGCGCACAACCTTGGGGCTGAAAATATCGCAGCACGCACCAACCAGCGCGATGCACAGCACGCCGAGCGCCTCGGCGGTACGCAGGATCGTGCCCATATTGGCGGGATCCTGTACGTTTTCCAAAACCAGCACGCGCGCCGCCGCGCGAGCCTCAGGCAAGTTATGCGGAATTTTGCAAACGCAGAAAATTCCCTGCGGGTGTTTCGTATCCGAAAGCAGCGGGGCAATATGCTCTGCAATACAATATGTTTGCTCCGCGGTGCGAATCACCGGGCGCAAATATTCTCCGTACTTCTTTTCCGCCGTTTCCGTATAAAAACAGACGGCAATCTCCGTGCCGCTGCGCGCGGCATCCGCGCACAAACGCGCGCCCTCCGCCATGAAAAGTCCCGCCTCGCTTCTTTTTTCCGCCTTCTGCAAAAGCGACGCGGCATCCCTCACGACCGGGCTCTTCCGGCTTGTGATGCGTTCGACTTCCATACCGCTCTTCCTTTCCTAAGCAAAAAACGTGCGTCCGGAGGATTTTCCGGACGCACGGATAGCTTTTTTATACAGCAGCCTTTGCCTTCTCAACCAGCGCCTTGAACGCGGCCTCATCAGCGATTGCGATCTCGGAAAGCATCTTTCTGTTGAGCGTAACGCCAGCCTTCTTCAAGCCGTTCATAAACGCGGAGTACGTCGTGCCGTTTGCGCGGCAGGCAGCGTTGATTCTGGAAATCCAGAGACGGCGGAAATCTCTCTTCTTCTGCTTTCTGCCGATGAACGCATAGTTGCCGGACTTCATGACGGCCTGCTTTGCCATCTTAAAATGTCTGCTCTTGGAACCCCAATAGCCCTTCGCGAGCTTCAGAATCTTCTTTCTTCTCTTGCGCGTAGCGAGCGCACCCTTAACTCTAGCCATTTATGTGAACATTCCTTTCCATGTTAAATTCCGGCCGGCCGCGGCTGTGTACCGCGCACCCAGACCAAGAACGACGTAAATTCTTCTTCGTGCTTACGCGTAGGGAAGCATCTTCTTAACCGCTTTGACGCTCGTCTTATCCGTGACGGTCGTGCCGCGCGCATGACGCTTGGACTTCGCGGTTTTGCCATGGCCGTTCAGAAGATGGCTTGTATAAGCATGGCCGCGGATGACCTTTCCGTTCTTGGAAATCTTCAGGCGCTTCTTCGCGCCGCTGTGTGTTTTGAGCTTCGGCATTTTATAGTCCTCCTTGAATTTGTTATTTAACGGGCTTGGGGGCAAGGAACATCAGCATGTTTCGACCCTCGAGCTTCGCGGGCTTTTCGACGTTTGCGACGTCTGCGAGTGTTTCAGCAAAACGCTTCATGATGTCTGCACCCAGTTCCGGATGACCCATCTCTCTGCCGCGGAAACGAATGGAAACCTTGACCTTGTTCCCTTCGGAAAGAAAACGCAGGGCGTGGTTCTTTTTCGTTTCAAAATCGTGGGTGTCAATGTTGAGGGATAAACGTATCTCCTTGATTTCGACGACGCGCTGGTTCTTTCTGGCTTCCTTCTCACGCTTCGCCTGTTCGAAACGGTACTTGCCGTAATCGATGATTTTGCATACGGGCGGCGTGGCCTGCGGCGCAATCTTGACGAGATCGAGATTCTTTTCCGCCGCGATGTTCAGGGCGTCGCGAGCCGACATGATGCCGAGTTGAGCGCCGTCCGGGCCGATCACGCGCAGTTCTTTGTCGCGGATCTCTCCGTTTATCTGCAGTTCCTGTTTGCTAATGGTTAAGCACCTCCATCACACGTGCGATAACTTGTTTTGCGCGGCCATACAACAAATAAGCGGGCAGAAAACCTCTGCCCGCAAATCAACTTCGCAAAACGCCCCTGAGGCGTTCTCCACGATATTGACCTGTGTCAGACGGTACTGCACGGGTGTGAGCGCATGGCTCCGCTTTGTTTCCTGAATGATTATACTACGTCTCTCTCCCCTTGTCAACGGGAAAATCAACTTTTTATCCGAATACTTCGCGCACAATCCCTTTTGCCCAGCATGGCGGTTTGCTCCTGTCATTGCGGGAAAACCGGCTCGCCGAGCCAGAAAGAGTACAGCATACACGCGGCTACCGGTTTGCGGAACACGCGGGCCATCGCCTCGCCGTACAGCTCGAGCTGCGTGCCGTAGCGCGCCCAAAGCGCCGCCTTTTCGTCGCAACGGTCGGTTTTGAAATCAATGATATAGAGCTTGCCGTCCTCTTCGAACATGCAGTCCACCGCGCCCTGCAAGATAACAGGCAGCGCGCCGTCTTCGCCCTCAAGCGATGGATTGACGCGTTTTGCCGGCACCTGCGCAATAAACCGCTGCTCCTTGTAGACACGCTCCGCCGCACGCACGCGCCGCCCGAGGTCGGTCGAGAAAAAACGGCGCACGCGGCGCAAATCGACGGCCTGTGCCTGCTCAGCCGTGAGGAATCTCTCCTCCACCAGACGCCGCAGCTCGGCTTCGGGATTGGCTGCTGCGGCTGCAAAATCCGAAAACTGCATAAAATTGTGCAGCGCCGTACCGCGCTCCGCAGGCGTCATGCCCTTCGCACCGAGGAAAGCCGGACGCGAGAGCGTCGTCTCCCCGGCATCCTCCGCCTGCACGGCCGCAAGACCCGAGGCAGAAACTTTCGTCGGCACTGTGGTCTGCGCGGTGTACGGGTACACGAAATCAATCGCGTGCTCAATCTGCCTGCGCAGGGCTTCATCGACCGGCGCGGGCTGCGCCGCCGTTTCCGCCTGTGGCTGTACCGGCGCGGGATACACCGTATCGACATGCCAGGGCGTATAGTGCGTGCGCAGAACACAGTCGCTGTCCGCGCCGATACGCCGGCGCAGCGGCTCGCCGTCCGGGTGGCGGAGCGCGCAGAGCATCAGCCACTCCGCAATGCTCGCGGCGCTGCTGACCGCATACGGCGCGGCGCATACCTCCTGCGTGATCTGAGACGAAAGCCGACTGAGTGTGGCGTCCAGATTTTTAACGGTGGAAAGCAAAATCAGCTTTTCCCGCGCCCGCGTCATGGCGACATAAAACACGCGCAGCTCCTCGGCCGCGTCGTTATCCGCCGAGGCGATCGCAATGGCCTCGCGCGGAAGCGTTGTGCACCGGGCGCCGGTTTCAGGGTCCGTCAGCCGAATGCCGAGCCCCAGCGTCGGGTGCAGACGCATGTCGTCGGATTCCGCCACAAAACGCCGTCCGCAGCCCGCAACGATGCAGACGGGGAATTCCAGTCCCTTGGATTTGTGGATGCTCATGACACGCACGACATCCGCATTTTCGGAAAGAACGTTGGCCGACTCCAGATCGGAACGGTTCTTTTTGAGCCGGTCGATAAAGCGCACGAAGCCGGAAATGCCATTGTAGCCGTAGGCCTCATACTCCGCCGCATACTGCTCGAGCAACCGGAGGTTCGCAAGGCGTCCCTCGCCGCCGGGCATGGACCGCACAATGTTTTCAAAACCCGTTTCGGCACAGAGCATCGCGATGAATGTGTCGGACGGCATCGTGGAAGCCAGCACACGGTAGCGCGCGATCTCCTCCCGGACGCGTACCAGACGTTCGTCTTCCGACCGCAGCAGTGAAACATACAGCGATTCTTTCCCGCAGTCCATGCGTAAGCGCGCCATATCGTCCGCCGTAAAGCCGTACACCGGGCTCATCAGCACCGCGAGCAGCGGAATATCCTGATTGGGGTTATCGATGACACGCAGGAACGACAGGATGGTCGCCACCTCGCTGGCCGAGAAGAACCCGCCGGTCGAAGCCGCCCACGCCGGTATTCCGAGCGTGCGCAGACGTTCAGCATACCGTGGGGCGTACCGGTTCGCGCTGCGCAGCAGAATGCAGAAATCCCGGTAGGACGCCGGCCGCTCCACGCCGTTTTCCGTCACAGTAAAGCCGGATTCCAGCATTGCGCGAATTTTTCTGGCGATCCGCTGCGGTTCGAGCGTTTCCGCGCCAAGCCCGTCGAGATCCTCGATGAATTCCACATCTGTTTCGCATCCGTCCTTTTCCGGGTACGATGCGCCGGCTGCGAGCGTCTCGTCCCCCACGTAATCCACGCCGCCGCAATCCCGTGACATCAGCTGGGTGAAAACGAAGTTGACGCTCTCCGTCACATTTTCACGTGAGCGGAAATTGCGGTCGAGCACGATCGTTGCGGGATAGGCATCCGCCGCGCGGTCATAGCGCGGGAAAGTATCCTTATATCGGATAAAAATATCGGGCATTGCCTGCCGGAAGCTGTAAATGCTCTGCTTGACGTCGCCCACCATGAACCGATTGGCATCGTCCTTTGAAACAGCCCGGAACAAAAAGTCCTGCGCTTCGTTCGTGTCCTGGTATTCGTCGGTCATAATCTCATCAAATCGCGCGGCGACGGCATAAGCCGTTTCCGTGCGCGCAAAGCCATCCGGCGTTTCCCGCAAAAACAGGCGCAGCGCGAAATGCTCGAGATCGCTGAAATCCACGAGGTTTTTCGCCCGTTTTTTCGCGCTGTAGACTTCGTCAAAGCGCAGCACGGCGCGGGCAAGCGTCTCTGCCAGTGGGCGGATCGCGGCGATCTCCGCACGGCATGCCGCGTCGTCTGAAACGAAGAGCTTTGAAAGCTTTGTGACTTCCTTCTTGACCGTCTCCCGCATCGCCTTGACACGCTCTTTCATCGGCTCCGCACTGCGGCAGACGCCGATCTTACCGAAAGCGAGCGTCCGAAACGCGGACGAGACGGGGTTCCAGCCCCCGGCTTGCACAAGATCAGCCAGACGGCGCAACAGCGCCATGTCCGCGCGGAGACCATCGCCGTACGCTTTGAGCAGCGCATCGCTTTCCGCCGCGAGCGCATAGGCATCCGCCGCGAGCTTTTGCGCAAAATCGAGCACGCCGGCCGCATGGCGCAGCGCCGTTTTGCCCCAAACCGTCTCCCCTGTCGGTTGGGACGCATCGAACATGGCCGTCATGTCCCGCAGCCATTTTTCCGGAAACGGATGGCTGCGCGTATAGGTAAACAATTTCAAAATGGCGTCGATCAACCGCGCGTCATTTTTGTCGCCGCTCAGACTGTCCGAAAGCGCCTGAAAATCGGCGTCGCCATACAGCTCGCCCAGCACCTCGGAAATCGATTCCATCATCAGTTCCTCCTGCTGCTTATCGGAAACCACCGAAAAGTCCGGCGAAATGCCGAGCAGGTAGAAGAATTCGCGCACAATGGACGAGCAGAAGCTGTCCACCGTGCAGATCTGCGCCTGCTGGAGCAAAAGCTGCTGGCGGCGCAAACGCCCATTTTCCGGATTTTCCCGGATCATCTGCAAAAGCCGGCGCTCAATGCGCTCGCGCATTTCCGTTGCGGCCGCCTTCGTAAAGGTCACCACGAGCAATCGATCGGCGTCCGTCGGGTTTTCCGCATCCGTCAACCGCTCCATCACACGCTCGACAAGCACAGCCGTTTTGCCCGAGCCGGCCGCCGCGGAAACGAGCACCGTGCCGCGCCGCGCGGCAATCGCATCTTGTTGGCTCTCAGTCCACCGTGTCGCCACGCGTCTCGCCTCCTTCCACGTCCTGCGCCATCTGCGCGAGCACTTCGTCATTTTTCATCGTAATTTTCTCCGCGGTTTCCTCCGCACGTTCCGAGCCGCACACAGCGGTATATGGGCACCACGCGCAGGCGTTCAGATTCCGCATGAGCGGCTGCGCGGCGACATCCCCGGAAAAGAGCGTCTGCGCCATGGTCGCGATCAGCCGCTCCACATACCGCATCACGAGCCGCAGCGCCGGCTCGCTGAGCAGCGATTTGCTTTGCTTCAGATCGCCGCTTTTGAGCAGCGTCACCGGGATAAACCGCCCGGCGACATTTTCTTCCATCGCGCGCACAATCTCGATATCCCGCAGGATCACGCCATGCATGCGCAGGTTCTTTTCCGCTTCTTCCATGAGCGCCTCGCTGCTCTCCGTCTTGTCGGACTGGACGGGCGTCAGGAAGGAAGGCATATACAGCACGCCCGCCGGCAAAAGCCGGGTGTTCTCCACCAGCGCGGCCAGGTAGACAAACATTTGCAGGCTCAGTCCATATAAAACGTCAGTCAATTTGAAATCCTTGTAGCCGGTCTTATAATCGACCACACGCACATATGTGCCGTGCGCGCTTTGAAACAGATCGACGCGGTCGATCACGCCGCCGACCGTAACCATACCGCTTTCTGTGGGAATCCGCAGCGGCGGAAACCGCGTGCCGTTTTGCAGCTGCGTCTCGAAATATTCGGGTCTAAAGCGGCTGACGCGCAGCTCCTCGGCCACATGGCAGATGAGCTGTACGGCGGTGCGTGCCATGCGTCCAAAGCGGTATTTCTCGCGGGCCGAAAGGGCCTCAAAGCCGCCCATATTCTCGTCCGCATACGCTTTGATGCAGGCGCGCACGCGGTTTTCAACCGTCTCCGGATCCATCGCCGTGACATCGTGTTCACGGTCGCCGATGACCTGTTCAAAGAGATAGTGCATCAGCGTGCCATATTCCAGTGCATCCAGCTCCGCGGCACGGCGCTCCCTTGCGCCGACGGCGTAGCGGCAGAAATAGCGAAACCGGCATTGGTGGTACGTTTCAATCTGACTTGCTGAAAAATACCGCCCGTGACCGAAAAGCGCCTGCGCCGTATCCGCTGAAAGGCGCGCGCCAGCCATGCGGTCCGCGCTGCCCAGACCGGCCATACGCCCCGCATAGTCGGGTCTTGCGCGAAACACAGCCTTGAGCGTTTCGGAAACCGCGGTGTTTTCTCCAAACAGGGAGGCCATTTTCGAAAAGGCCGCTTCCGGCGCATTGGCGAAAAAGGCCGGGTCCGGCGCGGTGAGCACCTTCATTTCCGGCACCGCAGCGCGCACTGTGGCTACAAGCGGGCCGGGCGCCTTTGCCTCCTTGCCAACGCTCGTCGGGTAGGTCAGGTACAGACGCTCCGATGCGCTGCACATCGCCGTATAAGCGAGGAACTCCTCCTCGAGCATCCGATCTTCGAGCGCATCGGAAAGCGGAAGCTCCAGTGCAAGCAGCCGACGGCGCTCGATATCGGTGAACACACCGCTCTGCACGGGAATCATCGGGAATTCCCCCTGTACGGCGCCGAGCAGAAAAACGGCGCGCGGCGCCGATTGCCGAATCCGGTCCACGCTGCCAAAGGTGATACAGTCCATGCTCTGCGGGATGTCGGAAACATCCTCCCCGCCGACAATTTCCCGCAACAGCCTGCCATACTTTTCGCCGTCGAGCGGCTGCGCGCCAAGCACGCCGGCCATCTGGTCGAGTACCGCCATCAGCAGATCCCAGATGCGCAGCTGCTCCGCGGCGAGATCCGGCCGTCCGGCATTTTCCAGCAGGCGACAGAACGCCGGCAGCGTGCGGTCGATTTCAAAATCCGTCAACAGCGTATAGACGGCCTCCGACAGGGAAACGCCGTCTCCCGCCCGCATCGCTTCGGAAAACCGGCTGAGCGGGTGCACAACGCGCGCGCGCAGATCGTTGAGCGTCCGCAGCGTTTCGGCAGCGCTTTCATCCATCGGCTGCCCGTAACCCTCCGGATGGTTTGCAAAGGGCGCAAGCCACGCGGCGCGTCCCGAAAGCCGCCAGGTAAATATGTAGTTCTCCAGCAGCGCAATTTCCTCCGCCGCAAAAGGAGAAAGGCCAGTTTTGAGCATATTGAGCACATCGTCCGATGACCAGCCCCCGGTAACCACATCAAAGGCCGAAAGCACGAAACGCATCAAAGGCTCCGCGTCCACCGGGCGCGCCTCGGAAATAAATGCGGGGATATCCCAGCGCTTAAGCGCCAACGCAAGCAGGCGCTCATAACGCGTGCTGTCGCGGCAAAGCACAGAAATGTCGCGGTAGCGGTACTGCCCGCTGAGAACCAGCTTGCGGATTTCCGCCGCGACAAACTCCACCTCCTCGTAGACGGACGCTGCGTGAAAGACCACGGCACACCCGTCGTCAGCCGCCTCACCCGCGCCGAGCGCCAACGTCTCTTCTATGGCGCGCAGCGTCTCGCTGCGAAATCGATGCGCCGTTTCACACAATTGCGGCGCGGCAACGGAAACGCCGTTTTCTCGCGCAAGCCGCAGCAGCCTGTGCGCCGTGCGCCGTACGGGCGAAAACAGGTCGCGCCGGCTGGCATCCAAGTCCGTACAGCAAAGCGCGGCGCAGACGTTTTCCGCGTTGCGGATCGCATGGGCCAAAATGCGATACTCCTGTACGGTAAAGCCGTCAAACGCATCGACACCGACAACCGCACCGTGGAAAAATTCGGGATGCGCTGCAAGCAGCGTGTCCAGCCGCGTGAGATCATCGAGCGGATCGAGATACGTCTGCTGCACCAACGCTTCATACGCGCCGTAAATCAGGGCGATTTCCCGCAGCTTCTGCGAAAGACCGCCGTCGCCCGTCAGTGCGCAGACCGCCGTCAACCGGTCCGGCGCAATGCCACACAGCTTCATTTCACCGACCGCCGTCAGCATGACATCCGTCATGCGGCCGTCCGCGGCGCTTTTCTCAAACAGCTTGAGCTGGTCGGCACACGATTCGATCGCGAGCGTCATCAGGATGCGCCGTCCGCCGTCGGTCAACCGCTTACCCGCCTGACCGCCATAGCGCAGGAACGCCGCTTCCGCCAGGCGGGTAAAGCTGTACACCTGCACGCGGTTGGCCGTTTCCAGACCGTAAGTTTCGAGCAGTGCGCGTTCGGTTTCAAACGTATATTGTTCGGGCACGATCAAGATGGCCTTGTCCGCCTTTGTCCTCGCCAGCTTTTCACGCAGGGCCGTCGTTTTCCCGGTTCCGGCGCGGCCAAGAATAAACTCCAGCATCGCCCGGCTCCCTCCTTTTCCACGTGCGCACCGCTTTCTCGGACAACCGGCGCGCGTTTTGGCCTATTATAGCACAGATTGCGCTAATCGTCAAAGAGCGCGCGCAGGCTGTTGAACAGTTCCGCCGCCTTGAATTTCACCTCAAAATGTTGGGCATCGGTGACAATCTCCTCTGTGCCGTCCGGCAGGTCGTCGACGTCGCTCGCCCCCGCCACGCAGAGGGACGGGAACACGACGCACCACCAGTTTTGGCCTTCCGCTGCACCGAGCGAAACGCGCAGCGTGCGGTACTTGCCGGCCGGCAGGCTTCCGCTGTCGTATGTGCGGGTCGAAAAGTACATGTCGCAAACTTCCGCCTTTGCCCGGTAGTCTACGCCCTCCGCGCACAAGACGCCGTTTGCGGCCGCTTCCAGACTCTCAAGATGCGTGCAGACTGCGGCGAGCGCTTCATCAAAATCATCGGCGTCTCCGTACCAGCGCGCCGCTTCCTCCAGCACGGCGTCGCGCACACGGAGCTTAACTGCCTGATCGGCATCTGAATCTGAATTGGCCAGCACATGCAGGCGCAGTACATTCTGTTCCAGCGCGCTGCACTGCGCGGAAAATCCGGTAAAGCTCAACAGGACTGTCAAAATAAAGCCGCAGGCTGCGGCGCGTATCAAAAGTTTCGGGCTCATCGCTTTCATTTTACATCACGCTTCCTTCTCGGATTTTCGTTTGTGAACAAATATCCGGTATGTTTTTCGTACAAAATATGGGCAGGAAACTTTTCAATTATACTTTCCGATTCACAAAAATTTCGATATACTGTTTATATCGTGAAGAAGGAGACGACTGTATGAAAACCATTTATTTAAACGGCACCATTCGGACCATGGTCCGCGCGCAAACGGTAGAGGCGCTCGCCGTAGAAAACGGCCGCATCGTAGAAACCGGTCGCGCCCGGGATTTGCTGCGCGCCTACCCGATGGCCCGACAAATCGACCTTTGCGGCCACACGCTGCTGCCCGGCTTCATCGACGGTCACAGCCACATCACGGCCCTCGCACAGACACTTCTGCTCTGCGATCTGAAAGGTGCGCAGACCTTTTCGGAAATCCAGTCGCGTCTGCGGGCGTTTCAGTCTAAGCGCCAGCTGCGCGCCGGAGAATGGGTGCTCGCCTTCGGTTACGACCAGACGGTTCTGGCTGAAGGGATTCACCCGACTGCTGTGCTGCTCGACGCAGCACTGCCCGAAAACCCGGCCCTGGTCACACACGCCTCGGGTCACATGGGCGTGCTGAACACAGAGGCCCTGCATCGCCTCGGCATTACCGCGTCCACCCCCACGCCGGAAGGCGGCGTGATCGGGCGCAACCCGGACGGCACGCCGAACGGCTATCTGGAGGAAGCCGCCTTCACCCGTCTGACCGCAAGCATTCCGCGGCCGGACGCCGGGCAGGCCGCGCAGAGCATGCTGGACGCCGAGCGCGTTTATCTCGAAAACGGCATCACGACGATTCAGGACGGCCTGACCCGCGCGGCAGAGTGGGCGCTGCTCAGCGCCGTACAGGATCGCCTCACCGCCGACGTCGTCGCCTACGTGGACATCACAGACAGCGCACATCTCGTGGAACGCGCGCCCGCGGGCAGCCATTTGCGCATCGGCGGCTACAAGCTTTTTCTCGACGGTTCGCCGCAGGGACGCACCGCTTGGATGACCGCGCCGTATGCCGATAACCCGGACTATTGCGGCTATCCTGTGCACAGCGACAACGCGGTAGAACAGTATATGCGCAAGGCCGTGCGTGAAAACCGGCAGATTCTCGTGCACTGCAACGGCGATGCCGCAGCAGACCAGATGATCGCCGCATACCGCAAGGCGCGCGAGAGCAGCCCGAACGACGTGCGGCCTGTCATGGTACACGCGCAGCTGGTCCGGCCCGATCAGCTGGCGGAAATGGCGCGTCTGAACATGATCGCTTCGTTTTTCGCAGCGCACGTCTACCATTGGGGCGACGTGCACCTCCAGAATTTCGGCCCGGAACGCGCTGCCGGGATCAGCCCGGTGCACACGGCGCTTTCGCTCGGCGTGCACTGCAATTTCCACCAGGACTCCCCGGTTTTGCCGCCCGACATGCTCGAAACACTGCGCTGTGCTGTGCGGCGGCGCACGAAAGCCGGCGTCCTGCTCGGCCCGCAGGAACGCATCACCCCGCTGGAAGCGCTGCGCTGCATGACGGCCGACGCGGCGTACGCGTACTTTGAAGAAAAAGAAAAGGGCACGCTGGAACCCGGTAAACGCGCCGACATGATCATTCTAAACCGGGACCCCGCCGACTGTCCGGAAGAAGCGCTCGATACGCTCGAGGTTCTGGAAACCATCAAGGACGGTCGGACCGTATACACCAAGCAGAACCCAAAACCGACGCGCTGAATGCGCGAAAGGGTTAATGAAAGGAAGGGCTTACCCATGGAAAAGAAAATTTGGCAGCAAAATATCCCCGACGACGGAACACTCCTTCGCCGCCTGCAAAAGCCGGCCGGCCGCGTGGACGTTGTGCTGGATACGGACACGTACAACGAAATCGACGACCAGTTCGCGCTATCCTACCTGCTCCGCAACGAAGAAAAACTGTGCGTACAAGCCATTTATGCCGCGCCGTTTTTTAACGAAAAATCCGAATCGCCGAAGGACGGCATGGAAAAAAGCTACGCAGAAATTCTGACACTGCTCGCGCTGCTCGGCCGCGAAGACTTGAAGCCGCGCGTTTTCCAAGGCTCGGCGCACTACCTGCACGACGAAGAAACTTCGGTTCCCTCCCCCGCCGCGTATGACCTCGCGGAACGCGCGATGCGCTACACGGAGGAAAACCCGCTGTACGTCATCGCTATCGGCGCGATCACAAACGTCGCCTCGGCGATCCTGATGAATCCCGCCATCCGTGCGCGCATCGTTGTCATCTGGCTCGGCGGCAACGCCATGCACTGGCCGGATAACCGGGAATTCAACATTGCACAGGATGTTGCCGCCGGACGCATTCTGTTCGGTTGCGGCGTACCGCTTGTGCAGCTGCCCTGTATGGGCGTCGTCTCCGCATTCACCGTCAGCGAACCGGAGCTGCGCCGCTATTTTCTCGGCAAAAACGCGCTGTGCGATCATCTGGCCACGTACGCCATCGAAGAAGGGCGGCGCACGGCGTCGAGCGAAACCTGGACGCGCGTGATCTGGGACGTGACGGCCGTCGCCTGGCTGCTCGACGGCGATTTCCTCTGCGATACGCTGATGCACAGCCCAATTCCGCAGTACGACCACACGTGGGCATCGTCCTCTACGCGTCATTTGATCCGCTACGTTTACGCGGTTCACCGCGATCGCCTGCTCGCCGACCTTGTGCACAAACTGGAAAAATAAATTTCGGCACGTGTCTTCGACAAAACACGTGCCTTTTTCCTTCAACTATGCTATAATGGTTAAAACCAAACAATCGTATCGTCTTCGCACAGGAAGGTGGGCTGCATCATGAAGAAAATGATTCTTGTAACCTCGCCGCCGGCATGCGGCAAAACCCGTCTCTCAAAGCGGCTTGCGGCCGCGCTCGACCATGTGGTCTATCTGGACAAGGATACCCTCATGCCGCTTTCCCGGCAGATCTTCAAGGTTGCCGGTCAGCCTTTCGACCGCAGCTCCGACTTTTTCGAGAAAAACATCCGAAATTACGAGTACGAAGCAATTCTCGACCTTGCTTTCGAAGCGCTGCGCTATGCGGATACGGTTTTGGTCAATGCGCCGTTTTCCCGGGAAATTCGCGACGCGGCCTACATAAGCGCACTGCGTGAAAAGCTCAGCCAGTACGGCGCAAAGCTGTGTGCCATCTGGATCGTCACCGACGTGGAGGTCTGCAAGGCGCGCATGATGAAGCGCAAATCCGATCGCGACACGTGGAAGATAGCGCACTGGGACGAATACGTCCAGCGCATCAATTTTGACATCCCCGAAGCGCTTCGTCTGGAAAACCAGCCGGACAGCCTGCTGCTCTACTACAACTCCAACGATACGCTCGCCGACGCATCCTTTGCGCGCATTTTGCCAATTCTGAACGAAGGCTGATTCCTTGATTACTCTTAAACCCCCGAGGTGTTTCCCATGCAATACAACGATCCGATCTATAAAACCTGCGTACAGGTTCTGAAAGAAGAGCTTTTGCCCGCGATGGGCTGTACCGAGCCGATCGCCATCGCCTACGCGGCGGCGGTCGCGCGCCGGACACTCGGCGCATTGCCCACGCATGTCACCGTCACGGCAAGCGGAAATATCATCAAAAACGTGAAATGCGTTTTTGTGCCGAACACCGGCGGTCTTCGCGGTATTCCGGCGGCTGCAGCGGCCGGCATCGTCGCCGGACGGGACGAGCTGCTGCTGGAGGTCATCTCCAAGGCCACGCAGGCTGAACAGGCAGAGATCCGCGCTTATCTGGATCGTACGCCGATCGAGGTTCGGCTTTCTGAGTCCCCGCACATTTTCGACATCGACATTACGGTCGAGGTGGACGGCCACACGGCGCGCGCCAGAATTGTACAGCACCACACGAATCTCGTGCAGGTTGAAAAAGACGGCGAGGTTCTGCTCCATGTGGACTGCGACACGGTCGAAACCGGGGACGGCTTGTGCGACCGCAGCGGTTTGTCCGTCGCGGGCATTCTGGAATTCATCGAAAGTGCCGCGCTCACGGACATCGAAGCGCCCGTACGCCGCCAGATTGAATACAACACGCGCATCGCCGAAGAAGGGCTTTCCGAAAGCTGGGGTGCGAATATTGGCAAGGTGCTTCTCGATACCTACGGCAACGACGTGAAGGTGCGTGCCCGGGCGATGGCCGCCGCGGGCAGCGATGCCCGCATGAACGGCTGCTCCCTGCCGGTCGTGATCGTTTCCGGCAGTGGCAATCAGGGCATTACCGCCTCGCTGCCCGTTGTGGAATTTGCCAAGGAGCTCGGCGTCGGCTATGACAAGACGATTCGTGCCGTCGCGCTTTCCGATCTCATTACCGTTCATCTGAAGTCCGGCATCGGCCGTTTATCCGCCTATTGCGGCGCCGTGAGCGCCGGATGCGGCAGCGGCGCGGGCATCGCATACCTGTATGGCGGCGGCCTGAAAGAAATCGAGCACACGATCGTCAACTCGATCGCCATTGACTCCGGCATTGTCTGCGACGGCGCAAAAGCTTCGTGTGCCGCAAAAATTGCCTCCGCCGTAGACGCCGGCATTCTCGGTTACCATATGTACAAGAACGGTCAGGAATTCCGCGCCGGGGACGGTCTCGTCACACACGGCGTCGAGGAAACCATCCGCAATATCGGCACGCTGGCGCGCGAAGGTATGCGCGAAACCGACCGTGAGATCCTGCACATCATGTGCGACTGACTTTAAATGTCAACAAAATTCATCGGCCCGACACAGGACCACCGGATCTTCCGGCGACGCTGTGTCGGGCCTTCTTCTGTTTCTCTATTCTGTTGCGCAAAAGGCCTTACGCTCCGGCCTGATAGAAATTATCGACGAGGCCGGTCTCTGCCGAAACGGAGATCTGGCCGGTATACGTTTGGGCTGTGCCATCGGCATCGACCTGCACCGTGAAAGTGAAGAAGCCGTCATCCGTTTGCAGCTCGACCGATTGAACCGCGACGCTCTGCCCCGCGTTGGCTTCGTCGTACCGGCTGAGCGTGCGGTTTGCCGCGAGCGTGTCGACCAGCGCTTCCGTAGACAGCGCTGCAAGCGCCGCATGGTACCGCTCGTTTGCCTCCGTTAGTGCCGCATCCGATGCAACCGATTCTGTATCGGAAAGGAACTGCGTGTAACGGTCGTCCTCGTTCGCTGTATAGAACGAGGTCAGAAAGGCTTTAACCGTATCCTCCGGGCTCTGATCCTCTGCTGCCCGTTGATGCGCACAGGCGGTAAAAAGCAAAGCGACGGCCAAAGTAAAAATCCATAACGCATGCTTTTTCATGGTCATATCCCCTTTCGGCTCCAGATCATCCGCACTTTTGGCAGCGTAATTCACTCGTTCTACTATAAAAATATTCTATCATTCACAGAAGCAATTGTCAACATTTCCTTA
This sequence comes from Ruminococcaceae bacterium UBA1417, assembly GCA_002305575.1. Lineage (GTDB taxonomy): Bacteria > Bacillota > Clostridia > Oscillospirales > Acutalibacteraceae > Hominenteromicrobium. Next base: position 52,142 of record DBPP01000025.1, read on the forward strand.
TTCCACTGGCGCTTCATGGAAAAGCGCTGCACCGAAACCTGAAGGAAATGGTCTCGAAGATCGTGCATTACGATTTGCCGTAACACAGCGCGAAAATTTCTTCAATGCACGGCGCTTTGTACGCCATATAGCCGTCGATATCGTACGGATACAGTCGGGCAGCTTCCAGCTTGATCCGGCCGTACCGTTCGGCAGCCCGTGGATGCGCGCGCAGATAATCTCGAAACATAAGATGATTGCGCAACGCTTCGGAATCCTGCGGACAAACATACAGGTGATGCGCCTGCAAATGCGGCTTATCCGTATAGCAGAAAGCTTCCCGGCCCGGGATCCCGAGGTCCCCCTCATGCACATACCCGATGGCCCGCAGTTTTTGCTTCACCACTTTGAAAACGGATCGGTCGGCGATGACCACATCGATATCGATCACAGGCTTTGCCGCAAGCCCCGGCACCGACGTGCTGCCCACGTGCTCGATGCGGGCGGCGTATTCGCCGAGCGCCGCCTGCAATTCTCCGGCAATTGTCTGAAACGCTTTCGGCCATCGCGAATCATAAGGTTCAACAACCACATGTTTGGTTCGCACCACACTCTGCCCCCCTTTTACACACGGTCTTGCGCACTCTGCCGCAGAATTTCCTCCGCACAGCGCAAGCCGTCCACCGCAGCACTGGTGATGCCGCCCGCATAACCCGCACCTTCCCCACACGGGAACAGCCCGTGTACCGTCGGGCACTCGTGATTTTCCCCACGCAAAATGCGTACCGGCGAGGAAGAACGTGTTTCCGGTGCGGTCAGCAGCGCGTCGGGATCGTCAAATCCGCGCAGGCGCTGCCCCATGGCGCGGATGCCCTGCGCCATGGATTCGCATATAAACCCGGGCAACACTGTATCCAGCGCCCCGGGCACAACACCAGGCCGGTATGTCGGCCAAACCGCGCCGAAACCGGTGGAGGGGCGGCCTTCTAAGAAATCGCCGACGCGCTGGCACGGCGCGCTGTATGTGCCGCCGCCCGCCGCAAACGCCGCGCGTTCAATCGCCCGCTGGAATGCAACGCCGGCAAGCGGGCCCTCTGCGCCAAAATCCGCCGGCGTTACGCCGACGAGCAGCGCAGCATTGCTGTTCACACCGTCACGGGCAAATTCACTCATGCCGTTCGTGACGACGCCGCCCGGCTCAGAGGCCGCACCCACGACATAGCCGCCGGGGCACATGCAGAATGTATACACGCCGCGGCCATTTTCCAGATGGACATGGAGCTTATAGTCCGCCGCACCCAGCTGTGGGTGGCCAGCAAACGCGCCGTACTGGGCGCGGTCGATCCATGCTGCACGATGCTCGATGCGCGCGCCGACCGAAAATGGCTTCGGTTCCATCGGAACGCACGCTTTGGATAAAAGCATTTCAAATGTGTCGCGCGCGCTGTGACCGATCGCCAGAATTACATGGCGCGTTTCAAGTGTTTCCCGAGATGCGCCGTGCTCCAGCACAATGCCGCGCACCGCGCCGTCCCGCACAAGGAGGTCCGCCATCCGCGTATTGAACCGCACTTCACCACCGAGCGCGCGGATTTCTTCCCGAATGGCCCGTACAGTCTGCGGCAAACGATCCGTACCGACGTGCGGCCGGGCTTCGAAGAGGATTTCTTCCGGCGCGCCGTGAGCCGCCAGCGTCTGCAAGACGAAAAATATGCGTTCGTCCTTCGTGCCGGTATTCAATTTGCCATCCGAAAACGTACCGGCGCCGCCCTCGCCAAACTGTACGTTGCACGCACCGTCCAGCACGCGATTCTTCCAGAAATTTTCCACGGCCTTCCGGCGGTCCTCCACCGAACCGCCGCGCTCCACAACAATCGGCCGCAGTCCGGCTCGAGCGAGCAGCAGCGCCGCAAACATACCGGCCGGACCAAACCCCACAACCACCGGCCTAAGAGGCAGCACGCCTGCCCTGGGCATCGCGTATTCACGCGACGGCGCCTTGCGGATACGGTTGTCATGCAGCCGTGCGAGCAGCTTGTCCGCACAGCCCGCCGTCTGCACGTCAACGGTCACAATGAATTTCACGTCGCTTTTCCGGCGCGCATCAACCGATCGTTTAACCAGCGCCAGACCTTGAATCTGTTCCGGCGCAAGCCGAAGTTTCTTCGCCGCCGCACGGCGCAGATCACCGCCCGAATACCCGAGCGGCATCGGGATATCCGCTATGCGAATCATCGTCTTCCCCCTTTTCTCTGCACGGCATCCGCGGCTGCCTTTCCGGCCGCAAGGCCGCTGGCCCAAGCAAAATGCAGGTTATACCCGCCGCAATCTCCATGCACATTCAACATCTCGCCCACTATGTAAAGTTGTTTAGCTTTACGAGATTCCATCGTTCGGCCATCAATTTCGACAAGCGGCACACCGCCAGCGGTAATTTGCGCATCGAGAAATCCTTTTGTTCCCGTTACCGTAAAGCTCCATTCCTTTACGATTCGGGTGAGCCGCTGAAGCGCGGCCACTGGGATGCGGTTCGCAGCCAGCGCCGGATCAATGCCCGCCGCCTGCACCAGTGCCCTGCCGATGCGCAGGTTCAAAATCCCTGCCAGCAGCTCACCGGCCAAACGCTGCGGATGCCGCCTGCAAATCTCCGAAAGGTATTCGCGCACCTGCGCGAAAGACCACTCCGGCATACAATCCAGCGCGACGGCAAGGGCCCGATACGCTTTACCGTCGATACGCCCGGTTGCAAAAAATTCTGCCGCGTAAATGGACAACCCGAAAATGCAGATACCGGAAAGGCCGGTGTCTGTAAACTGCACGTCGCCGCTCTCTGCATAAACCGCTTTTCCATCCGCCAGCAGCGTGGCACAGGCGGCGCAACGCACACCGGAAAGGGCTTTTGCAGTTTTTCCCGCACAAACCAGCTGCGTCAGCGCCGGATATAGCGGCATCACCGTATGGCCGAGCGCTTTGGCCAACGCGTAGCCATCCACGCCGCAGCTGTGCTTCGGGGAAGCTGCACCGCCGCAGGCCAGAATGCACGCCCCAGTTTCAATCGTTTCCCCATCCGCGCAGTCCAACCGAAAGCCGACCTTTTCTCTCCGCACGGCGGTAACCGGTGCACCGATGCGAAATACCGCGCCGTATTCCGCCGCGCAGCTGCGCAGCGCGTCCAGCACCGCAGCGGCCTGTCCGCTGCGCGGGTAGACCCGGCCTTGCTCGTCCGCACGGGTCACGAGTCCCATATCCCGGAACGCCCCCAAAATCGCTTCGGGCGTGTAGGAGGATAAAAGCGATGCGACCGCCGCGGCATCGCCATGATAGTGCTCGGGCGCTGCGGCCAGATTCGAGAGATTGCAGCGCCCGTTTCCCGTCGCAAGCAATTTGCGCCCGAGTTTTTGATTGCCTTCCACCACCAAAACGGCGCCCGGCTTTCTTAAAATACGCGCGGCGGCGCACGCGGCCATCAATCCGGCCGCACCGCCGCCGACAATCACAATATCCGCCTGTACCATCGTCCGCCTCTCAGATGAACACGCCGAGCAGGCCGTAGGAAAACAGGCACATGATGATATCCGCAACCAGCGTGCCGCCAACGACGGAAATCATCGCGTTTTTAAAGGGCATTTTCATCAGCGCCGCAACGAGTGAGCCGGTCCAGGCACCTGTGCCGGGCAATGGAATGGCGACAAAGATCAAAAGGCCGAAAGTTTCGTATTTCTCAATCTGCGCAAACTTGCTTCTGCCCTTCTCCTCCATCCGGTTCACGAGCTTTACAAAGCGCGTGTTGCGCATCCAGTCGAAAATCTTCTGAATAAACAGGAGAATAAAGGGCGTCGGCAGAATCGTGCCGATGAAACAAATGATCATGGCAGGCAAAAGCTCCAGGTTCAGCAGCTTTGCCGCCACAATACCGCCGCGCAGCTCCACGATCGGCATCATGGAAAGCAGGAACACGGTGAGCTCCGCCGGAATGATTTCACTGAAAAAATTGACAAGGGTTTCAACCATGGAGGACCTTTCCTTTCGACATCCTGAAATTTGCAAAATTCATACAGAGTCTAGTATACTAAACTCCCCTGCTTTTATTTTTCCCGTTGAGAATTATTGCTTACGTTTTGCTGACATTTTTCAGGAAGATGTCGAACCTTCCTCCACATGCATCGACGCGCAGACCGCTTCCAGATTGCCGAACGTATACCCCATATTCTCCCATTCCGTCAGGAGCGCATCGAGAATTTCGGCATTTGTACTCGACGTGCTGTGCAGCAGGACGACGGCACCCGGATGAATCCGCGGCAAAAGCTTGGAAAAGGCCTGTTCCTTCGTCGGCTGATCGTCGGTGTACCAATCCACATACGCGAGGCTCCAGAACACCGTGGAATAGCCCAGCTCTTTCGCCATCTGCAGGTTGGCTTCGCAGAACTTGCCCTGCGGTGGCCGGTAGAGCTTCGGCATTTCCTGCCCGGTGATCTCCCGGAACAGCGCTTCGTTTTTCTCCAGTTCCGCACAGAAGCTTTCCATATCACTGATTTTGGACATATCCGGATGGGAATATGTGTGGTTGCCCACCGTATGACCCTCCGCCACCATGCGGCGCACAAGCTCCGGCTGCGATTCCAGATAGTTGCCCACAAGGAAAAAGGTCGCCTGCACGCCATGGCTTTTCAGCGCATCCAAAATCGGCTCGGTATTGCCGTTTTCAAAGCCGGCGTCAAAGGTGATGTAAATCTCCTTTTTCTCCGGATCGCCGACGTAAAGCGCCCCGTACTTTTGCAGATATTCGCTCGTCGCATTGGCGACGGGCGGCGCGCCCTCCTGTTGAAAGCTGAGCCCCCAATCTGTAACGGCGGCGTCCGCCTGCACCGCTTCCGGCTCGCCGCCGCGCACGGCGATCGCCGCAACAAGCAAAATGAGCGCCGCTGCAAAAACCGGAATCAGTCTGCGCTTAAACCATTTTGCGTTCATCCAAACATCCCCTTTCTCCAGCCTTTACAAAAGCGTATGAAAAAAAGCTCGCGGATATGATTGCACCGCCCGGCAAAATCCTGTACAATACCCTTATAGGGCTTAAAAAGTAAGCTTTTCGTAAGCTTTTCATTCCAGCGTTTGTAAGGGTTATCCTGTATGCTGGGTGTAAATCATAAGGAGGTCTGTTCTATGCCCGATACCGGCAAAAAAACCATTTTGGTCGTGGATGACGACCGTGAAATTGTGCGCGCCATCACCATCACGCTGGAGCGTGAGGGCTATACGGTTCTGAACGCCTACGACGGGCTTGAAGCGCTCGACTGCGTAATGAGCCGGGAAATTCATCTGATCATCATCGATGTGATGATGCCGCGGCTTGACGGCCTGTCTGCCATCATGAAAATCCGAGAAAAAAAGAACCTGCCGATCATTGTTCTGTCTGCAAAAGGCGAAGACAGCGACAAAATCATCGGTCTTTCGATGGGTGCGGACGACTACATCTCCAAACCCTTCAATCCAATGGAACTCGTCGCGCGGGTGAAATCCCAGCTTCGGCGTTATACCAGCCTCGGCGACATCAACACCCGCAGCGACAACTGCATCGTAAACGGGCGCCTGACCTTCCGTCTCGATGAGCACGTGTTGTACGCCGACGGCGAACCCGTCAAGCTGACCGCCACCGAAACGAAAATTGTGGAGCTTTTGATGAAGCACCCCGGCCGTATTTTCCCCGCTGAAGAAATTTACAGCCTGATCTGGAACGAACCGGCTTATTCGGCGGAAAATACTGTGATGGTACACATCCGGCGAATCCGTGAAAAAATCGAAATCAATCCGAGCGAGCCGGAGTATCTGAAGGTCGTCTGGGGGTTGGGCTATGAAATCGAAAAGCACTAACCTTGCGCGCGGCGTTTTCTCGTGGTTCTGCTTCATGCTGGTCGTTTTCACCATGATTTTTGTCCTGCTGTTCAGCTTCTATGCTTTCGCCACGTATGGCGGCGATATCATCGACAGGCTGCGCCGCTCCGCGGATGTCTTTGGACAGGTGGCAAGCGGCGAGCTGCGCGAGTTGGACATTTATAAAGAAAACGCCTCCGGCTTTTTCGAGCGCCTGTTCTTCAGCACCCAAAGCGGAGAAACCGTGGCGCCGTCTGATGTCGACAGTGAAGACAACGTCAGCCGGGGCGTCCGGTATTTCTTTTCCGACGGCAGCACCTCGACATCCGTATCCACCGTTTATGTGGAGAGCATTTCCAAGGATAACCTGTATTCGATCACCGACGCATCCGGGAAGACCATCACAAACGACCCCAACTGGATTCCCGGTTCGCTGCCCAACGGCTTCAATTATCTGTTCCAGTGTCAGGACGGCATTGTGGAAATTTTCCATCTACAGGCAGACGGTTCTCTGGAATGCGTGTTCCGCAGCGACGAACCCGGCGCCTATTACACAGATACGCTTGCCTATACGCTCGAATCCCTGCGCGGTCTGCCAGATCCACCGTATATCTCCTTTGTCGTGCGGGCAAAGCCGGAGTCGCATTACGCGTCGAATGAAATCGTCAGCAGTGCGCAAACCTACGCCAACCAGCTCCTGTTCCAGATGAGCCTCATTGTGACAGCCACCGCGCTGTTCATCCTCATTCTGATTCTTTCGTTCCTGTTCCGGCGCGACCGGCAGCTTTTTGAGACATATCTCGCACACGGATTAAAATGGATCTGGATTGAAATCAAAATCATCGCCATTCTGGTGTGGTCGTATTTCATCCTATCGACTTTCACCCAAAGCGGCTCTGCACTTGTCGTCGCGCTGTGCGCTGTGTTTTTCATGTTGTACCTGCTTGGCATCGACATTTCCCACAACCGGAACATCTACCGCCACAACGTCGTCCATTCAATCCTGAAAATTGTACTTGCCAACAAGAACGGCAAGCATTTTGAACAGATTGAATACCGGAAATACCTCGCGACGGCCGGCATCCTTCTGGGCCTCGGCATAGCGGCCTTCACCGGCACGCTTTTTTGTGTGGGACGTTATCCCTTTGAATCCTGGCTCCCTGCCTTCTATACGTCGCTCGCCATTGCAGGCGTCGGCACGCTGCTCTGGTTTGCCGCCGCGCTGCGCGACGATCTGCGGGACTACGGCGTCCTCATGGATCAGATTGAAAAAATGTACAACGGCGATCTGAACGCCGTCAACACGCTGCCGGCAACCTCTCCGCTCTACGGTTCGGCCATGCAGCTCAACATGATCCGCGACGGCATCAAAATTGCCGTGGAAGCCGGCATTCAGTCCGAGCGCACCAAGGTAGAACTGATCACCAATGTGTCCCACGATATCAAAACGCCGCTGACCTCGATCATCAGCTACGTCGAGCTTTTGAAGGCCGAACCGGATCTGCCGCCGCACGTCGTGGACTATATCCAAGTGCTCTCCCAGAAATCCGAGCGGCTGCGGCACATGATTCAGGACATTTTCGACGTTTCCAAGGCGGCGACCGGCAACATCGCGCTTGAGCCGGAACACCTCGGCCTGGATAAGCTCCTGCGCCAGACACTGGCCGATATGGACGCTGTGATGCAGGAAAGCCCGCTGCAATGGCGCGTGCAGATTCCGGATGAGCCTTTCCCCGTCTATGTGGACGGCCAGAAGATGTACCGGGTATTTCAGAATCTGATTAAAAATGCGGCACAATACGCACTGGACGGTTCCCGTGTCTATATCACGCTTGCCAAACACGGTGAGAACGCCTGCTTCACGATTCAGAACATCTCCAAATACGAGCTCACCATGGATGGAGAAACGTTGACCGCCCGCTTTGTGCGCGGCGACGACAGCCGTTCGATTCCGGCAGCGGTCTTGGCCTCTCCATTGCCAAGAGCTTCACGGAAGCCTGCGGCGGCACATGCGCCGTTTCCGTACAGGGCGACCTGTTCACTGTCGTGATTACGCTGCCGTTGGTTCCGCCGCCCGCGCCGGAGCCAAAAACCGACGTTTCCGAGACACCGGGCGACAACGAAATCCCCGATGCGGATGAATCGCAAACAGACGCCACACCAGCGGACCAAGACGGTTCCGACACGGATCCTCCACCGGCAGCGGACGGCGAAACATAACACATCGACCCAAAACAAAAATCGACCCAAAACAAAAAAGGTATCAAAAAACCCGAACAGCTCCACGGTCTTCCCGTGTGCGGTTCGGGTTTTTATCTAGAACTTTAAGTTACCGGACGGCTTTCTCGAGCGCCTGACGGATATCGTCGAGGATGTCTTCGACATTCTCGATGCCCACGGAGAGCCGGATCAGATCGGGGCCCACACCGGCTTCTTCCAGCTGACGGTCCGAAAGCTGACGGTGTGTGGTGCTGGCCGGATGCAACACGCAAGTGCGCAGATCGGCAACATGGGTGACGACAGAAGCGAGTTCAAGGCTGTCCATAAATTTCGTCGCCGCCTCGCGGCCGCCCTGAATGCCAAACGAAACGACGCCACAGGTACCGTGCGGCATGTATTTCTGTGCCAGCGCATGGAACGGGCTGCTCTCAAGGCCCGGATAATTGACCCAGGCGACGCGCGGATCCGCTTCCAGCGCCTTTGCAACCGTCAGCGCATTTGCACAATGGCGCTCCATACGCAGCGCCAGCGTCTCCATGCCGAGGTTCAGCAAAAATGCATTCATCGGCGCAGCCTGCGTGCCGAGATCACGCATCAGGTGGCATCTGGCCTTCGCGATATACGCGGCCTTGCCGAACTGCTTGGTGTAAATGACGCCGTGGTACGATTCATCCGGCTCGGTCAGCTCCGGGAACTTGCCGTTGTCCCAGTTGAAATTGCCGCTGTCCACGATGGCGCCGCCAACCTGCACGGCATGGCCATCCAGATATTTTGTTGTGGAATGAACAACAATATCGACGCCAAACTCGAATGGCCGGCAGTTGATGGGCGTCGGGAACGTGTTGTCCACGATGATCGGCACACCATGCTCATGGGCGATATTGGCAAACATCTCCAGATCCGTCACAATCAGCGACGGGTTCGCAAGCGTCTCTGCGAACACACAGCGGGTATTCTCGCGGAACGCCGCGCGCAGCTCGTCCGCCGTGGAGGTCGGGGAAACGAACGTGAAGTCAATGCCCATCTCCTTCATGGTCTTATAGAACAGGTTGAAAGTACCGCCGTAAATGGCGCTGGAGCAAACCACATGCCCGCCCGCACGGCAGATGTTCAGAACCGACATCAACGAGGCCGCCTGACCGGACGATGTGATCATCGCGCCGACGCCGCCCTCGAGCGCCGCAAGCTTCTTTTCCACCGCGTCCAGCGTGGGGTTACCCAAACGCGTATAGAAAAAACCATCGGCCTTGAGGTCGAACAGATCGCCCATTTCCTTCGAGCTTTCATACGTATAGGTTGTGCTCTGCACAATCGGCAGAACGCGCGGCTCGCCGTTTCCCGGCGTATAGCCTGCGTGGATACAGGTGGTATCCGGTTTATACTGCTTCATTTTGAATCCTCCATTCCATGCCTGCGCATGAAGTTTTGTTGCACTTTGGCCCTGCTCAGCCGATGAACGCGGCAAACAGGCTTTTTAAGAATCCAGCCAGCTGATCCGTCGCCAGAACGACCGCCATGACCAGCGCCAGAAACGCCACAATGGAAACGGTTTGGATCACCATGCGCTTCCTTTTGGGCATATCATCCTCTTCCGGAGGCGCCGGCTCCTGCAGCTCCTGCGCGGCGGCTTCGTTGGCACGCTCCAGATCCCGGTACTCCACATAGAGGTTCCGATCGGTCGGCAAAAACTCCGGGTCGTACACGCTGGTCGAAAAGCCGGCCTTCACCGGTTCCGTGCGGTACCGAATGGCGAGCGAATCAAAAATAGCCGAAAGCTCAGAGGCCTCCCCTTCGTGCACCTTCATGAAAAAGACCTCGTCCTCTTCCCGAACGGGCCGAAGCGTGCGGCTGCGCCGGCAATTCGGGCAGGCGCGCGTGGAATCCTCACAGATTGTCTGGCATTTTGTGCAGTAGAGCATGGTCGCCTCCGGATAACGGCCTGAGCCGGTATACGGTATAGTATAACACAGGCCTCCCGCGAATTCAACAAAAACCTCTCACCGCAGCACCGGCTGCAGCTGCTCGCCGCGGAAAGCGGCCTCCAGCGTCTGCGGCACAAGCGCAAAATGCGCGACGAGCGAGTTTGGTTTTTTCTCCGGGTCATCCTGACCGAGTGGAACAAAATAGATGTGTTTGGTGTTCAGAAGCGCACCGATGTTCCGGCAGGATGCGCCAAGCGCATCGTTGGAAGCCAACGCCAGCACGACCGGCATTTTGATGCGCAGGCCGGATTTCACCGCCATCGTAACGCTCGTATCCGTCACTGCGTTCGCGATTTTGGCTGCCGTATTGCCGGTACACGGCATAACGACGATGGCGTCGGCCATATGCTTCGGGCCGATGGGCTCCGCGCCGGCGATGGTGTGGATAATCTCTCGCCCGCAAATCGCCTCGATCCGGCGGCGAAAGCTCTCCGCCGTGCCGAAGCGAGTGTCCGTCCGGTACGCCGTTTCGCTCATCACCGGCAGAATTTCATACGTTTCCCGCAGACTTTCCATCTGTTCCAGCGCTTTCTCAAAGGTACAGAAAGAACCGCACAGGGCAAATGCTATTGTACGCATAACGCGATCACTACTCCTCCAGCATATTGTAAACGGCTTCTTTGATATACTCCGCCGCCGTTTTGGGGGCAACCCGCCCGGGCAGAGACGGCGCTTCAACGACACGGATATGCAGCCGCTCGGCGCTTTCCCGGTCCACGCCGCCCGGTGCGGAGGCGAGTTCCAGAATCAGCGTTTCGCCGTCCTGCTGTGCAAGCACCGGCGCCCCGATCACTCGCGCAGGCACCGTATTGAAGATAACGTCAAATCGCCGGGTGATCTCTCGGTACGGAAGCGGCTCTGCGCCAAGCGCCCGCGCAAACATCAAATCCCCTTTTTTTCGCGCCGCCACAAACACATGCGCGCCCATCGCATGCAGCAGACGCGTCAGGATTTTGCCGATGCGGCCGAAGCCGGTCACCAGGCATTTTGCACCGTTGAGCGTGCCGGAATATTCGTATACCGCCGCGGCAATCGCGCCCTCCGCCGTAGCGATTGCGTTGCCGATGGCCAACTCCTCGCGGCGGTAATAATCCTCCGGTTCAATTTCCTTCCAGACGGCAGACGTCGCCGTCAGCCTTTGCAGCATTCCGCCGTACACCGTGCGGTTGCGGAACAGGGCGGCAAAATCGTCGTCCAGCCGGATCGGCTCCGCCGCAAACGGCGCAAACAGCGTCTGGCCGTCCCGCGTGGCAGGCAGCGGAAGCAAAACCACACTGCTCTTTGCCGCAAGCTCCGAAAGCGATGTTTCCGCCACGCCGCGGATCGGCCCTGTATTCTCAAACCCGTACGCACACACGGGATAACCATCTGCGGCGATGGACGACGCCAAATAGCGCATGCGCGCATCGCCGCCGACTACGCCGAAGCTGTTGATCATGGGCATAGTATTCACGCCTTTCCATAACAATTCCGTCAATTCATTGTATGGGTTTTGACTGCTTTTGTGATGGGGTGGAAGACTTTTTCCTCTTTTTTTCAATTTGCTATTTATTTTTTGCCACGCAGGCATTATAATAATATGGATCATGAGATTTTGACGACAAACCGAATCTGGTTGGCATAAAACGGCCGCAGCTGAAAGGGCTGTTGGTCGACGAAAGGAACGCTTGAATTATGGCAGACAACAAAAATTTACTCGATACAGTCACGCGGCTGCATTTTGTGGGTATCGGCGGCTCCGGCATGTGCCCGATCGCCGAGATCCTGCACCACAAGGGCTACCACATTACCGGCAGCGACATCAATGAATCCGACACGCTCGCGCGCATCCGCAGCTACGGCATCCCGGTCACCATGGGACACCGCGCGGAAAACATCGGCGACGCAGAAGTCGTCGTCTATACGGCGGCAGCCAAACCGGATAACCCGGAGCTCGTCGCCGCACGTGAAAAAGGTGTGCCGACGCTGGAACGCTCCGTAATGCTCGGGTTGCTCACGCGGAAATTTCCGAATTCCATCGCCATTTCCGGTACGCACGGCAAAACGACGACCACAGGTATGCTCACGCAAATCCTCATTGAGGCCGGGCGTGACCCGAGCGCTGTAATCGGCGGCAAGCTTCCGCTGATCGGCGGCAACGGCCGCGTTGGCAAAAGCGACACCGTTGTCTGTGAGGCGTGCGAATACGTCGATACCTTCCTCCAGCTGCATCCGTCGTTCAGTGTCATTCTGAACATCGACGCCGACCACCTCGATTATTTTGGCACGGTCGACAATATCGTCAAATCTTTCCATCAGTTCTGCAAGCAAACATCCGGTTGCATCCTTGTCAACGGCGATAACGCCAACGCCATGCGCGCCGTTTCCGGAATTGAAAACGCGAAGGTGCTTACCTTCGGCCGCACGGCCGAAAGCGACTACTACGTCGCAGAGTTGAATGAAGAGGACACCGCCTGCGAAGATTTTACGATTATGCACGGAACCGAGCGTATCTGCCGCGTAAACCTGCATGTGCCGGGCGAACACAACATGATGAACGCGCTCGCAGCAGCCGGCGCCGCGCACTACCTCGGCGTGGACGGCGCGCACATCAAATCCGCACTGGAAGCCTTTTCCGGCGTCCACCGCCGCTTTGAGGTGCTCGGCAAATTTGACGGCGTGACTGTTGCCGACGATTTTGCCCATCATCCGACGGAGCTTTCTTCCGTGCTTTCCTCGGCTGTGCGCATGGGTTACCACGCGGTGTGGGCGATTTTCCAACCGCATACCTATTCGAGAACCGCCATGCTGCTCGATGATTTCGCCGCGGCGCTCTCGATTCCGGAACACGTCGTGATGACCGAGATCCTCGCGGTGCGTGAAACCAACACCTACGGTATCCACACGAGCGATCTTGCCGCAAAAATCCCCGGCAGCTGCTGGTTCGACAGCTTCGAGAAAATCGCCGATTATGTGATGGCGCACGCGGAAAAGAACGATCTGATCCTCACGCTTGGTGGGGGCGACATTTACAAGTGCGCCAACCTGATTGTGGAGAAATATAAAAACAGATAAAAGCATCGGGGAAAGCTTCGAAACCGGAAGCTCTCCCCTTCTTTCTGCCGGTATAACCGGCCTGACCGTTTGAATTCGGAGGTATTCCCTTATGTCTATCCGCGCAATTTTTTTCGATGTGGACGGCACGCTACTCGGCGCCGGCCACCGGATTCCGGATTCCGCGCTCAGCGCGCTGTACAAGGCCCGGCAAAACGGCGTGCGCCTTTTCGTCGCGACCGGGCGCGTCACCGCGATGGCGCTTTTCCTCAAGGATCTGTTCGACTTTGACGGCTATCTTACGCTGACCGGTCAATACGGCTTTGACCGCAATGGCCGGGTGCTACACCGGCTCCCACACGACCCCGAGGATATCCGCCTGCTGATGCGCCTGCAGGCGCAGGAACCCTTCCCGTGCCTTGTCGCGGAAGCCGAGGACTGCTTCATGGCGAGCGATTCTCCGCTGGTGCGCAAACACTTTCGCGACCACGGGTTGCCGGATCCGCCGCTCTACGATATCCGCCGGATTGAAACGCACGACGTTTACCAGCTCATTACCTATGACCCGGAAAATACCAACCCGAAGCTCGCGCCGCTCAAGCATATCCGTATCACAAACGCTGCCGACTACTGTCACGATGTCATCCCGGAAAACGGCGGCAAGCACGTCGGCATCCGCAAGCTCGCTACATATTACGGCCTGCAACCCTCGGAAATTTTGGTTTTCGGCGATGGTAAAAACGATGTGGACATGCTGCGGTACGCCGGTATCGGCGTCGCAATGGGCAACGCCTGTCCGGAGGCCAAAGCCGCTGCCCAATACATCACGACGCACGTGGACGCGGACGGTGTGCGCCATGCACTCGAACATTTTCATGTGATCTGACCATAAAGTAAGAGCACCGGAAGTTTTCTTCCGATGCTCTTGTTGTTTTGCCGGTCAGGCTTGGGTCTTGTTGTATGTTTCGAGTTCCATGATGGCGTTGATGATCATTTCCTTTGTGACCATATACGGGTAGACGCGCACGTCAATCCCCTGCAGCGCCTTATCCGCCACCGCGTCGAGATCAGCGGGGGTCGCATGGATATCGGCCAACTGTGTTGGCAGCCCCATAGCGCGGTTGAAGGCAAACACGCGGTCGCGCTCTTCAAACTGCTTGTCCACCGTCAGCAGCACGAGGATGCCGTACGCCACGACCTCGCCGTGTAAATGGTGGTGTTCCTCCATACTTTTCAAAATCGTAAAGCCGTTGTAAACCGCATGTGCCAGACCCGTGGTGTAATCGACCTGCACGAAATTGGACACGAGGCCCGTGGAAACAATGATGCCGAGAATCACTTCGGTCAACGCCGGCGTGACCGTGTGCGCACGGCAGTCTTCCAGCGCCTGTTTGCCCCAGCGGAGCATTGGCGCGGCGCACATGGTGCTCAACGCGATACCCATTGCGTCGGAATGCGCGGGTGTATCATTGCGGGAAGAAACCGTACATTCATAATGCTTGGCCATCGTATCGCCGATGCCTGCCCAGAGGTACTGCTCGGGTGCGTCCGCGATAATCTGCGGATCGATGAAGATATGGTTCGGCGGGATTTTGGAGAAAGAATATTCGCGCAGGCTGCCGTCCGGATGGTACAGAATGCCGAGGCTCGTGCACGCCGCACAGGTGGAGGCAATGGTCGGGAAGGTGAAAAACGGCCGGTTCGTCCGGTGTGCAAGCACCTTGCACGTATCGATGGCCTTGCCGCCACCGACGGCGAAAATCATATCGGCATCCGCAACCATCGGTTCCAAGCGTTCGATATTTTCCACGGAGGCTTCGCCGCCATACCAGAACGGCCCGATGATTTCAAGACCTGCAGCTTCCGCCGCGGCTAGAATTTTATCCTGCGCGGCCGCCAACGCGCGCTTACCACCGATGACAGCGGCCTTTTTTCCGTAAACCGGGCAGACGTTCCGGATGTCTTCATACGCATCCGTGCCGATGGAGTAACCGGGGAAAAGTGTTTTTTGCATGTTAATCGCCCTTTCTTCCAATTATTTGCCCCTGTATTCGGGGTGTTCCTTCAAATACTTTCTGTTCTTATACACGCCAACCGTGAGGAACGGGATAACGACGATTGCAATGGCCAGATAGCCACAATAACCGTACCCGTATTTGATGATATTCGTCAGACCGACGAGCGAAATGGTCATAGACAGCACGATGATGAACGCCGAAACAATGGCACTGCGTATCGGCGCCGCCTGGATGCTGCGAAACATCGGGAGTTTTTCAAACCGGGCGACGAAGCCAAAGGTGGTCGTGACGCCGGTGGAAATCAGGCACAGGAGCAAGCAAATGCCGTACACCACGGTGAGCCACGGCATGCCCATCTCCGTGCAGGACGTCAGCGTCGGGATCGTCGTGCCGCCCTCGACGCTCGTGTAGAAGCTCTGCCAGGAGAGCAACATGAAGATCGAGAGCACCAGCGCCACCGTGTTCATCACAAACGAAATCCACATCGCTTTGGAGCAGCCTTTTTTGCTTGTCAGCGGTGTGCCGCATGCGATCATCGTCGGAAGTGTGACGCACTGGAAGCCGGCGTAAGTAAAGGCGTTCAAAATAGCCTGCGGTACATTGCCGAAACCGGTGGTCTGGAAATCCGCAGCAAGCACGTCAAAGAGGTTGCCGCGCTGGATTGTACCGACCGCATAGATGGTGATCGCTGTGATCAGGATCGCGATACCCATATATGTGGTCGCGGTGCGCACCACGGATGCGCCGAAAATGGTGAGGACCAGCACCAGCAGGCCGACCGCCACGATGCCGATGTAGTAGTTCAGGCCGAAATACTGGTTCAAAGCGGAAGCCGCACCGGAAATCGCGGCGGCTACCGCCATCAGCACCATGATGTAAAAAAAGATTTCAAACAGGATATAGAGCTTATCAAGCGGGTGATAAAGCGTTTTAAACAGGTCTTTATAATTTGTCAGGCCGCGGGAATTATACATCAACACGGCTTCCCGCATCGTCATGCACAAAAGCAGCATGGCAATCACGGCGCTGATCGGGCCCATCCAGCCAAGCCCCACGTAATACGTATTGGCCTGGTTGCCTGTGGCAAAGCCGCCGCCGGCATGCGCGGAGAAGAGCACGGCGCCCACGGAGAACGCCAGCATAAAGGGTACTTTTGCGGATACTTTGTTTTTCATCGGTCCCATTCCTTTCCTCTGGGGAGATTTTGGCCCGGATAAACAAAAAAGCCCTTTCGTCTCCCGCTTTCCGTTCATCCGGCAAGCAAGAGACGAAAGGGCAAACCTTCCGCGGTACCACTCTTATTCATTCACTCAGGGAATGCGCTCTGCGGGATACCAACATATCCCTGCACTGTAACGGGAGCACCCGTCCGCATCTAATCCCACACGTTCGACACGGCCGCTCGGTGGTGAGTTCAACACGTCCGCCAACTTGATGCCTCGCAGCAACCGGCACTTCTCTGGAAGGGCTTTCGCATTTACTAATCCACGTCTCTGCGTTTCGGTCGTAATTTTAGCGCAACAAAAGCCAATTGTCAAGTACAAACATTCAAAGATTTTTTGTTAAAATTGACAACACACAAAATTTGACCGCTGTATGTGGGCATCATTTCTCTCGACGACGCTTGGAATGGCGCAGTATAAACTGTCCGCACATAAAAGACAGATTGCAGAAACGGATCCACATGTCCATCCCCTGCAAAACGGTGGAACGCACGGCTATTCTTTATCGGCGAGGCGAAACGCACAGATCGTCCGCCAAAGAATCGCCACAGCGATCAGACATGCGCCGAACGCCGCGCCGATGGAAATTTCGTCGTAGCCCAGCGGCCCGGTAACCATGGACACAAGCGCGGCAACAGCTGCCAAAATCACAAGCCCAATATAAACGGCCTTATCCATCTGTCGGATTTTTTGGGAATTCATACGATTTCCTCCTTTTTACGTTCTTGCGCGGTCTTCTCCAATGCCCCCAGACCGTCGGAAAGCGCTGCGAACTCTTCGAGTGTCAGCGTCTCCGCGCGCGCGTTGAGAGAAATGCCCGCCGCCTCAAAGGCCGCCGCCACCGCCGGTTTTGGTATGCCCAACGTATTGGCCATGGCATTCACTGCGGTCTTACGCCTCTGGGCAAACGCGGCCTTCACCACACGGAAGAAGAACCGTTCTTCCGTGACGGACACAGCCGGTGTTTTACGAATCTTGAGCCGGATCACCGCGGAGTCCACATTCGGCGCGGGCATGAAACTGCCTCGGCTGACGCCGAACAGGATCTCCGGCTCTGCATAATACCAGACCGCCGCGCTCACCGCGCCGCAGGCACGTTCGCCCGGATGCGCACACAGACGATCTGCCGCCTCCTTCTGCACCATGACGGTAATCGACGTAACCGGCAACCGTTCTTCCAGCAGGCGCATGATCACCGGGGACGTGATATAATACGGCAGATTCGCACAGACCGCCACCTCTTTCCCGCCGAATTCCTCCGCGATCATCCGGCCCAGATCAAGCTGCATCACATCCGCACGGATGATTTTTACATTGTCGCAATCCGCCAGCGTTTCCGCAAGGACCGGGAGCAGACGCTGATCGAGTTCGATGGAAACCACCTTGCGCGCGACCTGCGAAAGCTCCCAGGTCAGAACGCCGATCCCCGGGCCGATCTCCACGGCGCCGGCACAGTCGGCCGCACCGCTCATTTCCGCCATACGCGGACAAACCGACGGATTGATCAGGAAATTCTGTCCGAGGGCCTTCGAAAAGCGAAAGCCGTTTTTCTCCAGTACTGTGCGAATTGTTGCTATATCGGAAAGTTTCTGCATAAATCGATCTCCTTTTCAGATGTGGGCTCAAAACGCCGGAACCGCATAAAGCCGGACGCCGTTTGCTTCGTAAACGCAGGTGAACAGCATGTCCAGCGCATCCGTATTGACGTTGAAATTATTCCTTTCATAGTCGGACACCAGCACATAATCGACGTCGTATTCCTTGAACAGAAGGAGATTATCGCCTGGGCTTTGGAACATTTTCTGCATATCTGCCTGTCGCCCGGCATAATCGAGTCCATGAAAATACACATAGCTCGAGGATCCACAGACGATATTGCGGCCCGTCAGCGCCGCGATTTCGTTGTTGTGGCGCATGTCGGTCAGGATGGTGTCCGTCGGCTCCGTGTTTTCCTGCACATAGGCGGCAACTGCAAGCTGGCTCTCGCCGAACAGGCAATAGTTCGCAACGGCCTCCCGCGCGATGGTGAGTGCTGCCGAAACCGTGCACAGCAGCACGAACGCGCCGGCAAGAAACCGCCGGCCAGCAAACCCGCGCAAACGGCGGTACATCTCCACAAGGTACGAAGCCGTCACGGCGCAGAGCAGGAAAAACGCGGGGTAAAGCAGTTTATTGTTGTCATACGTATTTGGCTGGAACACGACGAATTCACAGATAAACCACAGCACCGCTGCCGGTACAGCCACGGCGAAGACCCGACTGCGCGCCGAAAACAGCGCCGGCAGGACGAACAGCGCTACAACACCGATATTCACCACATAAAACCACAGGTAACCGTCCGACAGATTGCCCCAGTTGAACCAGCCGCGTACAAAGCCCTCACCGCTCGCCTGCGTGAACGTCCACGTCAAAAGCTGCGGCACAGCAAGCAACAGGACAAGGCCCAGGAAAACGCCCCACGTCCGCAGGAGCTCCCTGCCCAAACCGCGCCGAAGCGCCAGCACAATCAGGAATGCGAGCCAGAGCACGAAAAGTGCGGCCGCGAAGATCACCAGCCCTACAAACAGGCCGGAATCGCGCGCGATAACCGATGGTACAAGCAGTTGCACCGCGACCGGCAGTGCGAGCAGCACGACGGCCGCGTATTTTACCGTGCGGCGCATCGCAACGGCCTTCTTTGAAAAAATCGCGCGGCAGAGCGACAGACAAAGCCACACGCCGCAGATCAGCCCGAGCGCCAGAAACGAATGGGTGTGGATCATGACCATCGCGCCCGCAAGGACACCTGCCGGAACAAAGTATGAGGCACAGCGCTCGTAAACGGCGCGGTACAGCACATAGAGCAACGGGAACAGCACCGCCCAGCCAAACAGCGTCGCGCGCTGCGGGACCATCATATCGACGATCACGTTGACCCAGCGAATGTTTTGATCGATAAGATTGGTCGGCGTCTCATAAAACGCCGTGAAAATCCGCGTAAAGTTTCCGGGATTTTCACCGAGATCCGTGAAGAAATACGCAACCCCCAGACCACCGTTCAGGAAAAACAGAACCATGGCAAGCACCGTTTTGGCATGATCCTGCAAAAAGCGGCAAAGAAACAGCCAGGCGCCAAAGAAAACCTGCGCCCCCGCAAACAACATCGGCAGAAAATACGCGAATTGCAGCGGCGCGCCGAGCAAATAGAGACTCGAGGAAATGCTGTCCGAAAGAAACGGATAGGACAGGCGCGTTCCCGGCAGAATCGAGTACATGGGCGGGAAGAACCCCTGTTCCGCGATGCTGGTGACAAAGCCAAGATGCATGCTCATGTCGCCATACGTGCACTGGCTCGACCAGATTGCACCGTCTTGAATCCGGAAGCTATGGAGCACAAGCCCCGCAAAAACGAGCCAGAGCGCCCCCGGCACGAGCAGTGTCCACGCCGACCGGAAAAAAGCGAGGATTGCACCACGCCGCACACGCAGAGACGGACGGCAGCGCCACAGCGCGAACCCTGTCAAAAGCAACAGCAACACAAGCGCCAGCAGGTGCGCCGGCAGCGTAAAGCCAAAAAGAAACGCCCACAGTACCGGCAGCCACATCAAAAGTACGCTACCGGCTGCACTGCCCAGCAGCACGTGCACATGGCGCCGCTCCTTTTTGAAAAAACACGCGACAAGCAGGATGCCGCAGATCTGAAAGGCCAGGAAATACAGCAGCGCCACGGCGCCGCCGAGAAAATCACCGCGCATCGAAACCTCCGGAAGGCACACGGCCCCCCGAAAAACGGAACGGCCGCACCGCAAAAGAATTTACGTCTATTGTACCATCTGACCAAAAGAAAGTAAAGCCGCTCTTTTTCGCTTCTTTTTGGCACCAGCGTATATTTTTTTATTGCGGTTCCCGAGAAAATCGGCTATAATGGTGGCAATATATTTTGGATGCATGAGGTGTTTTCATATGCGAAGCGACATACACAGAAGAGATAAAACAAACTACTATCTGGATCTGGCTGAAACCGTCGCGCAGCGCTGCACATGCCTTCGACGTCACTACGGCGCTGTCATTGTCAAAAACGACGAAGTCATTTCGACCGGTTACGTGGGCGCGCCCCGCGGCCGGAAAAACTGCACCGATCTTGGCACGTGCGTCCGACAGGAGCTGCGCATCCCGCGCGGCGAACGCTATGAGCTTTGCCGCAGCGTGCATGCCGAAGCCAACGCGATCATCAGCGCGCCGCGCGACAAGATGATCGACTCCACGCTCTACCTCGTTGGCAAGGAGGTCGCGACCGGCGAATACATTCAAAACGCCGTTTGCTGCTCCATGTGCAAGCGCATGGTGATCAACGCCGGCATTGCGCAGGTCGTCGTGCGGGACGACCACGACAATTACAGAAAGATCCCTGTGCAGGATTGGATTACGAACGACGAATCCATCGAAGGTGTATTCGGCTATTGAGCCTTTGCACGGACCCGTATTCACTGTAAGGGCTCGGAAGGAATACGGTGATTCTTATTTCTCTGATACAGGTTTCGAACCTGACCTTCGGCTATGAGGGCAGCTTCGACAATGTTTTTGAAAATGTATCCTTTTCCATCGACACAGACTGGCGCTGCGGCTTTATCGGCCGAAACGGAAGAGGAAAAACCACGTTTTTACAACTGTTGCTTGGAAAGTACGCGTACAGCGGGCATATCACCGCGTCCGTACAGTTTGAGTATTTCCCATTTAACGTCTCGAACCCGGACGACACACCGCTCGAGATCGCAGAAAGCCTTTTGCCCGATTTGGAGCTTTGGCGGCTCTCGCGCGAGCTGAACCTGCTCGAGGTCGATGAGGGTGTGCTGTACCGGCCCTATTCGACGCTCAGCTGGGGCGAGCGCACCAAGGTGCTGCTGGCGATTTTATTCATCCGCGAGAACAGCTTTCTTTTGATCGACGAGCCGACGAACCACCTCGATGTGGAGGCGCGCGATACACTGGCGCGTTACCTGAAATCCAAGCGCGGATTCATTCTGGTCAGCCATGACCGCGCATTCCTCGACGCGGTTGTCGACCATGTGCTCTCCATCAACCGCGCAACCATCACGGTAATGCGGGGCAACTTCACAACCTGGCAGCACGAAAAGGATCTTGAGGATCAGTTCGAGCTGCAAAAGAGCGAAAAGCTCAAGAAAGAAGTCAAGCGGCTCTCAGCAGCCGCCAGGCGCAGTGCCGATTGGTCCGGACGCGCAGAAAACCGCAAAATTGGGTTTCGTCCCGAAAAGACAGAGAAAAGCCTCGACCGGCGCGCTTTCGAAGGCGAAAAGAGCCGCAAAATGATGAAACGCGCCAAGTCCATCGAATCGCGGCGCAACGCGGCGCTCGAGGAAAAAAGCGCGCTTTTGAAAAACATCGAATCCGCCGATACAAAGCTCGCCATCGCGACGCTCCGGCATCCAAAGGCCGTGCTCGTGGAAGCGCGAGCGCTCTGCGTCGATTACGGAGACGGCCCGGTTTTTCAACCGCTTAATTTTGAGATCCGGCAAGGCGAGCGCGTCGCGTTGCTCGGGCGCAATGGCTGCGGCAAATCCAGCATTTTAAAACTGCTGTGTGGCGAGGACATTCCCCACACCGGCACGCTGCAAACGGCAAGCGGCCTGCGCATCTCCTACATGCCGCAGAGCACTGAAGGACTTTGCGGCAATCTCCGTGATTTCTGCCTCGAAAATAGCCTGGATGAGAGCCTTTTCAAGGCAATTCTGCGCAAACTCGAATTTCAGCGCACGCAGTTTGAAAAGCGCATAGAGGACTTTTCGGAGGGACAGAAGAAAAAAGTGCTCATTGCCAGAAGCCTCTGCGAAAAGGCGCACCTGCTTGTTTGGGATGAGCCGCTGAACTTCATCGACGTGATCTCCCGCATGCAACTGGAGGAATTGCTGTGCTCGGCGCAGCCGACAATCGTTTTCGTCGAACACGACCGGCGTTTTGTGGAAAACACCGCGACCAGAACCATCACAATATAAACAAATAAGAAAAATCCGCCTTCATCTGCGACGGCGGATTTTAAAGGGAGATACGAGGATGAAAAACACAACGGAGCGCATCGCCATACTGGATGGCGTCCGCGCCTACGCGATCCTGATCATTATGGGATTTCATTTGTGGCAGCAATCCTGGCTGCAAAACCTGTTTCCATACGACCTGCTGCAACCGTTCGGCATACAGGATTTCAGTCTGACCTGGCTGCCACGCACAGGCTACATGTTTGTAGACGTGTTGCTTCTGCTCTCTGGCTTCTGCCTGTTTCTGCCCTACGCACGGCAGATGACCGATCCGCTCGCTCCCGCGCCGGACAGGCCCGGCCTGTACTTTAAAAAGCGTGCGGCACGTATCCTGCCCTGTTACTACCTGTGCCTGCTTGTTTATCTGATTTTCTTCGTGCGTCCGGCGCAGTATGCGAATTTAAGCGGTTATTGGCAGGATATTTTCTCCCACTTTACCCTCACGCACACCTTCTGGCCGGAGAGCTACCTCTGGACAAAATTCCCCACCACGCTCTGGACCATCGCTATCGAAGCGCAGTTTTACCTGCTGTTTCCCCTGTTGGCCCGTCTGTTTCGTCGTTTCCCGCTGCCTTGCTGGGCAGGACTCTCGCTGCTCGCCGAGCTGTACATCATGCTGTTTGCACAGCAGCCAGACGGCGGCGCGGATGCATTCCACATCAACCAGCTGCCCGCATTTCTCGGCGTTTATGCCAACGGGATGCTCGCCGCCGTGCTCTGGTGTCACCTGCACGCACAGAATCACAGGATGCAAAAGCGCGCGCCGCTCGCCGCGACGCTGCTCTGTGCCATATCCTTCATCACGATAATCTGCATGCTACGGGACGGTCTGGACCGCGCTTCGGTTGCACAGCGCTGGCAAGTAGATTTTCGCTTCCTGTTTTCAGCAGTCGCTTGCGTATTCATCCTGTCACTGGGCCGTGCATACCGCGCCGTACAGTGGTTGTTTGCAAACCGCGCCACCGCTTTTACGGCGCTCATTTCCTACAACCTCTACATCTGGCACCAGCCCATACTGCTGCAAAGCAAAGCATGGCGCTTTCCGGCATATCCTGACGCCCCGGACGGCGCCTTTGCGTGGCCGCAATCGGCAAACGGTGAACCGTGGCATTTCGCCTGGCAGGTACAGTACACCGTATTTTTCTGGATCGCTGCCTTTCTGCTTGCCGCCCTGGCCACATATTTTGTCGAAAAGCCCCTCGCGCGATTTCTGCTGCAGGCTGCCCCAAAATCGACCGGCTCTTCCGGCAAAAAGCGCTTGCAGACATACCTGACGGTTCTCCATCGATCCAAAAAATAACCGCTGTACCCAGGACACCCGAACTATGCCAGCAGGTCCTTGCAGGCATTCAGCGCGTTGAACAACCGGGGAATCCCCATATAACTGCCGGCATGCACCAGCGCACAGACGATCTCCTCCGCCGTATTTCCGGCCTGCAGAGCACCGCCTACGTGGCTTTTCACCTGTACCTCTGCACCGCCCAAAGCAGCCAGCAGCACCACAGTGAGCAGTTCCCGGGTTTTGCTGTCCAAACCGGTGCGGGTGTTGAAATCTCCGAAGCACAGCTCGGTCAAAAATCGGGGAAGCGCCTCGGCAAAATCCCCGGGCAACCAAGTGTAACGATCCTGGATTTCTGTGCCGTACAGCGGCGCCTGAATCTCCAGCCCCTTTTCGTACCGCTCCGCATCCGAAGAAAGCGTCCCCTGCGCCGGCAACGGCAGTTCAATTCCGTTTTCGGTGAAAACCGCGTTCATCGTGCTGATAGCATTGAGCGTCTTTGGAAATCCGATGAAGGGTGCGCACTGGTAGACTGTCTCTCGCAGCTCCACAGGCGTGCACCCGGCGTTCAGGCTGGCCTGCACATGGGCCTTCAGCTGCGGCAGAGCGCTCAACGTCGTGAGCACGGTAACGGTCACCAGCTCCCGCATCCGGTTGTCGAGACTTCCCGTATAGCAGACATCTCCAAAAATATAGCCCTGCAAAATCTGCATAAACTCCGGGTCGCTCCCCTCATTTCCTGCGGCATGGGTGTGGAACAACGCCTGCACTTTCTCCTCGGTTCTTTCTTTTCTGTTCATCAACATGCATCTCCCTTTCTGTTTGTCAGTCTTGCGTCCACTGTGTCCGCGCCGGTTGGCATGACCGCATGCAAACCCGGCACAACTCTATCCGTTTTTATTATAAAACGGCACACGCAAAATGTCTAATGCCTATCATTCATTTTGAACCATACGCTCCACGCATAACGCACGCTCGGTTTCTTCCCTGAAAACGGACGATCCATTTTCCACGGATCGTCCGTTTTTTCCTTCTCTTCATGCATTTGCAGACGCTGTACGCGCCTTGCGGCAAATAACAAAATAGTGCAGCGGTGTATCCAGACAAAAAGGACAAGAGACGTTCCTGACCGCAGAACGGTCTTGTCTCCTGTCCCTGAATACGGGCAGCGCAGCGCCCGCTCTTTTGTTTCTCCGGCTGCTTTTATTCTTTTGGCTGCGCCGCATGCCGCTCAAAGCGGTTGATTGCGCAAAGGATGCCTTTGATGGACGAAAGGGAAATGTTATGGTCGAGCCCGACGCCGAAAACCGTGTCATCGCCGCGGCTCAGTTCGATATACGAAACGGCCTGCGAATCCGCACCGGTGGAAACCGCATGCTCGCTGTACGACACAAATTTATAGCCTGTGATGCCCACACTGCCCAGCGCGTTAAAAAACGCATTGATCGGGCCATTGCCGCGGCCGGAAAGCTGGATGTCCTGCCCGTCCCGAGAAAGTACGCCGTCGAAATAAACGACGACGCGATCCAGTTTTTCATTTTCTTCAAACAAACGGTAGCGCCGCAGGTCAAACGGCTTGTGGACATGCAGGTACTCGCGCTGGAAAATACGGAAGACCTCCTCGGCCTTGAGTTCCCGGCCCTCCCGATCGCAAACCGCCTGCACCACCGCGCCGAATTCGGCGTGCATCTGCTTCGGAAGGATATAGCCGAAATGCCGGTGCATCACAAACGCGGCCCCGCCCTTGCCGGACTGGCTGTTGATGCGAATGATCGGCTCATACTGCCGGCCCAAATCGGCCGGGTCGATCGGCAGGTACGGCACTTCCCAGTACTTTGAACCGTTCTCCGCCATATATGTGACACCTTTATTGATGGCATCCTGATGCGAGCCGGAAAACGCTGTAAAGACAAGCTCTCCCACATACGGGTGGCGCTCATGGACGTGCATGCGCGTGCATTCCTCATAAACGCGCTTGATGTGGTTCATATTGGTGAAATCGAGCGTGGGATCGACACCCTGCGCGTAAAGGTTCATCGCAAGATTCATCAAATCGCAGTTACCGGTTCGCTCGCCGTTTCCAAAAATGGTTCCCTCCACACGTTCCGCTCCGGCCATAATGCCGAGCTCCGCGGCCGCAGTCGCGGTGCCGCGATCGTTGTGCGGGTGGATACTGAGCACCGCACAATCGCGGTGCTGCAAATGCGTCGCCACATATTCCACCTGATCGGCATAGCAATTCGGCGTCGCCAGCTCCACGGTGTTGGGCAGGTTGATGATGGCCTTATCTTCCGGTGTCGCGCCAAGCGTTTCGAGCACGCGGTCGCAGATGTTCACCGCGTTTTCCACCTCCGTGCCGGAAAAGCTTTCCGGTGAATATTCATAGCGCAACCGCATTTCGGGAAATTCCGCGCGCAGCTGTTCGCCCATTTCACGGATCAGCGCCGCCGCTTCAACGGCGATTTCGATCACGCCCTCCATATCTGTCCCAAAAACCACCTTGCGCTGCAGCGTCGAGGTGGAGTTGTAAAAATGCAGGATCACGTTTTTTGCACCGCGTATAGCCTCAAACGTCCGCTCGATCAAATGGCGGCGCGCCTGCACAAGCACCTGTACCGTCACATCGTCCGGGATCAGGTTTTCTTCGATCAGATACCGAATGGTCTCGAACTCCGTCTCCGACGCAGCGGGAAAACCGACTTCGATTTCCTTAAAGCCGATGGCGACGAGCGTTTTGAAGAAAACCACCTTGCGGTGCAGGTTCATCGGCGTTACAAGGGCCTGATTGCCATCCCGAAGATCGACGCTGCACCAGATGGGCGCGCGGCGAATCACCTGATCCGGCCACGTGCGCTGTGAAAAACCGATTGGCTGAAACGGCCTGTACTTTTTATATCCCTGTTCCATGTTAATCCATCTTCCCTCTCCCTGCCGTGCTCAGTCCCCAAACGTATCCAGTTCATACTGGAGAATCGTCTGCACATTGTCCAACTCGATTTTGGACAATCGTTCGCTCGCGTTGGCGTCAAACGTATCGGGGTCCACCTGCGGTGTGTACCATGGCATGGAATCGAAGTATGCGGCAAGCTCCGCATCTCGGAAAATCCGGCCGTGCCGCGCATAAATTTCATTGCGCGCCACACAGCACTCCCACGCGCTCAATCCGTACAGCTCCGATACATCGATCCGGCGTATGCCGCTTTCCGGCAGCACGTAATACGCCGTTTCCGGCGTCGGCTCCGGCGTCGCGGTCGGGGCGGGCGTCGCCGTTGCCACCGGCGTCGCTTGATCCGGTACGGGTATCGGGGTTGCTTGGGCTTCAGCCGCAGACGCCGGTGCGCTTTTCTCCTGCGCGAGCGCCGTTTCCTGTTTCGCGCTCTCCCCAAGTTGCTCTTCCGCCAGTAGGGCGATCGTACTGCATCCGCACAGTATGCAGGCCAGTGCAAAAGCGCAGAGTGTCCCCCGCAAGGCCTTACGCATGCTCCTGTCCCTTCTTCCCGTCTTTCGTATTCTCTTCTTTTTTCCCATATACGCGGTCGGCCGCCTCACGCGCGATGTCAATCACCGAATACTCCCGCGGCGCATCCTCGTGCATCACCGGCAGCATCTGGTAGACCTCTGCCACCATTCCGCGGCTCCAGAGCATGGGGTCGATGCGCATCGAATAGCCGTGACCGTTTTCGCACATCCAATCGGTCATTTTGGCGCGCGGCAATCCGTACGCCGCGAGAATGGTCATGATGACGCCGCCATGCGTCACCAGCACCGCGCTCTCATCTCCGGCTGTCATCATATTGCGCACAAGCATCTCAAAGCCCGCGCAGACACGCTGCATGAAAACAATGCTGCTCTCTCCGTTCGGCGGGGCCTCGTGCTGTCCGCCGTTCATCCAGGCAACGAATCGTGGATCGCGTGCCAGCTCCTCGGCCTTTTTGTTTTCCCAGTCGCCGAAATCGCATTCCGCAAGCTCCAGAATCACTTCGGGGTCCGCCGTCGGATAGAGCACCTTCAGCGTATCCACGCAGCGCACGCAGGGACTTGCATAGTATTTTGCAGCCTCGGGATACACACCCTGGCGTTTCAGTTCCAGAAGCGCCTGTATGCCCTCCTGCGCAAGCGGCGACTGCGTGCGCCCCACGTACCGGCCTTCCAAATTGCCCTCGCACAGGCCATGGCGAATGAAATGAATGGTGTAGGATTTCATGAAAGGTTCCTTTCCGGGCGCGAAAGTCCCCGCGCCGCATTCCAGCGTAAAAAAACGGCCGCTTTTCCGGGAAAAAAGTCCTGGAACCCGGAAAAAAGTGCGCCGAAGCTGTTTACTTCTCGGATAATTTCGTATATAATTTACGCGATGTTATTTTTACACGCAGGTGGTGAACACACAGGTGAACAATGATTTTCCGCGGATTTTGACGCTGCTGCGCAAGGAACGCGGCGTCAGCCAGAAGCAGGCCGCGCAGGACCTCGGTATTTCGCAGGCGCTTCTCTCGCATTACGAAAAAGGCATCCGCGAATGCGGGCTCGATTTCATCGTGCGCACCGCGGATTATTACGGCGTTTCCTGTGATTATCTGCTGGGCAAAACGCCGCACCGACAAGGTGAAAAGCTGCATGTGCCCGAAGAGGATGACGACCTGCAGGAAACCGTACCAAACGTGGATCGGAAAATCATCGCAAACTCCATCCATATTGTATTTGGTATTTTGAAAAAAATCAATAGCAAATCTTTGACGCGGCAGGTCACGGTTTATCTGAGCTGTGCCGTGTACAACGCTTTTCGCATGCTCTATTCGGCCAATCCGAAAAATCCGGACGGCCTTTTTGAGATGAACGCCGGACTGAGTGAAGCCGTGACAAACGGCCGGATGCAGCTCTCGCTGGCCAAAAGCCGGATGTTGCTCTCCGGTGAAAAGATTCGCGGCGTCGAACCGGTGCGCAAGGATGCGATCCCCGCTTTAAACAGCGAATCGCTCTCCGCGACGTATCCGGAATGGGCGCCCTCGCTTTTCACTTTGATCAGGAATACGGAAAACGAACACAAGGCAAACTAAGCCTGAAAGGAAGGTTATCAATATGTGCGGTTTTGTAGGATACATTGGCGGCGGTAAAACCCAGACCATGGCGCCGGTGCTGCACGCCATGGCGGACCGGATCCGCCACCGCGGTCCCGACGACGCGGATTATTATATGGACGGCGACATCGCGCTCGGTTTTCGCCGTCTCTCCATCATTGACCTCGAGGGCGGCCGCCAGCCGATCCTGAATGAGGATAAGACCAAGGTGCTGATGTTCAACGGCGAGATTTATAATTACCAGTCCATCCGTGCGGAACTTCTGAAAGCCGGGCATGTGTTCACAACCAAGACGGACAGCGAGGTGCTGCTGCATGGCTTTGAAGAATACGGTCCTGACCTTTTGAACAAACTGCGCGGCATGTTCGCCTTTATCATCTGGGATAAGAATACAAAAACACTTTTCGGCGCGCGCGACTTTTTCGGCATCAAGCCGTTCTATTACGCCGAAATGCAGGGGACGCTGATGTTCGGCAGCGAAATCAAGAGCTTCGTCGAGCACCCGCATTTTAAGAAGGAACTCAACGAGCGCGCGCTCGAAAGCTATCTATCCTTCCAGTATTCCCCGGGTTATGAGACGTTCTTCAAAGGCGTTTACAAGCTGCCGCCCGCACACTACTTCTTCTATAAGGACGGTAAAATGGAGACAACGCGCTACTGGATCCCCGAATTTAACGCGGAGGAGGACAAGTCGCTCGAATACTGGGTCGACGAAATCGAGAAGACCTTTGACGACTCCGTCGAGGCGCACAAGATTGCCGACGTCGAAGTCGGTTCGTTCCTTTCCTCCGGCGTCGATTCCAGCTATGTCGCCTGCTCGGCGGATGTGGACAAGACCTTTACCGTCGGTTTTGACAACGGCTCGAAGTACAACGAAATCAGCTACGCGAAAGAGCTTTCCGAAATGATCCCGGTCAAGAACTACTCCAAGACGATCACCCCGGAAGAATTCTGGGGCAACTTCGGCAAGATTCAGTACCATATGGACGAGCCGCTGGCC
>DBPP01000020.1:0-11784 GCA_002305575.1 Ruminococcaceae bacterium UBA1417
CCGTTTTTACTGGTTCGGTTCACTTCCCCCAGGCTTTTCCTGTTTATCCGTCGGATATTTTCTCCAGCAGGCCGCGCTCCAGTTTCCAGCGCAGAATGCGCAGCACACTTTCGTCTATGCGGGATTCCTCGATTGTGCCATTTTCCACGGCCCGCAGCACCGCAGGAATCTGCGTTTTATAATCGGTGCAGCACAGCATGTCGTTGCCGGCAAGCACCGCTTCCACCGCTGCCGCTTCGGCATTCGCATAATCCGTCACGCCGCCCATCGACAGGTCGTCGGTCAGGATGACGCCGGAAAAGCCGAGCGTGCCGCGCAAAATGTCGTGCCAGTCGGCGGAAAGCGACGCGGGCCGCTCGCCGTCCACACAGGGCACGATGTTGTGCGCCACAAGTACGCAGTCCGCCCCGGCCCGCATACCGCTTTCAAATGGCAGAAACGCGCCGCCTTCAAACGCCGTGTACGCGCGGTCATCGTACACAATGCCGGCATGGCTGTCCGCCGCGTTGCCGTAACCGGGAAAATGCTTGAGCACCGTCCCCATATTCTCCGTCTCGCAGACCCGCACCATCCCGTCGATCACCGCCGCGGTTTCCGCCGGGGAAAGTCCCAGCGACCGCGAGTACATGAACGCGGCCGGATCATCCGAAATATCGCAAACCGGCGCGAAGTTCACGTTGATGCCGAGCGATGCAAGCAACCGGCACTTTTCTGCCTCTGTTTGGCAGAGCAGCGATACGCCGCCTTCCGCGTACAGTGCGCGCGGGGCCGGATACGGCGCTTCGGCCAGCGCAGCCTGATCGCTGACGCGCACAACGTCGCCGCCTTCCTCATCCACGCCGATCAGCAGCCCGTATTTTGCCTGCGCACGATAATCGGCAATCATCCCGACAACCGCTTCACGCGTGCGCCCGGCGAAATCCCGCCCGAAAAGCAGCACACCACCCGGCTGATACTGCGCGATCATCGCGGCGCTGTCCTCTTCCGGACAGCGCACAAAAAACAGCTGACCCACCTTTTCTTCCAGCGTCATGCTCTCAAGCAGTCGCTGCTCGGGGGAAGGCGTGGGCTTCGGCGTCGGCGACGGCGTTGGCGACGGTTTTTGCAGCGACGGCATGGCCGGCGCAGACGACGGCGCCGCAGGTGCTGCCGGCGGCGAAGCCTGGCCAATTGCCGACGACCATCCGTCCGGCGTAGCCGAGCCTGTGCCGCAACCGCTGAACACCAGTCCCAACGCCAACAGCGCCGCACAGAGCTTCCCGCGTTTTGCCATGGGCATTTTCTCCTTTTTTTACAGGGCTTTCAGATACGCGGCCGAGCGTTCCATATCGCGCATCTGGTCGGCCGAGCCGAAATGCTCGGCGGCAATCACACCGGTATAACCGGAATCGAGAACGGTGCGCACCATACCGGCCATATCGAGGTCGCCGTCGCCAACGGCCACCGGGTACATCGCGCGTCCCTGAATGGTAATCTTCGGTTCACCGGCATTCTTTGTCCAGCCGCGATCCTTGCAGTGCATGGCTGAGATATACGGCAAAAACTGCGGCAGGACCGCCGTGGCGTCCTCCTCGCTGTAGAGAAAATTGCCGGTATCAAAGCCGCAGCGCAGCCCCGGAACATTCTGCATGAACCAAAGCAGCTCCGCAGCGGTGGAAAACGGTGCGGTGTCCCCGTCAAAATCCTCCATCACGACCGTGATCTGCTGCTGCGCCGCCAAATCGATCAGCACGCTGAGCGACGACGCCATAGCCGCGCGCCGTTTGGCGTACGCCGTACCGGCGCGGTCCATCTCCGCCTCGGTCAAAAAGCCCGTGACCGCCAGAATCTTCCCGCACTGCGCCGGGCCGCACAAATCGACGACGCGCTGCGCCGCCGCGCGGTCTTCTTCGGGCGAACCGTCCGCCGCACCAAAATTGAAGAAATAATAGATGCAATTGACCCCGAGCCCCGCCTTTTGAAGCATCGGCAGAATGGTGTCTGCCGCATCGAAAAGCCGGTTGGCATCGATTTCCACGAAATCAAACCCAAAGGCCTTCACCTTTTCGCACACCGCCTCGAGCGGCAGACCCGTCTGGCGCGCCGCATCGACGATGTGCTCGTAAAAAATGGACAACTGGTTTTTCATACTACAACAACTCCCTTGGTTTATAATCGGATCCGGCTACCTGTACAGCCGGTTTTTCCCACGCTATTCGGCTTCCGGCAGCACCATACCGAAAACATCCCCCAGCTCCTCAAGCA
The DNA here is from genome assembly GCA_002305575.1 of Ruminococcaceae bacterium UBA1417. GTDB lineage: Bacteria > Bacillota > Clostridia > Oscillospirales > Acutalibacteraceae > Hominenteromicrobium. Next base: position 2,245 of record DBPP01000020.1, read on the forward strand.
AATCATCCGTTTCGCTGTCGAACTTCTCGGGCAGATAAAGGATAATCGCCTGGAAATAATAGCCGCCCCCGCGCGTATCGCTGTACAGAATCGCGTTGTGCACATACTGGCCGTCGCCCGAATACGAGCGCGCCTGCTGCACGGCGATGTCATACTCCGCATAATACTGCACGTCGCCGAATTCCCGCATGCCGTCTCCACTATCGTCAAGCCACGTTTCGTAATATTCGGCAAGGCTATCCATCGTGTCTTCTGCCGTCGCCGACGCGCCACCTTCGTAGACGCGCTCCACCACGGTGATGCCGTGCGCCGACGAAATCGCCGTATGGCCATCGTCGAAGTACATCATGGAATTGGCGTATGGCAGGTAGGCGTCCACAAACGCACTGTACCCCGCGGGCGCCTTCATATAGGCAATGCCGATGTAATCGTAACCCGGCGCAGGCGCAAACAAGAGCTGGTAATTGTCCTCCGTAATTTTCACGGCTTCCGGCGTCGGTTCGGCAGTGGGCGACGCCTCCACAATTGGATCTTCCGTCGGCTGTGGTGTTGCAGTTGGCTCGGGCGTCGCCGTCGGCTCTGGTGTTGCAGTCGAAGCAGGCGTCGGCGATGGTGTCGCCAAAGCCGTTTCAGCCGAAAGCGCCAGCAGCGTGCGACAGCCGGAAACCGAAAGCAGAACCGTAACGAGACCGACAGTCAAGAAACCCTTCAAAATTTTCCTCATTTCATTCGTTCCTCCTCGCTGAACCCGCTCCGTCGGCGCGCAGTGCTTTGCAGCGCGCGGATGATTCAGGACGCCTTTCCTTTAAGTATAGCAGACCGCGCCGGTTTGTCAACCGAAAAACCGGCCGGCGTCCGCAGCTGCGGATACCGGCCGGCAAGCGGCTCAATAACGGTTATCAAACACACGGGTGGATTTCTTCTCGCTGCGCGGCAGCTCGCCAATGGCGACCGGACGCGGCACAATTGTCAGCCCTACCTTTGCCTTAAATTCGCGCTGAACATCGAGGCCGACAGCTTCGCGGTCCGCGCCGGCTTCCGTTTCAAAGAACAGCGTCATGATGTCTTTGCCGTAGAGGTGGTCGATCATGACCTGGTATTCGCTCGAAACGCCCGGGATATCGCGCAGAACGTCCTCAATCTGGCCCGGATAGATGTTGACGCCCTTGACCTTGACCATATCGTCACTGCGGCCGATCAGGATATCGATGCGCGGGAACGGTGAGCCGCATGCGCATTCGCCGGGGATGATGCGGGTCAGGTCGTGCGTGCGATAGCGGATCAGCGGCGCGCCCTGCTTTTTAAGCGTTGTGATGACCAGTTCACCGTATTCGCCGTCCGGCAACACGGCGCCGGTCTTCGGGTCAATGATCTCGAAATAGACAAAGTCGTCCCAGTAGTGCATGCCGCACTGGTGCTCGCAGCTCATGCCGATGCCGGGGCCGTAAACCTCGGTGAGGCCGTAAATGTCATAGAGCTCGACGCCCAGCTCGTTTGCGATGCGGCGGCGCATCTTATCGCCCCAGCGCTCGCTGCCAATGACGCCTTTTTTCAGGTGGATGGTATCGCGGATGCCGCGCTTCTCAATCTCCTCGGCGAGCAACAGCGCATAGGACGACGTGGCGCACAGCACCGTGCTCTTGAGGTCCTGCATCATGCGGATCTGCTTATCCGTGTTGCCGGGGCCCATCGGAATGACCATAGCGCCGAGCTTTTCCGCGCCGTTCTGGAAGCCGATGCCCGCCGTCCACAGACCGTAGCCGGGCGTGACATGGATGCGGTCGCGCTTCGTGATGCCCGCCATCTCATAGCAGCGTTTGAAAAGCTCGGCCCAATCCTCGACGTCCTGCTTCGTATAGGGAATGATGACCGGCGTGCCGGTTGTGCCCGAAGACGAGTGGATACGCACGATCTCCTCCTCCGGCACTGCCGCGATGCCAAGCGGATACGCGTCGCGCAGCTCTTCCTTGTTTGTAAACGGCAGCTTTTCAAAATCGGCCTGGTCGCGGATCACGTCGATGCCGTCGAATTTTTTCTGGTAAAAGCCGCCGGGCAGCGCCTTCAGCCGTTGCATCTGGCCCTGAATCAACGCGAGCTGTTCCTGTTTCATGTTCATAGTCCTCAAGTCCTTTCTGAATGTTAAAGCAGTACGCCGGCGGCAACGAGTGCGGCGGCAATAAGCGCGGCAACCAGATCGCCGCTTTGGAAGGTATAGCGCCGGCTCTGGCTCTCCCGTGTCCGCAGCGTAAAGCCGCGCATTTCGGCGGCAGCTGCGGTATCGTGGATGCGGCTCACAGAGGAAATCAGCAGCGGCATACACAGCGGAAGGATCAGGCCGAGCTTTTTAAACGGATTTTTTGTATCAAATGCGACGCCGCGGGCCGTCTGCGCTTCCATAATTGCGGAGAGCGCGTTTGCAAAAACCGGGATAAACCGGATGGCGGTCGTCAGTGTAAAAGCATACTTGTACGGCACATGCAGCCGCTGCACCAAAACGCCGGAAAGGTCGCTCATCTGCGTCACGGAGAGCAACAGCGCAAGCGGCATCGTCGCGCCAATCAGCCGCAAAACAAGGCGTAAACCCGTCAGCACACCAAGATCGGTGATCGCAAACGGCGGCTGTCCCACCAGCGGAACACCGGAGCGCACAAAAAGCAGCTGCAAAACAAACAGAAATATCGATAGCTTCAGAAGCCCCTTGAACATCCCGACCGCGCGGTCAAACACGCCGCCGAGCGCACCGAGCAGCAGGTCGCAGCCGATCAGAAACACGAGGAAGGCGGGTTCTTCCCCAAGAAAGCAGGCGGCGCAGATGCAGACGGAAAGGAAAATCTTCGTGAGCGGATCGAGCCGGTGCAGTACCGTATCACCCGGTTTATAATCGAGAAAGCCCTTCATGCCGGCACTCCCTTCTGCCGTGCCGCGCGGATGGCGGCCTCCATCTCCTCTACGGTATCGGCCGGTTGCAGACGATCGCCGAGACGCAGCGAAAGCCGCGTGATCTGCGGCGGCAGCACCGACGCGCGCCGCAGAACGTCCGTGTTGCGGAAAACCGAACGCGTTTCGCCGTCCAGAAGCAGCGTACCATCCTTCAAAACGAGTGTGCGCCGCGCGAAATCGAGCACCAGTTCCATATCGTGGCAGACCATGACGACCGTTGTGCCCGCCGCATTGAGCGATTGCACGCGCGCCATCATCGCCATGCACTCACGGTAATCGAGGCCCGTTGTCGGTTCGTCGAGGATCAGCACTTCGGGCTCGACCGCAATCAGGGAAGCCAGAGCGATGCGCTGGCGTTCGCCGCGGCTTGCCGAAAACGGGTCGCGACTGCCATCAAAGCCGAATTCCCGCAGCACGGCTTCCGTGCGCGCCGCCGCGTCTTTCCGGCCGGTCAGCGCGAGGCCAAAGGCGATTTCCTCACGGATCGTCGGTTTGCAGAGCTGGCGGTCCGGATTCTGAAACAGAAACCCGATCTTTCGGGCAAGAACGCTCGTACGCAGCGCCGTCGTCGGCACGCCGTCCAGCAGCACCCGGCCGGACGTCGGCTTCAAGAGGCCGTTCATGAGTTTCGAAACCGTCGTCTTCCCGGCGCCGTTCGCGCCGATGACCGCGACGAACTCTCCGGGCGCAACCGTAAAATTCAAATCCCGTACCGCGGCAGCCCCGCCATACGTAAGCGTAACATTTTCAAATTGAATCATGGCAAAAGCCCCCTTACAAGCGCTTCGGCTTCATCGAGGTCGACCGCAAGCGCACCGCCGGTCAGATCGGCAAGGCGGTTTGAAAGCGTCGCGACACGCGGGCAATGCACGCCGATCTCTTCAAGCCGCGCGCTGTGCCGAAGCACCTCGCGCACCGGGCCGAACAGCTCGAGCACGCCGTCGTTCAGCACGGCAAGCTTTTTCGCATACGCAGAGAGCAGCATGATCTTCTGCTCGACAACGATCACCGTCATGCCGTGCGTTTCGTTCATGCGGCGCAGCAGCCGGAAAATCTGTTCCGACGCACCGGGGTCCAGCTCGCCGGTCGGCTCATCGAGCACCAAAATTTTCGGCCGCAGCGCGAGGATCGCCGCAATGGCGACCTTCTGCTTCTGCCCACCCGAAAGCGAGTCGATCGTCCGATGGCGCAGCGGCGAAATGCCGATATCCGCGAGCGCCTTATCCACGCGGCGGGGGATCTCCGCGCGATCGACGCCGAAATTTTCAAGGCCAAACAGGATCTCATCTTCCACCTGCCCAGCGATCATCTGGCTGTCGATATCCTGAAACACGCTGCCCACATGGAGCGCCAGCTCCGTCAAGCTGCTGTTTACGGTATCAAGACCGTTAACGGTGACGCTGCCGAAGAAATCCCCCGAACGGCGGTGCGGTACGAGGCCGCTCAGCGCTTGCGTCAGCGTCGTTTTTCCCGCACCGCTCGGTCCGATGACACCGATGAAATCGCCGTCGTCCACCGTCATGTTCAAATTGGACAGCGCATCCCGGTCTGCACCCGCGTAGCGGAAGGAAAACGCGCGCATCTCGATCATACCTGCCGCCCCTTCCGTTTACGCCTTGAGCGCCGCACGGGTCGGCACATAGAGCATGCCGACGATCACGCAGTTGATCAGCGCCGTGCACAGCACGATCGGCACGTATGCCGCCAGCGTTTCAATCGCAGCGCCCGTGAAAGCAAACAGGCTCACTGTATACAGGCTGCCGGAAACGAGCGTCGCGAGGAATGTGGAAACCACGGAGGAAATGTTGCGCTGCATCGGGATGCGGATCAAAAGCGCCATTACGAGCGCGCCGGCAATCTCCGAGATAAAGTTGATGTACGGGGTGCCCGGGAAGAACTGGCACACGGCGCCGGCCAGCACACCCACGATGGCGGCGCGCAGCAGGTTGGGCCGGATGAGTAAGATCGCCAGACAATACATGGCAATGATGAAATTCGGTTTCATACCGCCAATGTTGATGACGGAGCCCGCGAAGAATTTGAGCACCGCGCCCGCCGCAAGCAGGACGGCCGTGAGGATCAGGTTGCGGATCTCCACCGCATTTGCATTTTCCGTTTTGACGATTCTTTTTTCCGCTGTTCTTTTTTCCATGATAAAAGCTCCTTTCGTGCCAACGGCACCATAAAATTTGTTTCGTTGGCCGGGTGTTCATAAGCCCCGTGGGAGCGTGTGCGGAAATGCCGGAAAATAAAAAAGCCTTATATGTGCACGAAACACATATAAGGACAGAAAATTTTCTGCGGTACCACCTTACTTGACGCCGGAGCGCCCGCTCTAACAAAAATGCCAACACATTTTCTGCCAGTAACGCCGGCACGCGTCGCAGCTACTCGTCACCTTTCGCCTTGCCCTCAGCGGTCCATTTATCGGTCAGCATTTCCGCAGGACTCCCACCAACGCCTGCTCTCTGGGGGCGCTTAACACCCGACTTGATCTCCGCTTCATAGGTTTGTTTTATGAACTTGTATGTATTTTATTGCATATCAACTGAAAAGTCAATACCCAAATGAAATTTTTTTGCATGTCACAAAACGACAGAAAGGAAATTTGTCCCACCCGTATACTGTATGCGAAGGGAGGCGAGCGCGTGACCGTTTACGCGGATATCCTTTTCATCGTGAATCTGTACATCGACGCGATGCTACTTTCCGCCGTGCGGCGCTTTCTGCGCCTGCCGCTCAAAACCGGGCGCTGGCTGCTTGCATCGGCGCTGGGCGGGCTGTTTGGTCTTTCGGCGCTGCTGCCGCATCTGCAGGGGGTTCCGCTCCTGCTGCTCGGCCTGGTGCAGGCGCTTTCGCTTTCCGCCGCAGCCTTCGCCCCGAAGCCGCCATCCGTGCTGCTGAAATGCACCTTCCTGCTTCTGCTCTTCGGCGCGGCGCTTTCCGGGCTTCTGAGCATGCTGCCGTTTCGCGGTATCCTGCTCGCGAACGGCGCCGTATACTTCGACATTTCCGCCCTACTCCTCATTACCCTGACCTGCGCAGCCTACGGCGTGCTGTACATACTCGACAGGCTGTTTCAAAAGCGCGAGCCGGACGTGCTGTTTTCCACCGTGACGATCCGCTACGGTGGAAAGCAGGCAGTGCTCTCCGCCAAGGTCGATACCGGTCTCACACTGTGCGAGCCGTTTTCCGGCCTTCCGGTGATTGTGGCCGAGCGTGCGGCGGTCGCATCGCTTTTACCGCCCGGGTTCGGTGATCCCGCGGCGGCGCCCCCAGAAGGTCTCCGGCTGGTGCCGTACTCCTCACTCGGCGCGGACGGCCTGCTCCCAGCCTTCCGTCCTGAGCACGCCGCGCTCGGCGGCAACACCGTCGACTGCTGGGTCGCCGTATCCGACCGGCCGCTTTCTGCCGGCAGTTTTTCCGCTCTGGTCGGCGCCTCGCTCTGCCCCGCCCATTCCGGGAAGCCCGCCGCTTCCCCAAAAGAAAGAGAGGACCCCACATGAACCGGTTCAAAAAATTTTTACAACGCATCCAGCTCCGCCTGGCCCGGCTACTCGTCACACAGGCGCCGGAAGCATGCCACTACATCAACGGTCCAGAGACGCTGCCGCCGCCGCTGACACGCGAGGAGGAAGCACGCGTCTTCTCGGATATCCGCGCGGGCAAGCCCGGCGCGCGCGATCCGCTCATCACGCACAACCTGCGGCTCGTCGTATACATCGCGAAAAAATTCGAGTCGCCCGGCGCCGGCGTGGAAGACCTGATCTCGATCGGCACCATCGGGCTGATCAAGGCCGTGAACACGTTCAGCGTAGACCGCAACATCAAGCTGGCCACTTACGCCTCGCGCTGCATCGAAAATGAAATTCTGATGTACCTGCGCAAGAGCGCCCAGCTCAAAAACGAGATTTCGCTGGACGATCCGCTGAACGTGGATTGGGACGGCAACGAGCTTCTGCTCTCCGACCTGCTCGGAAGCGATCCGGATATTGTAAACCGCGACATCGAGCAAGAGGCTGAAAAGCAAGTGCTGCTGGAAGCCGTAAGCCGCCTGCAGCCACGGGAAAAGCAGATCATGGAGCTGCGGTTCGGTCTCAACCACCGGCGCGAACACACGCAGAAGGAGGTCGCCGACGTGCTGGGCATTTCCCAGTCGTACATTTCGCGTCTGGAGAAGCGCATCATCGAGCGCCTGCGGCACGATCTCGAAAAAGTAAGCTGACAAACGAGAGAGCATCCGTCTTGGGATGCTCTCTTTTGCGGTTGGATTCAGTTGTTTTCCGTCTCATAGAAGGCGTCGTTGCGGGCAGCGGCCCGGAGCTTGAGACCGGCGGCCACCCGGCTGACCACCAGGCACAGCACAAACGAAAGCGCCATGGCAATGCAGGCGTAGAGCGGGCCATCCGGCGTGGTGAAGCCGGAAACCGCCGCGGGAATGAAAGCGGTTAAGAACCCGCCAAGCATACCGGCCCACGCGCCCGCGCGGTTGATGCCCTTCCAGTAGAGCGAAAGCAGATACGGCGCGAGGAAGGCGCCCGAAATGATCCCCCACGAATACGACATCATCTCGAGAATCGGCGTCGGATAATTCGCGATGCAGTAGCTTGCCACCACAAACAGCAGACAGAGTACGCGCGTCAGCGCCGTCACATTTTCGTCCTTCATCGTCTTCGCCATGGATTTTTTCACGAGGTCCATCGACACCGTGGAGCACGCCGTGAGAGTGATGCTCGAAAGCGTCGAAACCGAAGCTGAAATGAGCAGGACAAGGATCACGCCGATCAGGATATTCGGCAGGCCCGCGCTGTCGAGCATCAGCGGCACGATGTAGTCCTTTCCGCCCTCCGGCATCGTCTGGCCAAAGAAGAGGTGCGAAAGCGAACCGATAAAATAGCCGCCGCCCGCGACGAGCAGCGCAAAGAATGTGGAGATGACAACGCCGCGCTTGACCTCGCGCTTGTCGCGAATGCCGTAATATTTGTGCACCATCTGCGGCAATCCCCAGGTACCAAAGCTCGTCATCAGGATCGTGGCAACAAGTGAAACGGCGGCGGATGGCTCGAGCGGCAGCATTTGGTTTTCCGCCATGTATGCGGTCATATTCGAAAGGCCTGTGGAAAGGCCGCCCACCTGCGGGGAAAGCACCACGAGGACGATCAGCGCCGTGACGCCCACCATCATGATGAAGCCCTGCACGAAATCCGCCTTCAGCGTCGCCATATAGCCGCCGAGGATCAGTACGACTGCAGACGCAATCGCGATAATGATCATGCAGATCTGTTCGTCCACGCCGAGAATGACCGCGCAGACGCTTGTCAACCCCTTATACACCGATGCGGAATATGGAATCAAAAAAACAAAAATGACAATGCAGGAGAACAGGCGCATGCCCGGGCTCTTGAACCGCGTTTCAAAAAGCTGCGGCATCGATTTGATCTGCCAGCGCCGCGTGAGCACGCGCGTCTTTTCCGCCAGCACAAGCCAGGCGAGCAGCGTACCGAACACCGCGTTGCCGATGCCGACAAGCACGCTCCACAACCCGAAGCTCCAGCCCGAGCCGCCGGAATAGCCGATAAACATCACCGCGGAAAAATACGCGGTGCCGTAGCTGAGCGCGGAAATCCACGCGCCGGCGTTGCGCCCGCCGACCGTAAACGACTCCATCCCACCCGAATTCCTTCTGGATTGCAGAACGCCCACGGCGAGCATGACGATCGCATACACGCCGATGACAACCCAGATAACGGTTAACTTATCCATTCTCAGACCCCTCCTGCGGGTTTAACTTCATCGCTTTAGCACTTATACTCGCTAAAGCGCGCTATCAGCATACCACAACGCACCGGAAAAATCAAGAGGATTTTTCGCGCGCGTGAAGTTTTTATGAATATTCGCATGGATTCTTGCTTTTTTCCCGCCGGACGTGCTATACTGAACTGTATGTGTAACCCCGGTTGTTCACCGGGATGCCTGATGGAACATCCACCATTCCAGGAAAGGATTGTGTTTTCGATATGAATTTACTGGCAAAGCTGTTTGGCAATTACAGCAAAAAAGAGCTCAAACGCATTGAGCCGCTCAAGGAAGCCGTTCTGGCGCTCGACGAAAAATACACGGCGATGACGGATGACGAACTCAAAGGACAGACGGCCGCGCTCAAGGAGCGCCTTGCCCTCGGTTCCTCGCTCGACGACATCCTGCCCGAAGCATTCGCCGCCTGCCGTGAGGCCATGTGGCGCGTGCTTTCCATCAAACCGTTTCCCGTGCAGGTCATCGGCGGCATCATTCTGCATCAGGGCCGCATCGCCGAAATGAAGACCGGTGAAGGCAAAACCTTCACCGCCGCGCTGCCGGCCTACCTCAACGCGCTGACCGGCAAGGGCGTGCACATCGTCACGGTCAACGACTACCTCGCCAAGTACCAGGGCGAAATGATGGCGCGTGTGTTCAACTACATGGGCCTGACAGTCGGCCTTGCAATCCCCGGCATGCGCGCAGAGGAGAAGAAAAAGGCGTACGCCTGCGACATCACGTATGCGACGAACAACGAGCTCGGCTTCGACTACCTGCGCGACAACATGGTGACCTACAAGGAGC
>DBPP01000020.1:11798-48155 GCA_002305575.1 Ruminococcaceae bacterium UBA1417
CCGTACCCCGCTGATCATCTCCGGTCAGGGAGAAAAATCGACGGAACTGTACGGCATGGCCGACCGCTTCGCGAAGACGCTGCGCCCGGTACGTGTGGCTGAAACCGACGAAAAAGAGGATAACGACGCGCTCTACGAGGACTACGACTACATCGTGAACGAAAAGCAGAAAACCTGCACGCTCACCAAGCGCGGCGTAAAAAAGGCCGAGCAGTATTTCGGCATTGANNCACCACATCAACCAGGCCATCAAGGCGCACGGCATCATGAAGCGCGACATCGACTACGTCGTGCGCGACGGCGAGGTCATCATCGTCGACGAATTTACCGGCCGCCTGATGTACGGCCGCCGCTACAACGAGGGCTTGCACCAGGCAATTGAAGCAAAGGAAAACGTAAACATTGCCCGCGAGAGCAAGACGCTTGCAACGATCACATTCCAGAATTTCTTCCGCCTGTACAACAAGCTTTCCGGCATGACCGGCACCGCGATGACGGAAGAGGCCGAATTCAGCGAAATCTACAAGCTTGACGTTGTAGAAATTCCGACAAACAAGCCGATGATCCGTGAAGACTGCCCCGACGTCGTCTACAAGACCGAAAAGGGCAAATTCAACGCGGTGATCGAGGACATCATCGAGCACCACCAGAAGGGCCAGCCGGTGCTGGTCGGTACGATCACGATTGAAAAATCCGAGGAGCTGAGCGCGATGCTCAAGCGCCGCGGCATCAAGCACGAGGTGCTCAACGCGAAGTACCACGAAAAGGAAGCGGAAATCGTTGCGCAGGCGGGCCGCAAGGGCGCCGTCACGATCGCAACGAACATGGCCGGCCGCGGCACGGATATTCTGCTGGGCGGCAACGCGGAATTTATGGCCCGCGCCGAGATGCGCCGGATGCAGGTGCCCGAGGCGCTGATCGGCGAAGCCTCCGCCTACGGCTACACCGACAACGAAGAAATTTTGGAGGCCCGCAGAACCTTTGCGGAACTCAACAAAAAATACAAGGCGGAAATCGCGCCGGAAGCCGACGAAGTGCGCGCGCTCGGCGGCCTGTACATCATCGGCACGGAACGCCACGAATCCCGCCGCATCGACAACCAGCTGCGCGGCCGCGCCGGCCGCCAGGGCGATCCCGGCAAGAGCCGCTTCTACATTTCGCTCGAAGACGATCTGATGCGCCTGTTTGGCGGCGACCGGTTGCAGTCGATGATGGAGCGGCTGAACGTGGATGAAAACACGCCGATTGAGGCGTCCATCCTCTCCAACACGATTGAAAATGCGCAGAAGAAGGTGGAAAGCCGCAACTTTGCAATCCGCAAAAACGTCCTGCAATACGACGACGTGATGAACCGCCAGCGTGAGATCATCTACGAGCAGCGCGACCGCGTGCTCAACGGCGACAACGTGAAACCGCAGATCTGGTCCATGATCGAGCAGGCGATCGAATCGAACGTCGCCCGCTTCCTGCCGGCCAACACGCCGCATGACGACTGGGATCTGCGCGGCCTGCGCGACCATTACCTCGGCTGGATGATCACGCCCACGGAGCTGCATTACGACGCGCAGGAGCTCGAGAATCTCGACCCGGCGGATGTGATCACTTTCCTCAAAGAACGCGCGCAGAAGCTCTATGATTTGCGGGAGAAGGAATTCACCGAACCGATCATGCGCGAAGTGGAGCGCATGGTATTGCTCAAAAATGTCGACACGCAGTGGATGGACCACATCGACGCGATGGACGAGCTGCAAAAGGGCATCCGCCTGCGCGCTTACGGCCAACACGACCCGGTCGTGGAATACCGCAGCGAGGGCTTTGAGATGTTTGACGCGATGATCGCGGCCATCCGCGAAGACACGGCGCGCATGATCCTTACGGTACGCCTCAAGACCAAGGAGCCGCCGAAGCGCGAAGCTGTCGCCAAGGAAACCGGTACGACATCCTCCGATACGCCGGCCAAGAAACAGCCGGTAAAGGCCGGCAAAAAGCCCGGCCGCAACGATCCCTGCCCCTGCGGCAGCGGCAAAAAATACAAGAAGTGCTGCGGACGCAACGAATAACGCCCGCTTTTGCTCCTCGGGAGGAGGGAATCCGCGTGACATTGGACAACCACGATAGCCGCCTGAAATACTACCATCTACTCATGCAGCTTGCCGCCGATGTGGAAATCCCGGAATATCCGCTGCCGGACGGCTACGCGTTTACAACGTATGCAGACGGCGATCGCGACACCTGGATTGCCATTGAGCAGTCGGCCAAAGAATTCGACAGCTACGCACAGGGACTGGATGCCTGGGCACGCTATTACAGCCGCTTCACCGACCGGCTGCCCGGGCGGATGCTGTTCATCACCGCCCCAAACGGCGAAAAAGTGGCGACGGCCACAGCGTTTTTTGACCCAAAGGCACCGGACGGCGATGGCTGGCTGCACTGGGTTGCCGTGCGGCGCGACCACCAGGGCAAGGGACTTGCGCGTCCCCTGATTTCCCGTACACTGCGTCGCCTGCGCGAACTCGGCTACGGCAAACTCTACGTCTCCACCCAGACGACCACGTGGGTTGCCGCGCGGCTTTACATGGATTTTGGGTTCCGGCCGACGGCGGAGAATTGGAAAGAAAGCCTTTTGGGATGGCGGATATTGAAGACGCTGACCCATCACCCGGCGCTTTCGGCGCTGGAGCCGCTTAGCCTCACGGAAATGCTGGTTTCCACACAAAGCTGAAAATCCAAATAAGTAAAGAAAGCTGTACAGCCGTTTGCACGCTGTACAGCTTTTCTTTTTGCAAGATCTTCCCCCTGCGCTTTACATACGAAAAATTCCCCCGGCACCAAAGAGATGCCGGGGGAACCTGGATTTATTCCATTATGCGATCTGCATTACTGGCGCGGATTCTTGATCGCAGCCTGCGCAGCAGCGAGGCGCGCGATCGGAACGCGGAACGGAGAGCAGGACACATAGGTCAGACCTGCGTTGTGGCAGAACTCGATGGAAGCCGGGTCGCCGCCATGCTCGCCGCAGATGCCGAGCTTGATGTCCGGTCTCGTGGACTTGCCGAGCTCGCAGGCCATCTTGACCAGCTTGCCGACGCCCACCTGATCGAGCTTTGCGAACGGATCGTTCTCGTAGATCTTCTTGTCGTAGTACGCACCGAGGAACTTGCCCGCGTCGTCACGGCTGAAGCCGAACGTCATCTGGGTCAGGTCGTTCGTACCGAAGGAGAAGTACTCGGCTTCCTTCGCGATCTCGTCAGCGGTCAGAGCCGCTCTCGGGATCTCGATCATGGTGCCGACCTTGTACTTCATGGAGGAACCGGCCTCTGCGATGAGCTTGTCCGCCGTTGCAGTAACAACGCTCTTCACATACGCAAGCTCCTTGACCTCGCCGACAAGCGGGATCATGATTTCAGGCTCAATGTTCCAATCCGGGTGCTTCGCGGAAACATTCAGCGCAGCCTTGATGACCGCGGAGGTCTGCATCTCAGCGATTTCCGGATAGGTGACAGCCAGACGGCAGCCACGGTGACCCATCATCGGGTTGAACTCGTGGAGGCCGGCGATGATTGCCTTAACCTGCTCGACGGTCTTGCCCGTGGAATCGGCCAGCAGCTTGATGTCGGCCTCTTCGGTCGGAACAAATTCATGGAGCGGGGGATCGAGGAAGCGGATGTTAACCGGCTGGCCTTCCATCGTCTCATAGAGCTTCTCAAAGTCGCCCTGCTGCATCGGCTCGAGCTTCGCAAGCGCAGTCTTTCTGCCCTCAACGGTGTCGGCGCAGATCATCTCGCGGATGGCTGCGATTCTGTCGCCGTCGAAGAACATATGCTCGGTACGGCAGAGGCCGATACCCTCGGCGCCGAGGCGCTTCGCGTCGATCGCGTTCTGCGGGGTATCCGCATTGGTGCGGACCTTCATCTGACGGAACTTATCCGCAAGACCCATGATGCGGCCGAAGTCGCCGGAGTCAACGGAAGCCGGAACCGTCGGGATCAGGCCGTCGTAGATATTGCCGGTGGAACCGTCGATGGAGATGAAATCACCCTCATGGTAGGTCTTGCCGGCGAGTTCAAACTTCTTGTTCTCTTCGTCCATCGTGATCGCGGAGCAGCCGGAGACACAGCAGGTGCCCATGCCGCGCGCAACAACCGCCGCGTGGGAGGTCATGCCGCCGCGAACCGTCAGAATACCCTGCGCAGCCTTCATGCCTTCGATGTCTTCCGGAGAGGTCTCGAGGCGGACCAGAACAACCTTCTCGCCCTTCTCGTTCCACGCCTTCGCATCCTCAGCGGTGAAGACGATCTTGCCGCAAGCAGCGCCAGGAGACGCAGCCAGAGCCTTCGCAACCGGCGTAGCAGCCTTGAGGGCCTTCGCGTCGAACTGCGGGTGGAGCAGCGCGTCGAGGTTTCTCGGGTCGATCATCAGAACGGCCTGCTTTTCGTCGATCATGCCTTCGTCGATCAGATCGCAGGCGATCTTCAGAGCAGCTGCCGGGGTTCTCTTGCCATTACGGGTCTGGAGCATGTAGAGGTGCTTGTCCTCGATCGTGAACTCCATATCCTGCATATCTCTGTAGTGGTTCTCGAGCTTGTTGCAGATTTCCACAAACTGCTCGTACACTTCAGGCATAACTTCCTTGAGCTGGTCGATGTGCTGCGGGGTGCGGACACCGGCCACAACGTCTTCGCCCTGTGCGTTCATCAGGAACTCGCCGGTCAGGACCTTCTCACCGGTGGACGGGTTACGGGTAAACGCAACACCTGTACCGGAAGTCTCGCCCATGTTGCCGAACGCCATCATCTGCACGTTAACAGCGGTACCCCAGGAGTACGGGATATCGTTGTCGCGGCGGTAAACGTTCGCACGCGGGTTGTCCCAGGAACGGAAAACGGCCTTGATGGCGCCCATGAGCTGCTCCTTCGGATCGCTCGGGAAGTCTTCGCCGATCTTTTCCTTGTACTCAGCCTTGAACTGATTCGCGAGTTCCTTGAGGTCCTCAGCGGTCAGATCAACGTCCTGCGTAACGCCCTTTTCTTCCTTCATCTTGTCGATGAGCTGCTCGAAGTACTTCTTGCCGACTTCCATAACAACGTCGGAATACATCTGGATGAATCTTCTGTAGCAGTCGTACGCCCAGCGCGGATTGCCGGACTTCTTCGCCATAACCTCAACCACTTCTTCGTTGAGGCCAAGGTTCAGAATTGTATCCATCATGCCCGGCATGGAAGCACGAGCACCGGAACGGACGGAAACGAGAAGCGGGTTTTCGAGATCGCCGAACTTCTTGCCGGTGATCTCCTCCATCTTCTCGATGTACTCCATAATTTCAGCCTGAATCTCGTCGTTGATGCGGCGGCCATCTTCATAGTACTGCGTGCAGGCCTCCGTGGAAATGGTAAAGCCCTGGGGTACAGGCAGGCCGAGGTTGGTCATCTCAGCGAGGTTTGCACCCTTGCCGCCGAGAAGCTCACGCATGCTGGCGTTGCCCTCTGTGAACAAATAAACGTATTTTTTGCCCATTGGAAACTACCTCCTAAAAATTTACATCGGCAGAACCGAGTGTTAACAAGGTCGGACAAAACAGCAAACCGAGCATGCACTGTTTCGCCGCACTCTATTATAGCAAATATTTTTCTGAATTTCCATACTTTTTTTTGATAAATCCACCCTTTTTGTAAATTTTTCCGTGTACCATTTAAAAAACGGTCGTTTTGCGGGTTTTCCCGCTTTGCACAGGACAAAATACGCTTGCAAACGGCCGTTTCTAGTGGCATAATAGCAAGTACAGCGCGAATCTTTTTCGCGCACCGGCCCCTGCGGGCCGGCCACCCATACGCCGCGCAGAGCGCAGGCGCCCGCTTTGGGGCGTCTGCGCAGTTTCTGCGTGCTCGGAAAATGCGGCTTCGCACCGCAAATGAGAGGATTGTAAACGATGCTGAAACTGTTTTCTTCCAAGGAAAGTGCCCGTGAGCGCGCCGGCTGGCTGATCGTCGGCCTCGGCAACCCCGGGCCGAAATATGAGATGACCCGACACAACACGGGCTTTATGATGATCGACGCGCTTGCCGAGCGGTTTTCCTGCCCGGTACGCCGCATCAAATTCAAAGGGCTGTACGGCCGCTGCAAAATTGCCGGCGAGGACGCCGTGCTTCTAAAGCCCTCCACCTTTATGAACCTGAGCGGACAATCCGTGACGGACGCGATGCAGTTCTTCCACATCCCGCCGGAACGCGTGCTGCTCATTTTTGACGACATCTCGCTCGACGTCGGCCGCATGCGCATTCGCTTGAAGGGCAGCGACGGCGGGCATAACGGTGTGAAAAATATCCTGTATCTAAGCGGAAGCGACCGCTTTCCGCGGATCAAGGTCGGCATTGGCCACAAGCCTGAAGGCTGGGATCTTGCGAACTGGGTGCTTTCGCGCTTTTCACAGGAGGAACTGCGTCTGCTGGACGGCGTTGCGGAAAACCTATGCAGCGCCGTGGAGCTGATCGTTTCCGGCCAGCCGGACAAAGCCATGAACCGCTTCAATTCCTGATCACGAAAGGAAACGCCATGAGCATGAATTTTCTGACGGACGCGCTGCGCCGCGTCCCCGAATACCGCGCCCTGGAAAACGCCGTAAAGCGCGGCAAAACGCCGGCTGCCGTCACGGGCGTCTCCTCCATCCACAAGGCAAACATTGTCCATGCGCTGCTCGCCGAAACCGGGAAGGTCGGCCTGCTGCTCGCCGGCGACGAGCCGGAAGCGACCCGCCTGCTCGAAGACCTGAACGCAATGGGCACGCCCGCCGCATTTTATCCGCTGCGCGACTTCAGCCTGCGCGACGCCGAGGGCAGCTCGCACGAATACGAGCGGCAGCGCATTGAAGCGCTCACGCGGCTGCAAAACGGCGGGATACACTGCATCGTGACGACGATCGACGCAGCGCTGCAATACGCCCTGCCGCCCGAAAAGCTGCGCGAACGCACGGTCGTGCTCGAGAGCGGCCAGCAGATTACCGTGGAAGAGACCGTAAAAGCGCTCGTGCGCTGCGGCTACGTCCGCGCCGACCAGATCGACGGCACGGGCCAGTTTGCGCGCCGCGGCGGCATTGTGGATTTCTTCTCTCCCGGTGGCGAAGCGCCGGTGCGCATCGAGTTCTGGGGCGATGAGATCGACACAATCGCCTATTTCGACGCCGAAACGCAGCGGCGCACCGACCCAATCGAACGCGTGACGATTTCCCCTGCCGTCGAGGTGGTGCCGGACAGCGTCGCGCTGCTCGAAAAACGGATCACCGCCCACGCCGGGACACTGCGGGGCAAATCTGCGCCGGCTGCAAAGGAGGTCCTTTTCCGCGAGGCGGAAAAGCTACAGGCCGGCCTGCACATCGGCTCGCTCGACAAATATTATTCCTTTATATATGAGACGCCCGCCACACTGTTCAGCTATTTCGACACGGACGCGCTACTCTTCTTCTCCGAAGGCTCGAAGCTTAAGGAGCGCATGCGCTCGACACTCTGGCAATGGGGCGAGGACGTGCGCGGCCTGCTCGCGGAGGGCGTGCTCTGCCGCGGCCTCGACACATATTCAGAGACGTATGAATTCGCGTTGCAGCGCGCCGAGAACACCGCAAGCGTGTATATGGACGCTTTTGCGCGCGGCAGCTACGATACACCGGTGCAGTCGCTCTCGAACATGACCGTGCGCCAGCTTTCCGTCTGGGGCGGCAGCACGCAGCTGCTCGCCGAAGACCTTTCCGCCGCGCTGCACAATCGCCACGCCTGCGTGGTGCTGGCCGGAACGGAACGCACCGCGATGACCGTCGCGGCCGATCTCAAGGCCGCCGGCCTGCCCGCCGGCTACGTGGAAAACGCGACGACGGTCGCCCCCGGCACGGTCGCCGTAACAACCGGCACGCTCTCCGCCGGCTTCGAATACCCGAACGTAAAATTCACGCTGATTACGCACGGGCGTGTAAACCAGACGCGGCAAAAGCCGAAGAAAAAGGATAAAAACAGCCGCGAGATCTACAGCCTCGCCGAGCTGGTACCCGGCGATTACGTCGTGCATTCCACACACGGCATCGGTATTTTCGAGGGCATCCACAAAATCGATATGCAGGGCATCACCAAGGACTACATCAAGCTGCGCTACGCGAAGAACGACACGCTGTATGTACCGGTTACGCAGCTCGATATGGTGGCAAAATACATCGGCCCCCGGGAAGACGCCGGCGTCAAGCTGCACCGGCTCGGCGGCGCGGAATGGCAGAAGGCCAAAACCCGCGTGCGCGCTGCGGTCAAGGACATCGCGAAGGAGCTCATCGTGCTCTACGCGCAGCGCATGAAGCAGAAGGGCTTCGCCTTTCCGGAGGACACCGAATGGCAGCGCGACTTTGAGGCGCATTTCGAATACAACGAGACGGAGGACCAGCTGCGCTGCATCAACGAGATCAAAAACGACATGGAGCGCGAAGCACCTATGGACCGCCTGCTCTGCGGCGACGTCGGCTTCGGCAAAACCGAGGTGGCGCTGCGCGCAGCGTTCAAGTGCGTCACCGCGGGCAAGCAGTGCGCCATCCTTGTGCCGACCACGATTCTCGCCTGGCAGCATTACCAGACCGTTCTGAAACGCATGGAGGGCTTCCCGGTCGACATCGAGCTGCTCTCCCGCTTCCGCACGCCACGGCAGCAGGAGGAGATCCTGCGCAAACTCAAGCGCGGCAGCATCGACCTGATCGTCGGCACGCACCGGCTTGTCTCGAAGGACGTGCAATTCAAGGACCTCGGCCTCGTCATCATCGACGAAGAGCAGCGCTTCGGCGTACAGCAGAAGGAGCGTCTCAAGGAGGTCTGCAAATCCGCGGACGTGCTGACGCTTTCCGCCACGCCGATCCCCCGCACACTGAACATGGCCCTTTCCGGTATTCGGGATATGTCGGTCATTGAGGAGGCCCCGCACGACCGCCATCCCGTGCAGACGTATGTGCTCGAATACGACCCGGGCATCATCGCGGACGCGATCAAAAAGGAGCTGCGGCGCGGTGGACAGGTGTACTACCTGCACAATGACGTCGCCTCCATTGAGCGCGTGGCGGCCGGCATTCAGGCACGCGTGCCGGAAGCGCGCATCGGCATCGGCCACGGCAAAATGAGCGAGCAGGAGCTTTCCGAGGTCTGGCGCCGCCTGATGGAACACGAAATCGACATTCTTGTCTGCACGACCATCATTGAAACCGGCGTCGACGTGCCGAACGCCAACACGCTGATCATCGACAACGCCGACCGCATGGGCCTTTCCCAGCTCCACCAGCTGCGCGGCCGCGTAGGCCGCAGCGCCCGGCGCGCGTACGCGTATTTTACATTTACGCGCGGCAAAGTGCTGAGCGAGATCTCCCAGAAACGCCTTTCGGCCATCCGCGAATTCACGGAGTTCGGCTCCGGCTTCAAGATCGCCATGCGCGACCTGGAGATCCGCGGCGCGGGCAACATCCTCGGCGGCGAGCAGCATGGCCATATGGAAAGCGTCGGCTATGACATGTACCTCAAGCTGCTGAACGAAGCCATCGCGCTGATGAAGGGCGAAACGCCCGAGGTGCCGGTGGAGGAATGCAGCGTCGACATGCAGGTACAGGCGCACATTCCGGAAAGCTACATCGATTCCACCGCGCTGCGCCTGGAGGTGTACCGCCGCATCGCGGACATCAAAACGTACGAGGATTCGAGCGACGTCGTCGACGAGCTGATCGATCGTTTCGGCGAACCGCCCGAAAGCGTCTACGGCCTGATCGACATCGCGCTTCTGCGCAGCCGCGCGACGTCCCTCGGCATCACCGAAGTCAAGCAGCAGGCAAACGCCATTCTGCTTTTTAAGGACAAATTCGATATGGAACGCGTCAAGCGGCTGATTCAGGGCATGCCGAACAAGGTGATGCTCTCCGCTGGCAGCCGGCCGTATATCAGCGTGGCGCTCGCCGGAAAGCCGCCGCTTGACGTGCTTGAGGACACGCTCAAAATCCTCTGCGGCGATGAAAAAGACGGTTGATCTTCACAGAAAAAACACTTTCCCGTGTTAAGATGCTGGACAACCGGCCGCATCAGCGGTATAATAACGGGAGCACATCAAAAACGAAAGGCTTGAAACACAATGAAAAAATTTGCAAAGCGCGCTGCGGCACTTCTGCTCGCGGTCGTTCTTGGCCTCAGCCTCACCGGCTGTTACAATGAGGGCCTGACCTGGGCCGCGAAAACAGGCGACACGGAGTTGCCCATCGGCATGTACATCTACTATCTTTCCGTCGCGTACAACGAAGCGGCGGCGCAGATTGACACCGACACCGAGGTCCTGAAGGGCGAAGTGGAGGGTACCCCCGCCGACGAGTGGATCAAGGACCGCGCGAAGTCGTACATCCAGCAGTATTGCTGGATGCAGGACGAAATGGAACGCCTGGGGCTCACGATGACGGATGACGACTACACCGAGGCCCTGCAGACCACCCAGAGCTACTGGACGTATTTTGGCTCCTCGCTCGAGGAGTTCGGCATCGCCGAGACCTCCTATGACATGGCGTATTCCCAGTACAACGTGATGTATCTCAAAGTTTTCCAAGCGCTGTACGGCGAGGGCGGCGAGCGGGAGATCTCCGAAGACGAGCTTCGCACGCATTTTGAAGACACCTACATGAACTATGAATACTTCACCGCACCGCTGACGACGACGGCGGAGGACGGCAGTTCAGCGGATATGTCCGATGAGGAAAAGGACGACGTTTCTGCGGCGCTCAACGCCCTCAGGACACGGGTCGCCGACGGAGAGCTGACCACGGAAGAGGCCGCCACCGAATACGCGGAATCCATTGACGCCGAGTCCACCTACACGCAGAGCGTCAACAATCGCGATGGTATGACGTCTTCGTATCTGCCCGAAGCCTTTGTCACCTCGCTGGAATCGATGCAGGAGGGTGACATTCAGGTTTTTGAAGCTTCCGGTTACATGGTGTTTCTGCACCGCCTGCCCATTGCGGACGCCGTGGAAGAGACACTCGGCAGCGAAGACGGCCGCCTGACGCTGATGATCGAGCTGAAAAACGAAGAATACCAGACGTATGTGCGTGAAGCCGCGGCAGACGGCATAGAGGGTTTGGAATGGAACGAAGAGGCCTTAGCCCGCTACCAGCCTTCGATGTTCGAATCCACCACAAAGAACGGCACCTCCTCGACGTCCGAGGCCAGTGAGGACGCGCAGGAAAGTGACGCCGAATCGGAAGAAACGGACAGCAGCACAGCCGAATAAAACCATATAAATTATCAAATAATCAGAATTCACCCGCAGACCGCGTATGCCGTGTCTGCGGGCTTTTTCTTTGCGCCTTACACGGCTCATCCCCAAACTCTTTTGTATATTGTTGCATATTTTTAAACTATTTTTTATATTTATTTATAGAAAGATGCGCAATATCTTGACGATTTTTAGCGCTTATGGTAAATTAAATAAAAGAGAAGCGACAAACGTCTTTGGGGTATGGACGATTGTCCGCGTCTTCTCCGTGAAAGGAAGGTAGATCTCATGAGCAACACACCGTATCAGCAGCCGGCTCCGGCGCCCATGCCGCTCAAAGTGATGAACAATGAGCGCGCACTGTGGAAATTCATCGTTTTCGGCATCATCACTTGCGGCATCTATAATATCGTGTTTTTTTCCGGCATCGGCGAGGATCTGAATATCGCGGCGATGCGTCGTGACGGCAAAAAGACCATGCACTACTGTCTGGTGGTTTTCCTCCTCGGGCCGATTACCTGCGGCATTTACACGCTCGTCTGGTTCCATCAGATGTCCGAACGTCTGGGCAGCGAAGCGCGCGCACGCGGTTTTGCGACCGATTTTGGTGCGTCGACTTTTTGGCTCTGGGGTATTCTCGGCAGTTTCATCATCGTCGGCCCATACATTTATGTCTATAAGCTCTGTGCGGCAATGAACGCCATTGCCAACAGCTACAACGCCAACGGCATTTGATTGCCTGCGGATCCATACGCAAAATAGAAAAAGCTGTTCCACACCCCGGGAACAGCTTTTATTTTTTCTTCAGCACAGGCCAGCAAGCAACCGCGGCACAAGTCCATGCGCCACATCGGGCGCGACAACCGGGTCGCCGCTGCACAGCCGCACGATATACACAAGGAAAAACACGCCGGCAAACAGCAGAATATAGGGCGTTTCCCGTTTCGCCGAAAGCCGCAGGCGCCCAAACAGGCGCAAGCCGATCCAAAGCGCAGCCGGAATCAGGAGCGGGAACAAGGGATGATAGGCAAAGGCCGTTTTAAAATCCGAAAACACGGCGGAAAGCAGGGCTCGCGTCATGCCGCAGCCGGGACAGGCCACGCCAAACAAAGCGCGGAACGGGCAGTGGTACAGCAGCACAAGCGCCCCGGCGACAGCCAGCAGGGCAAGCACCGCCCGCGCAGCCTGCCCTGGCCGGATTTTTGAATTCGCACGGCACACGCGCACCACCTCCTCCCCCATTTTGTCCACTTCCGAATCAATACAGGCCTTCTCCACGGCGCGCGCGGCGAATCACATGGAAATAAGCGGGAAAAAGGAAGCAGTCCGCCATAATCCATGCGATCGGGCCGGCAAAGCAGGCCGCCGCATAGCCGAAAACCGGCACCAACAGCAGGCCGGTCAGGCCGCGGGCAACCATCTCGAACACACCGGCAAACATGGCCAGCCGGCTGTAACCCATGCCCTGAATGGTCAGGCGCAGGACATTGACAAACGTCAGCGGGATCAAGAACACGCCGCTCGTGAGCAGATACTGGTAAGCCGCGTTGCGGATGGTCGTTTCGCCGCCGTCGACAAAGAGTAACAGAAGGGATTTGCCGAAAAAGGCGATCACGAGCAGTGCCAGAAGTGAATACACGATGCCCACCAGACTGCACGCCTTCACGCCCTGCCCAATGCGGTCGATCTTGCGCGCGCCGATGTTCTGGCCGCTGTAGGTCGACATGGTCACGCCCATGGCATCGTAGGCGCAGGAGAAAAACATATACAGCTTGCTGCCCGCCGTGACGCTGGCCACGGCGACCGAGCCGAGCGCGTTGACGGATGCCTGCAAAATCACGCTGCCAATCGCCGTAATGGACGTTTGTAGCGCCATCGGGACGCCGATGCCAAGCAGCCGGCGCGCGTACATCGCACGGAATTTAAAGTTGTCGCGCGTCATACGCAGCACCTCGTAGTGCCGGCTCGCGTATACCAGACAGCCGAGGCCGGAGACCAGCTGCGAAATCACTGTGGCGATCGCAGCGCCCGCCACGCCCAGCGGCACAAAGACGATCAGCACAATGTCGAGCACGATGTTGATGACCGACGCGATGACGAGAAACACGACCGGTGTGCGGCTGTCGCCGAGCGCTCGCTGAATACCGGACAGGATGTTGTACAAAAGCGTTGCGGGAATACCTGCAAAAATAATCACAAGATACGCGTACGCGTCGTCTATGATGTCCGCCGGCGTGCCCATAAGCTCCAGAATATTGCGGCAAAACACCACGGTCAGCACCGTAAGCACCGCACCGAAGCCGGTGCACAACCACACCGCGTTGCCGATAAACCGGCGCAGCTCCTCATAATCCCGGCTGCCGAAGCGCTGGGCGACCGGGATTGCGAAGCCGCTGCACAGCCCCAGACAGAAGCCGATGATCAAAAACGTCACGGACCCCGTTGAACCGACGGCGGCCAGCGGACCGGTCCCCAGCACCCGGCCGACGATAATGGTATCCACCATCGAATAAAATTGTTGAAATATATTGCCAAACAGTAGCGGGATGGTAAAACCGAGAATGAGCTTCATCGGCGAACCATGCGTCATTTCTTTTGTCATAGATGCCCTCTTCCCATCATCGCGAAAAATTGCACACGGCGGACAGGCTGCGCGCCAATCGTCCGGTCTGTGCAGAAGAAAATTTATCCCGTACAGTTTACACCGAAGTCACCCGTTTGTACAGCCCTCAAAGCATAAAAAAGGACTGCCGAAGCAGCCCATTTTTTATGGATATTTTCGAAATCCGTATGGTTTACATCTTCGAGATTTTCTCCGCCCACTCGAGCGCCTTCTTGATGTCGGCTTCCGTCGGGGTGCCCTTCTTGAACAGGCCGCCCTTGACCGCGATCCCGAGCGGTTCGCCGTACGTCTGGACGCCATTGGCTTTCATCGCAGCGATAATACCCTCCAGGCCATTCGTGTTGCCCGTGCTGTTCAGAACATAGAACGCAACACCCTTCGTTCTCGTCGGGTTGAGGTCCTTGCAGAAGTGATCGACCGGGCCCGGAAGCTTGCCGTTCATTTCAATGCCAATAAACACAACCTTATCGCCTTCGCAGGGATATGCCGGGGGAATCTGATCACATACGCACTGGAGAACTCTGCCAATTTCTGACGCAATCGGCTGTACACTGCCGCCCTTGGAATAATGGAGTGACTTCGCTTTCATTTCTTGTATTGCCTCCTATAAATTTACGGACCGGACGGCCCGTTCAATCAAATATCATCGTTGTTAATTATAGCATATTTTTCAGACAAAATATAAATAAAATGTTAACATTTCGGATTTTCCGAAAGAAATTCGTAAGGAATTGAGCAGCGGTCCGACGCGCAAAAACACAACCCGACTTGTGCGAAAATTCCGAAAAGAAAATTGCTGGATACAATTTTTTAGGGCAACCGCCGCTTTTCTCTTGTAAACCGGGAAAAAATATACTATAATTTCGGTATGTACCACCAAAAAAGATCCTGCCGTCCGCTGGGATTCGGTCATTTTTTCACCGCAGCAGGACCTTAACCACCATACACACCAAAACAGGGGGTGATTCTTTGGCCAAACAAACGCTGGACGCCGTCAAAAACGCCGAGCAAAACGCCGCGAAAATTCTGGAAAACGCACAACACCGCTGCGACGCCATTCGACAGGACGCCGAACAGAAAGCCGCCGGGCTTCGCGCGACGCGTTTGCAGCGGGCGCAGGAGCATTGCAGCGCGCTGCAAGCCAAAGCGCAGGCCGATGCGGAAGCATACGCGCGCACCGCACATGCGGAAACCGCCGCGCTCGCGCAACAGATCCGCCAGCAAGCACAGAAAAACAGCAAAAAAGCCGTCCGCGCCATCCTGAACCACATCACCGGGTAAGGCGACGCAGACACGAAAGGAGGAGATTGCAGCATGGCGGTCATGCCTATGCAGCGCATCGGCATTTATGCGCTGAAAAACCGTCGCAAGCAGATTCTGGAACTGCTGCAGCGGCGCGGCGTCGTGGAAATCCACGCTGGGAAGGCGGACCCGTCCGTTTTCCGGCAAACCGACACCGCCCCTGCAAAAGCAAGATTTGAAAACAACACCAACACCCTGCAGGCCGCGCTGGAAGCGCTGGACAAGCTCGAACCGGAACAGAAGTCCCTGTTTGCCGCTCTGGAGGGACGAACGCCGATTGCACTTACACGCTACGAGGAAACGGTGCGATCGGTTTCAGAAACGCTGAAAACCGCATCGCACATCAACGTGCTTTGGAAAAAATGTGCGGATAACCGCGCAGAAATCCTGCGGCTTGAAACACAGATCCGTATGCTTGAGCCGTGGATGAAGCTGGACATCTCGATGCGCACGATCGGCACCGCCTCCACCTCCGTATTCATCGGCTCTTTTCCTGAGGAATACACGGAAGAGGCGTTGAAGGCAAAAATCGCCGAAGGCGCGCCGGACGTAGACGGCGTCGTGGTGGAAGTGCTGAGCACCGGCGCGCAGCAGACATGCGCGTTCATTCTTTGCCACGCCGCGGCCGGCCTGAAACTGGAGACTTTTCTCCGCTCCATCGGCTTTACTTATCCCGCGGAGCCGAGCAAACGGCCGCCCAGAGAGCGCGTGCAGCACTTACAGTCGCGCATAGAGAAGCTGCAGGCGGAGATCGAGGCGGCAGAAGCGGAAATCCGCACCTACAAGGCGCTGCGCGGCGCTTTGCAGTACACCATCGATTATTTTGCCATGCGCATTGAAAAATACGACGTTCTCGGCCAGCTTTGGCAGAGCGCGCACGTATTCGTTATCACGGGTTACATTCCGGCGGAAAGCGCACCCGCGCTGGAGGCGGAGTTGACCAAAGGGTACGACGCCTATGTTGAGCTGGAAGCACCGGACGATACGGAGGACACGCCGGTCCTGCTGAAAAACAACGGCTTTGCGGCGCCTGTAGAGGGCGTGCTGGAAAGCTACAGCATGCCGGGTAAGAAGGAAATTGACCCGAGCACGATCATGGCGGTTTTCTACTATTTCCTCTTCGGTATGATGCTTTCCGACGCCGGCTACGGCCTGCTCATGGTCCTCGGCTGCGGCTTCGCGCTGGCCAAATTCAAAAACATGGAGCCTGGGCTGAAAAAGTCGCTGAAAATGTTTCTCTACTGCGGCATTTCCACCGTCTTCTGGGGCGTGATGTTCGGCAGCTTCTTCGGCGACGCAGTCACCGTGATTGCGAAGACCTTCTTCGGCGCAGACGTCACAATTCCGGCGCTGTGGTTTGTACCGGTCGACGAGCCGATGCGGCTGCTGCTGTTCTCGTTCCTGATCGGCATCATCCACATTTTTGCCGGCCTCGGGGTACAGTTCTACCAGCTGGCCCGTGTCGGCCAGTGGAAAGACGCCGTCTTTGACGTTGTATCCTGGTACCTGCTCGTGGGTGGCGGCATCGTCTATCTGCTCTCGATGCAGATGTTTGCCGATATGGTTTCGCTGCCCTTCCTGTTGCCCGCCGCAGTAGGCAGCGCAGGCGCCATTGCCGCGGGTATCGGCGCGCTTCTCATCATCCTGACGGCCGGGCGTGATTCCAAAAGCCCCGTCAAGCGGCTTTTGAAGGGCCTGTACGGCCTGTATGGCGTTTCGAGCTATCTGAGCGACATCCTCTCCTACTCGAGGTTGCTTGCACTGGGCCTCGCGACAGGCGTCATTGCCTCTGTCTTCAACCAGATGGGCGCCATGCTCGGCAACGGACCGGTGGGCGTCATCGTGTTTCTCTTCGCCTTCATTGTGGGCCACACGCTGAACCTCGGCATCAACGTCCTCGGCGCATATGTACACACAAACCGCTTGCAGTTTGTGGAATTCTTCGGAAAATTCTTTGAAGGCGGGCGCCGCAAGTTTGCGCCGTTTACCGCCAAAACCAAATATTTTAAAATTACGGAGGAAAAATAAAATGGAAAACTTTGACATCAATTCTCTCGGTATCGCGCTGGCGCTTCTCGGCGCCGCACTGGCAGCCCTGATGGCCGGCATCGGCTCCGCCATCGGCGTCGGCATGACCGGACAGGCCGCGGCGGGCGTTGTTACGGAAAACCCATCCATGTTCGGTAAAGTCCTGATCCTCCTGCTGCTTCCGGGCACGCAGGGCATTTACGGTCTGCTCATCGCATTCCTCACGCTCGCCAACATCGGCATTCTCGGCGGCAGCGGCGACGTTTCCTTCGCACAGGGTCTTCTGTACCTCGCAGCCTGCCTGCCGATGGCCTTTGTGGGCCTGGTTTCCGCAAAGCAGCAGGCCAAGGCAGCCGTGGCTTCCATCTCGCTCGTTGCAAAACGCCCGGACCAGTTTGGCAAGGCAATGATCATCCCCGCGATGGTGGAAACATACGCCGTTCTGGCGCTGCTCATTTCCCTGCTCGCCGTTGCAAACATCGGCAGCATCGCGATTTAAAAGGAGCGGCGTATGGCTACAGGACTGGACAGGATCTTGGAACAGATCCGCGAACAGGCCGAGCAGCAGGCCCGCGAAACGGTAGCCGCCGCTGAGCGGGACGCTGCGGCACGGCTCGAGAAAGCTGCGCAGGCAGCGGAAGACGAGGCTGCGGCACTCGAGGAAAACGGTGCCGCGCAGGCCGAAGACATCCGCCAGCGCGCGCAATCGGCCGCCGCCTTCGGCCGCCGTCGCACGCTGCTCGCTGCCAAGCAAAGCGCAATCCGCGATACGATTGCCGCGGCAATGGCGGAGCTGCGCGCGCTGTCCGACGGCGAATACTTTGCCGTGCTCGCGCGGCTTGCGCAGAAATACGCGGTGGACGGCGATGCAGAGATGCGCCTGAACGCCGCGGATCTCAAGCGCCTGCCCGCCGGCTTTGAGGACAGACTGAACAAAGCTGTCGGCCGCGGGCACATCACCGTATCCAAAACACCGTGCGATCTTCCCGACGGCTTTGTGCTCGTCTACGACGGCATTGACGTAAACTGCACGTTCGACGCGCTCTTTGAAGCGGAGGCGGACGCGCTGCAGGACATTGCGGGCGGTATGCTCTTTGCATGAGCCGCCACACACAAGCAAAGGAGAACGCACGATGGCAGAGGAATACATTTACGCCGTGGCGCGTATCAAAACGCGGGAGCTTACGCTCCTGACACAGCAGGACATCGACCGGCTGATGGCGTGCAAAACGCCGGCAGAATGCCTCCGCGCGCTGGCCGATAAGGGCTGGGACACCGGCGGCAAAACCGCCGAAGCCGTTCTCGCAGCCGAGACGGAAAAAACCTGGGCGCTCATGCATGAGTTGACGCCCGACCTCTCGCCGTTCCATGTGCTGCTGTATCCCACGGATTTCAACAATTTGAAGGCGGCGATCAAATGCGCCGTCACGGGCGCCGCGCCACACAATGTCTTTATGGCAGGCGGTACGGTGCCGGTGCAGACCATACAGGCCGCTGTGCGGCAGAACGATTTTTCCGCCTTGCCGGACTTCATGGCAAAGCCCGCGGCTGAGGCGATGCAGGTTCTGCTGCGCACGCGGGACGGCCAGCGCTGCGACACAATTCTCGACCGCGCCTGCCTCACGGCGATCCGCACCGCGGGTCGGGAAAGCCAAAACCCGCTGATCGACGGCTTCGCCGAACTGAAGGTTGCGGTTTCGGATATCAAAATCGCGGCCCGCGCCCGGCATACGGGGAAAAACCGCGCTTTTCTCACGGAGAGCCTCGCCCCCTGCGACACACTCGATCTCGACGCGCTTTCCGAAGCGGCGCTGAAAAACGAGCAGGCGCTCTATGAGTACCTGAGCCGTACCGATTATGCGGACGGTGTGGAGCCGCTGAAGGCCGGCGCTTCGGCCTTTGAAAAGTGGAGCGATAACCGACAGACGGCGCTGGTAAAAACCATTGGCCGGCAGGATTATTTCACGGTCGCACCGCTGCTCGGCTACGTGATTGCGCGGCAGAATGAGATTGCCGCCGTGCGCATCATTCTCTCCGGCAAGCTCAACGGCTTGTCGGACGAGAGAATCCGGGCGCGACTGCGGGAAATGTAAGGCTGTTTTTTCCGCTTCCCGTCCAATCGGAAAGGATGTTTTAATTTTGTACAGAGCAGCAGTCATCGGAGACCGCGACAGCATCTACGGTTTTGCGGCGCTCGGGCTCGATGTCTTCCCTATTGACGACACCGAAACCGGCAGCCAGACCCTGCGCCGTCTGGCGGAAGGCGAATACGCCGTGATCTACATCACCGAGGCGTTGGCCGCCGCACTGGAGCGCGAGCTCAACCATTACCGGCTTCTGCCCCTGCCGGCCATCATCCCGATTCCGGGCATCACGGGCAACACGGGTATGGGAATCCGGATGGTACGCAAATCGGTCGAGCAGGCCGTCGGCTCCGATATCATCTTCAACGAAAAAGATTAAAGAAACAGGTGACTGAAAGCAAATGAGCAAAGGCACAATCAAAAAAGTAGCCGGTCCGCTCGTCGTCGCCCGCGGCATGCGCGACGCCAACATGTTTGACGTCGTGCGCGTCAGCGAACAACGGCTGATCGGCGAAATCATAGAAATTCACGGCGACGAAGCCTCCATTCAGGTCTACGAGGAAACCTCCGGCCTCGGCCCCGGCGCCCCGGTGGAATCCACGGGCGAACCGATGAGCGTGGAGCTCGGCCCAGGCCTCATCAGCTCGATCTACGACGGTATCCAGCGTCCGCTCGACGCCATCATGCAGATTTCGGGCAACAACTTAAAGCGCGGCGTTGAGGTTCCCGCGCTCAAGCGCGACGTCAAATGGAGTTTCATGCCTGCAATGCAGGCGGGCGACGCTGTGCAGGGCGGCGACATTCTCGGCACCGTACAGGAAACCGAGATCGTCGTACACAAGATCCTCGTGCCGGCCGGCGTGCGCGGCACAATCCGCTCCATTGCCGCCGGCGAATACACGGTGACGGATACCGTCGCCGTCATCGACACCCCGAACGGCAGCAGCGTGAACATCACGCTCATGCAGAAATGGCCTGTGCGCCGCGGCCGCCCGTACCAGCGCAAGCTTTCCCCAGACATGCCGCTGATCACCGGCCAGCGTGTCATCGACACGCTGTTTCCAATTGCCAAAGGCGGCGTTGCGGCGGTGCCGGGTCCGTTCGGCAGCGGCAAAACCGTCGTGCAGCACCAGCTCGCGAAATGGGCCGAGGCGGACATCGTCGTATACATCGGCTGTGGCGAACGCGGCAACGAGATGACGGACGTTTTGAACGAGTTTCCGGAACTCATTGACCCGAAAACCGGCTATTCCTTGATGAAGCGCACGGTACTGATCGCCAATACTTCGGATATGCCGGTTGCAGCGCGCGAAGCTTCGATCTACACCGGTATCACGATTGCAGAATATTTCCGGGATATGGGCTATTCCGTCGCCCTGATGGCGGATTCGACCTCCCGTTGGGCTGAAGCGCTGCGTGAGATGTCCGGTCGCCTCGAGGAGATGCCCGGCGAAGAAGGCTACCCCGCCTACCTTGGCAGCCGTCTCGCCCAGTTTTACGAGCGCGCGGGCCGCGTGATTACACTCGGCAGCGAAGGACGCGAGGGTGCGCTCTCCGTCATCGGCGCGGTTTCCCCGCCGGGCGGCGATATTTCCGAGCCGGTTTCGCAGGCGACGCTGCGCATCGTCAAGGTGTTCTGGGGCCTCGACTCCAATCTCGCCTACAAGCGGCATTTCCCGGCGGTCAACTGGTTGACCTCCTATTCCCTCTATGTGGACACGATGGCCAACTGGTTCAACACAAACGTGGCCGCGGACTGGATGGACCTGCGGGCGCGTCTGATGCGCCTGCTGCAGGACGAAGCGGAACTGGAGGAAATTGTCAAACTTGTCGGTATGGACGCGCTTTCGGCGCCGGACCGCCTGAAGCTGGAGGCCGCACGGTCGATCCGTGAAGACTTCCTGCATCAGAACGCCTTCGACGAAACGGACACCTACACAAGTCTGGAAAAACAGCATGACATGATGCTGCTCGTCATACGCTATTACGACCAGTGCACGGCGGCGCTTGAAAAAGGCGCGAAGGCCGACGATCTGATCGCCCTGCCCGTGCGCGAGCGTATCGGGCGCTTCAAATACGTTGCACCGGACCAGGTTGCAGCGGAATACAGCGAAATCTGCGCGGTACTCGAGCAGGAAATCAACCGCGCCGTGCAGAATAAGGAGGCGTTCTGATGCCAAAGGAATACAGAACCATACAGGAAGTCGCCGGCCCGCTGATGCTCGTCAAGGGCGTGGAAAATGTCACGTATGACGAACTGGCGGAAATTGAGCTGGCAAACGGGGAAAAGCGGCGCTGCAAGGTGCTGGAAATCAACGAAGGCAACGCGCTTGTGCAGCTCTTCGAGAGCTCCACCGGCATCAATCTGTCGAACAGCCGCGTGCGTTTTCTCGGCCGTACGATGGAACTCGGCGTCAGCGAGGATATGCTGGGCCGTGTTTTTGACGGTCTCGGCCGTCCAATCGACGACGGGCCGGAAATCCTGCCCGAGCAGCGCCGCGACATCAACGGCCTGCCGATGAACCCGGCCGCCCGCAGTTACCCGCAGGAATTCATTCAGACCGGTGTTTCAGCCATTGACGGCCTGAACACACTGGTCCGCGGCCAGAAGCTGCCGATTTTCTCGGCGTCCGGCCTGCCGCACGCACAGCTTGCGGCGCAGATCGCGCGCCAGGCGAAGGTGCGCGGCACGAACGACCCGTTTGTCGTCGTGTTCGCCGCGCTGGGCATCACGTTCGAGGAGTCAAACTTCTTCATTGAGAGCTTCAAGGAAACCGGCGCCATCGACCGCACGGTCATGTTTGTCAACCTGGCGAACGATCCCGCCATCGAGCGCATTGCGACGCCTCGCATGGCGCTGACCGCTGCGGAATACCTCGCTTTTGAAAAGAACTATCATGTGCTCGTCATTTTGACCGATATCACGAACTATGCCGACGCTTTGCGCGAGGTTTCCGCCGCGCGCAAGGAGGTGCCCGGCCGCCGCGGCTACCCGGGCTACATGTACACCGACCTTGCGTCCCTTTACGAGCGCGCTGGCCGTCAGAACGGCAAAACCGGTTCCATTACGATGATCCCGATCCTCACGATGCCCGAAGACGACAAAACCCATCCAATTCCCGACCTGACCGGCTACATCACCGAGGGGCAGATCATTCTCAGCCGTGAGCTGTACCGCAAGAACATCGCGCCGCCGATCGACGTACTGCCCTCGCTGTCCCGTCTGAAGGACAAGGGCATCGGCGAAGGCAAAACGCGTGCCGACCACGCCAGCACAATGAACCAGCTGTTTGCCGCCTATGCGCGCGGCAAGGACGCCAAGGAGCTGATGGTAGTGCTCGGCGAAGCCGCCCTGACGGACATTGACAAGCTTTACGCCAAATTTGCCGACGCCTTCGAAAACGAGTACGTTTCCCAGGGTTACACGACCAACCGCGACATCGAGGATACGCTCACGCTCGGCTGGAAGCTGCTTTCCATCCTGCCCCGCAGCGAGCTCAAGCGCATCAACGACAAGTTCCTGGACGCGTATTATGGAAAGGTGTGATGCACAATGGCAGGCACACAGGTCAACCCTACCCGCATGGAGCTTACGCGGCTGAAAAAAAAGCTGGTCACGGCCGTGCGCGGCCATAAGCTCCTCAAGGACAAACGCGATGAGCTGATGCGCCAGTTCCTCGACCGCGTGCGTGAAAACAAAGCGCTG
The DNA here is from genome assembly GCA_002305575.1 of Ruminococcaceae bacterium UBA1417. Taxonomy (GTDB): domain Bacteria; phylum Bacillota; class Clostridia; order Oscillospirales; family Acutalibacteraceae; genus Hominenteromicrobium. The sequence continues at coordinate 34,798 of DBPP01000020.1, forward strand.
CGCGAAGAGGTGGAGGCTGCGCTCGTCGCCGCAAACGCCGATTTCATGCTCGCCCGCGCCGGTATGCCGGACGAAATGATGAACACGGCGCTGCTCGCCCCAAAGCAGGAGGTTTCCATTTCCGCGGGCACGCAGAACGTCATGAGCGTAGAGATTCCGGACTTTGATTTCAAAACGCGCACACCCGACCCGAACGACATCTATTCCTATGGCTACGCTTTTACGACCGGCGATCTGGATGACGCCATCCGTTCGCTTTCCGATGTATTTCCGAAAATGTTGAAGCTGGCCGAGGTGGAGAAATCCTGCCAGCTGATGGCGGCGGAAATCGAAAAAACGCGCCGGCGCGTCAACGCGCTGGAACACGTGATGATCCCGGAGCTACAGGAAAACATCAAGTACATCACGATGAAGCTCGATGAAAACGAACGCTCGACGCAAATCCGCCTGATGAAGGTGAAGGATATGATGTTGCAGGAGGCGCACCATTACGAAACCATTTGATTTCTGAATAGAAAAGAGCGCTTTCTGCCGGTGTGAACTGAACCAGCAAAAACGGACAGCAGACAAAAGGCCCCCTGTGTAGGAAAAGACTACACAGGGGGCCTTCATAGTGAAAAGGAATTTGTACAGGCGCAAGATTTCCCATACCGCAATGGCTTCTGCGCAACAAAAAGGGCTTTCCTGTTTTTTGGAAAGCCCTTTGGTTTTAAATTTTGCTTTTAGCCCTTAACTGCGCCGATCGTAATGCCCTTGACAAAATACTTCTGGAAGAACGGATACACAACCAGAACCGGAAGCACGCCGACCACCGCGATGGCCATACGGATACCGGTGCTCGGCATCGTAGCTGAAATTTCTGCAGCGGAGGCTGCGTCCATGCCGCTCTTCAAGGCCTGTACGTCACGCAGCATCTCATTCAAAAGCACCTGAATGCTGTACAAGCTCTTAGTCTGCTGCAAATAGTAGAGACCGTTTTTCCAGTCGTTCCAGTAGGAAAGACCGATCAGCAGCGTCATCGTTGCGATCATCGGCACGCTCATCGGGACAACGACCGTACCCAGAATGCGGAACTCGCCGGCGCCGTCGATACGCGCGGCTTCGATAACGGCATCCGGAATGTTTGTGTTGAAATATGTGCGCATCATGATGACATAGAACGCGTTGACAAGCAGGGACGGGATGATCAGCGCCCAGATCGTGCTGCTCACCTTGATGTAACGCGTGTACATGATGTACGTCGGTACCAGACCGCCGGAAAACAGCATCGTGAAGAACACGTAAAACGCAAGTGCATTGCGGCCCGGCAGATCACGGCGGGAAAGCGGGTACGCCATGAGGATCGTCATCGTAAGGCCGGCCACCGTGCCAACCACCGTGGAAAGGATCGTAATGCCGTACGCACTGAAGATCTTATTGCTGCTCTTGAACATGTAGCTGTACGCATCCAGGCTGAATTTCGCGGGAATGAACGAATAGCCGCTGCGGATCAGCTCGTTTTCATCCGTAAAGGAGGATGCGATCAGCAGAACAAACGGAAGGATACAGCACAGCGAGAGAAAGACCATCACGATGTGTGCGCCGACCTGAAAGCTTTTATTCTTTTCGACCATGGTGATTTTCCCTCCTTCTTAGAACAATCCGTTCTCTTCGCCGCCGACCTTCTTAACGCCCCAGTTGGCGAGAAGAACGAGGACAAAGCCGACCACGCTCTGGTAAACGCCCGCCGCCGAAGCCATCGGGATATCGTTCAGGGTGGTGAGTGCGCGGTAAACGTATGTATCGATGGTACTCGTCACATCGATCAGCGGACCGGAATCCATCGGCACCTGATAGAACAGACCGAAATCGGAATAGAAGATCTTGCCGATCGCCATCAGGGTCAGCGTGATGATCGTGGGCAGGAGGTTCGGAATGGTGACGTTCCAGATCTGCTGCCAACGGTTTGCACCGTCGATAACAGCCGCCTCATAATAGCCCTGGTCAATGCCGACAAGCGTGGCATAGTAGAGAATGCAATCGTAACCGAAAACTTTCCAGAGGTGAACAATCACGAGAATAAACGGCCAATACTTGGGTTCGGTATACCAGGAGATCGGCTCCGCGCCAAAAGCTTTGAGGACCGTATTGTTGATGAAGCCCGTCTCCGAGCTGAGAAGCGCGAAAACCAGATAGCTGACCACGATGATGGAGATCAGGTACGGCAGAAGGATTACCGTCTGATACACCTGCTTCATCTTCCTGCTCGTGATTTCATTCAGCAGAATCGCAATCGTGATCGCAAACACGGTGCCCAGCACAATAAAGCACAGATTGTACAGGATCGTATTGCGCGTGATTGTAAAGGCGTCCTTTGTCTTGAAGAGGTAGGTGAAGTTGCTGAAGCCCACCCAATCGCTGGCCAGGATACCTTTACGCCAGTTGACCCGCTTAAACGCGATGATCAGACCGGTCATGGGCAGGTACTTGTCCATCAGGAGATACAGCGCACCCGGCAGGAACATCAGGTACAGCGGGATACAGCGGTAGAAACGCAGCCATTTTCTCGGCTTTGTCGTGCGCGCCTTCATTTTCCGCTCCAGCGCCGCAGATTTAGTCGACATGGTTTTGAAAACCCCTTTCAAACTTATTTTCCTTTTGGAAACACATCCAAAGGACATGGGCATGCACAGAAAACCACGCGCCTCTGTACATGCCCATGTCCTTCCCCAAAAAGGGAAAGGACACGGATTTTAAAGCAAAACTGCTTTGAATACGAATTTTACGCCTGCTCAGCGAGCCATGCGTCGAGCTGTGCCTGCTTCTCTTCGATGATCACATCGATGCCGGCATCCTTCAGCTCCTGGTTGAACTGCGGAAGGGTCTCTTCCGGATCCAGAGCGCCGCAGACAAGTGCCTTGTGGTACTTGTTGACAACGTTCGTGCAAGCCGCGATTTCGTTCGGGGTCTGCGTAGCGTCGAAGGAGAAGCCGAATGCAGCGGACTTCTGAGACTCGTTGTTGAAGTCACGGGTCGCATCCCAGTAATCATCCGGGAGGTCGAGGCCCCAGATGTCGCCGATAAACTGGTTCGGGCAGAGCCACGTGCCGGACTTTCTGTAGGTCGTGGTCGTAGCGTCGAGGCCTTCCGGATAGTTGATACGATCCTGGCCGTTCGTGATGGTGCCTTCCTCAACAACCTCGTAGTGCGTGCCTTCCACACCATACATGTAGAGGTTCGCAACTTCCGGATCCGTGTAGAGCGCGTTGAGGACCTTCATGGCCGCTTCCGGATGCTCGCAGGAGCCGGAGATGGACCACAGACCCATCGTAACGCGGTCGGTCGTTGCCAGAGCCGGAACCATGTTGTCGACAACGCCAATCTTGTTCTGGAGGTTCGCGTTGTTCTCCTCAGCATAGTACGGCTTGAGGTTCGTGAAGTAACCGAACGCCGTGCCAGCCTCGGTCAGCGTGGAAGCCGTCTCGGTCGTGTTGACAGCGTCCGCCTGGATCAGGCCTTCCTGCATCCAGTTGTACATCGTGGTAACAAGATCCTTGTACTGATCGGTCTCATAGAGGTTGACAACGGTGGTGTCCTGCGCCATGTCGGGGAGAACGCCAAGGTTAATCATCTCGTCGCCCAGAGCATCCCAGCCCCAGTTACGGATGTTCTCACCAGCGGAAACAGCAACCGGCCAAACATTCTCGGTGTTTTCCTTCACTGTCTTCAGAACAGCTTCGAGATCCTCAAGCGTCTTGACCGAATCCATATCCAGGTTAAGCTCCTCCGCGAGGTCGAGGCGGTATACGAAGCCTTCGGACGCCGCAAGGTCACGGCCCTGCGTAAGGCCATAGAGCTCGCCGTCGACACGGCCGCAGTTGATCATATCCCAACCGAGCTCTTCAATGATGCCCTGGCCGTATTCCTCGAGCAGGTCGTCGATCGGCATGATCTGACCGGTCGTCGCGCAGGATGCATACGGAACCATGTAAACGGCGATGAGGTCAACGCCTTCGCCGGAGGACAGCATCAGGGTCGTCTGATCGGCATAGCTGCCGAACGGGAGGAACGTCAGGTTGACGTTGACGTTGAACTGCTCTTCGAGCAGCTCGTTCATCGCTTCCTCAACCTGCGTGATACCGCTTTCTTCCTTACCAGAAGCCATCGTCACGATGTCGAGGGTGACGAGTTCGGGTTCTCTGAGATCCACTTCGCCGGAATCTTCGCTGCCGGTGCTCGTATCACCGGAAGTCGTAGAATCAGAGGCGGACTCGCTCGTGTCCGTGCCGCCGGAGCAGGCGGCGAGCGAGAGGGCCAGCACTGCCACAAGAAGCATTGCCAGAATTCTCTTTGCCATTGTCTTTACTTCCTTTCGTACTTTTCATTATTCTGCGGCTACACCGCAGTACATCTTTGGGACAATACAAGAATACCAGATTTTTATATCGATTTCTGTAAAAATCGTGACTTCGAATGTTTAAAAAATGACTTATTTGTGTCTGTTTTGCAAGTCTATATGCCTCCTCCTGCAAAAATTTACAAAAAAGGAAGCGTCTTTTCAGGCGCTTCCTTTCCTTTGTGCAAGACGTCCTATCAATCTTTCAGCCATTCATGAATATTTCACAATTGCCGGCTGATTCTCCTTCCCAAAGCCACACAGAACCGACGCTCACAGTTTGCGCCGTCGCTTCGCCGTGCGGTATTCAAGCGGCGAAAGGCCGGTATATTTTTTAAAGACCTGGGAGAAATAGGAAAAATTGGAGTAACCTACCTTTGTGGCAATGATACTCACGGGAATGTTGGTATCCCCAAGCAGGGACTGCGCGGTGCGCATTTTTTCGGTGACGATGTAATCGTTCAGAGAAGAACCCGTCTCGCGTTTAAAAAGCCGCGAAAGATACTCGGGATTCAGGTAGATCGCTTCGGCAATATCCGCGCGGCTCAAATCCTTGTCGAGGTTGCGGCGAATATAATCCATCGCCCGTTGCACGGGGGTCTGCTCTGTTTTCCCCTGCATTTTGCCGCTATTTTCCTCGCGATAATGCTCGTAGACGTTGTAGCGCCTTTCGTTTTCCGCCTCACGCACCTTGCAGGCAGCGCGCTCTACCGCAGCCTCGATTTCCGCATACGGCGCCGGCTGCAGGATATAATCGAAGCTGCCCAGCTTCACCGCCTCCTGCGCGTACTCGAACTCCGCGTGTGCGCTCAGGAATATACACACCACGCCGGCAAAGCGCTCCTGTACCCAACGCAACAACGCAAACCCGTTCGTCGGCGGCATCTCGATGTCGCACAACAGGATATCGATGCGCTCGCGCTCAAAAATGCCCTGCGCCTCCTTAACGCTGTATGCGGTGAGCACAGCCTCGGCGCCAAGGCGCTCCCAGTTCACGCCGGATACCATGCTCTCAACCACTTCCGGCTGATCATCCACAATCAGAACCTTCACGTGCCTTCCTCCTTTCCTTTCTCTTCCTGCAATATAGAGGGATCAATCGGAATCAAAACTTCCGAAACACTTCCGATATCCCGGTTAAAGAACGCATAGAGCACGCCCTCGCCGTAAATCAATTCCATACGCTTTTTGATGTTGTTGATCCCCACATGATGCTGCGCATAAACGGGGCTGTCCGGGTCGTTGATCTCCTGAATGACGCTTTCCGGGAAGCCGCCGCCGTTATCGGAAACCGTGAGATCTGCAAAGGTATCGTTGCCACTGCGCAGCACGGCTGCGGAAACGTCGATCTCAAGCGGGTGATCGGGGGAATAATCGTGCTTGACGGAATTCTCGACGAAGGTTTGCAGCGAAAGCGGCGGAATCATCATATTGAGCAGCCGCTCATCCGCTTCAATGCGACAGACCGGCGCGTACTGTGAGGAATCGCCCTGCATTTCGATGTAGTTGCGGATATGATCCAGCTCCCGTGCAAGCGGCACCAGTTCCATACTATCTTGAAAAATATACCGGATGTGCTTGGAAACCGCCAGAATCATCTTCTGGATGCGGTCGTATTTGCCGGCCTGCGCCAGTGCATACAGGCTTTTCAGGCAATTTAAAAAGAAATGCGGGCGAATCTGCAATTGCAGGTAGCGCAGCTCCGCCTTCTGCTTATCCAACTCTTTTTCGTACGATTCTATGCGCAGGTTCCGGATCTGCACCATCATGGTGTTGAAGGTTTCGTTCATCTGGCAGAACTCGCGGATATTCGTCCGGCTGACCGCCTTGGCATCGAGCTTACCGGCGCGGATCTGCTCCATGGTGCTGCGGATCTCGTCGACCGGGCGCAGAATGAGGCGCGTAATAAACCAAAGGATCAGCGGAATGAGCACAAGCGCCAGAGCCGAGAGGATGAAAAACACGCTTTGCAGAGCATCCAACGAATCGAAATACCCCGATTCCCCCACAGCGAGCACCACGCGGCAGTCCGTGCCTTCGACGTCCCGCCCCACAATCATGAATCGCCTGTCCTCACCGGAAAGAAAATAACGGCTGTAATCGCCGTCCAGATCGATGCTGTTTTGCTCAATAAAGCTCACCTGCGTCAGCGGCTGGTTGTCTGTGTCGGCAAACAGCGCCACGGCTTCCTGCTGCAGGTACAGTCGGGTTGTGTCGCCCAGCCGTTCAAGCGGCGCCATAGCCACAAGATACGTCCCCTGCCCGCCGAAGAACCGGAACAGATAGGAAACGCCGCCAATTTCCTTATGGCGCCATCCCATCGCATAAGAATACGCATTCGAAGCGACCGCTTCGCGCACGAACCCGCGGATCGCGGTTTTCTCCAGATAGGAAAATTCCCCGGTAAACACATCGCGTTCTGTTTGGCTCGGCACGCTGTAAATAAAAATCGCACCCAAATCCTCATAGGCCGGCATTGCGGTTTTGACCTGATTGAACAGGCTGTACGACGCCAGGTACGCATCCAATTGCTTGGCGCCGCTCGAAAGCGTGCGAAACTCGACGCTCGACACCATCATACCCGTGAGAAAATCGTCGGTTGCCGCCAAACCGTCTTCGATCCGCCCCGCGTGGTAGTTCATCGAGCGCAGGTTGGAATCGGCCAGCTTATCGTTAAAAACGCGAATAGAATAAAAGTTGCTGACAAAAAGCAACGCCATCAGCGGCACGGTCACGCAAAGAACCGCTGTCATCAGCTTACGCCGAAACGAAATCATCCTTTTCTCCATCTTCGTGTATCTCCGCCCTTCGCCCGGCACTGTCGGATCTTGCGCACACATCCTGCGCACCGCTCTTTTCTGATATTTAATATAATACCAGATTTCACACCGCAACGCAAGGAAATCCGGGCAGAATCGTTGAAAAACGCGTCGCTTCATGGTATACTGAAGTTGATTTTTACCTTTAGGAGACTCTGTTATGACCGAAACCAAGGCGAACTCTCTCAGCGTCAGCCTGCTGAACCGAAAAATATATGCGGTGTGCTACACAGGGCAAGACCCCATCGGCGCCTTTCACAGCGCGCTGTACAGTGCGCGGCAGCGTTTTTTTGAAACCGGCAAAGCCGTGCACGTGCGGGAGAACGGCATTTACGACGGCGTTCCCGGCGAGGTGCGCGGCAAAATAAGCCGTCGCGGCTTTCGCTGGGTGAAAAAGGCCGGCAAGCATGTGCTGGAGACCGCTTTTGCGAATGGCGCCCAGCGCGGCATCGCGTTTTATGATCCGAACGGCGTGCTGCGGGCCCACATCTTTTTTGACCGCGAACAGCACTGGGTGCGCACCGAATATTTTGCCCCGGACGACAGCCAGCGGGCGAAGATCTGCTTCAAGCCGGACGATACGCGCGACGCCGTAATCCGGTTTGACTACAGCCGCTCGACCGGCAAAACCAAGGAAACCCTGCTGTTTCCAGTGCCCTATGCGTACCAGACGGCCGAGCAAAGCCTGCAGAACGCGCGCTGCGGCGGCGACACCTTTCTGTTGGTATCCACCGACACCGGAGAATTTGCCTACTGCCCGCGCGAGGAACAGCAGCGGCGCATCCGCTTTATGAAGGACAGCCGCAACGCCTCCGTGATGCTCTCGATGGGCTGGGAGATTAAGGATGGCGACATCACCGCGCCGGACGCGCTGGAAAGCGCTGAATCGGAATACAGGTTTGCCGGCCTCGAAGATATGGTGCAGATCGCACCGGCACCCGAAACGACAGTTGAGCCCGAAGCGACAGCTGAACCGGAAACAACAGTTGAGTCCGAAACGACGGCTGAACCGGAAACGACAGTTGAGCCGGAGACGAAAGCTGAGCCCGAAGCGGCAGCTGAGCCGGAAACGACAGTTGAGCCGAAGACGAAAGCTGAGCCCGAAACGGCAGCTAAACCGGAGACAGCAGTTGAGCCGGAGACGGCAGCCGAGTCCGAAAGTGAAGCCGCTTCGGCGGCGCTCGCCGTTCTCGGTCTTTCTGCGCAGGAGGCTTCCCGTATGCGCGATGCACTGGACCGCCTGCTTGAGCAGGATGCACAGCAATCCGAAGCGACTTCCGCCGCCTGTACACTGATTCGCGACGGTGCGGCCGTGCACTTCACGGGGAGTCTGGAAAAAGGGCTGCGCACAGGCTTTGGACGCACCGAAACGCCGGAGGGCGTCACGCTTTATGAGGGCGAATACAAGGACGACAAGCGCGAAGGCTTTGGCGCACAGCACTACCGCAGCGGCGCCATATCCTATGTCGGCGATTTCAAAAACGACAGGCGCGAGGGCTTCGGCGTCTCGTTCCGCGAAAAGGACCACGCACTGCATGTCTCCCGCTGGTCGGACGGTAAGCCGGAACGCTACGCCGCACTGTTTGCGCCGGACGGCACACTGCGCTTTGCCGGAAAAATCCTCGACGGCCAGAAGCAGGGTGCCGGCGTCTCGATCGACACGACAAACGACACGGTCTTTGTCGCCAAATACCGGGACAACACGCCGACCGGCGAAGGGGCGCTGTTTGCCGGAGACGGCACGCTGCTCTACACGGGCGGCTGGAAGGACGGCAAGCGCAACGGCCACGGCGTGGAATTCGACGGTCACGGCGACATTGTCTACGCCGGCGAGTGGAAAGACGACGCTTACCTGAACGGCATTCTTTACAAAAAGGTGCAGGGACCGGACGATGGACAGAATTGAGCTGCACGACGTGGAGTACGGCGACTGCACGGTATTCGTGGGACGAAACCGCTCGATTCTGATGGTGGACTGCGGCTCTGTCAGCCGGTACACTCGACAAGACGAAACCGAGATTGACCGTCGGTTTGCAGCGATTTTTGACCGCTACGCGCCGGCAAGCCAGCGGCAGTTCCTTCTGACGCACGTCCACCGCGATCACATGAACGGCTTTTTGAAAAAGCTGAAGCAGGACCCGGATTATTTTGACCGCATTTATATCCCCGCGCTACCGGCCGGGCCGCACGGCGCTAATCCCGTTCTGGAATTCGCCGTATTTTCCCACTTTTTCTCCGTACCGCAAAGCGATTTTGCACGCGTCAACACCGCCTGCCTGCGTCTTTTCCCCCTGCTCGACGAAACCGTCGGCGCCGAGCGCATTTTCACGCTGCGCGCCGGCGACGTGTTTTCCTTCGACGGCGATTTCTACGCGGTGCTCTCTCCGGAACCCGCGAATTTCCCCTTCGACCCACTGCTCGCCGAGGCGGCGGAGAAGATGAACGTCTGCCTGGCCTCCCCGTATCACACCGGATGCGAGGCGGCGTTTTTGCGCGTCAAAACGGAATTCCTCCGCATTTTGGAACGCTGTGAGCGGGCTTTTGCGCCATCCGACCGCGAAACGCCCGGGCGCAGGCGCATCCTGCTGGACACGCTCGCCGATCTCTGGGCACAACTGGAAGCGATGCGCGCAGACATCGCGCATTCGCCGGCGGCGCCCGACATCCGCGAAATTCTGGACCACCCGGTACTGCGCACGCTTTACGCCGAAACGCTCAACGACCTGTCGCTTGTCTTCCACAACGTGCGTGTGCGCGGACCCGGCAATGCGGATGTGCTGATGACCGGCGACGTTTCGGATGCGGTCCTCACGCGCCTTTCGCCGAAGCTTTACGACGGTTACTACGCTGTGAAGGCACCACACCACGGCACCGAGAGCCATTACGCATCCGTGCTGGGCGACCTTGCGATCGCGCATCTGCTGATTTCCAACGGCGATTATCACGCCGGAGGGGAAATCTCCGCGCGCTATGCCGATATGGAATGCATCAAGCACTGCACCAATTCCGGCGCGTGCGCCTGGTTCCGCACGGCTGGAAGTTGCTGCAACCGGCTTCTGCGCTGCTACGAGCAGCCGGACGCCAGCCGGTTGACGCTGCGCTGCGCCGCTTCTGCCGGCAATCGCCGCACGCCCTGCAACATCTATGTATTCAGCCACAACGGCACAAGGGGTTGCCATTGCGACTGACCGTATCCCGCGCCGTTTACCGCAGCATGTTCTCCACACCATCGATCAGCTGACCGACGGTGTGCACGGCCTTGGCGGTGCTGCGGCGCATTTCCTTGGAGCGCGCCTTGGCGGATTTCTTGCCGTTCATCATTTTGGACGATACGGCGGCAACGGCTGCGCCCGCGGCGATGCCCAGCCCGATGCCCTTGGCAATATTCATGCTTTGCTTATACACGGTATCCAACCTCCAGATCCATATTGCGGCTTTTATGACAAACAGAAGAGCCGTCATGGTTTAGTTTCCCCCTTTTTTCGAAAACATACATGCAGAAAGGTCCTGTTTCCCATGGTCTTAAACATCGTTATGGTCGAACCGGAAATCCCACAGAACACCGGTAACGTGGCGCGCACCTGTGCGGCCACCGGAGCGCGGCTTCATCTCGTGGGGCCAATGGGCTTCAAAATCGACGACCGGAAATTGAAGCGCGCCGGCCTCGATTACTGGAGCCTGCTCGACATCACCTACTACGACACCCTGGACGATTTCTTCGCCAAAAATCAGGGCGAGTTTTTCTTCTTTTCCACGAAATCCATCCACCGGCACACCGATATCCAGTATCCCGATAACTGCTACCTGTTCTTCGGCAAGGAAACGGCCGGCTTGCCCGAATGGCTTCTGTTCCGCAACAAGGATCGCTGTGTGCGCATCCCAATGCTCGCAGAGGCCCGCAGCCTGAACCTGTCGAACAGCGTGGCCATCGGCGTGTACGAGGTGCTGCGCCAATGGGATTATCCGGCGCTGTTCGGCGCCGGACGTCTGCGCGGCTACGACTGGGACGACGCCGGCGTCTGACACCCGGCTCCCAAAAAAGTGTGGCAAAAACAAGCCAATTTATGTGTAACACCTTGAAAAATCATGCGTTTTGGTATAAAATAAACTTTGTGGACGGGGTTTCCCGAAAACGGCCCGCTTGGGGGCAGAAGTGTAAAACCGTTTCTCAAATATAATATTTCCAAAGGAGTGCTCGCAAATGAACTACCTCAACAAAAAAACCGTTGAAGACATTGACGTCTCCGGTAAGCGCGTTCTGGTCCGCTGCGACTTCAACGTCCCGATGAAGGACGGCGTCATCACGGACACCAAGCGCATCGTCGGCGCGCTGCCGACCATCAAGTACCTCGCCGACCACGGCGCAAAGGTCATCCTCTGCTCGCATATGGGCCGTCCGCACAACATCTTCAACGATGTTGTCAAGCTCGATAAGAAAGAAAAGAAAAAGATCGACGCCATGCCCGCTGAAGAGCAGGCCGCTGCTACGGCGAAGGCGCTCGAGGCCGCCAAGGGCGACGTGACGAAGTTCTCGCTCGCACCGGTTGCCGCTGAGCTTTCGAAGCTCCTGGGCAAGGAAGTCATCATGGCGAAGGACGTGATCGGTCCGGACGCGAAAGCCAAGGCTGCCGCGCTCAAGGACGGCGACGTCATGCTCATCGAGAACATCCGCTTCTACGCGGAAGAGACAAAGAACGATCCGGCTTTCGCGAAGGAGCTTGCCTCCATGGCGGACATCTATGTCAACGACGCGTTTGGCACCGCGCACAGAGCGCATGCTTCCACCGCCGGCGTTGCCGATTACCTGCCGGCCGTTTGCGGCTTCCTGATTCAGAAGGAAATCTCCGTTATGGGCGGCGCGCTTGAGAATCCGAAGCGTCCGTTCGTCGCGATTCTCGGCGGCGCGAAGGTTTCCGATAAGATCGGCGTCATCAACAACCTGATCGAGAAGGTCGATACGCTGATTATCGGCGGCGGCATGGCCTACACCTTCCTGAAGGCTCAGGGCTACGAGATCGGCACCAGCCTGTGCGACGATTCCAAGCTGGACTACTGCAAGGAAATGATGGCCAAGGCCGAGGCCAAGGGCGTCAAGCTGCTGCTGCCCGTGGACACCGCCTGCGTGGCTGCTTTCCCTGATCCCATCGACGCTCCCGTCGACACCAAGATCTGCTCCGTCACCGAGATCCCGGCCGACATGGAAGGCTGCGACATCGGTCCCGCTACCATGAAGCTGTTCGCCGACGCCGTCAAGGCTTCCAAGACCGTCGTGTGGAACGGACCCATGGGCGTGTTTGAGAACCCGATCCTGGCCGCCGGCACCCTGGCTGTTGCCAAGGCCATGGCCGAAAGCGACGCTACCACCGTCATCGGCGGCGGCGACAGCGCGGCTGCCGTCCAGCAGATGGGCCTGGGCGACAAGATGACCCACATCTCCACCGGCGGCGGCGCCTCCCTGGAATACCTGGAAGGCAAGGAGCTGCCCGGCATCGCTGTCATTCAGAATGCGTAAATAACCCGCTTTGCGCGGCGGCTCTGCCGCCGCGCATTTTTGACGGAACCAAAAACAGGAGGTTTTTCTCATGGATAAGCAGAATCGCAAAGCCGTTATCGCCGGCAACTGGAAAATGAACATGACCCCCACCGATGCGGGCCATCTGCTGGATCACCTGATCCCCATGGTCGCCGACGCCGGCTGCGAAGTCGTCGTCTGCGTGCCCGCCACCGACCTGTGCGTGGCCGTGGCCAAGTGCGCCGGCACCAACGTCCATGTGGGCGCCCAGAACGTTCACTTTGAAAAGTCCGGCGCCTTCACCGGCGAACTCAGCGCCGACATGCTCACCGATCTGGGCGTGGAATACGTGGTCATCGGCCACAGCGAGCGCCGTCAGTACTTCGCCGAGACCGACGAGACCGTCAACAAGCGCACCAAGGCTGCCCTGGCCGGCGGCCTGAAGCCCATCATCTGCGTGGGCGAAAGCCTGGCTCAGCGTGAGCAGGGCGTTACCGAAGAGCTGGTCCGCATGCAGACCAAGATCGCTCTGAACGGTGTCACTGCCGACGAGCTGAAGAACGTCATCATCGCATACGAGCCCATCTGGGCTATCGGCACCGGCCGCACCGCCACCGCCGACCAGGCTCAGGAAGTCTGCGCCGCCATCCGC
>DBPP01000048.1:0-4328 GCA_002305575.1 Ruminococcaceae bacterium UBA1417
TTTGGCGGCAACGTGCCGCGGCGAGGTCGCGGGGTGCGCGTGCGGGCACGCGCTCAGCGAGGCGAAGTGAATCGGATATATGGTCGCGGCGCTGGCAAACCGAACAGCGTGCGCGACTTTGGGAGAGGAGGCTTATGATGCACGACATTTGGAACCCGTGGCACGGTTGCGTCAAATGCAGCGAGGGCTGCGCGCACTGCTACATGTATTTTCTGGACGCCCAGCGCGGCCAAAATGGCGCGGAAATTTACCGCACAAAAACGGGGTTTCGCTACCCGTTGCGCCGGGACCGCACAGGCCATTATAAGGTGCAAAGTGGCGAGCAGCTGCGCGTCTGCATGACCTCCGACTTCTTCCTCGAGCAGGCCGACGTCTGGCGGCGCGAGGCGTGGGAGATCATCGACCAGCGCCGCGACGTCGTGTTTTTCCTTTTAACCAAACGGCCGGAACGCGTGGAAAAATGTCTGCCGATCAACTGGGGCAGCGGCTGGGAAAATGTCTTTTTCAACGTGACGTGCGAAAACCAGCGCCGCGCGGATGAGCGTATCCCGATTCTGCACAGCCTGCCGTTCAAGCACAAGGGCGTGATGGCGGCGCCGCTGATCGGGCCGATCGAGATGGAAAACTATCTCGCGCAAGGGCAAATCGAGCAGGTGATCTGCGGCGGGGAAAACTACGACGGGGCGCGCCCGTGCCGGTTTGAGTGGGTACAGTCGCTGGCGCGCCAGTGCCGCGCGCAGAACGTGACGTTCAATTTTATCGAGACGGGTACAAACTTCGTCAAGGATGGCCGGCGTTATGTGATGCCGAACAAGCGCGTGCAGAGCGAAATGGCGTTTAAATCCGGCGTGTCGTTCCGCGGACGGCCGATGCGGTTTCAACTCGAAGACGAATACGGGGAAATCCCGCCGGAGCGTTTGTATACGCCGCATTTTGGCCCACAGTGCCGCGCCTGCGGCAGCCGTCTGACGTGTAACGGCTGCGCCAACTGCGCGCGGTGCATGGTGCTCGATCCGAAATAAACGAAAAGCTCTGACGCTGGCCAGAGCTTTTTTATTATGGATTTTCTTTTTTCTTAAAGCCTGCACGCGTTCGATTGACTTGCGGTATACTGTTTGGAATATAGATAAGCAGTTCGGATAAATCGCAATTCAATGCTTCGCAAATCAGGTCAAGATGCTGCAAATTGATGCGCTCAGCAAATTCGTTATACAATTCGTTAATGGTGTTGGGGCGGATACCGGTCATGCGCGCCAAATCGGCCTGCGACATCTTCAATTCTCCCAGTTTTCTCGAAAGCAAAATGCGAATCATTCCATCCACCTCAATATACCTAATATATTTATTTTCCAATATTCTCCAGCGCAAAATTGAAGTTTGTTATGCTTTATCGCAAATCGATAAATAATAACGGATTTTGATAAACTTGGTCGTGGCTTTGCTAGAATAGTGTATAGGAAGAAATACTGGATCAGCGTAAGGGTACGACCCGTGCCTCCTTCGCCAAATAGAAGATCCACCTGTTGCCACAGATTTCAGTATACGACGTTGAATGGAAAAATGGACTTCTCACATCCAATAAGGTGTAAAAAAAGATAAAGAGGAATAGAGCATGACTTTCGGAGAAACTTTGCGGTATCACCGCAGGCGGTGCGGGTATTCGCAGGCGCGTCTTGCGGCGCTGCTCTGCGTGGACCGCAGCTTGATTTCCCACTACGAGCGGGACCAGTCTCTGCCGGGCATCCGATGCACGCTGCAAATGGCGCGGCTGTTCGGCGTGCGCATGGAGGCGTTCTTTGCGGGCGAGGCCGCCCTGCGCGCCGCCAGGCGGAGGCGCGCGCCGTGACGCTCGGGGAAAAGCTGCGCTTCTACCGCACGGCGCAGGGATACACCCAGCAGGCCGTCGCACGGCGCATCGGTCGCTCGCGCGCCACGTATACCTACTACGAAATGGATAAGATGCAGCCGAATGTCCGCGCCCTGTATATCATCGCCCGCTTTCTAAACGTACCGATGGAGCATCTGGCGGACGACGCGTATACGCCGTTTGGGGCGGAGGAATTTCTCGCGGAGCAGGCCGCCCGCCGCAGCGCGCGCCAAAAGAAAGCGGCCGGGCGCATAGACAAATAAAAAAGGAGAGCGGCGTGCATGCCGTCTCTCCCGTCTTTTGTCGAGCCTTTCCGCGTTTACAGGCGCGCCGCGCCCGCTTCCGCGCGGCAGGCCATGGCCGCCTCGCGCACGTAGTCGGAAAGCGTCTTTTCCTGCACGCCCACCACGCGGATCGCGCAGCGGCTCGTGGGAATCAGCACCTTTTTCGCGCGGCTTTCCGAAACGGCCGCCGCCATGCGCGGCGTGATTTCACCCAGCAGCGCGTTGGCCGCAATGATGCCGATCGGCCCCACAATCACATCCGCCCACGCGCTGTTCACAACGACCGGGTTTTCCCCGGTGGCTGCCGCGTCCGCGCCGGCGCGCAGCATCGCCGCGGTTGCCGTGCTGTTCGTGCCCACAGCGATCAACGCCGCATCCGGCACAGTTTTTCGAATCTGCTCGGTCAGCGCGGCGCCCATTTTGCCGCCCTGCCCGTCAATCACCAAAATGTTCATATCCCCGTTTCCTTTCCCGCCTTACGGCGCGTCCACGACGCCGGAAACCGGCAGCTCGCCGTACATCAGCGCCGTGCAGTCGATCGCGGCGCCGCCCACCGTCACCGGCGCGCCGTCCGCGTAAATTTCCAGCGTCTCAACCGGCTTGTTTCCGGCCTCATAAAACGCGCGGAAGGTTTTGGCAATGGCCTCCAGCACCGCCGCGGAGGGCGATGCGTCCAGGTGCGTCTGAAGCGCGCCGGAAAATTGCAGCCGCACCGTGCCGTCCGCCTCGTCAAGCGCGAGCAGCGTGACGTCCGCCGGGAACGCGCCCTTTTCCGCCATCAACGCCATGATCGCCGCGCCGTCCGCCGTCTCGCCCGCCAGCGTGTATTGCGTCAGGCCGCTGTCGTTCGGCACAAAAACCGGCACGTCTGCGGCCGAAAACGAAGCCGTTGTCTGGACGGCGCCGTCTGCGGAGGACGCTGTGGACGCGCTTTCCGCGCTTTCCGCATGTTCGGCGCTTTCGTCGTTTTCCGGGGGCTGCGCGCTTTCCGGTGCGGACGCAGCGCCTTGCGCCGCACCCTGGGCGCGGCCGACCGCCTCCGGCGCGCTTGCCGGCGATGCACAGCCGCAAAGCGCCGTGCAGAGCAAAAACAGCGCGGCAAGGTACGCGGCGCGCCGTCTATTTCCGGTGCTTGTCGTCGTTTTTTTCATGGGTTTCATCCTCCCTGTGCGCCCGCGCTTTCCGGCGGTGAAGCACGCGCAAAAGGCAGCGCATATCCGATTTGATGCTGCTCATTTGCAGCCACATGGCCAGCTCGCCGCCGATGAGCAGAATATACATGCAGATGAACAGCCACATCATCAAAATGACAATGGCCGCCAGGCTGCCGTAGATCGTCGCGTAATTCGAGAAGTTTTCCACGAAGATGGAGAAGAAAGTGGAAAAAAGCAACCAGCCCGCCGCCGCGAACGCTGCGCCCCAAAAAGCGTTTTTCCACGAAACCTGTCGGCGCGGCACCGCGATGAACATCAGCCAGAAAAACAGAAGCAGAATGACAAAGCCCATCAGGGGCCGGAATTCGCGGAGAATTTTCGGAAAGACGGGCGGCATGTAGGGCAGCAGCCAGTTGTAGATGGTGTCGCCGAACACCAAAAGGCCGATGCTCACGAGCAAAATGACCGCGAAAGCCAGCGTGTACACAATGGCGAGCGCGCGCATGAAAAAGTAATTGCGCTTTTTGGGCACGTCGAATACGGAATAAAGCCCCTTGACGAGCGCAAGCATGCTCGTGGAAGCCGACCAGACGCAGATGATGGCCGTCATCGAAAGGATGCCCTCCGGCACGTGGATTTCGCTGAAGAGCAGCCGCAGCAACGCGTCTACCGGCGCGGGCATGACGTTCGCAAAGGCGAAGAGCAGCGTCGTGTCCTCAAAACGGATGAGCTGCGACAGCGTAAGCAGGAACATCAGGAACGGCACGAAGGCGATCAAAATCCAGAAGGACGCCTGCGCCGCATAGGAATCCACCGCGTCCCGGTCCATCTTTTCGTAGAACCACGTGAAATGTTTGCGCACAAGGTTCTTCACGGCGCGCCCTCCTTTCCATTTGGAATCAGTATACCACAGAAATATGAAATTTTCCAGCGAAAAAACACTTGACAAAAGAAAAAGCATAGGGTATAATAATGTACGCTCCACATTGAATTGGAGTTTATATGGCGGCATAGCTCAGTTGG
>DBPP01000048.1:4369-9716 GCA_002305575.1 Ruminococcaceae bacterium UBA1417
TCGATTCTCGTCCGGGTCACCACACAGCGGACGGGAAGCACTTCCCGTCCGCTTGCTGTTTCTGGGCAAAAACGCAGGGCGCGGCGCGCGAACAGACCGGCGGGCAGGCGGCGGAATCTTCCGTTTGCCGCCCGCCGATCTGCTTTTTCAGCCGCCCGGAAGGAGGAACCGGTATGCACAACAGGCTGTCCGGCGTCAACCTGGTCACAGCGGACCCGCAGCGGCTCGCGTATTTTTATCGCGACGTGTTGGGCGCGTCGATTGAGGAGGGCCGCGGCGGGCCGGATCGCATAGAGATCTGGTTCGGCCCGCAAGGAGAGGGCACGGTCTGTATCGCGGCGAACCGCGACCCGGATTTTGTGCCGCGCGCGTATGCCGCGTGCCAGGGCCTTGAGCTGCGCGTGGCGGATGTGGACGCGCTGTACGCGCAGGTCTGCGCGGCGGGCGTCCAACCGGCGGCCCCGCCGCAGAACCTGCCGTGGGGATACCGCTATTTTCACGTGGAGGACCCCGACGGCAACGGCGTCGATCTCGTACAGAAGCTGTGAATACAAAAGGCACGGAGATACACCCCGCAGGGCGCCTCCGTGCCTTTTTATTTCAAGGGGCCATAGATGCAAGGGAAAGATCCGCGCTTTATGCGGCGGCGTTGACCGAAACTGCCTCGCCGTTCGAGGTGATGGTGCCCGCTGTATCCGTAAATTCATGCACATAAAGCGGCGTGCCATCGATGTCGAAAAACGCGTAGCGGATCGCGATGGGATCCGCGTCCACAACGGCGCGCAGCTCATCGAAATCTATGGTAAAGGCACTCATATTGTCCTCGCAAAATGCCGCGAGGTCCACGGCGGCATCGTCCACGGTGTAGCCGGGCTCCAGCCACTGTTCGTTAAATGTCAGGTTATAAATCAGCGTGTTCCCCTCGCCGGTGGCTGTGCCGGTAAACTGGTCGAAGCCAAATTCGTCGACAAGGCGCTGCGCCACGGCGGGATCCGACACACATTCGGCGATATCCGCGTAGTACTGTTTGGCCGGCGGATTCGCGTAATCGTAGGCCATCAGCTCCGTGCCGTCCGTGTTGCGGTAAATGAGCTGCACGGTGATGCCCTCAAGGTTCAGGCTTTCATCCAGGTCGGCGGCGATCTCTTCAAACTGCGAACGGCTGGGCTCGATCTCATCGATGAAGGTGTTGTACCAGGCACGACGCTGGCACTCGTCGGTGAAGGTGATCGCGTCGGCGTAGGTGTAATCGTAAATCAGCACATTGTCCTCGGCGCGTGCTTCCACGTTGGAATACATGTCCGAAAGACCAGAGTCCGCGATGGCGGATTCCACTTCGGCGTCTACCTGCTCCTTGATTTCCGGGTCGGCGAAGCATTCCTCCAGCGTCTCATACTTCGGGCCGAGGATCGAAGTGATGATCGAACAGCCGGTCAGCACCAAGGTGAAGGCGAGCAGACACGCGGTGAGTGCGGCGAGGCGTTTGACGAATTTCATAGTACGATACTCCTTTTTTCCGGCCGGGTGTTGCACGGAAATATCCCGTTCACCGCCGGCCACTGCGGCGCAAACCCCTCTAAAGTGCGGCGCAGTTTGTAGTTTTGTTGATAAAATCATACCATAATTCCCAATAAAAAGCAATATAGAGCGGAAGAAATTGTCGGCTATCTCAAAATTGTACGCCGCGCGGCACACAAGGAGCGGCCGTACACCGGCGCACACCATTTTATTTGAATTTGCTCTTGCTTCCGGGTCGGCGATATGATAGAATCAATATGTATGCTTCGGATGGTTTGAAGCTGTGAACAAGAGAGGATGGATCACCCAAATGAAACAGATCAAGAAGCTGACCGCGCTGGCTCTGGCGGTTCTGCTGTGCCTGTCTCTGGCGGCCTGCGCCGTGCAGCAGACCGCGACGGAAACGCTGGAAACTTCAAGCACAACCGAGGACGGCGAAGCCGTGACGGCGGATCAGGATCCGGCCGATTACGAGGCGGACATCCAGGGCATGTGCGCGTATTTTGAAGACAGCAAGCTGGTCACCGGCGAAAAGGTGCAGATGTCCTATGACGTCATCGGCGCTGTGAACGGATACAAATACACGTATACGTATAACGGGTCGAACGTGCAGCTCGAGCTGTACGAGTTCCCGACCGAGAACATCCCTGAGACGGCGCAAGCGGTCATCGATGCTGTGCGCGATACGGGCAGCTTCGAGATCCTCGACAGCACCGTTCCCGCGACGCTTTCACAGGACGGTCGCTTTATGATCATTTATACAGACGGCAAGGCGGATGGCGACGACGTGAACAAAGCGCATAAAGCGCATGTTCTGGCGTGTTTTGAGTCGTTTTCCGAGGCGGCCGGTCAATAAGATAGGAAGACGGGAGGGCGTTTTGCTCTCCCGTCCTTGATACTTTTCGGCGATTTTTGATATTCTGGTTGGGAGGAACGAGAAGATGGACAGAAAGGACATGCCCCGCCGCCGGGAGGCGATGGAGCTGCGCATCCGGCGCACCATGGCGGCGCTGGAGAAAAACAACATGCACGCCTATTACGCCGAGACGAGCGCCGATGCCGTGCGTCTGGTGGAAGGGTTGCTTGCGCCGGGAGAGACGATTTCCTGCGGCGGCAGCGTCACGCTGGACGCTTCGGGCGTCAAGGCGCTGATGCGCAGCGGGCGGTACAATTTTCTCGACCGCGAGGCGGTGGAGACGGAAGCAGAGCGCCAGGCGATTTATCGCCGGACGTTTTCAGCCGACGCGTTTCTGACGAGCACCAATGCGGTTACCGAGCACGGCGAGCTTGTGAACGTGGACGGCAACGGCAACCGCGTGGCGGCCATGCTTTTCGGCCCGAAAAAGGTGATTGTGCTTGCCGGCTACAACAAGATTGTGCGCGACCTCACCGCAGCCGGACAGTATATCAAGGGCATTGCGACGCCCGCAAACGCGCTGCGGCTGCATATGGAGCCTCCGTGCGTCCATGGCGCGTGTCCGGGTACGGATGGCGAGCTGTGCAGCGGATGCAGCGCGCAGGACCGCCTCTGCGCCCAGTATACCATTATGGCACGCCAGCGCAACAGGGACCGCGTGCACGTGATTTTAATCGGAGAGGAGATCGGATATTGACGCCATGAAAAGAAAAATTCAGATTATGCTGCTCCGGCTGCAATTTCGCCTGCGGCACCGCAAGCGCTCGCGCGGCGGGTATGAAATCGATATGTGTAACGGGCCGCTGTTCAGCAAGATCCTGCGCTTTGCAATCCCGCTGATGCTTTCGGGTATGCTGCAACTGTTTTTTAATGCGGCGGACATCATCGTGGTCGGACAGTTTGTCGGCCACACGGCGCTGGCGGCTGTGGGTTCCACCGGCGCGCTCATCAATCTGCTGATCAATGTGTTTATCGGCCTTTCCGTCGGCACGAATGTGCTCGTCGCGCGGTATTACGGCGCGCGGGACGGCCGGCAGCTGCATGAGACGGTACATACCTCCGTGCTTACGAGCCTTGTCAGCGGCACGCTGCTGATTGTAATCGGCCTGATTCTCGCCGAGCCGCTGCTTACCCTGATGGGCACGCCGGAGGATGTGCTCGGCCAGGCGGCGCTCTATATGCGCATCTATTTTGTCGGCATGCCGGCCATGATGCTCTACAATTTCGGTGCGGCCATTCTGCGCGCGGTGGGCGACACGAAGCGCCCGCTGTATTTCCTGTTGATTTCCGGCGTCGTCAATGTCATTTTGAATCTGGTCCTTGTCCTCGTGTTCCACCTCGGCGTCGCCGGCGTTTCAATCGCGACGGTCGTCTCGCAGGTGATTTCCGCAGGGCTTGTCGCGCGCTGCCTGATCAAGACGGACGCACCGTACCGTCTGGAGCTCAAGCAACTGCGCATCCATAAGAGCAAGCTGCTCGAAATCGTCAAGATCGGTCTGCCCGCCGGTATGCAGGGCGCGGTGTTCTCGATTTCGAACGTGCTCATTCAGTCTTCGATCAACTCGTTCGGCTCCACCGTGATGGCTGGCAGCACGGCGGCTTCGAATATCGAAAACTTCGTCTACACGGCGATGAATTCCATGCACCAGACGGCGCTCTCCTTTACGGGGCAGAACGTCGGCGGCGGCCAATACAACCGCATTGGCAAAATCATGCGCATCTGTGTGCTGGACGTGACGATCATCGGCGTCGTGCTCGGCGGCGGCGCCTACCTCTGCGGTACAACGCTGCTTTCTATTTATACGTCTGATCCCGCCGTCGTACAGTACGGCCTGGAGCGTATGCTGTTCGTCTGTCTGCCGTACTTCCTGTGCGGCATTATGGACACGCTGGTGGGCTCTCTGCGCGGCATGGGGTATTCGATCATGCCGATGATCGTGTCGCTCACAGGCGCGTGCGCGTTCCGTATCGTGTGGATCATGACGCTGTTCCAGATGGAGCATACGCTGTCGATGCTGTTCCTCTCGTATCCGGTTTCGTGGTTCATCACGGCGCTGGCGCATTTCATCTGCTATTTGATCGTGCACCACCGGTTTATGAAGAGGCATGCGCCCCAGCCGCAAACGTGACGCGCGCACATGAAAGGCCACACATTACATATATATAGTGTAAAGAGACAGCCAACAGAAAGGCATCCCGACCCTGCGCCGGGATGCCTTTCTTGCGCACAGGCGCGGAAAATCAGAGCGGCGCGCAAAGCAGCATGGTCAGCACGAGCGCGTTGACCAGTCCCACAACCAGAATGCGCCAGAGATACAAAAGCGTGCGGCGGAGCGGTTCACCGAAAAAAGCGCGCATAGGAGCTTCCCCTTTCGAATTCCGTTTTGGATTTACACAAATTTTTTTCTGGACTTTTTTTAAAAAAACTTTTAAAATAGAATGTGTCAAAGCAATATACGCGCATGCAAACCAAAAAATGACTCGTGGCCCGTATACTGTATATTGCTATGATCTTTGATTTGATTCGTATATCTAGTGGTCGAAAAGAAAATCGAAAAAAATCGAAAAAAACTTTCAAAAAAGTGTTGACAAAACGGTTGCCACGTGGTATTATAGTCAAGCGCTCGAGAGAGACGGCAAAAAACGGAAAGCAAAAAGGCTGGAAGTAAAGAGCCGGGAAGAGCGCATAGGACCTTGAAAATTAAACAACGAGAGAAAGAATGGAACCTGTAATTTCTTTGAGTGAATCAAAGAAACTTACGAGAAACAGAACTCAAAAATCTGTGACAGACGTCAGAGACGTCGAATGAGCTAAGAGCTCTGAAAGCGATTTAAATGCGAAAGTGTTTAGATACAATTTTTAGAGAGTTTGATCCTGGCTCAGGACGAACGCTGGCGGCGTGCCTAACACAT
>DBPP01000034.1:0-16362 GCA_002305575.1 Ruminococcaceae bacterium UBA1417
ACTTTTATTAGCAGGTCTTTCACACCGCTGCGCGCCGCACGCGCAGGGAGACAGGCGATGCCTGTCCTTTTTTTAAGCGAAATGCGCCGAAATGAGCGAAGCCGCAATGCGCAGGCCTGCCTGCAGGCTTTCGATTTCGATCCACTCTTCGCGCGTATGCGCGCCGCCGCCGCGGCACAGGCCGACCGTCGCGGCCGGAATGCCGAGCGAAAACGGAATGTTGCAGTCTGTGGACATCGCGACGATTTCGGGCTTGAGGCCTGTGTGGCGCTCTACCGCATCCTTGCAGCGCTCGAGCAGCGCCGCCTGACGCGGGTCCCCGTTTTCACGGCTGCCGCAGGGCCGTTCGCCGAGCAGCTCCGCCTCAATATCCAGCCCGTCCGCACGAAACGCTTCGAGCACGTCTTCAAAATAGCGTCTGGCGTCGAGCAGGCTTTCGCGGTCATCGGAGCGGAATTCATACAGCATTTCCGCCTGCTGCGCAATGGTGTTGACCGATGTGCCGCCCGTAATCTGCCCCACGTTAAACGTCGTGTGGCTGCCGTTTTGGGGCAGCGGGTACGCGTACAGCTTCTGGATGACGGCGCTCAGCCGCTCGATCGCATTCGGGTTGCCAAACGCCGAAAATGAATGCCCGCCCACGGTGCGCACCGTCACGCGGTAGCGCAGAGAGCCGACGGCCGCACCGCAGATTTCCTCCATACCGCCGTCGAACGAAACGACCTCCCGCAGCCGCGCCCCGTAGCGCGCGGCAAGCGCCCGGCTGCCCTTGAGGTTGCCCAAGCCCTCCTCGCAGGCGTTGAACGCAAACACGATGCCGCAGTCCGTTTCAGGCTGCGCCTGTGCGACGTACGCCGCCATCAAAAGCAGCAGCGCGACGTTCGCCGTATCGTCGCCGACGCCGGGGCAAAGCATTTTGCCGTCCCGCTCCGTCAGCGTCATCGGCGTTAAATCGGGAAAGACCGTATCGGTGTGCGCCATGAAGAGCACGAGCGGTCCCTCCCCCGTTGCATGGTAGGGATACACAGCGTTCAGCGCTTCATCGATGAACACGCCCTCAGCGCCGTGCGCCTCCAGCCACGCTTTGCAAAACGCCGCGCGCTTTTCCTCGTGGTGGCTCGGCGCGGGAATGGCGCAAAGCGTGCGCAGCAGCGCGGTGGCCTCCTGCGCATTCTGTTCCATATACCGGTTCAAATCCATAGCGGCAGCTCCCCTTTCCGAAAAAAACCGCGCCCCGCGGCTGGGGGCGCGGTCAAACCATCTTTCCATTGGATGACGGTTGTGTTTATTCTCTGTATTCTTCCATCTCGTATGCCTCGAGAATATCGCCGATCTTGATATCGCCGAAGCGCTCGAGCGTGATGCCGCAGTCGTAGCCGTCTGCGACCTCCTTCACATCGTCCTTGAAGCGGCGGAGCGAGGCGATCTTGTCGTCGGCGACGATGATGCCGTCGCGCACGAGGCGCACCTGCGCGCCGCGGACGATCTTGCCGGACGTGACGTGGCCGCCGATGACCATGCCCACATTCGTGATCTTGTACACCTCGCGGCACTCGGCCTTGCCGAGCGCCACCTCGCGGTACTTCGGCGCAAGCATACCCTTCATCGCGGATTCAATCTCCTCGATGCAGTCGTAAATGATGCGGTACAGGCGCATATCGACGCCGTCGCGCTTCGCGTTTTCCTCTGCGACCGGATCCGGGCGGACGTTGAAGCCGACAATGATGGCGTTCGACGCATTGGCGAGCATGACATCGCTTTCGTTGATCGCGCCGACCGCGCCATGGATGACATGGACGCGTACCTCGTCGTTCGAGAGCTTCTCGAGCGACTGGCGCACCGCCTCCACAGAGCCCTGCACGTCGGCCTTGACAATGATCTTCAGTTCCTTCATCTCGCCGACCTTCATCTGCTCGAACAGGTTGTCGAGCGTGACCTTCGTCTGCGAGTTGAACATCTCTTCCTTTTTCTCGTTGAGGCGCTGCTCCACGAGCTCACGCGCAAGGCGCTCGTCGGAAACGGCATTGAAAGTGTCGCCGCCCACCGGCACCTCGTTGAGGCCGGTGACCTCCACCGGCACGGACGGGCCCGCGCTCGTCACGCGCTCGCCGCGCTCGTTCATCATCGCGCGGATACGGCCGACGGTGGTGCCCGCCACGACGATATCGCCGACGTGCAGCGTGCCGTTCTGCACGAGCACGGTTGCAACCGGGCCGCGGCCCTTGTCGAGACGCGCCTCGATGACCGTGCCCTTCGCGGCACGGTCGGGGTTGGCCTTGAGCTCCATCATATCCGCCGTGAGGAGGATCATCTCGAGCAGGTCGTCGATGCCCATCTTCGTGTGTGCGGAAACCGGGATACACGGCACGTCGCCGCCCCACTCCTCCGGCACCAGCTCATATTCGGTGAGCTGCTGCTTGACGAGGTCGGGATTCGCGGCCGGCTTATCCATCTTGTTGATCGCGACGATGATCGAAACGCCCGCCGCTTTCGCATGGTTGATTGCCTCGACGGTCTGCGGCATGATGCCGTCGTCCGCTGCGACGACGAGCACCGCGATGTCCGTAACCTGGGCGCCGCGCGCGCGCATCGTGGTGAATGCGGCGTGGCCCGGCGTATCGAGGAACGTAATCTCGCGGTCGCCCACGTTCACGCGGTACGCGCCGATATGCTGTGTGATGCCGCCGGCCTCGCCTGCGGTGACGTTCGCGTGGCGGATCGCGTCGAGGATGGAGGTCTTGCCGTGGTCGACGTGGCCCATGACAACCACAACCGGCGCGCGCGGCACGAGATTCGCGTCGTCGTCCTCGCTGTCGTCGATGATCTGCTCTTCGATCGTGACGACAACCTCCTTTTCCACCTTCGCGTGGAATTCATCGGCGATCAGCACCGCCGTATCAAAATCAATCGTATCGTTGATCGTGGCAAACACGCCGTTCATCATCAGCTTCTTGATGACTTCGGCGCTCGTGGCCTTCAGGCGCAGCGCAAACTCGCCGACCGTGATTTCGTCCGGCACAGTGATCGTGATGTGCTTCGCCTTGCGCTCGGCCGCAATGCGGTTCAGGCGCTCCGCCTCCGTCTCGCGCTTCGCGCTCTTCGGCTTGCCGCGGCGCTGGCTCTTCTGGTTGATTTTCTGCTTGGCGGCGACGGTATCGTTCTTCACCTTGTCGTAGGCGAGGCGGTCATACTTCTCGTTGTACTTGTCGATGTTGACGTTGACGGTTCTCGTGTCGACCACGCGGCGGGACGGCGCGTTCTGCGTCTCGCCGGCTGTGGTATTCTGCTGTGCCGGACGCGGCTTCTGGCCGTTTGCGTTATTCTTCGGCGCGTTCTGCTGCTGCGCCGGGCGGCGATCGCCCTTCTGTCCCTTGCCGCGCTCGCCCTGCTGCGCGGGTTTCTTCTCGCCCTTCGCGGCCGGCTGCGCCTTTTTCTCACCCTTTGCGGCCGGCTTTTCGGCCTCGGCCGCCGGCGCCGCCTGCGGCTGGTTGCGCGTCGCGAAATACGCGTCAAAGCTCTGCACGGCGTGGTCCTGGGTGAACCGGTCGAACACGATGTCCAGCTCGTTCTCCTCCAGCGCCGTCATATGCTTTTTCGGCTCCTTGACGTATTTGCCGAGGATGTCGAGCACCTCCTTATTCGAGACGTTCAAATCCTTCGCCACGTCATGCACTCTGTATTTTACCATCATAGTATACCATCACCTATCCTTATCTGCGGCGCGAAAACCATCCCCGCACCGCGCACTTTCTCCAGCCGCCCCAAGCGCCTGCTTCAGATTTTTCGCAAACCCGGCGTCGCACAGGCCGAGCACGCCCGTTTTCTTGCCGATGGCCGCGGAAATCTGTTCCATGGTAAACGCGGTCTCGAGGAATGCCGCCTGATGGCGGTCGGCCTCAAACCGCACGTTTTTCTTTGTCTTTTCCGAAAGGTCTGCCGCGGCCAGCACGAGCAGGCATTCCCCCTGCCGCACAGCCTTCACCACGGTATCGTACCCGTAGCAAAGCTTTCCTGCGCGGCGCGCAAGCCCCAGGGTAGACAGCGCCTTTTCCATGTTGACCGCCTCCCCTCAGCGCTTTTCCGCGTCGGCGCAGAGCGCCGCGTACATCGCCTCGTACACGTCCTCCCCGATGCGGCACGACAGCGCGCGCTCGATGCGGCGCGCCTTCTGCGCCTTCTTCAGGCATTCGGGATCGCGGCACACATACGCGCCGCGCCCGGGCTTGCGGCCGGTCAGATCCAGCGAAACCTCGCCGCCGGTTTCCACACCGTCCACTTCCTTGACCGGCGCGCGCACCACGCGCACCAGCTCCTTTTTCGGCTTCATTTCGCCGCAGCCCGCACACATGCGGAGTGGGATCTTCTTTTGCTTCACCTTCTGCATCACGTTCCTTTCTGCGCGGTGCGGCGAAGCGCTCAGGCTTCGTCTTCGCCGAAGAATCCGCTTTCGGGCTTGATGTCGATCTTCCAGCCGGTCAGCTTCGCCGCAAGACGGGCGTTCTGGCCCTTGTTGCCGATGGCCAGGGAGAGCTGGCTGTCCGGCACCGTGACCTTGCAGGTGTGGGAACCGTCGGCCGCAGGCTCCACGGAAAGTACGGTGGCCGGCGCGAGAGCGGAGGCGATGAACTTCTCCGGCTCGTCGCTGTAATCGACGATATCCATCTTTTCGCCGCCCAGCTCGTTCACAATGTCCGTGACGCGCGCGCCGCGGGTGCCGATGCAGGCACCGACCGCGTCGACGTCCGGGTTATGGCTCAAAACGGCGATCTTCGTTCTCGAACCGGCTTCGCGGGCCACGGCCTTGATTTCAACCGTGCCGTCGAAAATCTCCGGGACTTCCTTTTCAAACAGGCGGCGAATGAGGTCCGGGTGCGTGCGGGAGATGATGGCCTTCGGGCCCTTCTCCGTTTCCTTCACGTCCACAACGTACACCTGCACATAGTCGCCCTCGTGCAGATTCTCGGTGCCGACCTGCTCGCTTCGCGGCAGCACCGCCTCCGCCTTGCCGATTTTCAGCGAAAGCGCGCCGGTTTTCGGGTCCACGCGCTCCACCAGCGCGCTCACCAGCTCCTGGTGGCGGCTCTTGAATTCCTGCATCATCTGGCCGCGCTCGCTGTCGCGGATGCCCTGGCGGATGATGTTGCGCGCGGTCTGCGCGGCCACGCGGCCAAACTGCTTCGTATCGAGACGGTGGCGCACAAAGCCGCCGATCTCCGCGCGCGGATCATACTGCGCGGCGATCTCCCGTGCGATTTCGCAGTTCGGATCCTCCACCGTTTCGACGATCTGCTTGCGCAGGAAGACGTCGAACTGGCCCTTTTCGGGGTCCATGTCGATGACGACGTCCTCGTTGCCGTAGCTGTTTTTGCAGGCGGTGACAATCGCCTTCTTAATTTTATCAATCATAAAATCGATCGGAATACCCTTTTCCGCTTCGAGCAGCCGGAGCGCCTCAAAAAGCTCCTTGCCGTCGTTGTTTTCCTTTTTCTGCACTGCCTTTCTAGCCATGTTCCAAAATCCCTGCTTTCTTAAAATCTAACCGATTCCTTAGTCGTAATCTTCAATCAGATGGACGGCGGCGCATTCCTTTTTCGTGAAGGTGACCGTCGTTTCCTCGTCGGTCACAATCTCGAAATCGCCGTTTTCCATCACGTCGATCAAAATGCCCTCGAGCTCGCGCACGCCGTTTTCGAGCGGGCGAATCAGCTTGACGCGCACCGGTGCCTCGAGGAACGCTTCAAAATGCTCGGGTCGCGTCAGGCGGCGGTTGATGCCCGGAGAGGAGACCTCCAGCATATATTCCTGCGGGATGGGGTCCTCGCGGTCGAGCACGGGGCTGAGCGCATGCGTCATATCGACGCAGTCATCGATGGTAACGCCCCCGGGCTTGTCGATGAACACGCGCAGATACCAGTCCGCCCCCTCCTTTGTAAACGTCACATCCCACAATGTGAGGCCCAGCTGCGCGGCGAGCGGCTGCGCGAGCGCGCGCACGAGATCCGTCGTGCTGCCCTTCTTTTTCTTTTCTTCGGCCATTGTGCGCATCCTTTCCGGCGGCGCCGTTTCTGCGCCGCGCCCGTTCTCTGTTCCGGGGCAACTGCCCGCAATACAAACAAAAGAGCGGGTCGCCCCACTCTTTCATCGTCCTACTATCTACCATAAGGCATTATACCACGGCTTTCCGTATTTTGCAACCCCTTTTTAACGCCAAAAGAGCGCGGAAAACCGCGCTCTTTAAGGGTTTTATGCGAATTATTCCTCGTCCTCTGCCGGCTCGATCGACTGGTTCGCCGCCACAATGGGCTGGGCTTCCAGAATGCTTTCCACATCGGAGGTACGGACGATACCGGTGACCTCGCCGTTCAGCGTGGCAACGCAGCGGCGGTCGGCGTCCGAAACCGTATAGAAGCAAACTTCCTCCTCGTGGCCGTCAAAGAAGGTATAGTGCAGCGTGAGCACCGGATCGCCCTCCGGCTCGCGGAGGTCCTCATTCAGCACCGAAACGGAGAGGCACAGCTGGTAGAACGGCTGGTAGTTGTCGTACTCGATTTCCTCGCCGTCCAGCGAAACCTTCGTGATGTCATAGAACGGGGTCGTCTCCGTGGAGCGCTCCTCGTTCAGCGTGCGCTCGATCGTGTACGTATCCGTGCCGTTGGCCGACTCCACCGTGAAGTACTGCACGCTCTTGATGTTCGGCAGACGGATGAAGCCGTCGCGCATATCGAACAGCGTGGCCTCCGCCCAGGAATCGACGCTCGATTCCTCCACGAGGTAGATCGTGCGGTTGTCGTCTGCCATCAGGCTGTAGATGCCGCTCGATTTATCGCCCACGCGCAGCGTGTGCGTCTCGCCGTTGAGCGTATACTCCACCACGGCGCTCGGCGTATCGAGGCCGTACTGCGCAAGCTGCTCATCGGTGGCCTGCACCGCCGCAACGCCCGTCGCGGAGACGGTCTGCAGCTGCTCGAGCAGGCTGTCAATGCGTGTGGAGCTGGCGCCGGCAAAGATCGGCTCCGTGATCTCATAAAGCAGCAGCTCGTCGTCGGAAAGGCCGAGCTGGATCTCCTCGGGGAAATTCGTGCCCGACAGGTGCAGGCTCGAAAGCTCCGGCGTCAGCGTCGTCTCGTTGCCCTCGTCGTCCTCGGTCGTGAGGTCCGGGATGGAGAGCACGTCTGTGCTGATGAAGCTGTACTTCGACTTGGTCAGGTTCGTCGAAAGCGGCGCAATGTAGACGGAATCGTTATACAGGATGTACCAGCCGTACGTCTCACCGGCTTCGCTGCCGACAAGAACCGTATCCGACGTGCCATCCGTGTAGGTGACCGTCGCCTTGTAGGCGCCTTCACCGTCCAGGCCGTATTCGGCGAGATTCTCCACCGTGCCGAGCTCCTTCGTCGGCGTGATCGAATAGAACGCCTGCGCGAGGCTCAGCACGCTCGAGGTGGTCACATCCTCGTCTTCCCAGCCCTCCACCGTAAAGGTGTCGTTGGCTTCGCTGTCCGCACTGTTCTTGGCGGGCACGAGCGTCAGCGTTTCGCCCGTCTCGTTGTTCTGGATGGCGACGCTCTCGACGTCGGCGATCTCCTTATCGATGATCTTATCCGCCAGCTCGCTCGATTCGGACGACGAGGTGTTTTCCTCCGTCTCTGCGGAGGGGTTGGTCAGCATCAGCACCGCGGCCGCAACGCCCAGAACGAGCAGCACGGCCAGTGCGATGACAATATTTTTTGTGGTTTTCTTCATAGCGGGTCCTCTTTCTTTCGGATCGGCTTACAGGTGTCTTCTTCTCAGGAAGATCACCAGGCCGGCAGCCAGCACGACAATCGGGACAAGCACCGTGAAGACGATGAGGCCGACAAACTGGATGACCGCCGCGGAGGCCGCGATGTCCATCGTATTCGTTTCCGTCTGGTTGACCGAGAGACCGATGCGTGTATCCGTCGTACCCGTCAGCATTTTCGCGAAATCTGTCGTGAAGGACTTGTTGCCGAAGGTCGAGTTGCCGACGAAGGTGGAGAGCAGGCTCATGGAGCTGCCGTCCACGACGACGTTCGCCGTGATCTTGCCCTGATTATCCATATACTTCTGCGCAAGGGCGACAATCGTGTGCGTATCGGTTTCCGGATTTTCCTCGGCTACCTCTTCCTCGGTGCTGGCGATGTACGCCGTGTCGTTCGTCTCCACGATGGAATACGTCACGATGTCGTTGTTCGCGGAGAACAGGCGCTCAACCGGCGAGGAGAGCGGCATGACGACGTTGGAGTACGTATTGGTGAGCAACTCATCGGAGACATTCGCGAACAGGTACGCGGAGGCGGAGCCGTCACCGGTCGTCAGCACGTTGTTCGCGTCCGTATCCTGCAACACGCCGGCCTGCGGTCTGAGGCCCCACTCCTCGAGGAACGTGGAGAGGTTCGGCATCGATTCCCAGCTCTGCGTCGGGTAGGTTGTGAAGAACAGCGTGCGCGAGGAAGCCATCTCGGCGTCGCTGATGAACGCCTCGAGCTTCTTGATTTCCTCTGTGGTGTAGTCCGTCGTCGGCGTACCGATGAAGACGATCGAAGCGTCCTCCGGAATATCCTCCGTCAGGATGTTGAAGCTTTTCACCTCAAAGTTGTTGTCCTCGAGCAGTGCGACGAAGGAGGTGAGGTTCTCCTCCTCGGAAAGCATCTCGTTGTGGCCGGTCGCCATCGCGACAACCGGGACGGTATCGAGGTTCACAAGGTAGAGCGCGTTGGCGAGCGCGCCGTCCACCTTCGAATAGTAGGTGTATTCACCCGTTGTGGAATCCTGCTGGATGCTGAACAGATCGGTAACCGAAAGCACCTTGTCGCGCTTTTCGGAGCTGATCAGCACCTTGCCGGTCGTGAGGTTGTCGTCCGGGTAGCTGCTGATGAACGTCGGGTTGCGGTCCGGATCGATAAACTCCACCTTGATCTTATCGTTCGCTTCGCGGAGACGGTCGGCCAGATTCGCCACCTGGCTGTACTGCAGGCCGTAGTTCGTGTAGACCTGATCGCCGCGCACGGCGTCCTCCGAGCCGATGATGTAGATGGTCGTCTCGTTCTCAATGCCCTTCGCCACGTCGAGCGCTTCTTCACTCAGCGTGTTGAGGCCCTCGAGCGTCAGGTCAATATTCATCGACGGGAAGCGGTCCGTCAGGGCCGAAACGAGGATGTTGATCACAATAATGATGGCGATGAACACCGCCGTAAACACCACGGCCATGGAGCCGTGCTTGAATTTATCCTTATGCAGCGCGGCTTTGACCGCCGTAAGATTGGGTTTCTTGCTCATTTGTCTGCTCCTCCCTTAGTTCCAGCGGCGGCTTTCCACCTTGCGGGCGGTCAGGAACACGAACACCGCTGCCACGCTGATGAAATACACGCAGCTCGAAATGCTGAAAATGCCCTGCGTAAAGACGTTATAGCGCGCAGTAAACGAAATCCATGTGATGATCGTGCCGATGATGTTGCCGGACAGCGCCGAAGCGATCTGGTCGATGAACATCAGAAGCACGGAGATGACGAAGGTGCCGATGGCCGCGATAACCTGGCTGATGGTCAGGCTGGAAATGAACACGCCGATGGAGAGCATCGCCGCGCCATACAGCAGCGTGCCGATGTAATTGCCGATCAGGATACCCCACGGGAACGCGGAGGCAAACAGGCTGATGGTAAACGCGGGCAGCAACGCCAGCGTATTTGCGACAAAATAGACGCCGAACGCCGCGAAAAATTTGCCCAGCACAATCGCCGTCACGCTGACCGGCGCGGTCAAAAGCGCCTGGTCCGTCTTATTCTTGCGCTCATCGCTCATGCTGCGCATCGTGATGATCGGCATGATCATCATGCAGAACATAAACATCGTGCTGAACACCTGATAGATGTAGGAGCTGGAGCCGATCATCATGACCTGGTAGTAGAAAAAGCCGTACAGGGCGAGCAGCGCCGCGACGACCACATAGCCGACCGGCGAGGCAAAATACGCCTTCAGCTCTCTTTTGAATATCGCTTTCATTTCTCCGCTTCCTCCTTGTTCTCCGTTTCCTCAAATTCCATATCGTCCTCGGTGACGATCGCCTTGTCGTCTTCCTCATGGTGAATGTGGGAAGCGTCGCTGCTGGTGAGCTGGAGGAAGACCTCCTCGAGTGTGAGGTCCGTATTGCGCAGCGCGAGCAGCGGCCAGCCCTTGCGGGTGAGCAGCGCGAACAGGTTGCGGCGCAGGTCGTAGCCGGCCTTCGCCTCAATCGAAATTTCGAACACGCCCGGCTCCTTCTCGCCGAGCGAGTAGACCTCTTCCATATGTTCGAGGGTGCGGATGGCGGCGACCACCTCGTTTTCCGGGCCCTCAATGCGGGCGATCAGGCGGTGCTCCGCAGAAAGATCGTGCGCGAGCGTATCCGTCGCGCCGTCTGCCACGAGACGGCCGCTGTTGATGATGATGACGCGCTCGCAGACCGCCTGCACCTCCGACAGAATGTGGGAGGAGAGGATGATCGTGTGGTTTCTGCCAAGGCTCTTGATGAGGTTGCGGATCTCGATGATCTGCTTCGGGTCGAGGCCGACGGTCGGCTCGTCCAGAATCAGGACCGGCGGGTTGCCGAGCAGCGCCTGCGCGATGCCGACACGCTGCTTGTAGCCTTTCGAAAGGTTGCCGACGAGACGGTTATAGACGTTGTCGATCTTCGTCAGGCGGCAGATCTCGCCGATGTGCTGCTTGCGGTCGAGCTTGACGCCCTTGAGCTCGTACATGAAGTCCAGATATTCCTTGACCGTCATATCGAGATAGAGCGGCGGCATTTCAGGCAGATAGCCGATCAGCTTTTTAACCTCGTTCGGGTTTTCCAGCGTGCTTTTGCCCTGCACCGTGACCGAACCGCTCGTGGCGGATAGATAGCCCGTAATGATATTCATGGTCGTCGATTTACCGGCGCCATTCGGCCCGAGGAACCCAACGACGGTGCCCTCTTCAACCGTAAAGCTGACCTTGTCCAGCGCGGTATTCACACCGTAGCGCTTGGTGAGGTTTTTGACCTCGATCATGATTGTTAACCATCCTTTCTCTGCGGGACGGAGATTCGCTCCCGCGCGCCTTCGGCCGCAGAACGATATCCTCCCCAACTGCGTCTCTGCAACGCAGGTATTGCTGAAACAACTTAAATATCATACCGCAATTTTTGCTGTTTTGCAATAGCCGTCCTGAATTTTTAAAGTCAAATTTGATCAAAATAGCCGACTTTCGCGGCTCCAAGCTGCATTATACCGGCTTTCTGTGACGGCTATGTGAAAAGTCAACCGAAATTTGCAAACAAACTGTGAACATTCGGTGGATTTCCCCGGGTTTCCCGCGCAAAAAAAGTCCCCGTGCAGCCGCACAGGGACTTTTTACATCGCTTTACGCTTCGCCGCGCAGCGCGCGGATTTCCGCCGGAATATCGTCCGCTCGGAACACGCTCGTGCCCGCCACGGCGACATCGACGCCGGCCGCCCGGCAAAGCGCCGCCGTTTCCTGGTTGACGCCGCCGTCCACCTCGAGCACAAGGTCCGGCCGCCTTTGGCGCAACGCGCGGACCTTCTCGAGCTGCTCGGGCATAAACCGCTGCCCGCCGAAGCCCGGTTCCACCGTCATCACGAGCACCATATACAGGCGGTCAAGATACGGAAACAGCGCCTCCACCGGCGTGCCCGGCTTCAGCGAAAGGCTCGGCTTCATACCGAACCGCTCGATTTTGGCGATCGTCTCGCCGATATCATCCTCGCACTCCACGTGAAACGTGAGGATGTCCGCGCCGGCCTGCGCAAACTTCTCAATGTAGCGCTTCGGGTGCAAAAGCATCAGGTGTACGTCGAAGGGCATCGTCGTCAGCGGCCGCAGCGCCGCCACCACATCCGGCCCAAAGCTGATGTTCGGCACGAAGTTGCCGTCCATAATGTCCAGATGCAGCCAATCGGCCGTCTGCACCGCGCGCAGGCTTTCCCCCATTCGCGTATAATCACTTGCCAGCATGGAAGGGGCTATTTTCATTTTCCCACCTGTCCTTTCCATGAAAATCCCAGAGACATGCGCTCACAGCAGCATCTGCGTGACCACCGCCACGAGCGGAATCGTGAGCACGGAGAACACCGTCGTCACCGCCACGCACTTCGAGGCAAGCTCCGCGTCGCTGTGGTATTGCACGGCAAAAAGCACGCAGTTCGCCGCAACCGGCGTGGCCGCCTGAATGACGACGCTCATCAACAGCGTATCGTCCGGCCGGATGAGCAGCACCAGCGCCAAAAACAGCGCGGGCGCCACCAAAAGCCGCAGCACGGCCATTTTGTAGACGGCGAGATCCGAAACAAACGCCGAAAGCTTCACCTGCGCGATATACCCGCCGACGACGATCATCGCAAGCGGTGTGTTCAGCGCGGAAACCAGCTCCACCGGCTCCACCACGAGCGACGGCAGCGGCACGTCGAGCAAGTACAGCGGCAGGCCGATCACAATGCCGATCACGCCCGGGTTCAGCAGCAGCGCCTTGAGCCGCACCTTGCCGCCGCCCATCATGACGTAGCCGTATGTCCAGCAAAAAATATTGAACACGGCGATGAAGAACGAGCCGTACAACACGCCCTCGCTCCCGACAATGCCCTCCACAAGCGGGATGCCCATGAACCCGACATTGCAGAAAATCAGCGAAAAGCGCAGCACACGGCGCCGGCCGATCGGCTCCCGCCGGAAAAACAGGTAGCTGATCGCGATGCAGATGCCGATGCTGAGCGCCGGCAGCAGCACGGCAAGCACCAGCGTCCAAAGGTCCAGCATGCCGGACTCCGCTGTGAGGAACGACGAAACAATCAGGCACGGCGTAACGATATACAGCAGAAAGCTCGTGATGTGGCCGAGACTTTCCTTCGTGAACATGCCTTTTTTCACCGTGAAGTAGCCGACGAGGATGAGGATCAAGATCACGGCGACCTTCATGGCCACCGCCAGGAATGCGTCCATGCTCAATCCCCCTTATCCGGCTTATTGCCGTTGCGGCCGGCGCGGTTCACAAGGAAGAACTGCACGGCCAAAATCACAAGCACCACACCGGTGATGACCTTCAGCACAATGCCCGGCACGCCCTGAAACACCTGCCAGGCCGGCTGAATCGCATCGGCGAGCCACCAGCCACCGAGCACGAGGAAAAACGCGCCGGCGAGATAGAAAATCTTATTCTCCTTGGAAAGCCGGAAGATCAGCACAAAACCGGCGATAAACCAGATCGCCGCATACATATAACCCATTTTCAGCCCTCATTTTCTTTTGAATCCATTTGATCAAACCCGTTTTCGCCTTTTCGGCGCATCGTACACGGGATACCGTACTATTATAGCGGATATCCCCTTGGAATACAAGGCGGAATCCGCGAAAATTGCGGCGGCAAAACGCAAAAGGGACCGCGCAGCGTGAGCCCGCAGTCCCTCAAATGCGTTGTGATTCGGATCAGACCAGCTCGATGATCGCCATCTCCGCTGCGTCGCCGCGGCGCGGCCCGAGCTTTGTGATGCGCGTGTAACCGCCGTTGCGGTCCGCATACTTCGGCGCGATCTCCTTGAACAGTTTGTTCGTCACGCTCTCCTTCGTGATGAAGGCCATGACGTTTCTTCTGTTCGCGAGGTTGTCTTCCTTCGCGATCGTGATCATTTTCTCCGCGAGCGCACGAACTTCCTGTGCTCTCGTCGCCGTTGTCTCGATCTTCCCGTTCTCGAAGAAGAACGTGACGAGCCCGCGCAGCATAGCGAGTCTATGTGCAGTGTCTCTTCCGAGTTTTCTTGTGCCCGGCATGATTGTCACTCCTATCGTTTGGTAATTAAATTATTCATCGTCCTTACGGAGGTTAAAGCCGAGAGACGCAAGCTTCCAGATGACTTCCTCGAGCGACTTGCGGCCCAGGTTTCTGACCTTCATCATGTCTTCCTCAGACTTCGAAAGCAGGTCTTCCACCGTGTTGATGCCGGCACGCTTGAGGCAGTTGAAGGAGCGGACGGAGAGGTCCAGCTCTTCAATCGTCATTTCCAGAACCTTTTCCTTGCCCTTGTCGTCCTTCTCCACCATGATCTCCGTGCTCTTGCCCTTATCGGACAGATCCACAAAGAGCGTGAGGTGGTCGGTGAGGACCTTCGCGGCGAGGGAAACCGCCTCCTGAGCGGTGATAACCCCGTTTGTCCATACCTCGAGCGTCAGCTTATCGTAATCGATGCGCTGGCCGACGCGGGTAGGCTCTACGTTAAAGTTTACCTTTAACACCGGTGTGTAAATAGAATCAACTGCCAATTCGCCGATCACGCCCTGCGGCATGTTCTGCTTGTTGCGCTCGCCGGAAACATAGCCTCTGCCCTTATCGAGCTGAATTTCCATGTACAGCTTCGCGCTTTCTCCGAGTGTGGCAATGTGCAGGTCGGGGTTCAGAATTTCAACCTCGCTGTCGCACTTGATGGAATCCGCGGTCACCACACAGGGGCCTTCCGCCGCGATTTCCACGGTCTTCGGGCCGTCGCAGTGCAGCTTTGCAATAAGCCCCTTGATGTTCAGCACAATTTCGGTGACGTCTTCCTTAACACCGGGGATGGTGGAGAATTCGTGCACGACGCCGT
This sequence comes from Ruminococcaceae bacterium UBA1417, assembly GCA_002305575.1. Taxonomy (GTDB): domain Bacteria; phylum Bacillota; class Clostridia; order Oscillospirales; family Acutalibacteraceae; genus Hominenteromicrobium. The sequence continues at coordinate 14,625 of DBPP01000034.1, forward strand.
CGATCTTGATCGACTTGACCGCAACACCCGGCAGGCTGGAGAGCAGCACGCGGCGCAGGCTGTTGCCCAGCGTTGTGCCGAAGCCGCGCTCGAGCGGCTCTACGACAAAGCGGCCGTACGTGCTGTCGTTCGAAATTTCCTCGGTCTCGATTCTCGGTCTTTCTATCTCAATCATTTGCGATCCTCCTTTACACATATGACGTAATTCGTAAAATCCATGGAAGATTTATGGAATTACTTGGAGTACAACTCAACGATGAGAGTTTCGTCGACCTCGAGATCGATGTCTTCACGAACCGGCATGGCGGCGATCTTCGCCTCGCAGGCGGCTGCATTGAGCTCCAGCCACTTGACAACCGGTCTTGCGGCGTTCGCTTCGAGAATCGCCTTAAACTTCTCCGAAGAACGGCTGCCTTCCTTGATGGCGATGACATCGCCTTCCTTCACGAGGTAGGAGGGGATATCGACCTTGCGGCCATTGACCGTGAAGTGGCCGTGCACAACGAGCTGACGCGCTTCCGCTCTGGAGGAAGCCCAGCCGCAGCGGTATACGACGTTGTCGAGGCGGGTTTCGAGCAGGATGAGGAGGTTGTCGCCGGCCTTGCCCTGCATCTTCGTGGCCATCTCGTAGTAATGTCTGAACTGGCCCTCGAGCACGCCGTAGTAGCGTCTCGTCATCTGCTTCGCGCGAAGCTGCGCGCCATACTCGGACGTCTTCTTTCTGCCCTGGCCGTGCTGGCCCGGGGCATACGCTCTGCGCGTGAGCGCGCACTTATCTGTGTAGCATCTCTGGCCCTTGAGGAACAGCTTCTGGCCCTCGCGGCGGCACAGCTTGCAGACAGCATCGGTATATCTTGCCATTTTGTGTAACCTCCTAATCTTTTATACGCGTCTTCTCTTCGGAGGACGGCATCCGTTGTGCGGGATCGGCGTGACGTCTTTGATCATGCTGACTTCAAGACCCGCCGCCTGCAGCGCACGGATTGCAGCTTCACGGCCGGCGCCCGGGCCCTTGACATAGACTTCGACGCTCTTCATACCGTGCTCCATGGCGATCTTCGCTGCGGTTTCCGCTGCGGTCTGCGCCGCGAACGGCGTGGACTTTCTGGAGCCGCGGAAGCCGAGCTCGCCTGCGCTCGCCCAGGAAACTGCGTTGCCCTGGGTATCTGTGATGGTTACGATCGTGTTGTTGAAGGTGGACTGGATATGTGCAGCGCCACGCTCAATATTCTTGCGCTCACGGCGTCTGCGGACTGCGGTAACTGCTTTCTTTCCGCCTTTTGTTGCTGCCATTTAAAATCCCTCCCGATTACTTCTTCTTGTTGGCCATGGTCTTTCTCGGACCCTTGCGCGTTCTCGCATTGGTCTTCGTGCGCTGGCCTCTCACCGGCAGGCCCTTGCGATGGCGAACACCGCGGTAGCAGCCGATTTCAATGAGTCTCTTAATATCGAACGCAACGTTGCGGCGCAGGTCGCCCTCAACTGTGCAGTGGTGATCGATATACTCTCTCAACTTCGAAGCGTCGTCCTCAGACAGGTCTCTTACGCGGATGTCCGGATCAACGCCCGTAGCAGCGCAGATGTCCGACGCTGTCTTGCGGCCGATGCCGTAGATGTAGGTAAGAGCAATCTCGATTCTTTTATCTCTGGGTAAATCAATACCGGAAATACGAGCCATGCTTATTGCACCTCCATGATAATTTCAGAGCCTCAGCCCTGGCGCTGCTTGTGCTTCGGG
>DBPP01000034.1:16516-19159 GCA_002305575.1 Ruminococcaceae bacterium UBA1417
GAAGTTCATGCGCAGCTTGCCGGAGATGTGGGCGAGAATCATATGCCCGCCTGCAATCTCCACCTGGAACGTGGCGTTCGGCAGAGCCTCCTTGACGATTCCTTCTACTTCAATTACGTCCTGTTTTGACATACTATACACCAATCCTTAATCGTTGTCTGCCCTTTGCAATTTTGCGAGAGCCGTGCGTATCTGCCGATTGGTCGAAAGGCACTCTTCGCCGAGCACCGTGCGCGTGGGCGAAAGGTGCATCTGCTTCTTCTTTTTCGGGGCCTCCAGCCTGCGGCGCTTCCCGTCCGCCATGTAGGCGAACGCGCCTTCCAAGCGGAGCACCACCTGAAAATCGCCTTTATCGTGACCTGCGAGCGACCGCATGACCTGTCCGCGCCGAATTTCCATAAGCCGCGCCCTCTCAGTCCAGCGCCGTGAGAATCACGGGGCCGTCCTTCGTAATGGCGACGGTATGCTCAAAATGGGCGGAAAGCCTGCCGTCCCGCGTCACCGTAGTCCAGCCGTCATCGAGGATTTTTACCCCCGGGCCGCCGGCGTTGACCATCGGTTCTATCGCGATTGTCATGCCCGGTAACAGGCGCACACCTCTGCCGGGTGTGCCGTAATTTGGAACACTTGGATCTTCATGCAGCTTCGCACCTACGCCGTGGCCGACAAATTCCCGTACCACCGAGTAATTGCGAGCTTCGACATACTGCTGCACCGTGGAGCCGATATCCCCGAGCCGATTGCCGGGGCGTGCCTTTTCTATGGCAAGGAACAGGCTCTCGCGCGTCGCGTCCAGCAGCTTCTGCGCTTCCATCGAGATCTCCCCGCAGGGGAAGGTCCACGCGTTGTCGCCGTGGAAGCCCTCGTAGTAGGCGCCTACGTCGAGCGAAACGATGTCGCCCGGCTTCAGAATCTGCTTTGCAGACGGTATGCCGTGGATCACCACATGGTTTACCGATATACAGGCGCTTGCCGGAAAATCGCCGTAGCCGAGAAAGCTCGGGGTTGCCCCGGCTTTCTCAATGGTCTTACGGACGATCGCGTCCAGCTCGAGCGTGGAAATGCCCGGCCGGACCGCCTCGCCGGCTTTCAGCAATGCCTCCTGTGAAATTTTTCCCGCGTCGCGCATGCAGCGGAGCTCACGGGTTGTTTTCAGGTTGATCATGCTTACGCCTCTAATGCCTTGAGCGTCAGTGCGGTGGTATCCGCAACTTCCTCCTGGCCTTCCACGATCTTCAGCTTGCCCTGCTTCTCGTAGTAGTCCTTGAGGGGCTCAGTCTGTTCGTGATAAACACGCAGACGGTCTTTCACGGTATCCGGATGGTCATCCTTGCGCTGAACAAGGGTGCCGCCGCAGTTTGTGCAGATGCCTTCCTTCTCCGGCTTTTTATAAAGCAGGTGATAGGAGGAGCCGCACTTCTCGCAGACACGGCGTCCGGACATTCTCGCCACGATCTTCTCGTCGGGCACCTCGATGTCGATGACCCGGTCGATGATGATGCCGGAAGCGTCCAGAGCCTCGGCCTGCGGAATGGTTCTCGGGAAACCGTCGAGGATGAAGCCGTTTTTGCAGTCGTCCTGCGCCAGTCTGTCCTTGATGATGCCGATGACGACCTCATCCGGAACGAGCTGGCCGGCGTCCATGTACGTTTTCGCCTTCAGACCCATTTCCGTGCCGCTTTTCAGCGCTTCTCTCAGAATATTGCCCGTGGAAATCGCGGGTATTCCGAGATGCTTGCAGATTACCTCTGCCTGTGTGCCTTTGCCGGCGCCGGGGGCGCCCAAAAGAATCAGCTTCATTTTCATGACTCCTTTCGTCACATGTGTTTCTCGTCTGCTTTCCCTCAGTCGAGGAAGCCCTTGTAATGACGCATCATCATCTGCGATTCAATCTGCTTGACCGTCTCAAGCGCGACGCCGACCATAATGATCACCGACGTGCCGCCCATCGAGAGGCCGTGCATGTTCGTCACGTTGCCGTAGATAATCGGCAGAATGGCAACGACCGCCAGGAAGATTGCGCCAATGAGTGTAACTTTGGAAAGGATTTTGCTGATAAACTCCGCTGTCGGGCGGCCCGGACGGATGCCCGGAATCGTGCCGTTGTTCGTGCGGAGGTTGTTCGCCATCTCGATCGGATTGTACTGAATCGTCATGTAGAAGTACGCAAACATGATGATGAGCAGCAGATAGAGAATGCTGTAGAGCCAGCCGGAAGCGGAGAAGGCATCAAAGAAGCCCTTCCAGAAGCCCGTCTGCTCGGGCACAAACATCTGAATCGTGCTCGGGATGGAGAGGATCGCCGAAGCGAAGATGACCGGCATAACACCGCTCATCGTAACCTTGATCGGGAGGAACGTGCTCTGGCCGCCGTATACCTTCCGGCCCACGATCTTCTTTGCATACTGCACCGGAATGCGGCGCTCGGAATCGTTCATGAAAACGATGACCCAGATGACCGCAAGGAACAGGATAACGAAGAGCGGAGCGAAAATGAAGTACTGGCTGTAGCTTTCCGGAGACTGGAGCGCTGCGGAGAAGTAGGACCAGACCTGACCGGCCGTGACCGGCAGGGGGGCCACGATGCCCGCGAACAGGATGATCGAGATGCCGTTGCCGACACCCTTCTGGTTGATCTGCTCG
>DBPP01000031.1:0-22717 GCA_002305575.1 Ruminococcaceae bacterium UBA1417
CCGCTGAGCCGGGCAAATGGCAATGCGCAGGGCAACCCTGCGCATTTTCCATGTTTTGCATCCTTTGAGAAATCAGAGGATTTTTCCAATATCTATGCAGACGCGTGGGGACCTTCCGGTCAGCCGCGCGGTGGAGGGAATGCCATGGGCTGTCAAAAGCTGTATCTGGAATCGATGGAAACGCTGGCCTGTACAGCGACCGTTTTGGCCTGCTCGCTCCGTGCGGACGGCAACTTCGACGTGGAGACCGACCGCACGCCGCTCTTTCCGGAGGGCGGCGGACAGCGCAGCGACACGGGCACGATGAACGGCGCGCGCATCCTGCATTGCCGGGAGGAAAACGGCACGGTGCTGCATCAGGTGGAAAAGCAGTTTGTGCCGGGCGATGTGGTGCAGATCGAAGTGGATGCACAAACGCGTCGCCTGCATACGCAGCAGCACACCGGCGAGCACCTGCTCTCGTTTGCCTATCGGCAGTTATTCGGCGCCGAAAACATCGGGTTTCATATGTCGGAGACGCAGGTCACGATTGATCTGGACCGTATGCTGACCGATGCGCAGATCGCTGAAGGCGAGGCGTATGCGAACGAACTTGTCTGGTCGGACCGTGCGGTGCGCGTCTATACGGTAGATGCATCCGCCATGCAGGCGATGCCGCTGCGCAAGAAAAATGAGCGTCTCACGGGCGCGGTGCGCATTGTCGAGATGGAGGGTGGGGAGATGTGCACCTGCTGTGGCACGCATTTTACGCATACGGCGCCGGTCGGGCTGATCAAGGTGCTCGAGCATGCGCGCTATAAGCAGGGGTGCCGCGTCGTGTTTGTCTGCGGCGCTTTGGCTCTGCGGTGGTTTGCGGACGAAAACAGCGAGCTGCGCCGCACGGCGGCCCAGCTTTCCGCAAAGCCCGACGGCGTATTCGATGCGGTATGCCGCAAAGAAGCGCAGCTTGCGGCGTTGCAGGCGGAGTTGCGGCAACAGGGCGCGCAGCTGGCGGCGCTCTATGCGGAAAAGCTTCTCGCGGAAAGTACCGCTTCGTCGGATGGGCGGCGGATTACCGCTGTCCTGCCCGCCGGGTTCGACGTTTGCCGTGCGGCGGCGGAGGCGCTGTGCCGCGCAGACGACGTGCTCGCTCTGCTGCTCTGCACAGAGGGCGGCCGTTGGCGCTACGTCTGTATGGCGGGCGAACACTGCCCGGAAGATTGCCGCAAAGTCGCGGGGGCGCTGCGCACGGCTTTCGGTGCAAAGGGCGGCGGCAGTGAAAAGGCGGCACAGGGCAGCTTGACATACGATGGGGCGCCTGCGCGGCTCGAAGAGCAAATGCGGGAGGTCCTGACCAATGGCAGTTTCTAGTATCGAAGCGCTGCTCCCCTATCCGGTCGAAACCGTGTGGCGCGTTGTGACGGACTGTGGGCGGTGCAATTGGCGCAGCGATTTGCAGCGCGTCGTGCTTTGTGGCGAAGATGGATTCACCGAGTATACGAAAAGCGGGTATGCCACGCGGTTTACCATCACGGAAGCGACGCCGTGCCGCTATTGGGCGCTCCATCTGGAAAACGACAATTTGTCCGGAGATTGGACGGGTGTTTTTGAAGCGCGAGACGGCGGAAGCCGCATTGCGTTTACGGAGCGGGTGACAGTCAAAAAATTTTGGATGCGTCCGTTTGTCGGGCCATATTTGAAACGGCAGCAGGCCTTGTATTTGCGCGATTTGAAAAAGGCGCTTGAGAACGCATAAAGGGGGCGGTCTTTGACAGACCGTCCCCTTCGCATGCACCGGCCGCGCCGGCTTACAGTTCGCTCTTAATTTTGCTCATTGCGCCTTTTTCAAGCCGGGAAACCTGTGCCTGGGAAATCCCGATTTCCGCCGCGACCTCCGTCTGGGTCTTGCCGTCGATGAAGCGCATGGAAAGGATCTTTTTCTCACGCGGGTTCAGCTCGCGGATGGCTTCCCGTATGGCGATTTCCTCGAGCCAGTCGCCGTCCGTCGTGCCGCCCTTAATCTGGTCCATAATATAGATGGTGTCGCCACCGTCGGAAAAAACCGGCTCATAAAGGGAAACGGGTTCCACGATGGCCTCCAGCGCGATCACGACATCCTCGGGCGGCAGATCGAGCGCCTCCGCGATTTCGGTAATGTTCGGTTCGCGGCCTTTTTCGTTTGTGATCTGTTCCTTCACCTGCATGGCGCGGTAGGCGATGTCGCGCATGGAGCGGCTGACCCGCACAGCATTGTTGTCGCGCAAAAAGCGCTTCACTTCGCCGGAAATCATCGGCACACCGTAGGTGGAAAACATGACCTCGTGGCTTGGATCGAAATTGTCGATGGCCTTGATCAGGCCGATGCAGCCGACCTGAAACAGATCGTCCGGATTTTCCCCCCGGCTGGTGAAGCGCTGGATCACGCTGAGCACCAGGCGCAGATTCCCGTAAATGAGTTTGTCGCGCGCGGCCTTGTCGCCGTGGCGGCTGCGATTGAGCAGCTCGCGCATCTCGTCGTTTTTGAGGGTTTGCAGCTTTGCGGTGTTCACGCCGCAGATTTCAACCTTGCTTTGTGCGTACGCATACATACGATCAACCTCCAAACCAAAATGTCCGAAAGTAGTATGCACCGGAAAATGGACGATTAATCCGCCGGAAGAAAATTGCACCGCATAATGCGCCCCATTGTGCGCATACAATACTTTATGTAAGGCCGAATTTCATGAAAATCGGAACGGGGGCGATGGTATGCTGACCAGGATCGGGGATATGCGCAGCCGCGAGGTGATCAGCGTGCGCGACGGCACGCGGCTGGGGTATCTTGGAGATATTGAAATCGATACGGAGAGCGCTTCTCTTGCAGCAATCGTTGTGTACGGCAGGCCGCGTTTTTTCGGACTGTTCGGCCATGAGGCGGACTGCGTGATCCCATGGAGCCAGATCGCGACGATCGGCGAGGACGCCGTGCTCGTGGATTATGCCGCGCCGAAGCGCGCCCCAAAGCACGGTTTTCTCGCAAATTTCTTCGAAACCGGATGAGCGCGCAGGAAAGCGCGTGCCGACAGGCGTGAAAGCGCAAAAAATAAGCAAAAAAGGCTTGCTTTGGCGAATCGGATGTGCTATAATGGTTCAGCGATTTGCAGAGTCTGCAAGCAAAAACGCACGCCGAAGCCCTCGGAACGGTGCCGCGCAGGCGGTTTTTTCCGAAAATACAGGCTCGGCGGAGGAAAAACCAAGGAGGTATTTTCAAAATGGCAGTAGTATCTATGAAGCAGCTTCTGGAAGCCGGTGTTCACTTCGGCCACCAGACCAGAAGATGGAACCCGAAGATGGCGCAGTACATCTTCACGGAGAGAAACGGCATCTACATCATCGACCTGCAGAAGACCGTCAAGAAGCTCGAGGAAGCGTACAACTTTGTGCGTGATCTGGCAATGGACGGCAAGAACGTGCTCTTTGTCGGCACGAAGAAGCAGGCGCAGGAGTCCGTGAAGGAAGAGGCAATGCGTGCCGGTGCGTATTATGTCAACGCACGTTGGCTCGGCGGTATGCTCACCAACTTTACGACGATCCGCCGCAGAATCCAGAGACTGGCGCAGCTGCGCCGTATGCAGGAAGACGGTACGTTCGATCTGCTCCCGAAGAAGGAAGTCATCAAGCTCGAGCTTGAGATCGAAAAGCTGGAAAAGTTCCTCGGCGGCATCAAGGAGATGAAGGATTTCCCGGGCGCGCTCTTCATTGTTGATCCGAGAAAGGAAAGAATTGCGGTTTCCGAAGCAAAGAAGCTCGGTATTCCGATCGTTGCCATTGTCGATACGAACTGCGATCCGGACGAGATTGACTATGTGATTCCGGGCAATGACGACGCCATCCGTGCGGTTCGTCTGATTGCCGGCGCAATGGCGAACGCGATCATCGAGGGCCGCGAGGGCCAGATGGGCGCTGCCGCGCAGGAAGCCGAAGAAAAGGCTGAAACCGAGGAATAATAGATCTTTCAATACGAAAACAATTGGAAGGAGAAACTACAATGAGCTTTACAGCAAAAGACGTCGCGACGCTCAGAGCAAAGACCGGCTGCGGTATGATGGATTGCAAGAAGGCGCTGACGGACGCGAACGGCGATATGGAAAAGGCTACCGAGATCCTTCGTGAGAAGGGCCTTGCGGCTTCCGTGAAGAAGGCGAGCAGAATTGCCGCTGAAGGTGTTGCATTCGCAAAGGTTTCCGACTGCGGCAAGGTTGGCGTTGTGATTGAAGTCAACGCGGAGACGGACTTCGTGGCGAAGAACGCAAGCTTCACCGAGTTTGTGGAAACGTGTGCAGATACTGTGATCGACGAGAATCCGGCGGATGTCGAAGCGCTCCTCGCCTGCAAGGCGCACGGCTCCGACATGACGGTGGACGCGATGCTGAAGGACAAGATCCTCACCATTGGCGAGAACATCAAGATCCGCCGTTTTGTCCGCTATGAGGGCGACTGCGTTGCGTATGTCCATGGCGGCGGCAGAATCGGCGTTCTGGTTCGCTTCGAGACCGAGAATGTCCCGGCTGAAGTGTTGAACGAGTGCGGCAAGGACGTTGCGATGCAGATCGCGGCGCTCAATCCGCTTTACCTCGATAAGACCACCGTTCCGGCGGAGGCGCTTGAGAAGGAAAAGGAAATCCTGATTGCGCAGATCCAGAACGACCCGAAGAACGCGAAGAAGCCGCAGAACATCATCGAAAAGATGGTGACCGGCAGAATCGGCAAATTCTACGAGAACAACTGCCTCATGCAGCAGGCGTTCGTCAAGAACGGCGATGTTTCTGTTGAGCAGTATATCGCGGAAGAGGCCAAGAAGGCCGGCGGCACGATGAAGGTTGCAGAATTCGTGCGCTTCGAGAAGGGCGAAGGTCTGGAGAAGAGAAACGACGACTTTGCGAGCGAAGTTGCCAACATGATTAAATAAGCTTGGTGCCCGCGGCGTAAAATCCGCGGGCGCTTTGTTAGGGCAAAACGGTATCCGGGCGCTGTGCCGGGCGGCTGCTGCCGGCGCGCCGGCCCGGAGCCAGACAATAAGGAATGGTGAATCAAATGAAAAAGATTATTCAGGGAAAGGTCCGCGAAGTGTATGAAATCTCTGACCGGGAGCTTGCCGTCGTCACGACCGATCGCATTTCCGCGTTCGACGTGATCCTGCCGACGCCGGTGCCCCAGAAGGGCATTGTCCTCAATAAGCTTTCGTCTTTCTGGTTCAATCTGACGAAGGACATCGTCCCGAACCACATGATTTCCGAAAATCTCAAGGATATGCCGGAAGAATTCCAGAAACCCGAATTCGAAGGGCGCACGATTCTCGTCAAGAAGCTGAAGATGCTGCCGTATGAGTTCATCATCCGCGGCTACATGTTTGGCAGCATGTGGAAGTCGTACAAGGCCGGCGAGCCGTTCTGCGGCCAGAAGATCGAAGGCGATTACCAGCTTGCGCAGAAGCTCGCGAAGCCGATCCTCACGCCGTCTACGAAGAGTGCCGAGGGCCATGACATCAACATTTCCATTGAGGAGATGAAGGCGGATATCGGTGAGGCGCTTGCAAACCAGATTGAGGACGTCTGCCTCAAGCTGTTTGACCGCTGCTGCTCCTACGCGGCGGAAAAGGGAATCATCATCGCCGATACGAAGCTTGAGTTCGGCCTCGATGAGGAAGGAAAACTCGTGCTTGCGGATGAGGTCTTCACGCCGGACTCCAGCCGTTTCTGGGATGCGGCTGACTATGCAGTCGGCACGTCTCCGAAGAGCTTTGACAAACAGTTTGCCCGTGACTGGCTGATCGAGAACAAGCTCGACGGCGTCACGCCGCCGCCGGAACTGCCGGCGGAGATCGTCGAAAAGACGCGAGACAAGTACATGGAGTGCATGAAGCGCATCATCGGTTAATTGCTGCATATGCATATAGAGAAACGCCCGCTGGAAAACCAGCGGGCGTTTTTTTGTCTGTTTTGAAGGGGAAAAATGCCTTTCAACATTAGCTGTAGCGCGTGTAGAAGCGCACGTCGCTTTCCATACTATAGAGCTCGTCCCGTGTGATGGTCCGGCCCCAAGAGATTGCACAGTTTTCGTAATCGGCATTGGCTTCCGTAACCGTGATGGTGTCCGTATCCCAGTCAATGTCGGTGACGATCATCGAGTGCTCGTTGTTTACAAGGCGGATGTGATCGCCGATGCGCAGAGAATCGAAATCGTAGAACTCCGTGACCGGTGCGTCCGTGCCGAAAAGCAGATCGCTGATAAGCGAAGCGTAGCCGAGGCACTGTGTGTCATAGTCATACTGCGGAAAAACCGTCGCCATCGCACCGTTGTACACATTGCAGTAGGTATAGCCATTCACGCTGTGCGCGCAGGGCGTATCCGTAACGCACGTGGCGATTTCCAAATCCGACATACCAGTGGTGTCGATGTCGTAGTGGTTCCAGTAGGAACCGTCGGTAAAGTAGTCTGAAAGACGCTTGAGCTGCCTTTCGACCCGAATCTCCGTCAAGGCGTCTGTCGTTTGCAGCGTGGGTGTGCGGGGCATGCTTGTTGTGTTGCGTCCGGCGACCGAATCGGCTTCCTGATTGTCGGAGGCCGCAGAGCTTTCAAAAGCGGCGCTTTCCGGGGTGGTCGCGGTATCGACGGCCGATACATCCGAAACAGCTGAGACGGTATCCGACTTATTCTCTGTAGACGCGGACAGAGCGCTGACGGTCATGCCCGCGGCAAATCCGATCACAGTAAACAATATGAGCGGCAGAATAAAGGGTTTCCGCCTGATGGAGGGGGGGATGGGTGCGGTGTCGTTCCGGCATAATTGTTCTCCTTCGGTAAAAATTCTAGTACCAGTATATCCGAATTAAGTGAAAAGTACGTGAAGATTTAAGAGAAAATTAAGGGATGTTACAAAAAAATAAAGTGGACGGCACCCGGTGCAAGCTCTACGGCGCGGCGAGGAAGCGTCAGCGTCTCGGTGCGCACGCAATTGCGATCAGCCCGGCAAACGGCCCGCGCCGGTGCGGAGAGACGTGTCACGGAGACATCGGCGCCGTCGCCCAGATCCAGCGTGTATGCGTTTTCGAAGTCCCGATTTACGGCGGCGAGATGCAAGTGACCGTCAGGCTGGCGAAGGGCAAGCAGGTTCAGCGCATCGATCGTACCAACCTCGGTTTCCAGAACCGGGGAATCGTAATCCAGCGTTACGCGCTGCCCGAGCATGTCGCGGCGATATTGCAGCAGCGGGTAGGCAATGGTCTGGTAGTACGCACCGTTTGCGTCGGCAAGAATCGGTGCAATCACATTGACCATCTGCGCCATGTTGGCAATTTCTACGGCCTCGCAGGCGAGCAAATCGTTCAACGCGCTGGCTACCCAGATGGCGTCGCGCCAGGAGTAGACGGCATCCAGTCCATAGGTTTTGCTGTCGTTTGCGTTCCAGATGTTCCATTCGTCGATGGCCAACCGAATTTTACCTGCGCGCGGCGGGAAACGATACCAGGGGCTGAAATCCGTCACGGTTTCCGGGTATTCGTCCAGCAGGTCGGAAAGCGAGCGGAGCGCGGAGACAAGATTTTTCTCACCGGCAAACGGCCCGTAAAGTCCGTGACCGGCCTCCGCAGAATAGTGGTGGTAGGAAAGGTAATCGGCCATCGGATGGAGCGCGTCGAGCACGGCGCGGTTCCAGGCCATGTCATCACAGCCAACCAGAACGGTTTTGATGCTCGGATCGTTCAGCTTCATGAATTTGATGAATTCCCGCGCGTCGCGGATATAGACGTTCACGTCGTTTTGCGTGCCGATGTCCGGTTCCGCGTAGCATTCGTTGCCGATGCACCAGTATTTCACCTGAAAAGGTTCCGCATATCCGTGTGCACGGCGCAGAGCGGCGTAATAGCTGTTGCCGGTACCGTTGCAATATTCCACCCAGTTTCCGGCTTCTTCCGGCGTTCCCGAAGCCATATTGACGCAGATCATCGGTTCTGCACCGAGCCTGCGGCAATAGGCGACGAATTCAGCTGTGCCAAAACCCGGCTCGATCTCGCCGCCCCAGATGATGTTGCGCCGACGCTTTCGCGTTTCCAGTGGGCCGACGGCATCCTCCCAGTGGTAGAGGCACATCACCGTGCCGCCGGGAAAACGGAGAATCGGCGGTTTCAGTGCGCTGGCCAGCTCGAGGACGTCCGTCCGGATACCGGCTGCGTCGGCAAAGGGACTCTGGGGATCGTAAATGCCACCGTCAATGCAGTTTAAAAGATGTTCGATGAATTGTCCGTATACCATGGGGCTGACGTTACCGCCGTTGCCGCCGAAACGGACGGGAATGGTATGCATGGAAAAAGACTCCTTTTGCGCTATCTTTGGTTAGTGTAACACAAAATTTGCGCAAAGACAAGATGTGGATTCCGCAGTTTTTATTTTTTCAGGAAAGCCGGAAAGAAAGAGTAAGCGGATGGAGCGGCAACCAATCACCGCGTCCATCCGCTGGCGCGCATACGGTTTCGTTTCCGAATAGAAAACGGTTTTGAAGATGAACTGAAAAAATCCAAACCGCCCATTCAAGCGGTCATGCTTTTCCCAGCATATCGAAAACGGCCTTTTCCAATGCGTCTAAATCCGCTTCATTTGGGTGGGAAAGGGCACGGTCAAAGTTTTCCAGCATCGGCTTTGCCTTTTGAGGGTCCGTTTGCGCCATGGCCTCATACCGGGTCCGTACCGACGGGGGCATTTTTCCCTGGCACAGATAATACCCGAGCAGAATATTGCCCGAAGGTAAATTCTGCGCCATCCGGTTTCCGATCTGGGAAAAATAAGCGGAAGAGCCGCCAAAGCCGGCTGTACCAAAAAGGTAGACGCGCTTGTTTTCCAGTCCCTTGAGAAACTCAGTGATTTCCGGGCTGCACGTGCCCTTGTCCGTCCAGGAACCGACGAAGAGCAGGTCTGCCTGCACGGCTTCGGCAGCAGGCGCTCCGTAGTAGATCAATTTTTCAGGGGGGAGGATGCGCTGGATGCGTTGGGCCAATTTTGCGGTGTTTCCGGTCTGGCTGGAAAAAACAATGGCATACTGCATGGTTTTTCTCCTTCCTCTATATTCAGTCATATTCAGTCGCGTAATTTCCATATTGTACAACTCTATTATAGCCGATCGGGGAAAAAGCGCAAGGATAAAATGGATCGAAATTATCCCATAAAAGCGAGAGACGTGTCTGGCTTCGCACTTCCGCACCTGTAGGATTCAAGCATGAAAGCCCTATATACAAGTGATGGAGAGAAGCGCGAGCAGATTGGCCGCAAATGGCAAAGTCCCGAACGGAACTTGCGCGTCGAGACTCTCGGTTGGGTTTTCGCTACAAAAAGATGCCCGCTTTCAGCGCGGGGACAAAGCCATAGTCAAAAAGAAAGCCCGACACGCGGTTTGCGTGTCGAGGCTCTCGACTGGAGCGGGCGAAGGGAATCGAACCCTCGTGTTCAGCTTGGGAAGCTGACGTTCTGCCATTGAACTACGCCCGCAATTCAATTGCAAAATCTATTCTAATACAAAACGGGCAAAAAAGCAAGAAGAATTTTCCGCCGGCTTCTATTTTTTTGTGCTCAGGAAGCCGATGCCCTGCGTCATCAGTGCTTCCGCGGTTTTGGCCATTTCTTCCACAGGGGTGGACATCCCCTCGGCGAGCCAGGTTTCGAGCAGGCCAATGCTGCCGGCACTCATAAAAGCGAAATACAGCTCAATTTGTTTCGGTGTGGCTTCCGGAAAACAGCGCGTATAGGTTTCCATACATTTTTCCCGACCAATTTGCAAAAGGCGCTGCGCAAACCCTTTGTCCCCATAGGGCCCGAGCGTGACGGTGCACATGTCGGCATTGTCGCGCAGGCAACGGAATATTTCCGTCGTAATGCGCAGGTGTGTAGAATCCGCTGTGTCCAGCTCCAGCAGTGGCTTAAGCGCTGTTTCCAGATCCCGCATCATCTCGGTTTCCACCTGATGCAACAGGTCGTAAATATCGGTGTAATGGGCGTAGAATGTGCCGCGATTGATACCCGCTTTATCGCAGAGCGCCTTGACGGTAATACTCTGAATCGGTTTTTGCTGTAGCAAATCGGTCAGTGCTTTGCGAATCAGCATTTTCGTGACGCGGGTTCGATGATCGTATTTCTTCATGCAGACCGCCTTTCTGAAAACGATTTGTGAATAGCCGTACAAACTAAACGCCGTCTGTCGGATGTGTCGGTTAAGTGCCAGCCTTGGAAAAATGTGTTGCTTGCGTTTTCTGGTGTGGATTCATTATAATACAAATGGAAAGAAAATTCAACACCGTGTTTGATTTTGATACGCATGCTGGGGAAGGGCGGCGATTGTATGAAGACCATTTATATCGTTACAGGTGCAAACGGCCATCTCGGCGGCACACTGGCGCGTATGCTTTCCAAGCGCGGCGAAACGGTGCGCGGGCTTGTGCTTGCCGGTGAAAATCCGGTTGCGCTTGCGCATGTGCAGTATTATAGGGGCGATGTGTGCGACAGCGATTCCCTGCGCCCGCTTTTTGCGCCGGAAGAGGACGCGCAGCTTGTCGTCTTCCATACGGCCGGGCTGATTGACATCGCGGATGGAGATTTTGCCAAACTGTATGACGTCAACGTCAACGGGACGAAAAATGTGCTTGCGCTTTGCCAGGAATATGGTGTGCGGCGGCTGGTATATGTCAGCTCTGTGCACGCCATTCCAGAGGAAAAGCGGCCGGCGGTTCTCAAGGAGGTCGGATCGTTTTCGCCGGAACGTGTGGAGGGCAGCTATGCCAAAACGAAGGCGGCGGCGACGCAGGCCGTTCTTGATGCGGTACAGGATGGGCTGGACGCCGTGGTGGTGCAGCCGTCCGGGATCATTGGGCCGTTCGACAGCACCGGAAACCACCTTGTGCAGCTTGTGAGCGACTATCTGCGCGGCGCGCTGCCGGCCTGCGTGCGCGGTGGCTACGACTTCGTGGATGTGCGCGATGTGGCGCGCGGCTGCCTGCTCGCGTTGGAACGCGGCACGCGCGGCGCATGCTATATTTTGTCCAACCGGCACTATGAGATTAAGGAGCTGCTGGATATTGTGCGCAAGGAAGCGGGTGGGCGCCGGCTGCCTGTGCTGCCGATCGGCTTGGCGCGCGCCGCCGCGCCGCTTTTGCAGTGGATTGCCCGCCTGCGCGGCCGTCGTCCGCTGTATACGGCCTATTCGCTCTATACGCTCAAAAGCAACGACCGGTTTTCACACGACAAGGCGACGGCGGAGCTGGGGTATCGACCGCGCGATCTGCGTGATACGCTGCGCGATACCGTGCGCTGGCTGCGCCGCAAACAGGCCGTATGCACGTAAGCGCCAGAATGCCATACCGTCAAGCAGGGCTCACTCCCGCCGAACAGGGAGGAGGCCCTGCTTCTTTTATATCATTTTTCTGTTATTCAAAATAAAATTATCGAAAAACAATAAAAATATATTGACAAACGAGTGCGTAAATGGTATGCTATCGGCAAAGACAAAGAGAAGAGGCGATTCCATGTTTCGAATACCCGAAAAGGCGTCCACCGTGCTTTCCCTGATTTTTACGGCGCTCGCACTCGTACTGCTCGTCGTGCTGACCTGTACGCTGCCCTCCCTGGTCGGGTGGTATCTCACGATCACAGCGCGGACGGCGCTGGACCGCACGGCCATTACGGTCCTGTTGTATCTGGCGCTTGTGCCCGCCTATGTGGCGGCTTTCAGCCTGCTTGCGCTGCTGCGCAAGGTGCGCCGTGAAGAAATTTTCACGGAAAAGGCCGTGCGCGACCTCCGGCTGGTTTCGTATTGCTGTTTTGCGGAATGCGTTGTTTTTGTGGCGGTCGCGTTTTATCTGCGGTTTGCCGTCGTCATTGCTTTTGCGGCGCTCTTTATGGGCGTGATCCTGCGTGTCGTGAAAAATGTGATCGCGAAGGCGGCGGAGGTTAAAGCCGAAAACGCTTTTACCATATAGGAGGACGTGCCGTGATCGTAGTAAACTTGGATGTGATGATGGCGCGGCGGAAGATGTCGTTGAACGAGCTTTCCGAGCGCGTGGGTATCACGCTGGCCAATCTGTCCATCCTCAAAAACAACAAGGCAAAAGCCATCCGCTTTTCCACGCTCGATGCGATTTGCCGTGCGCTCGATTGCCGCGTGGAGGATATTCTGGAGTTTCACGATGAGAAAGGAGAGAATTAACATGAGTATTGGGCAACCATATGTACAACCACAAGGCGGGCAAGTGCAGGCAGCACCGTATACGCCGGTGCTGCCGCCGAAACGGCGGTATACCGGCCTACAAAAGCTGCTGGCCATAACCGTGCTGCTCCTCGCCTACTTTTATGTTCGGATGTTCCTGTTTTCCGTGTCCGGTCTCGGCCGCACGCTGTTTGTGTGGCTGCTGCTCGCGGTTTCAGCTGTTTACATGGCGCGCTGCAAAATTCGGCCCAATGCGGCGGCCGTCGTCTCAGGCGTGCTGACGGGCGCGTTTGCGCTGGTGTTTCTCTGGATTCCGAGCGATATGCTCACATTCTGCACGGCGGTGTTCTGCCAGCTCGCCTACACATACGGCGTTTACAAGACAATGGATACGCGCATCGAACGTTTTCCCGGTCGGTTCTTTGATTTCGATCTGATCAAGGCATTTTTTGCTGCGCCGTTTGCGTCGTTTGGCGCCTTGTTCCCGGCGTTGTTCACTGCGCCGGCCGGTGCAACCGGAAAGAGTAAGACGCTGCGCCGGATTGGTTTCGTGCTGCTGGGGCTTCTGCTTTCCGTAATCCCCACGGCGATTGCCGTTTCGCTGCTGTCATTTGACCAGAATTTCCGGGCCATTCTGGACGGCCTTTTCACCGTTCAGCTTTCGGGCTTCGAATTTGCCGAACAGCTGATTTATATTCTGTTGGCGATTCCCGTGGCCATGTACATCTTCGGCTTGTGGATGTCCGGCGAGCGTGGCGCTTGTGCCGGGATGAATGCGGAAAGCTGCTGTCGTGTCCGCGCGCGTGCCCGCTTTTTGCCCGGCACCGTCGCTTTGGCCGCAGCCGTTCCACTGCTGCTCGTGTATCTGCTGTTCTTTATCGCGCAGTTTTCCTATTTTACATCGGCGTTTGCCGGTGTGCTCCCGGCATCCTACAGCCACGCCGAGTATGCGCGGCGCGGATTTTTTGAGCTGTGTGCCGTGATCGTGTTGAACGGCGGCTTTGTGTATCTGCTCTGGCTCTTTGCAAAGCGTAGCGCAAAAGCCGTGTGGCTGCGCATCTGCATCGCGCTGTTCTGCGTATCGTCCCTGGTGCTCACCGCGACGGCCGTTTCCAAAATGCTGCTGTATGTGGAGGCATTCGGTCTGACGCTCTCCCGCGTCTATACGCTTTGGTTCATGCTGGCGGTTGCGCTCGTGTTCCTTCTGCTTCTTGCCCGCATGGTCTGGCGCCGCCTGCCGTTTGTGGCGGCTGCACTCGCGGTTTGCCTCGTCATGTTTGGCGCGCTCGCGTTTTCCAATGCGCCGGCGCTGGTTTCGGGGTTTAACACAAGCCGTGTACGCGCCGGTGCGGATTGGATGCTGGACGAGAATTATTTCAACCAGCTTGGCGCCAGCGCTGTATCCGATGCGGTACTGTTGGAGAGTGATCCGAATGTCCAATATGTGACGCGCTCCAATGCGCGACGGTTCCTCGATTCGTATGCGCAGCGGGAGCCGGAAGACAACTTCCTTCGCTTCAATTTTACAGAATACCGCGCGCAGCAGGCCCTGTCGGAGCGCAAGCCGCAGGGATAAACAAAAAAACCGTTCGAAGCCCACGGCAGGTCGCTTCGAACGGTTTTGCGTTTTAAATCAGTTGTTGTGCACAAGCGCTTCCGCTTCGCGCAGGCTGACGCCCTTTTCGCGAGCAATCCGGGCGAGGTCCTCGTACTCATATTTTTCACGCGTCACACCGTAGCCGGTGGAAATCTTGCGGCGCACCGGGCCGCAAGACGTTTCGGCCGTTTCGAGACGGCGATCGAGCACATAGCGGCGGCAAATGGCTTCACGCACGCCGATTGTCGTGGTGTGGCGGAACAGCAGGGAAACAACCGCGTCCTTGTCTGTCTCCCGGCACAGGACGGTCAGCACGACCCCGGGGCGCGATTTTTTCATGGTGGCCGGTACAGTGTAGACCTCCAATGCGCCGCCTTCAAACAGGCGTTCCATGGCAAAGCCGATCGCTTCCGCCGTCATGTCATCGAGGTTGCAGGAAAGCTCGACAACCGTGTCGCCGTGACGCTCCGTTTCGCCGAGCATGGCGCGGACGCAGTTCGCGGCCTCAAAGTCTTTTTTGCCCATACCGTAGCCGATGGCCTCGGTGCGCATTGCCGGCATCGGGCCAAAGCGTGTGGCAAAATGTTTGAGTAGCGCCGCGCCGGTCGGCGTGCAGAGCTCGCCGCGCACGCTGCCACCGTAGATCGGTACATCGCGGAGAATATAAGCTGTCGCCGGTGCGGGAACAGGCAGAATGCCATGCGCGCAATGTACCTGCCCACTGCCAACGTGCACGGGCGAAACGACCACTTCGTCGGGCGCCAGCTCGCGCATCAACAGGCAGACTGCGGTGACGTCAGCGACAGCGTCCATGGTGCCGACCTCATGAAAGTGGATCTGAGAAACCGGCACGCCGTGTGCGCGGCTTTCCGCTTCCGCGATCAGGCCGTAAACAGCCAGAATGTCGTCCTGTACGGGTTGCGGCAGGGGCAGATGGTCGCGCACAATATGTTCGATGTCGTGCATTCCGCTGTGATGGTGATGACCATGTGAATGTTCGTGGTCGTGCGGATGCTCGTGGTCGTGCAGATGCTCGTGGTCGTGCAGATGCTCGTGGCCGTGCGGATGCTCGTGGTGATCCAGACTTTCCTCTTCCGCACCGTCAACGGTGACGGCCATATGCGTGCCGGTAATGCCGCATTTCACAGAAGGCTCTGCCTGGAAATGTACGCCCGGGATACCGAGCGCATTCAGCGAATCGAGAAATGCCTGCGGTTCGGGCAGCAGCTCCAGAAGTGCCGCGGCCAGCATATCGCCGGCAGCGCCCATACCGCAGTCGAGATAGAGGGTTTTCATAGAAAAGTTCCTTTCTTCAATCGGTTTTACGCGTGTCCATGTGGTTGATCATGCTGGCCAGATAGCCGGCGCCGAAACCGTTGTCGATGTTGACGACGGAGACACCGCTCGCACAGGAATTCAACATGGAGAGCAGCGCCGAAACGCCGCCGAACGATGCGCCGTAGCCGACGCTGGTTGGCACGGCAATGACCGGGCAATCTGCCAGTCCGCCAATGACACTCGCGAGCGCGCCCTCCATGCCGGCAATGGCGATGATGACGTTCGCCGTCATGATGGTTTCCTTATGTGCGAGGAGCCTGTGTAGACCGGCCACGCCGACGTCGTACAACCGGACAACTTCGTTGCCGAGCACCTCGGCGGTCAGCGCTGCCTCCTCCGAAACCGGGATGTCGCTTGTCCCGCCGGTGGCGACGACAATTTTGCCGTTTCCGGTTTTCGCCGGCATTTCGCCGATGATACCGACGCGGGCAATCTTGTGGTAGTGCAGGTCATGCGCCTTCTGCACGGCCTCGGCAGCTTCCGGTGAAAGACGCGTGATGAGAATCGTGTTCTGCCCGTTCTGCTTCATCGTTTCCGCGATGCCGATCATTTGCTCCGGCGTTTTACCCGCGCCGTAAATCACCTCCGCGGCACCCTGGCGGACCTTTCGGTGCAGATCCACCTTGGCGTAACCGATGTCTTCAAAGGGTTCGGTCTTGATGTGCAGCAGCGCATCGTCCACATCCATTTCTCCGCGCCGGACGGCCTCCAGAATGTGCTTGATTTCATTGTTCATGTTCGTACCTCCAGATCCAGCACAACGGCGCTGTATGTTTTTTTCAGTTCGTTCAGAATTTCCGCCCGGTGCGCCAGAAGCTTGGGCATCTGGTTTTCCGGAAGCTGCAGTTTGGCGGCAGTGCCGGCCATCCGCACGCGAAAATCGGTGAACCCGAGGGAAAACAGGTAGTCCTCGGCGTGCTCGGTATTTTGGAGCTTTTTGAGCGTCAGCGGTTCGCCGGTCGGTACGCGTGTCGCAAGGCACGCATACGCCGGTTTGTTCCATGTAAAGAGCCCAGCCTCCCGTGAAAGGCGGCGGATTTCAGCCTTGGTCAAGCCGCACGCGCGCAGCGGCGAGCGCACGGAAAGCTCCGCAAGCGCCCGCATCCCCGGGCGGTCGCCCGCATCGTCTGAGGCGTTTGTGCCGTCCAGCAACAGTGTGTAACCATCTGCAGCGGCCGCCGCGGCGATGGCGGAAAAAATACGTTTCTTGCAGTGGTAGCAGCGGTCGGCGGGGTTGGCCGCCACGTCCGCCTCTGCCAGAATATCCAGCGGCAACACGCGCAAGTTTGCGGATAGCTGCTCTGCCAGACGTTTGGCGTCGTCCAGCTCAAACTGGGGCTGAAAGGCTGACTTTACATAATATGCCGTCACATCTGCGCCGCAGTGCTTTGCGGCATATAACAGATAGGCGGAATCGACGCCGCCGGAAAAGGCGATCGCCGCTTTTGGATTATCGTTAAAAAAATCTTTGAGCGTCATGCGGTTCCTTCTTTCAAAACGCGTTTGTACCGCGCAGGGGGGAGACTGCATGGCCGCAGGGACATGGATGCGGATATAAAAAAGGTATCCAGCTTTTCCTTGCGAAAAGCCGCATACCTTCGTGGTATACATAACGCTTACAATTGGTACCGTTGTCCATGTCGGTGAATCTGCGTGCTATGGCGGGCTTCTGCCTCCCTGCGCTGCTTCATGCAGCGGCTTTTTTCCATTATAGACAAACCGGGCGTGCTTGTCAACATCCAGTGCCGTGGAGGCTTGCACCATTGACAAAGTGACCGACAGGTTATACAATAAAAGCAGAAAATCTGCGGGAGGAACCCGCGCTGGGAGGCATAAAGAATGGAACGGAAATTCAGAATTGGTATCATCGGTTGCGGTGGCATTGCAAACAGCAAGCACATGCCCTCGTTGACCCGTCAGCCGAACGCGGAGCTCGTCGCGTTCTGCGATATCATTGAGGAGCGTGCGCAAAAGGCGTGCGAGGAATTCGGCGCAGAGGGCGCAAAGGTGTACACCGATTATAAGGAATTGCTCAAGGATGAATCGATCGACATTGTGCATGTCTGCACGCCGAACCGCGAGCACAGCTTCATCACCGTCGATGCCCTGGAAGCCGGCAAGCATGTCATGTGCGAGAAGCCGATGGCAATCAACGGCGAAGAAGCGCAGAAAATGCTGGACGCCGCCAAGCGCACGGGGAAGAAGCTTACAATCGGTTACCAGAACCGCTATCGCCCGGACTCCTGGTATTTGAAGCGCGCCTGTGAGGCCGATGAGCTCGGTGAGATCTACTACGCCAAAGCACATGCGGTACGCCGCCGCGGTGTGCCGACCTGGGGCGTTTTCATCGATGAATATGAGCAGGGCGGCGGTCCGCTGATCGATATCGGCACACATGCGCTCGACCTCACGCTGTGGATGATGAACAACTACAAGCCGAAGCTGGTTGTGGGCAGCGTTTTCAAAAAGCTTGGCGGCCAGAAGGAATGTGGCAACACGTGGGGCGACTGGGATCCGGAGAAAATCACGGTGGAGGATTCCGCGTTTGGCTATATCGTCATGCAGAACGGCGCGGCCATCTCGCTCGAATCCGCCTGGGCGCTGAATACGCTGGATGTGATCGAAGCGAAAACGACGCTTTGTGGTACCAAGGCAGGCGCCGATATGCGCGATGGTCTGCGCATTAACCGCGTGAAGTACAATAAGTGGACGACGGAAACGGTGGACATTGACTCCGCGAACATTCCCTACCGCGGCGCGAAGCCGGAGAAGGCTTCCGATACCGAAGCGCGCCTGTGGCTTGATGCGATTGAGCATGACAAGGAAGTTGTTGTGAAACCGGAGCAGGCGATTGTCGTTACGCGGATTCTCGATGCGATTTACCGCTCCAGCAAGACGGGCAAACCGGTTTTCTTTGATGAAAACGGCTTGCCGATGGAATAAAACGGAATTAAAGACCGACAAAAACGGCTCTTGCCTCTTGAAAGGGGCGAGAGCCGTTTTGCAGTTCGGTGAACTCTCCGTGCAGGTCAACGTGGCAGACCACGGGTTCCGCTCCGACGGCTGAACCGTAGAAACAGGAAGAGCAGAGACAAATGCGGTTTTGATATTTTGTGTATTGGCTGCGTCTTTTCGAATGCCATGAAAAGAATCGGCTGCATTCTTCCGCAGTCGTTTTCCCGCTTTTCTCAGTATCCGCGAAAGCGAGGCCTAAAATCATCCGGCTTACAAAACACAAAGCGGAGAGCGTTTGCGCATGCAGTCCGGACGAGGATTTTCCGGGGATCGTTTCCAGTGTGCCGGCAAAAACGTGCGATACACAACAAGGCAAAAACGCGTGGGCATTTAAACTTTCCTTTTCAATACATGCCGTCTCACGGCTTAAGGCCGGGGATAGCGTAGGCGCCGAAACCAGCGGCGGCGCCGTGCGGCGCATCCAACAGCGTCCGCATTACTCCTGTGTGTCTTCCCGAACAAGAGCGTCAATTGATTTCAGAATGGCTTCCTTCTCTTCGGCGGAAATGTCCGAATAGGAGAACAAAGAGCAGACAAGATCCGGAATATCCCGCGGAGAAAAACGTTTCGACGAAGCGAGCTGGTGCGCGTAATACTCGTTTCGGCTGATCGACGGGATGAATTGGCGCGCCTGATTTTTTCCATGCCCGCAGCCGCCGATGGAGATGATGTAGCCCTTCTCCAGCAGGCTGTTAACCATGGCGTGATAAGACGTTCTGGCAAAGGCCGGACCATCCGGCGATGCGTTTACGTAAGCGAGGATTTCAGGCCCCGTGATCGGCCGCTGTGCATCCCAAAATATGTCCATCAGAATCAGCTCGGAATTGGTCAATGGGCCGCCAACTGCAATTTTTTTCTTGATCATTTGGATTACCTCCTTTCTGTATGTATAATCATTTTTTAAAGAATACCGCACTTTTTATTATATGTCAACAGGGTACAGCCATTCTATTTTGGTTTACCAAAACAATTGCTTTTTGATCAAAGTACATCTTTATTTTCGGCAAATAATACGTCGAAATAAGGGATTTTCCTCTGAAAAATGCCGTTATGGAGGCAAAAGTCTGTGGAGGATACAGCAAATTTTCTGTGTATAGACACACCCGGAAAAAAGCGGGCAAAAGGCGTTGCCCGGTGGCATGTCGAAGAATTTCACAAGGAAGAATCCACGATGTGTATCTTGTAAATGCAGTGCAGAAAAGTGGAAAAATATTCCAGTTTTATGTGGCGATAAAATTCAATAAATACATCGAAAACCCGGACGAATTTTGGCTGGCAGGTGCAGGAGGTCAAGCGTTGCTTTGGCCATGTGCGGAGAAAAAGCGGAATTAAACAAAAAGCCCCCCGGCATACACCGGGGGACTTTTCATGTGATTTCGTTTTGAGTTTTGGTGACGTCTATGTTATTTCGCGAAGTCGACCGCTCTGCTTTCGCGGATCATGTTCACCTTGATCTGACCGGGATACTCGAGGTCCTCCTCGATCTTTTTGCAGATTTCGCGGGCGAGCAGCGTCATTTTCTCATCGTTGATCACTTCGGGCTTTACCATTACGCGGATCTCGCGGCCAGCCTGAATGGCATAGCAGCGATCCACACCGTTGAACGATGCGGCCACGGCCTCGAGCTTCTCGAGACGCTTGATATAGTTTTCGATGTTTTCACGTCTTGCGCCGGGGCGCGCGGCGGAAATGGCATCGGCTGCCTGCACGAGGCAGGCAATGACCGTCTTGGCTTCAATGTCGCCGTGGTGGGCGGCAATCGCATGGATGACGGCCTCGCTTTCCTTGTACTTTCTTGCAACGTCAACGCCGATCTCGACATGCGAGCCCTCGATTTCGTGATCGAGCGCTTTGCCGATGTCGTGCAGAAGACCGGCTCTGCGCGCAACGGTGGGGTCAAGGCCCAGTTCGGAAGCCATCATACCGGCAAGGTAGGAGACTTCGAGGGAGTGGTTCAGCACGTTCTGACCGTAGCTGGTGCGGTAACGCAGCCGGCCCAGCAGCTTGACAAGCTCGTGATGAACGCCATTTACGCCGGCTGCCAGCACGGCGCGTTCGCCTTCGGATTTGATGGTGGCATCAACCTCACGGCGGGCTTTCTCAATGGTTTCCTCGATTCTGGTCGGGTGGATGCGTCCATCCGAAATCAGCCTTTCGAGGGCGATTCTGGCGACCTCACGCCGCACGGGCTCAAAGCTCGAGAGCGTGATGGCCTCGGGTGTGTCATCAATAATCAGGTCAACACCGGTCAGTTGTTCAATTGCCCGGATGTTGCGGCCTTCGCGTCCGATAATTCTGCCCTTCATTTCGTCGTTGGGCAACGGGACAACGCTGATTGCAGCCTCGGAAACGTGGTCGGCAGCGCAGCGCTGAATGGCGAGGGAAATGATCTCCCGCGCTATCTTATCGGATTCTTCTTTTGTCTGCTGTTCGTATTCCATCACCTTGATGGCTTTTTCGTGGACAAGCTCGTCCTCCAGGAGCTTCAAGAGATAGTCTTTCGCCTGATCGACCGTAAACGAAGAAATTCTTTCGAGCATGTCGATCTGGCTCTTTTTGACGGCCTCCGCCTCTTTCAGACGTTCCTCGGCCTTGCGCATTTTGGAATCCACAGCGTTTTCTTTATTCTCGACATTCTCGATCTTCTTGTCGAGCGACTCCTCCTTCTGGGAGAGCCGGCGTTCCTGACGCTGGATTTCCTTGCGGCGGTCGTTCAGCTCACGCTCGGATTCGTTGCGCAGGCGATGGATTTCGTCCTTGCCTTCCAGCACCATTTCCTTTTTCTTCGCTTCCGCGTTTTTGATCGCGTCGCTGACGATGCGCTTGGCTTCCTGCTCCGCGCCGCCGATGGCCTCTTCCGCCACTTTCTTTCGATGATTCACACCCGCAAAGAAAGCGACTGCACCGCAGGCTGCGGCGGCCAGAATGGCAATGAGAATACACAGCCAAATGGGAATTTGTGGCATTGGGCACCTCCTTTGCTAGGATTATATTCTATTTTCAAAATCAGATCACAGGCAGGGTGCGTTAATCCCTGCGGGAAGGCCGTGCACAAAAGCGCCGACATTCCAATTACAATTTTATCCCTTTTTGTTCCAGATGTCAATTGAAAAATCAAAGGCATCTTTCCAAACAGTTCATATTTTTTACAAAAATCCAGGGAACAAGCCGAATTTTTCTTTGCGAATCCCGAGAAATTTTCGATGCGAGGTGTTGACATTTTTGAAAATCGGTGCTAGTATGGACAAAACGGCGTAGAAAAGGACGTCCGGCGTTCGATACTTCTTTTCAGAGAGCAGGTGCCACCGGCTGAAAGCCCTGCAAGAGGGAACACGGAAAACCGCCTTGGAGCCGCCGCTGAACGGGCTTTGCCCTTTAAGGCGGACGTTTTGCCGCGTTAAGGCTGTGAATGAGGTGTGCGTTTCTTTTGATTTAAGAATTTTTGCGCACGAATTCGGGTGGAACCGCGCCATGTCGCCCCGAAATCCCGCTGTGGGATTTCGGGGCGTTTTTTATCTCTGGGCTTGCTTTTATGAAGTAGGCGGAAAGGAAAGGGCTATGATCAAGGTCAATCTAAAGGGTAGTGAAAAGGAATTTGAGAGCGGCGTTTCCGTGGCGGAAGTCGCAAAGAGCATCGGCATGGGCCTGTATAAGGCCGCATGTGCCGCGAAGGTAAACGGCACGGTGTGCGACCTGCGCACGCCGCTTACGGAGGACTGTGCGGTGGAAATCCTCACGTTCGACGATGCGGAAGGGAAGAAGGCTTACTGGCACACCACGTCGCACATTCTGGCGCAGGCGGTTTGCCGCCTGTATCCGGGCACGAAATTTGCGATCGGCCCCGCAATCGACAACGGTTTCTACTACGATTTTGATTTTGAAACCCCGATTGCCGGCGAGGATCTTGAGAAGATCGAAGCCGAAATGAAGAAGATCATCAAGGAGGACATCGCGCTCGAGCGCTTCACGCTCCCGGCGGCGGAGGCTGCGGAAAAGATGGCCGGCCAGCCGTACAAGCAGGAGCTGATCGAGGAGCACGCCGGTGAAGGCGAACAGATCTCCTTTTACGCGCAGGGCGATTTTACCGACCTGTGCGCCGGCCCGCATCTGCTGCGCACCGGCGCCGTTAAAGCTGTGAGGCTCACGTCGATTACCGGCGCCTACTGGCGCGGCGATGCGAAGAACAAGATGCTCCAGCGCATTTACGGCATTTCGTTCCCGAAGCAGAGTGCGCTGGACGAACACCTCGCGATGATTGAGGAGGCAAAGAAGCGCGACCACCGCAAGCTTGGCCGAGACCTCGGCCTGTTTATGCTCACAGAGGAGGGACCGGGCTTCCCGTTCTTCCTGCCGAAGGGCATGGTGTTGCGCAATACGCTGATCGATTACTGGCGCGAGGTGCACAAGCGCTACGGCTATGTGGAAATCTCTACGCCGATTATCCTCAATCAGGCGCTGTGGCACCGCTCCGGCCACTGGGACCACTATAAGGATAATATGTATACGACCGTTATCGACGGCGAGGATTACGCGATCAAGCCGATGAACTGCCCCGGCGGTATGCT
>DBPP01000031.1:22786-22924 GCA_002305575.1 Ruminococcaceae bacterium UBA1417
GACGACGCGCATATCTTCATGACCTGGGAGCAGATGAAGGACGAGATCCAGAATGTCGTCAAGTTGTTCGACGAGGTGTATTCCGTGTTCGGCCTGAAATACCAGATTGAGGTTTCCACCATGCCGGAGGACCACATC
>DBPP01000031.1:22976-45753 GCA_002305575.1 Ruminococcaceae bacterium UBA1417
TGGCAGTGCGGCACGATTCAGCTCGATATGCAGATGCCCGAGCGCTTTGAACTCGAGTATGTGGGCGCGGACGGCGAGCGCCACCGCCCGGTTATGATTCACCGCGTGGTTCTGGGTTCGATCGAGCGCTTTATCGGCGTCATCACTGAGCATTTTGCCGGTGCGTTCCCGCTGTGGCTTGCGCCGGTGCAGATCCGCCTGCTGCCGATTGCCGACCGCCATATCCCGTACCTCGAGGAGATCAAGGAAAAGCTTGAAGCGCAGGGCTTCCGCTGCGAGATCGATACCCGCAGCGAAAAGATCGGCTACAAGATCCGCGAGGCGCAGATGCAGAAAACGCCGTATATGCTTGTCGTCGGCGACCGCGATGTGGAGAACCGTACCGTGGCTGTGCGCCAGTACAAGGCCGGTGATCTCGGCGCGATGACGCTGGAGGAGTTTCTCGCGAAGGCTGTGCCCGAGCGCGACAACAAGGAAATTCAGTAAAACACTGCGGAGTATAGAAGCGCCCGCTTTCCGAAGGAATTCGGAAGGCGGACGCTTTTTTCATGCTTATAAAGAGATGTATGTTCCTGTCAGGCGAACAGCGAGCCGATCCAATCGAACACGCCGAGGTGCTCGAGCAGGATTTTCAGGCCCATCAAAATCAGCACAATGCCGCCGGCAAGCTCTGCGCGGGACTTGTATTTGGCGCCGAAGACGTTGCCGATGCGGATGCCGATTGCGGAAAGGATGAACGTCGTCACACCGATAAAGCTGACGGCAGGGACGATGCTGACCTGCAAAAACGCGAAGGTTACGCCGACCGCAAGCGCGTCGATGCTTGTTGCGACTGCGAGCGGCAGCATCGTCTTAAAATGGAAGGAATCGTTCAGCTCGTCGGCACATTCGCGCGATTCCTTGACCATGTTCGCGCCGATCAGCGCGAGCAGAATGAACGCGATCCAGTGGTCAAAATTCTGGATTAAGGACTGGAACTGCACGCCCAGAAAATAGCCGATCAACGGCATCAACGCCTGAAATCCGCCGAAATACAGGCCGACAAGCAGCATATGCTTTAGACATAGCTTCTTCACAGAAAGTCCCTTGCAGACCGATACCGCGAAGGCGTCCATCGAAAGGCCGACCGCCAGAATAAACAGTTCCCCAATACCCATTTTCATTCACCTTTCCGCGCGGCCTGCGGCACGCGCATCCGTTTCTTTTGGGTCAGGCAAGTATACGTGCGCCACAAACAAAAAAGACTTATCCGAAAAGCGGTGGCACGCCTTTCGGATAAGTCTCGTCATTTCATGCAGAGCCGTGGGGTATACCCCAAGTATGTCGACCGTGCAGCGCATAGCGCCGACTACTCCCTTAACCGTATTTATGATTTAACCACACAATCGGGAAATTGTCAAGAAAAATTGCAAAAACGCTTGACTTTTCGTCTGTCTGGGCATATAGTATAAGTGTACTAGAACACATAGTACAGTTAATACGGAGAAAGGGGGAGACAATACGCACACAAACTGTTTGCAGTCGGTTTGCAAAAGCGGGGAGCGGCCGTGTGCGGCCGGGCACGCGGGAGGGATCGTCTGCATTCGGGCCGTATGGGCTTTGTGCAGTATTGCAGAAGAAAATGCTGTACATCGATTACAAAAGCGGGCTTCCGATTTATGAGCAGGTCTATAACGGCGTTTTACGGCTTGCGGCGCTCGGCGTTTTAAAGCCGGGAGAGCAGCTGCCGAGCGTGCGCGCTGTAGCGTCGGAAGCCGGGGTGAATCCCAACACGGTGCAGAAGGCGTACACCATGCTGGAGCGCGATGGCGTGATCCGGTCGGTACCGGGACGCGGGTCCTTTCTGGCAGAGCACGCGGCGCTTGCCGACAGCCGGCGGCGTGCAGCGCTGGAAAACCTTGAAAAAGCAGTGAAAGAAGCGGCGCAGGCCGGTGTAACGGCGCCGGAAATACTGGATGCCGTTCGGGAAGCCATTGAAAAAGGAGATTTGGGAAAGGAGCGTGAAACACGATGATTGAAGTGAGAGATCTCAAAAAAAGTTTTGAACAGACGACCGCGCTCGAGCACGTGAACCTCACGGTGGAGCCGGGACGTATTCTGGGCGTTGTCGGTTCGAACGGTGCGGGCAAGAGCACGCTGCTGCGCATTCTGGCCGGTGTGTATCAGCCGGATGCGGGTGAGGCGCTCGTGGATGGTGAATCCGTTTGTGAGAATGCAGCGATCAAGGGCCGGACGTACTTTGTACCGGACAACCCGTATTTTGAGCCGGGCGCGACGCTTTGGAGCACGGCAAAGCTGCACGCGGCATTTTATCCGCATTTTGCATGGGAACGCTTTGAGCGGCTGCGCAGCATTTTCCAGCTCGATGCGAAAATGAAGATTTCGGCGATGAGCAAGGGGATGCAGAGGCAGGCAGCGCTGATTGCGGCGCTCTCCACCATGCCGGATTACCTGCTGCTCGACGAGGTGTTTGACGGCCTTGACCCTGTGATGCGGCGGCTTTTGAAGCGCGTGATTGCGGGCGAGGTGGCAGACCGGCAGATGACCGTGCTGATCGCGTCGCACAATCTGCGCGAATTGGAGGATTTCTGCGATACGGTGGGGCTGCTGCACCGCGGCGGCGTGTTGCTGGAAAAGGAGATTGACGCACTGAAGCTCGGCCTGCACCGCGTGCAGGTTGTGTTCCGCGAGCCGATGACGGATGAAGCGCTGCACAGGCTGTTTCAGCCGGTTTCGATCAGCCGCACCGGTTCACTGTGCACGATGGTGGTGCGTGGCGACCGGGTGTACATCGAAAAGAAACTCGCGGCGCTCTCGCCGCAGTTCAGCGAATTCCTTTCGCTCTCCCTCGAGGAGGTATTTATTCAGGAAATGGAGGCGGTCGGTTATGACTTCGAACAAATCGTATTCTAAAACGCCGTTGCTTGCCGTTTTGCGCACGCAGCTTTCGAGCCAGTGGTTGCTGCTGATCCTGTTTGGAGTCCTGCTGTTTGGTCTGCCGCTGATCTTCGGCTTCCTGATATTGAATCCGGCGTATCTGAACCCCGATCAGAACTGGAATTCCTATGATAACTACTACATCGATCAACAGGGAAGAACCATGCTCTTTGCCGGCATGCTGCCGTTGCTCGTTTTTGCCCTTGCGTTGGCTGTGGGTCAGTTTGGCTACCTGCATAAGCGCCGGAAGCTGGATTTCTATCATGCCATACCGGTATGCCGGACGCAGCTTTATCTCGGGCGCGTTCTGCTGAGCGGCGCGGCGCTTGTGCTCGGTGCACTGCTCGTGGTAATCAGCCAGATTCTGGTTGTGGCGTTTCAGTTCCTGACGATCACGGTGGGCGGTAATCTGCTGTCGGATATCTATGCCGCAATCTGGAAAACCGGCTCGGTTATGGCGCTTTATGCACTTGCGGCCTACCTGTTCACCGTGTTGATTTTTGTGGCGACCGCAACGCTTTGGGAAGCGGTATTCTCCTTTCTGGTGCTTTCGGTCGCCTACCCGCTGGCATCGCTGATTGTGGTACGGATTGCGGAGAGTACGTTTTTGCTGCCCGACGTTTCGGACAATGTTCTGAATCTGACGCTGCTTTCCCCGTTCCTCACCGGTTTCAGCATCCTGTACGATGCGTTATGGAACGCGCTGTCCGTCTGGGCGGTTCCAGTGCTGCTCGCACAGATCCTTGTGTGCGGCACAGTGAGTTTTTGGATTTTCCGCCGCCGCCCGAGCGAGCGTGCGGAAAGCAGTGCGGAGACGTGGTTCCGCCGGGTTGTGCGCTTTTGCACTGCGGCGGTGGGTGCGTTTCTCGGCAGCTGGATCCTCTTTTTCATCACGGACAGCTACCCGGTCTACCTGCTTGGCGCCGTGCTCGGCGCTGCTGCGGCGTGGGTGCTTGTGGAACTGCTGTATGTGCATTCCCTGCGCGGGCTGTTGAAAAAGCTGCCCGCATCGGCAGCCGGTCTGGCGGTGTTTGCCGTCGTCAATGTGCTGATCGCATTGGGCTTCGGCAGTTTGCAGCTGCCGACCATCGAACAAATTGATGCGGTTACCGTTTATGGGGGGACGCAATCCAATACGGCGAGCAGCACACTGACACGTGTAAACGGGTCGATGACGGTGTTTACGGAGAGCGGGGCGCATTTCGTCGATTCCGCTTCGTTTGACGACGCGATCGTCGAGGAGACGTACGCGCTGTTGGAGGAAATGCTCGCATACCAGCGCGACACATATTTCCCGTATCATCCGCTGCAGGCCATGCGGTTGAGCGAATACGTGATCATGGAGAAAAAGGAAGAACGGTGTATGCTGTGGATTACACTTTACGAGAATGGAAAGACACAGCGTATTAACTTCTCCAGCGCGATGGCGGATAGCGGCATCCAAGCCATTTACGCGCATGCCAAGGAAATTGTGGACAATCCGCTGTACACGCAGAATAACCCGGAACTTGTGATGTTCGATGCGCTCGAAGCCATCGGAGATGAGATGGCCGGCCCCGCAAGGACACGAATGCTTTCCGACGCGGAAAAGGAAGCGGTGTTTGCAGCCTACCAGGCGGATCTGGAATCAGATGCCAGCGAGGAGCCCTACACGTCGGACGATTATACGCCGCGGGATTACTGCCTGTACTTTGACGGCGATAAGGAGATCACGCTGCAGGGTGGTATCGTGGACGACCGTTACCCCGCGATTGGCACGAAATGCACGCTCGAGCCGCAGGACAGACAGGAAGAATATAAGGAGAACGCTACGCTGCGGTTTACAGAGCGGTCGTTTCCGAATACCGCGGCGGCTTTGGAATCAATCTGGGCGGCGCACGACATGCTGGACTGAATCCCATTGAAAAATGGCGCGCTATCCCTGGCGGAGCTTCGGCTTCGCCGGGGATTTCCGCGCTTGGCGGGAGAGTGGGGCGCTTTTGGAAAAATTATGGAAAGGGAACAGGCAAGCGGGCACCAACGCTTTGACAATGGTTGTGAACTGTGTTATACTCTACGTTTAGAATCGTTGCGGAAGGGAGGCGGCATCATGGACGTTCAGGTTGGAGACCGTCTGCAAATGAAAAAACCGCACCCGTGCGGGAGCCATATTTTCGAGGTGCTGCGTATCGGCGCGGATTTTAAAATTCGCTGTACCGGCTGCGGCCGGGAGGTGATGGTCCCCCGCCACAAGTGCGAAAAAAATATCCGGAAGATTCTGCGCGAGAGCGCGGAGGATGCGCGCTAGCATTTCTGCGGTTCAGACGGACGGATCAGGCTTTGCGAACTGGGCAGCCACGCGGCGGCGCCCGAAGCAGAAAGGAAATGCGCTATGTTTGAAAATCTTTCGGTTTTTGAAAACCGGTATGAAGAATTGAATCTCAAGCTGTACGACCCGGCGGTCGCAGCCGACCGCGAGCAGTATGCGGCGCTGATGAAGGAGCACAAGGAGATTACGCCCATCGTCGAGCATTACCGCGCGCTGAAAAAGGCAGAGGCGGATATAGAGGGCGCGCAGCAGCTTCTCGAGGATCCCGATTCCGACCGGGAGTTGCGCCAGATGGCGGCCGAGGAACTCAACGCGGCGCGCGAGACGGCGGCGCAGATCGGCGAGGAGCTCAAGCTCCTGCTGCTGCCGCGCGACCCGAACGACGAGCGCAACGTCATTGTGGAGATTCGCGGCGGCGCCGGCGGCGAAGAGGCGGCGCTCTTTGCGTACAATCTCTACCGCATGTATACGGTGTATGCCGAAAAGCGCGGCTGGAAAACGGAGATCGTCAGTCTCAATGAGACGGAGCTCGGCGGCTTCAAGGAAGTGAGCTTCACGATCGACGGCGACGGCGCGTATTCGCGCCTGAAATTTGAAAGCGGCGTGCACCGCGTCCAACGCGTGCCGGAAACGGAGACGCAGGGGCGAATCCATACTTCGACGGCAACCGTCGCGGTGCTCCCCGAGGCCGAGGAGGTCGAATTTGAGCTGGATCCGAAGGATCTGCAGATCGACACATTCCGTTCGAGCGGCGCGGGCGGCCAGCACATCAATAAAACCTCGTCGGCCATCCGTGTTACGCATTTGCCTACGGGTACGGTCGTTGAATGTCAGGACGAGCGCAGCCAGTATAAAAACAAGGATAAGGCGCTCCGCGTTTTGCGTGCCCGGCTGCTCGATGCGAAGATTGCCGCGCAGAATGCCGAAATTGCGGAAAATCGCCGCAGTCAGGTCGGCACCGGCGATCGCTCGGAGCGCATTCGCACGTACAATTACCCGCAACTGCGCGTGACCGATCACCGGATCGGCCTGACGCTTTACCGGTTGGCGGACATTCTGAACGGCGATCTCGACGAGATCATCGATGCGCTGATTGCGGCGGATCGCGCCGAAAAGCTCAGGGAAAGCATGGAGAACGGATAAGCTATGGATACACGCATTCTGCATGCCGAACAGGCATATGATATAGAAATTGCAGGCGGGATCCTGCGTGCGGGGGGCCTCGTCGCAATCCCGACGGAGACGGTCTATGGCCTCGCGGGCAACGCGCTTGACCCGGCGGTTTCAGCCCGGATCTACCGGGTGAAGGGGCGGCCGTCCGATAACCCGCTGATCGTGCACATCAGCGCGATGGAGGAGCTTTTGCCGCTGGTGGAATCGGTGCCCGAAGCGGCCAAAAAGCTTGCCGCGGCCTTCTGGCCGGGGCCGCTGACGATCATCATGAAAAAATCGAATCTGGTGCCGAAGGAGACGACCGGCGGACTCGAGACCGTGGCGGTGCGCATGCCGTCGCATCCGGCGGCGCGCGCGATTATCCGTGCGGCCGGCGTGCCGCTTGCGGCGCCGTCGGCCAATTTGTCGGGCCTGCCGAGCCCTTCGGCCTTTGAGCACGTCTGCGACGATCTCATGGGCCGCGTCGAGGCGATTGTCGATGGCGGCGACTGCGCCGTGGGGGTGGAATCCACGGTGATCACCGTGGTGGGCGCCGTACCGCGCGTGTTGCGGCCGGGCGGCGTTTCGGTGGAGCAGCTGCGCGCGGTGCTCGGCGAAGTGGAGGTCGATCCGGCAGTGCTCGAAAAGCCGGCTGAGAATGCACGCGTCGCATCGCCCGGCATGAAATACAAGCATTACGCGCCGAAGGCAGAAATCACGATTGTGGACGCATCCCTTGAAGTTTATGCCCGTTTTGTCAACGCGCATCCGGAATCTGTTGCGCTGTGTTTCCACGGTGAGGAAGACCTTTTGCGGGTGCGCGCCGTGCCGTTCGGCCGGGCCGAGGACGCGCTTTCGCAGGCTCACGACCTTTTTGCGGCGCTGCACACGCTCGACGCGATCGGCGCGAAAACCGTTTATGCGCGGATGCCGCGGAAAAACGGCGTCGGCCTCGCCGTGTACAACCGGTTGATCCGCGCGGCGGCGTTCCGCGTGCTCGTGCCGGAGGACGTGTGGGTCGTCGGGCTTACCGGGCAGACCGGCGCGGGAAAATCGACGGTTTCCGCGCGGCTTGCAGCGCGCGGCTGCGCGGTGATCGACTGCGACCAAGTGACGCGGGATCCTGCGCTCTACAGCGGCGATTGCCTAAAGGCATTGCAAAAGGCCTTTGGACGTGATATTATGAAGCCGGATGGAACGCTGGACCGGCGTCTGCTCGCCAACCGCGCCTTTGCAGATGCGGATTCCACGCAGACGCTGAACCGCATCACCCATCCCGTGATTTTGGATCGGCTGCGCGCCGCTATTGCCGAATGCGCGGCGGCGGGCGCGCGGGTGATCGTGCTCGATGCGCCCACGCTGTTTGAGGCCGGCGCCGAGCGCCTTTGCCGCCGCATTGTTTCGGTTCTTGCGGACCGTGCGGTGCGCCGGGCACGCATCCTACAACGCGACGGGATTACGCCTCAGGAGGCGGAGCGCCGGATGGGGGCGCAACAGACGGACGATTTTTATGCCGAGCGCTCGGATTATGTGCTGGACAATACAGTGGGCGTGACGGATGCGGAGATTGACGAAATGCTCGCAGCGTTTGGCTGCGTGAAGCAGGGAGACGGATTTTGAGAAAATATCGAAAGCGGAGACGCAGATGGCCGGCGGTGCTTTTAACGGCCGCTCTGCTCGTGGGGTTTGTAATTTTTGCGCTCTATAGCGTGCAGCCGGACGTGCGCCAGCTCAGCTATCCGCGCAAGTATGAATCGATCGTGCAAGCGCAAGCCGCGGCGTATGAGCTGGAGGAAAGCCTCGTCTATGCGGTGATCAAGGCCGAAAGCAATTTTGATCCGCAGGCGGAGTCGTCGGCCGGTGCGATCGGTCTGATGCAGATGATGCCGGAGACGTTCTACTGGATGCAGACGCATGTGGGAGAGACGTACGATGTGTCGGCCTTGTATGAGCCGGAGGTGAGCATCCGGTTTGGGTGCGCGCTTTTGCGGCTTCTGCTCAGCGAGTACGGCGACCTGACCGTGGCGCTCTGCGCCTACAATGCCGGCATGGGCAATGTTGCCTCGTGGCTTTCGAACAGCGCGTATTCCGACGACGGGAAAACCCTGAAGGCGATTCCCTTCGGCGAAACCGATGCGTATGTGGAGAAGGTCCTTGCATATAAAGAGACATACGAAGAAATTTATTACGGGGGAATGGAAAATGTCTAAAAAGAATGCGGAAACGTCCGCAAAAGCGCTGCGTGAAGCGCTCCTCAATACGCGCAGAAACGGCTTTTTCAAAGTATCGGAAGAGAAAATTGAAAAGGCGGATCGATTCTGCGAGGGGTATAAAGCGTTTCTCAACACGGCGAAGACGGAGCGCGAGTCCGTGCAGTACGCGGTGAAGGCCGCGGAGAAGCACGGCTTTGTGCCGTTTGATCCGGCGCACAAATATGCGGCCGGCGACAAGGTGTATTACAACAACCGCGGCAAAGCCATTTGCCTGGCGGTGATCGGCAAGGAAGGCTGCAAAAACGGCGTGCGCATTGCTGCTGCGCACATCGATAACCCGCGTCTCGATCTCAAGCCGATTCCGCTTTATGAATCGAGTGAAATGGCGTACCTCAAGACGCACTATTACGGCGGCATCAAAAAGTATCAGTGGACGGCGATCCCGCTCGCGATGCACGGCGTGATCGTCAAGCGCGACGGCACATGCGTCGAGGTGTGCGTCGGTGAAGAGCCGGGCGACCCGCAGTTCACGATCACGGATATCCTGCCGCATCTGGGCGCTGATCAGGCGCAGAAGACGCTCGGCAATGCGTTTACAGGCGAGGACCTCAATATTCTGGTCGGCAGCCGTCCGGTGCGCGACGAGGAGGCAAAGGATGTTTATAAGCTGAATGTCATGCGCCTGCTGCATGAAAAATACGGCGTTGTGGAGGCGGACCTCATTTCTGCCGAGATTGAATTTGTTCCCGCCTTCAAAGCGGTGGATATCGGCTTTGATCGCAGCTTGATCGGTGCGTATGGGCATGACGACCGCGTCTGCGCGTACCCGGCGCTGGAGGCGATTCTTGCCTGCAAGAACCCGGTGCAGACCGTTGTGGCTGTGCTTGCGGATAAGGAAGAGATCGGCAGCGACGGCAACACCGGACTCAATTCCGAGTTTATGCGCTATTTTATCGCCGATCTTGCGGAGGCGGAGGGCGAAGTGCCGCGTCACGTGCTTTCCAAATCCACCTGTATTTCCGCGGACGTTACCGCCGCGTACGACCCGCACTATGCGTCGGCGTATGAGGCGCAGAATTCCTGCTACGTCAACGGCGGTCTCGGCGTCTCGAAGTACACGGGCGCGAGGGGAAAGGGCGGTACGAACGACGCGAACGCGGAATTTGTCGGCCATATCCGCCGCGTGTTCGATGACGCCGAGGTTCTGTGGCAGATCGGCGAGCTCGGCAAGGTGGACCAGGGCGGCGGTGGCACCGTCGCGAAGTTCATCGCCAAACTCAATGTCGATGTGGTGGATGTCGGCGTTCCGGTGCTTTCCATGCATGCGCCGTTTGAGGTGGTCTCGAAGCTGGACGTCTACATGGCGTACAAGGGCTTCAAGGCGTTTTTTGAAGAGAAGTAACAGACGGGCGGCAGAAGGCGCAGGCTTTCTGCCGCCCTGCTATATTCCAGAAAAAGCCGGGCATACTCGGAAATAGGCGAAAGCCAGAGAGGAGAAGAGCCATGGATTTTAAGACGGTCAGACGTGCGGCGGAACTGCTTTCCCGTCTTTCGGGGCATAAACGGGAGGTGGCGGTGGTGCCGATGCGCGTGCAAAAGGCGCCTTTTCTGGCAGCAGACAGCGACGCACTGCCCCGTGCCACGCCGGAATCCGTGGGGATCAAGAGCGCGTATTTGCAGGCATTTTTGGAGCGGGCCGCGGCAGATCGCGAGGAGAACCTGCACAGTCTGACGGTTGTGCGGCACGGCAAGGTAATCGCCGCGTGCAGCTTTCCGCCGTTTGACCGAACAGTCTGGCATGTGACGCATTCGCTGTGTAAAACGGTTACGGGCCTGTGTGTCGGTATCCTGATGGGCGACGGCCTGCTTTCGCCCGACGAGCGTGTGATCGATATTTTCCCGGAAAAAACTTCGCCGATGGCGCGGATCTGGTGGCGGGGACTCACCGTTCGACACCTGCTGAATATGACGAGCGGCGCTTCGGTCAACGAGCTGACGTCGGTCACGCAAACGGACTGGGTGCGGGCCTTTCTGGATTCCAAGCCGCAGTTTGAACCCGGCAGTGAATTCCAGTACAACAGCATGAATTCGTACATGCTTGCGGCGGCCATCTGTCGGAAAACGGGAAAAACGCTGACCGCGTTCCTTACGGAGCGGCTGTTCGGCCCGATGGGAATCCGGGATTTTCACTGGGAAACGTGTCCGCTGGGAATTGAAAAGGGCGGCTGGGGGCTGTATCTGAAGCAGGAGGATATGGCAAAGCTCGGGCTGCTCGTTTTGCGGCGCGGCGTATGGGGCGATAAAACGCTCGTGCCGGCCGCTTACATCCGCGAGATGAGCCGCAAGCAGAGCGTACCGCCGCAGACGATGACTGATTACGGCTATGGCTGGCAGTGCTGGCTGTGGGCGCGCCCTGGTTCGATTCTGTTTAACGGCCTGTTCGGGCAGAATATCCTTGTCATCCCCGATCTGGATCTGGTGATCGCCTCCAATGCGGGTGGCAACCGCATGTTCGGGAAATCGTCGTACCTCTCGCTGTGTGAAGCGTATTTTGGTGCAGACGCACAGTTGCCCGAGACTTGCCCGCCGGACGCGCGCGCTTTGCGGAGGCTGGAGAAGACGGTGCGGCGGCTGGAGGGAACGGCACGGGACGTGCGCTTTTCAAATGTGTTCGAAAGACGGAGGCAGAACCGCCGAACGGCTACGCGCAATGCAGAGGTTGCGGGCCGGCGTTACCGGTTTGAACCCGGTGCTGCCCGGTTGCTGCCGCTTTTTGTGCAGTTGCTCGAAAACAATTATACGACAGGGATCAGTGGTATTCGCTTTTTGTGTAAAGATAATCAGCTTTACATTTCAATTGAAGAGGGCAAAGAGCAGAATACGCTGGCTGTCGGCTTTTCAGCGGCAGCGCGCGGTCGGGTACATGCCAATCGCGAGGAACAGCTCGTCGCTGTGCGCGGCGTCTGGACGGAGAACGAGGATGCAATTCCCGTGCTCAAGCTGGACATCGCATTCCTCGAGCAGGCGAGTACGCGGCACATCAAGCTGTTTTTTGAATCACCGGACACCGTGCGCATGCGGATTTCCGAGACGCCCAGTAAGCAGGCGCTGCAGGAAGGTGCGGCAGTGCTCATGGGTTCGAGTCGCCTGTTCAGCGCATTTTCCGACGCTCTGGACGGCGGCAAGCGCATGGAAGACTGGCTTTCCGACCTTGCAGAGCCGGAGTTGATCGGCAAGCTGGATCAAACATGAAAAAAGCGTCTGCCCAATCCGGCAGGCGCTTTTGTAATGGTAAGTCCCTTTACAGCTGGATCTTGTCCAGTTCCTCTTCGGTGTATACGGGAATGCCGTTTTGCAGCAGTAGGGCGGCGGTCACGCCGTTTCCGGGGATCTTATTGCCCGAGAATGTGCCGTCGTAGATCAGCCCTTTTCCGCAGGAGGGGCTTTTCGCCTTGAGAATCGCAAAATCCACGCGGTTGAGTTTGGCGAGATGCAGCGCCATCTCCGCGCCTTTGCGGTAAGCGTCGGTGACGTCGCGCCCGACGTTCGAGACGACCTTGTCGCCGACAATTTCCGAAGGGGCGCGCGGTGTTTCCAGACCGCCCATCTGCTCCGGGCATACGCCGAGCAGGACGTGGTCTTTCGCCAGCGCGAGGATCCGCTTGTTTTTGCAGTCGTCGCCTTTGTAGCGGCAGGCGCAGCCCAGCAGGCAGTTGCTTACGAGAATCACAGCCATGGTTTTCCACTTCTTTCTTCACGTGTTGTTAAAAGGATTGTAGCATGTCTGATTTTCATCGTCAAGCCGATTGCACATGCGCGCGAATTGTGTTATCATGAAGAAAATTGCGCGTCCAATGGCGAGAAATGGTGGTTATTATGGAAAAATATCTTTCAAATCTGACGGTTTTTACGCATCCGCTGATCCGGCATAAGGTCAGCCATCTGTGCGATGTGCATACGGGGTCGAAGGAATTCAGCGAGCTGGTCAAGGAACTGGCTATGCTGATGGGGTATGAAGCGCTTAAGGACCTGAACATGAAAGAGGTTGAAATCCAGGCGCCGCTGCAGAAAATCGTGACGCCGGTGCTGGCTGAGGATTTTACGATCGTCCCCATCTTGCGGGCGGGGCTCGGCATGGTAGAGGGGCTGCGCGCCCTCTCGCCGACGGCGAAGGTGGGGCACATTGGCCTGTACCGCGACGAAAAGACGCTTCTGCCGCAGACGTATTACTTTAAGCTGCCGGTCGATGCGGAAAAAGGTCCGGTGATTGTGGTGGATCCGGCGCTGGCCACCGGCGGCAGCGCCGATGCGGCGATCCAGTTTGTGAAGGAATCAGGCTGCAAAAACATCAAACTGATGTGCATTTTCGCATCCGAGGTCGGTGTAAAGCTGCTTTATGAAAAGCATCCGGACGTTGCGGTGTATGCGGCGAATTATGCGCCCGGACCGCTCAGCCCGCAGGGGTACATCTACACGGCGGCCGGAGACGCGGGTGACCGGCTGTTTGGCACGGTCAGCTACAAGCCGCAGGCGATCAAAGAATAAGCTGGAATAAGCTGTAAATAAGCGGTGGAAACCGCAGAACACATGGGCTCTCGGGCGGATTTTTGCCGGAGAGCCCATTTTGTGCACAATTCGTTCATGAATTCGACATAGTTCGTTGACTTTTCGAACCCCCTGTGGTAGAATACCGGAGATAAAAGTAAGGGAGAGATAAAATTTGAAATTGGTCTATGATGTGGCGGACAAGCCAAAATTCAGCAAGACGCTCATCTTCGCGTTCCAACAGATGATCGCGATCATGGCGGCGACGCTGCTGGTGCCGATGCTCGTTTCGGGCTACGGCCTTGAGGCGGACGTTGCGGCGGCGCTGTTCGGCGCCGGTATCGGCACGATCGTGTACCTGCTGTTTACGAAGCGCAGAAGCCCGGTTTTCCTCGGGTCGTCCTTTACGTTCCTCGGCGCGTATTCGGCGTCCATCGGGCAGAATTACGGCTATTGGGGCATGATTATCGGCGTCACCTTCGCCGGCCTTGTTTATGTGGTTATCGCGCTGTTTGTAAAGCTGATCGGTTCCGGTTGGGTACATAAGCTGATGCCTCCGGTGATCATCGGGCCGATCGTCGCGCTGATCGGGCTGTCGCTTTCCGGCACGGCGACGAGCTGGATTATGGGCAACGGCGCGGCGGAAGTTGTTTACGGCGAGACGTACAGCTGGGTTTCCATCCTTTGTGGGCTTTTCACCTTCTTCATGATCGTCCTTGTTTCGGTGAAGGGCTCGAAGCGTTTGAAGCTGATTCCGTTCATCATTGGCATTGGTGCGGGCTATATTTTGGCGCTTGTTTTCACGCTGATCGGTGTGGCCGCCGGCAATACGGCTCTGCAGGTACTTTCCTTCCAGCCTTTCATCGACACCTTTTCGAACATCAGCCTGACGAGTTTTGTGGATTACCCGAAATTCTTTTTCCTCAAGGCGATCCAGACAAACGGTCAGTACCCGCTCGATGCGGCGGCCATCGGCAACATCGCGATGATTTATGTGCCGATTGGCGTGGTGGAGCTCGCGCAGCATATTGCCGACCATAAGAACCTCGGCAGCATCATCAACCGCGACTTGATCACGGATCCCGGTCTGGACAAAACGCTGCTCGGCGACGGCGTCGGTTCCATTGTGGGCGGCTTCTTTGGCGGCTGCGCCAACACGACGTACGGCGAGTCCATCGCCTGTGTGGCCATCACCGGCAACGCTTCGGTTGTTTCAATCCTGACGGCGGCGTTCGGCTGCATGGTGCTCTCCTTCATCACGCCGTTTGTTGTGGTGATCAATTCCATTCCGAAGTGTGTGATGGGCGGCGCCTGCATCGCCCTGTACGGCTTCATCGCGGTATCCGGTCTGCAGATGCTGCACAAGGTGAATCTCGGCGACAGCCGCAATCTGTTTGTCGTCAGCGCCATTTTGGTCTGCGGTATCGGCGGCCTGTATTTCGGTTTTGGCAACAACGCGATCACGGGCGGCGCGCTGCTCAACATCACGTCGCTGGCCGTAGCGCTGATCGTTGGCGTTGTGACCAATTTGATCGTGCACAACGGCAAGCTGTCCTCGGGTGAGGACGTCTCCCCGGCTGCGAAGGGCAAAAAGAAATAATGTGCGGCTTTAGGGCTTCCGGCAAATGCCGGAGGCCCTTTTTGCACGGATTTTTCCGCCGGCTGCCGGATTGCCAAACGGCATATTCGTATGCTATAATGATCACCAGAAAAGGCAGACAAGGTGACGGAGGCAGGGGTCAGGTATGAAAGGCAGACGCAGAAATCTCAGCAGGCGCAGCATACGCCGCCGGCGGCGCCGGGTGATTTATAAGCCGGATTATGCGCGCGTGCGGCAGATCGCGGTGACGAAGCGCGTGGTCGGCGTTCTGCTCGCGCTGCTTCTGGCATTTGCCGCGCTCGCCATTGTATTTGCGTGGCTGCTGCCGTCCCTCGCAAAAACGCTTGAGCCCTCGCCCCTTGGCGGTGATGCGTCGGCCGCGCAGGCCCAAGGGGAGACATCTGCGGCGGAACCGCTTGGCTATGACGAAGAAACAGGCCTTCCGCTCTATGACGATGCGTTCAACTTGTTTATCATCAATGCGGAGCACCCGGCGGAAAGCGATTTTTGCCCCATTCTGGTTTCGGCAGCGGGCGTACAGGTGGATGAGCGGATTGCGCCGGCACTGACGGGACTGACCGAAGCGGCGCAGGCGGACGGCGTCGAGTTGACCTTTGCATCCGGCTGCGTGCTGTACGGCGAGCAGTTGGTGCTCTATGAAAAGCAGGTGAAGGCGCTTGTAGCGGCTGGTTATTCCAAGATCATGGCGCGCGAGGACGCCAAGCGCACGGTGCCCGCGCCGGGCGAATCCGATTTGCAGAGCGGTCTGTGCGTCACGCTTGCAGGCGATGCGGCGACCTTCTCCGACTCCGCGGCATACGGCTGGCTGCAAAGCCATATGGGAAAATACGGCTTTGTTTTCCGGTATCCGGCGGGTAAGGAAGATTATACGGGCGTCGAATCGAACGATCTGGTCCTGCGCTATGTCGGGCCGGAAAACGCAGCCGCGATGCGCAGGCTTTCCATGTGCTTGGAAGAATACATTGATTACGTCGGTTGAGGAGGGGGAAAATGGAACGCAAATTCGTGCGCCGCATCGAGCTGACCAGATGTTTGCCGGCCGGTTCCTATTTGCATGACGTGCCGGCGGTGCGTTGGCTCAAAACAACCGGAGCGCTGGAATTCCACAGTCCGGTGACCTTTCTCGTCGGGGAGAACGGCGTGGGAAAATCGACGCTGCTGGAAGCGATCGCTGTGGCCTGCGGGTTCAATCCGGAAGGCGGTTCGCGAAATTTCCAGTTTTCCACAAAAGAGACGCATTCCGAACTCAGCGCGGCGCTGACCGTCGTGCGGTCGGCCCACCCGAAGGACGGCTTCTTTCTCCGGGCGGAAAGCTTTTACAATGCGGCGAGCTATATCGGCGCGCTTGGCGCCCCTGATATCATCGCACAGTACGGCGGCCTGCCCCATGAAAAGTCGCATGGGGAGAGCTTTCTCGCGCTGGTGCAGAATCGGTTCCGCGGTCATGGGCTTTACCTGCTTGACGAGCCGGAGGCGGCACTTTCGCCGATGCGGCTGCTGACGCTGCTGGGTGAAATTGATCGTCTCGTGGCGGATGGCTCCCAGTTGATTCTTTCCACGCATTCGCCGATTCTCATGACCTTTCCGGGCGCCGAGGTGCTGGAGATCACGGAATCGGGCATTCAGGCTGTACCATACCGCGAAACGGCGCATTTTGAGATCACACGCCGGTTTCTGGAAAGCCCCGAACGCATGCTGCGCGTGTTGCTCGAGAGAGATGTTAAATGAAATGAAAAGTTTTTTCAAAAAAACCTTGCATTTTCCGCGGTTTTGTGCTACTATAATTAGCGCTATGTTTAAGTGTTAACTTAATAACCGCAGAGATCAACCGAAAGAGGTGACAGATATGAAAAATATTCATCCGGACTATCAGGAAACGACCATTACCTGTGCATGCGGCAATGTGATTCACACGCGTTCCACGAAGAAGGACATCCGCGTTGAAATTTGCTCCAAGTGCCATCCGTTCTACACGGGCAAGCAGAAGCTGGTTGATACGAGCGGCCGCGTTGACATGTTCAAGAAGCGCTACGGTATCACGAAGTAATCTTTTATACGGTTCGTTTTGGGCGGTGCGTACAGCATCGCCCGTTTTTCGTTCCGATGCATTCCGATCGCTGGGGGGAGGATTATGGCACAGTACAAGACGGTTTTGCAGGAAGCCCAGGACGATTTTGTGGAAAAACGCTCGCGGTTTATCGGCTATGCGAAGCCTGTTTCCACCGAAGAGGCAGCGCTGGCCTTTATTGCAGAAAAGAAATCCAGACATTGGGACGCCACGCACAACGTGTACGCCTATGTTCTCCGTGCGGGCGGCGTCATGCGCTATTCGGACGACGGCGNNCGTGACCGATGTGGTGGTTGTGGCGACGCGCTATTTTGGCGGGATCCTGCTGGGTGGCGGCGGGCTGGTGCGCGCCTATTCGCATACGGCGTCCATTGCCCTGCAAGCGGCGGGAATTGTCACAATGCGCGAATGCCTGATGCTCGAGGTGGTCTGCGATTACGGGCAGTACGGCCGTGTGGCCGCGCTGGTGCCGGAATGCGGCGGCGTAGTGGACGACACTGTCTTCGAGGAAAAGGTTACGCTGCGGTTCCATTTGGACCCGCAGGACCGCGCCGGTTTCGACCGAAAACTGGCCGATGCGACGAATGGACAGGTTTCTGCTGCGGAAACCGGAAAAAAATTTTTTGAATTTCTCGAATAAAGAAGTAATTTCGCCGTTTGCGGCGTATATCTTATAGTAGAGGCAGAAAATGCCCTACATACGGTATGCGAGAGGCGGGGATACATATGGACAAGCAGGCATGGACCATTCGCGAAGAAACGCAGCGTATCGAGCGCGAAATTCTTTCTCCTTATGCGGCGCTTTCGGAAAATACGCGCGGCAGAGTGCGGGAAACCGCGGAGTGCCCCATCCGCACGCCATACCAGCGCGACCGC
The DNA here is from genome assembly GCA_002305575.1 of Ruminococcaceae bacterium UBA1417. Taxonomy (GTDB): domain Bacteria; phylum Bacillota; class Clostridia; order Oscillospirales; family Acutalibacteraceae; genus Hominenteromicrobium. The sequence continues at coordinate 40,697 of DBPP01000031.1, forward strand.
GACAAGGTGATCCACTGCAAGGCGTTTCGCCGCTTAAAGCACAAAACGCAGGTGTTCCTTTCACCGGAAGGCGATCACTACCGCACGCGACTGACGCATACACTGGAGGTTTCGCAGATTGCGCGGACCATTGCACGGGCGCTTCGGCTCAACGAGGATCTGACGGAGGCAGTGGCGCTCGGGCATGACCTCGGCCATACGCCGTTCGGACATGCGGGCGAACGCGCCTTGAATGGGCTGATGGCCGACGGCTTCCGCCATTATGAGCAGAGCGTGCGCGTTGTGGAACGTGTGGAAAACGACGGACGCGGGTTGAACCTCACCTTCGAGGTGCGCGATGGCATTCGCTGCCACACCGTCGGCCGTGAGGCCGTGACTATGGAAGGGCGCATCATCCGCTGGGCGGATAAAATCGCGTATATGAACCACGATATTGACGACGCGATTCGCGCAGGCGTGATCTGTGAGACGGATATTCCGAAGGACATCACCGCAGTGCTCGGCGACACGAAGAACAAGCGGATTACGACGATGGTTACCTCGCTGATCCGCAACAGCCAGAGCGGTGTTGTCGGCATGGATGCCGATGTGCTCGCAGCGTACGACGCGCTGCATACGTTTATGTACGAGGCGGTCTACCTGAACGACTACGCCAAGCGCGAGGAAAAAAAGGTGCCGAACCTGATCGAAAGCCTGTTTGATTACTTCGTCCACCATCCCGATCGCCTGCCGGAAAGCATGCAGGTTATCGCGAAGGAGGACGGAAAGGCGCAGGCGGTGTGCGATTATATTGCCGGCATGACGGATCGTTTTGCCGTCGATTTGTACAGCAATCTCTTTATCCCGAAAGCCTGGGGTACACCGGTTTGAGGGAATTCGGAAAGGAGGCGGTGATTTGGCGCTGCCGGAAGCTTTTATGCAGGAACTCAAATCCCGCTCCGATATTGTGGATATTGTATCCGCGTATGTCAATCTCAAACGGCGCGGGAAAAATATGGTGGGGCTCTGTCCGTTTCACAACGAAAAGACCCCGTCGTTCAACGTTTATGCGGAAAACGGATCGTTTTACTGCTTCGGCTGCGGTGCGGGCGGCGACGTGATCACGTTTATCCGGAAAATTGAAAATCTCGACTATCTGGAAGCGGTCAAATTTCTCGCTCAGCGGGCGGGATTACAGGTGCCCGAGCATGGTGTGGACGATTCGATGTCCCGCCTGCGGCAACGCGTGCTGGAAATCAACCGCGAGTCGGCGCGTTTTTTCCACGCGTCACTCTTGAAGCCGGAGGGCAAGCCGGGGCTCGACTACTTCGCGCGCCGCCGGCTGCCGATGCAGATGATCCGGCATTTCGGTTTGGGCTGGGCGCCGGAGAGCCGCTTTGCGCTCGTCAATCATCTGCGTGCGAAGGGGTACGCGGAAAGCGAGATGATCCAGGCGAATGTCGCAGTGCAGACGCGCTCCGGGCGCGCCATGGATCGCTTCCACGCCCGTGTGATGTTCCCAATCATCGATCTGCGCGGCAACGTCGTTGCATTCGGGGGGCGCATTTTGACCGACGAAAAACCAAAGTATATCAATACCTCGGATACCCCGGTTTACCACAAGAGCAGCGGCCTGTTTGCAATGAATTTTGCAAAGAACGCCATAGATAACGGCCGGCTGATTCTAGCGGAAGGATATATGGACGTCATTTCGCTGCATAAGGCCGGATTCCAGAATGCAATCGCTTCGCTGGGCACGGCGCTGACGGCGGAGCAGGCGCGCATCATGGCGCGCTATGCCCGGGAGGTTGTGATCTGCTACGATTCCGATGAGGCCGGGCAGAAAGCAGCCCAGCGTGCGATTCCGATTCTGCGCGGGGCCGGATTGCTGGTGCGCGTGATGACTGTGCCCGGCAATAAGGACCCGGATGAATTTATCAACGCCTATGGCGAAGAAGGGCCGGCGCGTTTTCGCAAGCTCGTGGAGGACTGCGGCAACGATGTCGAATACCGGCTCGACAAGCTGCGCCGGGGCTTTGATCTGGAAACCAGCGACGGCAAGGTGCAGTACCTGATGGAAGCCGTGAATGTGCTTGCAAAGCTGGACAACGCGATTGAACGCGACGTGTATGTCGGCAGGCTTTCCGAGGCGTTGGGTGTCGATAAGAGCGCCATCCTCACCCAGGTGCAGCGCAGTGTGCGGCAGGAAAAACGCGCCGCCGAAAAGCGGCAGCTGCGGGAGACGACGGAGGCGCTTTCCGCGCGGCGGGATGTGGTCAACCCCGATAAGCACAAGCATGTGCGCGTGGCGAACGCGGAGGAGCGGCTTGTGGCGTGCCTGTTCGCGCACAATGAGCTGGCCGGGATGCTCCGGGAGAAACTCCCGCCGGAAAAGTTTGTTACGGGCTTTAATCGCCGGTTATATCAGAGTCTGCTGGGAAAGATTATAAACGGAGAAACGGCAAACGCGCCGGGAATCGGTGATTTTTCGGCGGAATTCACCCCGGACGAGATGGGCCGCATAGCCGCGATCCTGCGGGAGAGCAGCGGCACCACGGCGGAGGATGCCGAGCGTTTTGCCCAGATCATTCTGAACGAAGGCGGTCTGTCGGACGCGGAGGCGATTCGGGAGAGCGACCCGGCACAACTGCAGGCGCAGTTTGAAGCGCTGCGCCGCCAGAAAAAATAAGACAATCGGCTATACCGAAGGATAAGGGAAAATATAGGAAAGGTTTGGTAATGACTATGGCAGTACAGGATAAGAAATCCGTCATCCGCGAGTTGATTGAGTTCGGCAAGAGCAAGGGACAGCTCACCACGAAGGAAATCCTCGACGCGCTTGGCGAATTGGATTTTGACCCGGAGCACATCGATAAATTCTACGATACGCTGGAGAAGCACGGCGTCGAGATCGTCGAGGATTTCGGCGACATTCAGATCGACGACGTTGACCTGGCGAAGGTTGCGGGCGATACGACAGATTATGAAAGCGGCATGGGGATGGAAGGCGTTGCAATCGACGACCCGGTGAAGGTGTATCTCAAGGAGATCGGCCGTGTCCCGCTTCTGACCTCGGAAGAGGAGATCCAGCTTGCCACGGCCATCAAGGAGGGCAACGAGGCGGCTAAGAAACGCCTTTCCGAAGCCAACCTGCGCCTCGTCGTGAGCATTGCGAAACGCTATCTCGGGCGTGGCATGCAGTTCCTCGACCTGATTCAGGAAGGCAATCTCGGTCTGATCAAGGCCGTCGAAAAGTTTGACTACACGAAGGGCTTCAAATTCTCCACCTATGCGACGTGGTGGATCCGCCAGGCCATTACCCGCGCCATCGCGGATCAGGCGCGCACGATCCGCATCCCGGTGCATATGGTGGAGACGATCAATAAGGTGAAGAAGGTTTCGAGCCAGCTGCTCCACACGACGGGCCATGAGCCGACCGCGGACGAAATTTCCGAGGAGCTCGATATGCCGGTCGATAAGGTGCGCGAAATCATGCGCGTGGCACAGGAGCCGGTTTCGCTCGAGACGCCGATCGGCGAGGAAGAGGACAGCCATCTCGGCGACTTTATCCCGGACGACGATGCGCCCGCCCCGGCGGATGCAGCGTCGCATACGCTGCTGCGGGAAACGCTGGACGACGTGCTCCATTCCCTGACGCCGCGCGAAGAAAAAGTGCTGCGCTTGCGTTTTGGCCTCGAAGACGGTCGGAGCCGCACGCTGGAAGAGGTCGGCAAGGAATTCAACGTCACGCGCGAACGCATCCGGCAGATCGAAGCGAAGGCGCTGCGCAAGCTGCGCCATCCGAGCCGCAGCAAGCGGGTGAAGGATTTTCTGAACTGAGCCGGAAAGGACGTTTTGTATGCATATGACGCTGGAGGCGGATTACGCAGTGCGGATCGTGGAGTTTCTCGCCATGCATCCCGAGCGGATCGACGCCAAAACGATATCGGAGAAAACCAACGTGACGCTGCGGTTCACGTTGAAGATCCTGCGCACGCTTGTTTCGGACGGTATTGTCTGCTCCTATAAGGGGGCGAAGGGCGGCTACAAGCTCGCGCAGCCGCCGCAGGAGATCACGCTGCGGCGTGTGATCGAAGCGGTGGAGGGACCGTACATGCTTTCCCGCTGTCAGGGGGAGAGTTATAGCTGTCACCGCACGGACTGCCGTCTGCACAGCATATACAGCGAGATTTCCAAGCTTGTGCGCGACCGGCTCGACTCCTATACGTTCGATTCCATCTGCTCGTGCGACGAGGCCGAGGGACAGGAAAAGGACGTGTAAGGACGACAGACCTATACCAATCCATAGCGGACCGCCGTTTCGGCGCGTTTGCAAAATAGAGAATCCTCCGTACGCAAGGGCGATACGGAGGATTTTTGTATGGATTCGATCGTTATGACTTCCCGTCCGGCTGTTGGCATCCGGTGCAGCTGCGTTTTTTATACGGGATACGGAAAAAATCGAGCCAAAACGCTTGACAAGCATTACAATATCGTGTACTATATTATAATGTATCATCATGGATAGATATGCGGTTTCGACGCTGTGCGTATTATACCACATCATCCGCTGAGAATCAAGCATAATCTGAAATTTCCACATGAACGGATATTTTTTTCGGTGTTTTTAAGCGAAATTGCCTTAGGAGCACGGTATAAAATCTATGAATGGAGTGGTTGAGTCAATGGTGAATGTTAAGCCGGTACAGCTTGGCAAAAACACGCGCATGAGCTTCGCACACATCAACGAGGTTCTCGACATGCCGAACCTGATCGAGATCCAGAAGAACTCGTACAACTCGTTCCTGGAGACAGGTCTGAGGGAGGTTTTAAACGATATCTCTCCCATCACGGACTACTCGGAAAACCTTATCCTCGAATTCGTGGACTATTATCTGGACGACAAGCCCAAATACACCGTGGAGGAATGTAAGGAGCGCGACGTTAATTATGCCGCGCCTTTAAAGGTGATCGTTCGCCTGCTCAATAAGGAAACAGGCGAGATGAAGGAGCAGGAAGTGTTTATGGGCGACTTCCCGCTGATGACCGAAAAGGGCACCTTCATCATCAACGGCGCG
>DBPP01000036.1 GCA_002305575.1 Ruminococcaceae bacterium UBA1417
CAATAAGCATGTATCCGATGGGTGCATGCTTTTTTGTTTATTGTTTTCTTGTTCCTTGATGGAAAATGGAAGCCCGGCGGTATCTGACGGCAAAGGGATGGAAGCGCGCAGGAGAAAAAATATGGTGGGATCATGCAGAATCCGGCAGGCGTTGCCGAAGGATATAGACCAAATCGTGAAAATCTATAATTCCAACGCCGGTTTTTTGCAGCATCACCTGGGAAAAGAGCGGATCGAGCGTTCTTTTGTGGAGCAGGAGATGAAAGCGATGGTATGTGCGGAATTCTGTTCTTGCGTCGTGGAGGATATGGAAAGCGGCGCATGCGCCGGCGTTCTGGATTACAGACCGGGAGACTGCGTGTACCTCTCTTTGCTTATGCTGGATGCAGAATACCAGAGAAAGGGGTACGGGAAAGCGTGTTATACTTTTTTTGAGCAGGAAATGCTCCGGTAGGGTGCGCATGCGGTTCGCATCGATGTTGTGGATACTTACGTAGGGAATGCGGCGCCGTTTTGGCGCAAATGTGGATTTTCTGCAACAAAGCGGGCCAAGCTGGAGTGGGGCGGCTGGCAATCTGAGGCAGTGGTTATGGTTAAGCGGCTTGCGGTTTGACGAGGCTGTTTGGGGCGTTTGCCTGGCCGGGAAAGTATCGAATGTCCGAAGATTGTGACATGAAAGAATAAATTTTGCGAATTGCAAATTGACAAAAGGAAATCCACGTGGTAGAATGAGTTAATCATTTATAGGACTGCAGCGATGTGTCCGGCACTTCTGCGTGAGCGGTTGGCCAGAAATTGCGCAAAACATCCGGATGTTTTCATTTTGCTTCCATTTATATGGAAGCAAAATGGAAGTATATCGGAGGCGAAATGGCATCGGGTTCGCGGCGGAAGGCATTTTTTTTGCCTAAAAAACTGTTTGCTGAAAAAGGACATGTGTGCGCAGAGGGAATGATGCCTGCAAGAAGGCCTGCCGTAGCTTGCACGACGGCAGCCAAAATGAAAGAAAGAGGAATGATAGCATGGCAAAGTACGTGGTGAAGCGCACAATCCTTGCGATAATTACGGTTATCCTGATCAGTGCGATCACATTCTTTACAATGTACGCTGTTCCAGGCGGCCCGTTTGACAGTGAGAAAGCGCTGTCGCCTGCGGTTCAAGCGGCTTTGGAGGAACGTTACGGTCTGAACGATCCCGTTCCGGTACAGTATCTGAATTATATGCGGCGTTTGGTCTTTGAGCTGGATTTTGGCGTGGGCCTGAAAACCGGCCGCGATGTTTTCGCGACGATTATGACCGGTATGCGGACCAGCGCGAAGCTCGGTTTGTCTGCTGCGGCCGTGGCGATTGTGTTTGGTCTGGTGCTCGGCTCTCTGGCGGCGCTGAACCGCGGCAAGCTGATCGACCGACTGGTTGTGTTTTTCTCGACGCTGGCGACCTCGGTGCCAAGCTTTGTCTTGGCAACGCTGCTCCTGCTCATCTTTTCCATTCAGCTGGGATGGGTACCAGCTTGGTCTGCGTCGAATCCCAACTATATTTTGCCCGTTATTTCCCTTGCCATGTACCCGATGGCTTATATCACGCGTTTGACGAAGACCAGTATGCTCGACGCCCTGAATCAGGATTATATTCGCACGGCGCGCGCGAAGGGTGTTGCAAACTATAAGGTGATTTTTAAGCATGCGTTGCGCAATGCGTTGATTCCGGTTGTCACGTACGTCGGCCCGATGATTGCGTTTATCATCACGGGTTCCATGGTTGTGGAGACGATTTTCTCCACCGGCGGCCTGGGTCAGGAATTTGTTTCCGCCATCACGAACCGCGACTATACGATGATTATGGGCACCACGATTTTCCTTGCGGTTCTGATGGTTGTTGCCAACCTGATCACCGATATTGTTTATAAGATTATTGACCCGAGAATTTCGTTTGATTGAGGAGGCCGAACGGAGTATGACAGAAAAAATGCCAAAGAAGAACCTGTTCAGCAGCCAGATCAATCTGAGCAAATTTACGCCTGCCAGTGAGGATGAGAAGCGCCAGAAGGAAGTCATGAGCGAATCCACCACCTTCTTTAAGGATGGTATGAAAAAGCTCATGCGCAACCCGCTGGCCGTTGGCTCCATCATCGTGCTGGTTCTGCTGATTGTTACCATCATTGTGGCGCCGATGATCGTGCCATATGGCTACGAGGAGATCAACAACATCGATGGACGCCGCGACCGCACAGCCGCCAACCTCGGTCCGTTCCAGTATTCCGAGACCGAGCAGCAGTGGATGGAGGAAACCGGCGAATCCCGTTTCCCGCATATCTTCGGTACAGACAGTTTGGGACGCGACTACTTTATGCGCGTTATCTACGGTACCCGCGTTTCGCTGGCTGTCGGCTTTTTCGCCAGCATTCTGGTTATGATCATCGGCGTTCTGTATGGCTCGATTGCGGGTTATGCAGGCGGCAAGGTGGACTTGATCATGATGCGTATCTGCGATATCATCTATTCGCTGCCTGACCTGTTGATGGTGATCCTGCTTTCCGTTGTGTTGGACGAAACGCTCGGCAGCGCAATTGAAGGCACGGTCTTTGCAAGCCTTGGCAGCAACATGCTGGCGCTGTTTATTGTGTTTGCGCTTTTGTACTGGGTGGGCATGGCCCGTCTGGTTCGCGGCCAGATTCTCACCATCAAGGAGAATGAATATGTTCTGGCGGCGCGTACCATTGGCACGAAGCCCCCGCGTATTCTCAGAAAGCACATCCTCCCGAACTGCCTGTCCGTCATCATCATTTCGGTGGCGTTGCAGGTACCGTCCGCGATTTTCACGGAAAGCTACCTGAGCTTTCTCGGCCTTGGTGTTTCCGCACCGATGCCGTCGCTCGGCAGTTTGGCCAACAGTGCGCGCGGCGCGCTGACCAGCTATCCGCATCAGCTCGTTTTCCCGGCAATTATGATTTGCCTCATTGTTCTGGCATTCAACCTGTTGGGCGACGGCCTGCGCGATGCGTTTGACCCGAAATTGAGGAGGTAAGTGAAATGAGCGAACATCTTTTGTCCGTAAAGGATTTGCATACCTCCTTTACTACAGATAACGGTGAGGTGCACGCCGTAAACGGCATCTCCTTCAATCTCGATGCCGGCAAGGTGCTGGGGATCGTCGGCGAGTCCGGCTCCGGTAAGTCGGTTACAGCGTATTCCATTATGCAGATTCTAGCGGAGAACGGCCAGATTACCGGCGGCAGCGTGGAGTACAAGGGGCAGGACATCACAAAATGGAGTAAAAAGCAGATGGCCGGTTTCCGCGGCAAGTGCTGCTCCATCATTTTCCAGGATCCGATGACTTCGCTGAATCCGGTGTTTTCCATCGGCAATCAGCTGGAGGAGGCCATTCGCCTGCACACAGACAAAAATCATAAGGAGGCGCGTGCGCGCGCCATTGAACTGCTGACGCTGGTCGGTGTCAATGAACCGGCCAAGCGCGTCAAACAGTATCCTTTTGAGCTTTCGGGCGGCATGCGGCAGCGCGTCATGATTGCGATGGCGCTGGCCTGTGAGCCGGATATTCTGATCGCGGACGAGCCGACCACCGCGCTCGACGTGACGATTCAGGCGCAGATCCTTGAGTTGATGCAGGAACTGCAGAAGAAGCTCGGTATGGCGATCATCATGGTCACGCATGACCTCGGCGTTATCGCCACCATGTGCGACGAAATCATCGTCATGTACGGCGGCCGCGTGTGTGAGCGCGGAACGGCGGATGCGATTTTCTACGAGCCGGCGCACGAGTACACGAAAGGTCTGCTGCGCTCGATTCCGAATGTCAACAATTCGAAGGAGAGACTGGTGCCGATTGCCGGTAACCCGATTAACCTTTTGAACATGCCGAGCGGCTGCGCGTTTTGCGCCCGCTGTGATAAGGCCATGAAGATTTGCCTTGAGCAGGTACCGCAAGAGCGCTGGGTAGGCAAGGACCATTTGGCATCCTGTTGGCTCAACGATCTGGCCCTGAAGGAAAAGGCGGAGAAAATGCAGGCCGCCGGATCTTCAAACGCAGAAATCCTGCGCGAAACCGGCTGGACCAAGGACGCGGATGGCGCGTGGATCTACACCGCCGAAACCGTACAGAAGTAAGGAGGGACTACCGATGAGCAATGAATATCTGATCGAGGTAGAGCACCTCAAACAATATTTCCCGGTGCGTACGGGCTTTGCGAAGACGACGCCGCTGAAAGCGGTGGACGATATCTCGTTTGCGATCAAGCCGGGTGAAACGCTCGGCCTTGTAGGCGAGTCTGGCTGCGGCAAAACAACGGTTGGACGCACGCTGCTTCAGCTGTATAAGCCGACAGGTGGGCGCGTCAAGTACGAAGGCAAAACAATTTTTGATGCCGGCGATGTGCCGGAACTCGATGCCGAAGGTAAGCCCATCATCGGGGCGAACGGCAAACCTGTGCTTTCCAAGCCGGTCTCCGTCAATATGCTGCCTTACCGCAAAAAAATGCAGATGGTGTTTCAGGATCCATATTCGTCCCTGAATCCGCGCATGACGGTTGAGGATATCATTGGCGAGCCGCTCGACGTGCATAAGCTGTATGCAAATAAGGCGGAGCGACGTGAAAAGATTTTGAGACTCATGGAACTGGTCGGCCTGAACGCCGAACACGCTACGCGCTACGCCCATGAGTTTTCCGGTGGCCAGCGCCAGCGTATCGGTATTGCCCGTGCGCTTGCTGTGGACCCGCGTTTCATCGTGTGCGACGAGCCGGTGTCTGCGCTGGACGTTTCCATTCAGGCGCAGGTTGTCAACATGTTTGAGGACCTGCAGCATAAACTGGGTGTCGCATACCTTTTTATTGCGCACGACCTTCTGGTTGTCAACCACATCTCCGACCGTATTGCCGTAATGTATCTGGGCAAAATGATGGAGCTTGCGGATGCGGATGATTTGATGAATAGCCCGATCCACCCGTACACGCAGTCCCTGCTTTCCGCAGTTCCGATGCCTGATCCTAAAATTGCGCGCCAGCGCAAGCGCATTGTGCTCGAAGGCGATGTACCGAGCCCGCTGAAGGCGCCGAGCGGCTGCCCGTTCCGCACCCGTTGCCCCTATGCAACTGAGCAGTGCGCGGCGGAACGTCCGCAGCTTACAGACCGCGGTAACGGCCATATGGTGGCCTGCTGGAACAAGTAATTCGGTTCCCCTGGTTTTTTATTTCAGAAACTCCGGCCGCGTTTCTGCGCGTGCTGTGGTTTAATATCTACAGGCGAAAGCCAAAAAATTTGGAGGTAAGTAAGATGAAAAAGCTGATTGCGCTTCTGCTTGTCCTGGCCATGTGTGTTGGCCTTGCGGCTTGCGGAAACACGGATTCCGCTTCCAATTCGGATTCGTCTTCTTCTGACAGCTCCAGCTCCACGACGGACGAGAGCTCTGCGGATGAGTCCGGCGACGCTGCGGAAGGCGAAACAATCGACCCGGTGAATGGCTGGGCGGAGTATGACGCGCTGATCGATGAGATCCGTGCCTGCACCGATACCGCTAAGCGTGCTGAACTCATGCACCAGGCGGAAGACATGCTGATGGAGACCGGCGCTCTGATGCCGATCTACTTCTACACCGACAACTATCTGCAGAAGGAGTACCTGACCAACGTGTACACCACGCCGTTCGGCTACAAGTACTTCATGTTTGCAAATCTGGACAACGGCTCCGATACGCTGCGTCTGTGCCTTGCGTCTGAGCCGGATAAGCTCGACCCGGCCCTCAACTCCACGGTTGACGGCGCGTGCCTCGCGATCAATACCTTCGCTGGTCTGATGACCTACGACGCAGAGGGCCAGCAGGTCAACGACCTTGCTGAAAACGTCGAGATGTCCGAGGACGGCATGACCTACACCGTTACCCTGAAGGATGACCTGAAGTGGTCCAACGGCGATAAGCTCGATGCGAACGACTTTGTGTATTCCTGGAACCGTGCAGCGAACCCGCTGACCGCTTCGGACTACGGCTACATGTTTGCACCGATCAAGGGTTATGCAGAGATGACCGAAATGGACGAGGATGGCAACTTTGTCAATCCGGATGCGAAGCTTGACGTGACGGCTTCCGAGGATGGCAAGACGCTGACGATCAACCTCGAGTACCCCTGCGCGTACTTCAAGGATCTTCTCGCGTTCCCGACCTATTTCCCGGTTCACCAGGCTTCCGTTGAGGCTGCGGATCCGGACGGCACGAACCCGGGCGCTTGGGCGCTTGAGGCCGGCTTTGTTTCCAACGGTGCGTATACGCTGACCAGCTGGGAACACAACAGCTCCATGACCTATGAGAAGAACCCGAACTACCACCGTGCAGATGAAGTGACGATCGAGAAGCAGGAGTTCATGCTCTCTTCCGATGAGAACGCGATTTTCACGGCGTACAACGCTGGCAACCTCGATTTCGCCGACAGCATCCCGACCGCTGAAATTGCGGGTGTGCAGGATACGCCGGATTACCACCTCATCGACACACTCGGCACCTACTATGTTTCCTTCAATGTTACGAGCTCCATGTTTGACGGCATGACCGCTGACGAGGCGAACACGTTCCGTCGTGCGCTCGGTCTGTTCGTTGACCGCGATTACATCTGCACCAGCATTGGTCAGTCCGGCCAGGTTCCGGCGGATTCCTTTATTCCGGCGGGCTGCCTCGACGGCAATGGTCAGGAGTTTAAGAACACCTCTTACTACAGCGCAGATCCGGCCGACTATGAGTCCAACGTGGAAGAGGGCATTGCCATGCTCGAGTCCATCGGCTACAAGTTTGAGAACGGCATGCTTTCCGCTGAAACCCCGATCTCCTTTGAGTATATCGTAAACACCCCGGGCTCCAACGTCGATGTTGCTGAGGCGCTGCAGCAGGACTTCGCTGCGGTCGGCATCACGATGACGATCAAGGAGCAGGAGTGGAACGTATTCCTGAACGAGCGTAAAGCTGGTAACTTCGACATCTGCCGTAACGGCTGGCTCATGGACTACAACGATGCGTTCAACATGCTCGAGATGTGGACCACCGATTCCGGCAACAACGATTGCCAGTTCGGCCGCTATGAGGGCTGGGAGGGCTAATCTTCCCTTGCCGATAAAGGCTCCTCAATTTTAAAAAAGTAAACCGCGCCGCTTGATTGCGTGCGGTACAGGCGGGCGCCGCCGGTTTCCAGATGGAAGCCGGCGGCGCTTTGCCTATCTTCGCAGGCAAACAAAAAAACCGTGGATGATCCTTATAGGCATCCACGGTTTTCCTTTGTATATGTCTTAGAACAAAGAGAACGTCCGGCTAAGCCGGGAAGAGAAAAGAGCGTTCCTTCCCACCATATGGGCTCCATTGATCAAATCAAAAAGCAGGCCGGACACGGCAGAAGACTTCCATGCGTCCAAGCCAGACTCGATTGCGGGTAGGGAGACAAGCGACGCAAGCGGGAGAATTCTCAGCATCTTTTAAGAGTCTTCCGGTAAAAGTCCTTCTGCGGCAAATGCAAATTCTCGGCTTTGTTGTCGGAGTATCGCCTAAAGCAATTCGCGCATTTCGGTTACATGTGCGCGGATCTTGTCGAAACTTTCCTGGCTAATCACGTGTTCGATGCGGCAGGCGTCTTCCACAGCTGTTTCCCGCGGTACGCCGAGATAGACGAGCCAATCGGAGAGGAGCTTGTGGCGTTCGTACATGCGCGAAGCAATTTCCATGCCGGCTTGCGTGAGCGTGATAAAACCGTCTGCATCGACAAGAATATAGTGGTTTTCACGAAGCTTCTTCATCGCTACACTGACGCTCGGTTTTGTGAAATGCAGCTCTGTCGCAATGTCGATGGAACGCACATGCGCATTTTTTTCAGAAAGCATCAGGATGGTTTCCAGATAGTTTTCTGCGGATTCCTGAATTCTCAATACAATCTATCCTTCCGTAGCGGTTTGCTGTTTTATTTAGTATAGCATATTTGCGTATGAATTTCAAATCCTTTCGGCAGTCGCACACAGTTTTTCTCCAGAAATGGTATGCATTTCTGCGTTGATGTGTTACAATAGGCGGGACAGCAAGAAAAGAGGGAAATGGATATGGGAAAGTTTGAGATTCGGCGGACGTCTGCCGGGCTTGTGTTCCACCTCAAAGCGCGTAATGGGGAAACCATCGCCGTTTCTCAGCGCTATGCGAGTATGGAGGGGTGTTACAAAGGCATTGCAAGCGTGATACGCCATGCGCCGCACGCAGCGGTGGAGGATCAGACCCAGCGTGATTTTGCGCCGGAGAAAAATCCGAAATTTGAGATTTACCGCGATAGGGCGGGGCGCTATCGCTTTCGGCTGGTCGCTCGAAACGGACAGAATATTGCGTCTGGCGGCGGATACAGCACAAAAGAGAATTGCCGCAAGGGCATTGAATCGCTGCGCCGCCAGTGCACGCAGCAGCCGCCGGAAATCGTCGTGCAGGATATGGGCGCAATACCGGCAGAAGAATAAGGCAAGGGCCCTGCCGGGGAACGACCGGTAGGGCCCTTGCCTTACACATTTATTTCAGGAACGCAAAAAATACGTCGTACACGAAAGAATCAAACACAAATTATTCGACGTCCTGCAAAGCGGCATAACCTTCTTCGCCTGTACGGACCTTTACGACATTCTCCACATCGTAAACGAAGATCTTGCCGTCGCCGATGTGACCGGTGTACAGTGCTTTCTTTGCGGTTTCGATAACGGTGCGTACCGGAACCTTGGAAACCACAACTTCCACCTGAACCTTCGGCAGCAGGTTTGCTTCGATCAGCGTGCCGCGGTAGTATTCAGGCTTACCCTTCTGGATGCCGCAGCCGAGCACGTTCGTGACGGTCATACCGGTGATGCCGACGCCCATCAGTGCGTTCTTAAGCGTATCAAAGGCAGACTGCTTGCAAATGATCTCGATCTTGGTGAACTTGACGTCCGAAGCGACCACATGGTTAGCCTCAGGTTCCGTAACAAGCTCGACCGGTACCGATTCGCCAATCGGCGTGGAGCCGGTGACAACCGGCGCACTCGCCGTATCCGCGTAGTTGTGCAGCGCGGGCGCGAAGTCCGCATAAGCGCTGACCAGGCCATGCTCGGGCAGATCCAAGCCGCTGATTTCTTCTTCTGCGGTTACGCGCAGACCAACCGTATGCTTGATGATGAGGAAGATGATCGTCATGGTCACAGCAACCCAGGCGATGACGGAGACAACGCCGAGAACCTGCACACCGAAGAACTGCAGACGGCCCATGCCCATAGCGGCGAGATCTTCATTGCTGATGAACACACCGGTGAGGATGGTGCCGAGCGCGCCGTTTACAAAGTGAACGCCAACAGCGCCGACCGGATCATCGATCTTGAAGACCTTATCAATGACCTCGATGCCCACGACAACCGCAATACCGGCGAAGATGCCGATGACGGCCGCAGCCCACGGGTTGACAACATCACAGCCGGCGGTGATGGCCACGAGGCCGGCGAGCGTGCCGTTGAGCGTCATCGAAACATCAGGCTTCTTGTAGCGAATCCAAGTAAAGATCATGGTCGTGCAAGTCGCGACAGCGGCTGCAAGGTTGGTTGTGACAAAGATCTTGCTTGCGAGCACAGCCGGGGCAGAGGACACGACACCGTCGGCCGAAACTTCCGCCATCGAAATGGTCGAGCAGCCGTTGAAACCGAACCAGCAGAACCAGAGGATGAAGACGCCGAGCGCGCCGAGCGTGATGCTGTGGCCCGGGATCGCGTTGGACCGACCGTCCTTGCCATACTTGCCAATACGAGGCCCAAGGATCTTCGCGCCGATCAGAGCCGCGAGGCCGCCGACCATGTGCACGGCTGTGGAGCCGGCAAAATCATGGAAGCCGATCTGTGAAAGCCAGCCGCCGCCCCAGATCCAGTGACCGGAAATCGGATAGATGATCAGGCTGATAACGCCGCTGTAAATGCAGTAGGAAATGAACTTTGTGCGTTCTGCCATGGCGCCGGAAACGATGGTCGCGGCGGTAGCACAGAACACGGTCTGGAAAATCAGGGTAGCAAAGCCCTGCTCCGAAATGGTCTTACCGGAGAACAGGTCGATGGCACCGAACAGAGCGCCGGAGCCGCCGAACATAATGCCGAAACCGACAATCCAGTACAGCGGGGTACCGATGCAGAAGTCCATCAGGTTTTTCATGATGATGTTGCCGGCGTTCTTCGACCGCGTAAAGCCGGTTTCCACCATGGCGAAGCCAGCCTGCATGAAGAAGACGAGGGCTGCGCCCAGCAGTATCCATGTTGTGTTCAACCCAGATACCAATTCCATAATGTTATCCATATTCTATCTCTCCTTCCATATACCCTACGGCATACGAAAATAAAATATAAAAGCGTGTACGAGCGGGTGGGGGAATCCCACGCTTCGTACACGCCTTTGTGCCGGTATATAAAGTTTTTATCCCTTGCTGTGTGTGACCGGGTGCCTCACACTCTGTACATCAGGTCCGCATAGGTCGGATACGGCCAATATGCCGAGGAAACGAGCGTTTCCATTTCATCCACGACGGCGCGCAGCTCAGTCATGGCGGGGATAACGGAATCTTTGTAATACGCCGCTACTTCAATCGGATCATCGCCGACCTCACGTACGCCGATTACCGCGCTGTCCAGTGTGGTGAGCTTCTCATAGGCGCAGTCCTGCAAACCGCAAAGACGCTTGATGATGTCAAGCTCCGCCTTACACGGAATATCTTCACCGATGGACTTCTTATTCTTCACGCCGCTTGTCAGTTCTGCAACATAAGCGGAAACAGCGGGAAGAATATCGCGTTTGACCATGTCGCTGGCGGTGAGCGCCTCGATGTTGATCGTCTTTGCATACGTTTCGAGGATGATGTCCTGACGAGAACGCATCTCAACTTCGGTATAAATCTTATGATCTGCGAACAGCTTCAAGTTTTTCGGGTCGGTGTAATGCGGCAGTGCATCCACCGTGGTGGGCAAATTGGTCAGGCCGCGTTTTTCAGCCTCAACCTTCCAAGCGTCCGCATAACCATCGCCATTGAAGATGATGCGCTTATGTTCCTTGATGACACGCCGGATGAGTGCGTTGAGTGCGGTGTTGAAATCTTCCTTGCCCTCGAGCTCGTCGGCAAACTGCTTGAGCTCCTCGGCGAGGATCGTGTTCAGCATGATGTTCGGGCACGCAATGTTCAGCTGCGAACCGAGGCTTCTGAATTCGAACTTGTTGCCGGTAAAGGCAAAGGGCGAGGTTCTGTTTCTGTCCGTCGTATCCTTCGGGAAGGTCGGCAGTACGTTGACGCCGATTTCCATGTTGACACGTTGTGTGCCACCATAGACGGTGCCGTTCTCAATGGCGTCCAGAATGGCGGTCACTTCATCGCCGAGGAAAATCGAAATGATGGCCGGCGGGGCTTCGTTTGCACCCAGGCGGTGATCATTGCCGGCGGAAGCAACAGAGATACGCAGCAGATCCTGGTATTCGTCCACGCCCTTGATCACTGCGGCAAGGAAGAGCAGGAACTGTGCATTTTCTTGCGGCAACTTGCCCGGCTCAAACAGGTTCTTGCCTGTATCGGTGGAAATGGACCAGTTATTGTGTTTGCCGGAACCGTTGACACCGGCAAACGGCTTTTCGTGCAGGAGGCATACGAGGCCGTGGCGCTGCGCCACATTCTTCATGATCTCCATGGTGATCTGGTTGTGGTCGGTGGCCACGTTCGTTGTCGAAAAGATCGGCGCCAGTTCGTGCTGTGCCGGGGCAACCTCGTTGTGCTTCGTCTTGGCGAGGATGCCGAGCTTCCAGAGCTCCTCATCGAGCTCCTTCATGAACGCGGCGATACGCGGCTTGATTGCGCCGAAGTAATGGTCTTCCAGCTCCTGGCCCTTCGGTGCGCGTGCGCCGAACAGCGTGCGACCGGTGAAGATCAGGTCCGGGCGCTGGTCGTAATACTTCTTGTCGATCAGGAAGTACTCCTGCTCTGGGCCAACCGTCGTGAGCACGCGCTTCGTCGTGGTATCGCCGAAGAGACGGAGAATGCGAACAGCCTGTGTGCTGAGCGCTTCCATCGAACGCAGGAGCGGCGTTTTCTTGTCAAGCACTTCACCGCCGTAGGAGCAGAACGCCGTCGGAATGTACAGGGAATGATCCTTGATAAAGGCGTAAGAAGTGGGGTCCCAGGCTGTGTAGCCACGCGCCTCAAAGGTAGCGCGCAGACCGCCGGAGGGGAAGGAGGAAGCATCCGGCTCGCCCTTGATGAGCTCTTTGCCGGAGAATTCCATGATGATGCGACCGTCTGCCGTCGGAGAAATGAAGCTGTCGTGCTTCTCGGCGGTGATGCCGGTCATCGGCTGGAACCAGTGCGTGTAGTGCGTGGCACCGTTTTCCACGGCCCAGTCCTTCATGGCGTTTGCAACAGCATTGGCGACATTGATGTCGAGGTCGTTGCCGTTGTCGATCGTCTTGCGCAGCGATTTATAAACGTCCTTCGGGAGACGCTCGCGCATAACGCCGTCATTGAAAACCATGCTGGCAAACAGATCCGGCACGCTTTTGTGTGTTGTGCAGCTCATAAAACCACTCTTTCCTTCATTCATAATTGCATGCGCCATACGGATTAAACGTATGAACTGAAAAAGGCGCCGGGGATGGAATTTCTTCCAACCACAGCGCCTTTGCTATGCTACGAGACGTATTTTACCTCTCCGAAACGGATTTGTCAACACTATTTTTTGGAAAAATTTAATTTTGCAGGAACAGGACAAACTGTCGGTCATTTGTGTGATGAAATTATGGCTATATAGCTGAATTTCCTCAAATTCTGCAATTATTGGGCACAAATCATTCAAAATTGGCTAAATAAATCTTGACAGATCGACTGTGCAGTACTATAATAGGCGTCAGACAATGAGGTCTGATTATATAGAGTCGTGACGCCGCACCCGCGGCGCTCTCCTTTTTTACAGGAAGAAAAGGGATTGCTGTATAATCAGGCTTTTTGTATTTCTTACACATTTTTGTTTCAGCCGCTGGCTGAAACGATTTCAGAGAGGGGTTATCCACCATGCTCAAAGAAGGCAGAAGTCCGCAGGGCGCATTCCGAATCCCGTCCGGCTGCGCGGTTTCCTCGGTGTTTTCCAAAAGCGGAAGACGCCTCGACGGCTCCGACATCATTCGCTCCATTGCGATTATGCACGACCGCTCCAATGGTCTGGGCGGCGGTTTTGCCGGGTACGGCATCTATCCGGAATATGCGGAGCAGTACGCGTTCCACGTTTTCTATAATCATGCAAAGGCCAAGGAGGAATGCGAAAAATTCCTCAACGAGCATTTTGACCTTGTGAACCTGTCCAAAATTCCCACCCGCAAAATCCCGCAGATTACGGATGAACCGCTGATCTGGCGCTATTTTGTCACGCCGCTGCACACCAAGCTCGCGGAAAGCCAGCTCAACGAGGATGAATTCGTCGTTCGCTGCGTCAACCGTGTCAATACATATATAGATGGCGCATATATCTTTTCCAGTGGCAAGAATATGGGCGTGTTTAAGGCGGTCGGCTACCCCGAAGACGTGGGCCGGTTTTACCGTCTCGAGGAATATGCCGGCTACTGCTGGACGGCGCACGGCCGCTATCCGACCAATACGCCTGGTTGGTGGGGTGGCGCGCACCCGTTTGCGCTGCTCGATTACTCCATCGTGCACAACGGGGAGATCTCTTCCTATGACGCGAACCGTCGCTTTATAGAAATGTATGGCTACAACTGCAACCTCCTGACCGATACCGAGGTCATCACCTATATCATCGATTATCTGGTCCGCCGGCAGGGACTGACGCTCCGTGAGGCGGCGAATGTCATTGCAGCGCCCTTCTGGACGACGATTGAGAACAAGTCGCCTGAAGAGCGTGCGCGGCTCACCTATTTGCGCAACGTGTACGCAGGCCTGCTGATTACCGGTCCGTTCTCGATTCTGGTCGGGTTTACGGGCGGTCTGATGGCACTGAACGACCGTTTGAAGCTGCGCTCCATGGTTGTCGGCGAAAAGGATGACATGGCATATGTCGCGAGTGAGGAATCGGCCATCCGTGTGATCCAGCCGTCTCTGGATAAGGTTTGGGCGCCCGCGGGCGGCGAGCCGGTTATCTTTACGCTGGATCAGAAAAACGACTGAACACATACGGTTTACCGGAGAAAGACGAGGTTGAAATAAAAATGGCAATCGACTTTTTGTATCCGCAGTACGAGGTCGTACGCGACCAGACGCGCTGCATCGCATGCCGTGCATGCGAGCGCCAGTGCGCCAATGAAGTACATGCCTATGACGAAGAACTCAAGATGATGCTCTCCGATGAGAGCCAGTGCGTGAACTGCCACCGCTGCGTCTCGATCTGTCCGACGCGCGCGCTGAAGATCGTCAAAACCACGCACACATTTAAAGAAAACGCAAACTGGACAGGGGAAACCGTTATGGAAGTGTACCGCCAGGCGGGCAGCGGCGGCGTGCTGCTGTCTTCCATGGGTAACCCCAAGCCGCTCCCGGTGTACTGGGATAAAATTCTGATCAACGCATCGCAGGTCACGAACCCTTCGATCGACCCGCTGCGCGAACCGATGGAAACGAAGACGTTCCTCGGCCAGAAGCCGTCGAAAATTGAGCGCGACGAAACCGGCAAGATCAAGACGGATATCACCCCGCAGCTGGAGCTTTCCGTGCCGATCATGTTCTCGGCCATGTCCTACGGCTCCATCAGCTACAACGCGCATGAAAGCCTCGCGCGTGCGGCGGAAGCTCTGGGGACCTACTACAACACCGGCGAGGGCGGCCTGCATCAGGATTTCTACCGCTACGGTGCGAATACCATTGTGCAGGTGGCTTCGGGCCGCTTCGGTGTGCATAAGGATTACCTGAGCGCGGGCGCGGCCATTGAAATTAAAATGGGGCAGGGCGCAAAGCCGGGTATCGGCGGCCATCTGCCCGGCACAAAAATTGTCGACGACGTTTCGCGCACACGTATGATCCCGGAAGGCACCGACGCAATTTCGCCGGCGCCTCATCACGATATTTATTCGATCGAGGATCTGCGCCAGCTTGTCTTCTCGCTGAAAGAGGCTTCCGGCTACAAGAAGCCTGTGATCGTCAAGATTGCGGCCGTACACAACGTCGCGGCAATCGCGTCCGGCATCGCGCGCAGCGGTGCGGATATCATTGCAATCGACGGTTTCCGCGGCGGCACCGGTGCGGCGCCCACGCGTATCCGCAACAACGTCGGTATCCCGATCGAGCTTGCGCTCGCAGCGGTCGACCAGCGTCTGCGCGACGAAGGCATCCGCAACAACGTCTCGCTCGTTGTCGGCGGTTCCATCCGTTGCAGCGCGGATGTCGTCAAGGCCATCGCGCTCGGCGCAGATGCCTGCTATATCGGCACGGCAGCGCTGCTCGCGCTTGGCTGCCATCTGTGCAGAAGCTGCCAGACCGGCAAGTGCAACTGGGGCATTGCAACGCAGCGCCCCGATCTTGTCAAGCGTCTGAATCCGGATATCGGATACAAGCGGCTGGTCAATCTCGTTACGGCGTGGGGCCATGAGATCAAGGAGATGATGGGCGGTATGGGCATCAACTCCATTGAGGCACTCCGCGGCAACCGCCTGATGCTCCGCGGCGTTGGGCTGAACGAAAAAGAGCTTGAGATCCTCGGCATCAAGCATGCAGGCGAATAAACGCGGAAAGGACGGTCGAGATGAAAAGAGTCTATGTAGATGAAAAATGGTGCCTTGGCTGCCATTTGTGCGAATATTACTGCGCGTTTGCAAATTCTGGAAAATCCAGCATGATCAAGGCGCTCAAGGATCGTAAAATTAACCCCCGCATCCGAATCGAGGGGGATAACCGAATCAGCTTCGCGGTTTCCTGCCGCCATTGCACGGACCCGATCTGTGTAAAAAGCTGTATTGCCGGTGCGCTGTCCATCCGTGACGGCGTGGTGTGCATCAATCAGGATAAGTGTGTGGGTTGCCATACGTGTGTGCTCGTTTGCCCATACGGTGCGTTGATGCCGTCGGATGACGGCGTCATGCAGAAGTGCGAGCTGTGCATCGAAAATGCGGGCGGAAAGCCGGCCTGTGTGCAGGGGTGCCCGAACAAGGCGATTATCTTTGAGGAAAGGGCGTGAACGGTATGGCAAAGTATGTGATCATCGGCAATTCCACCGCGGCGATTGGCTGCGTGGAGGGCATTCGCAGCGTCGATACGGATGGGGAAATTGTCCTCGTCGCCTCTGAAAAGTACCACACCTATTCGCGTCCGCTGATTTCCTACCTGCTCGAGGGCAAAACGGATCTGGAACGCATGAAATATCGACCGGACAGCTTTTATGCAGAGCAGCATGTCACCACAAAGCTCGGTGTCCGGGCCACGGCAATCGATCCCACCGCCAAAACCGTCGCGCTGGAGAACGGTGAGATTCTGCCGTATGAGCGGCTCCTCGTCGCGACGGGTTCTACGCCGTTCATTCCTCCAATGCAGGGGCTGGAAACGGTGGAAAAGGCGTTTACGTTTATGTCGCTCGATGATGCGAAAGCGTTGGAAGCGGCACTGACGCCGGAAAGCCGTGTGCTGATCATCGGTGCCGGTCTGATTGGATTGAAATGCGCGGAGGGCATCGAAGATCGTGTCCGTTCGATTACGGTGGTCGATATGGCGGATCGTGTTTTGCCGAGCATTCTCGATGAAACGGGCTCCGGCATTGTGCGCGCGCATCTGGAAAAACACGGCCTTACCTTTTATCTCAACGATACGGTTGCGCAGTTTGCGGGCAACCACGCGACGCTTCAAAGCGGCGCAACACTGGATTTTGACGTTTTGGTGATCGCCGTCGGCGTGCGGCCGGCGACGGCACTTGTGCGGGAAGCGGGCGGCGAAGTGCGCCGCGGCATCGTTGCGGATGATACGGGCAAAACGACGTTGCCAGACGTGTACGCGGCAGGCGACTGCGCGGAAAGCTTCGATATTTCCTGCGGGATGAACCGCGTGCTGGCGCTTTTGCCGAACGCCTATATGCAGGGATATACCGCGGGCGTCTGCATGGCGGGTGGACAGGCGCACTTTGACCAGGCCATCCCGATGAACGCCATCGGCTTTATGGGGCTCCACATTCTCACAGCGGGTACCTACGACGGCGAGACGTACTGTGAAAAAGAGGGAGAAAACTATAAGATTCTTTTCTACAAGGACGATCTGTTGAAAGGTTATATCCTGATCGGCGATGTGGCGCGCGCCGGCATCTATACCGCGCTGATCCGCAACCGCACGCCGCTCAGTTCCATAGATTTTGCGCTGATCTGCAAGAAACCGCAGCTCATGGCGTTCACTGCGAAGGCGCGCCACGATCTTCTTTCCACAAAGCAGTAAGGGGGAAACACGCATGGACCAAAAGGTTTATCAGCTCGGCCAGCGCTACATCGGCGCCGGACAGAGCACGGGAACGATCGAATTGCACGAAGTGCCGGGCAATGCGCTCGGCGCTTATCTGGACGGTGCGGAAATTGTGTTGCACTGCAACGCGCAGGACGCAACCGGCGATACCATGAATGCGGGCGAAATTACAATTTATGGCAGCACGGGCGATGCCGCAGGCTACGCGATGCGCGGCGGCAGCATCTATGTTCAGGGCGATGCCGGTTACCGTGCCGGAATCCATATGAAGGAATATAAGGACAAGGTGCCGGTGCTGGTCATCGGTGGAAAAGCCGGCAGCTTTCTCGGCGAATACCAGGCGGGCGGCGTCATCGTTGTGCTGGGCATTGGCTGCGAGGACCGTCAGCCGGTCGGCAATTTCTGCGGTACCGGAATGCACGGCGGACGTATTTTTCTGCGCACAGAGCATTTGCCGAAGGATTTGCCCGAGCAGGTGATCGTGCGTCAGGCCGATGCAGAGGATATGGAAATCGCTGCGCCGCTGATCCGCCGTTATTGCGAAAAGTTTGGCGCGGACGCCGAAGCTTTGCTGCGGGACACCTATTATGTGCTGCGGCCAAACACGAAGAATCCATACCGGCAGCTTTATGTGACGAACTGAGCAGAACAAGGCGATGTCAATGTCTGCGGCCACGAATTTGAAAATATTGTGCGTTCTGTGGGGTTGCAAAAAAAAATGATGCTGTGTTATAATCAATACAAATCTGTACAGCACTGAGCTGGTGGAAAGGAATGATTACAGCGCATGCGCACGCAGTACACAAAATCGGAGGTCATGGACTTCATTGAGGACAGCGACGTAAAATTTATCAAGCTTGCGTTCTGCGATATTTTCGGGTGTCAGAGGGTCATAGCGATTCAGCCGTCTCTGGTTCCGCAAGCGCTGGATAGCGGCATCCCGATCGATGCTTCGCGCATCACGGGTTTTGAGCGGGAGCATGACAGCGAGCTGTTCCTGGTGCCGGATACATCGACCATGTCTCTGTTGCCCTGGAGGCCGGTGCATGGACGCGTGGTACGCTTTTACTGCGACATTCGCCGTGCGGACGGCAGCAGCTTCGACATCGATTGCCGTGGAATTTTAAAAAAAGCAGTTGACATGGCGAAGCTCCATGGTATAATATTTAATTTTGGGGCAAGAAGCGAATTTTACCTCTTTAAGAATGACGAAGAAGGCAATCCCACCGATATTCCGTTTGACAACGCAGGCTTTATGGGCGCAGCGCCGGAGGACAAGGGCGAGGATGTTCGCCGCGAAATCTGTCTGACGCTGGAAGATATGGACGTTACGCCGCAGAGCTCGCATCACAGTGGAGGACCGGGGCAGAATATCATTGAGTTCTGTCCTGGCCCGGCTGTTTCCTCTGCGGATGACGTGATCACCTACAAGTGGGTCGTCAAAACGATGGCGGCGCGCAACGGGCTGACCGCGTCTTTTGCGCCGAGCCCGATTCCGGATAAGGACGGCAACGGCTTCCATATTACGCTTACGCCGATTTTGCGCGACAGGGACTGCTCCGAGCATTTTCTGGCGGGTATTCTTGCGCATGCCGCGGAAATCACGGCAATTTTGAACCCCACGGCCGATTCCTACCGGCGGCTCGGTGTGTTCGGCGCGCCGGAGTACGTTTCATGGTCGGAGAAAAGTCGGCGCTGTTTCGCCTATAAAAAGGCCGGTCAGCCGACGATCGAGGTCCGTTCACCCGATCCTACGGCGAATCCGTATCTGGCGTATGCGGCGCTGATCTATGCGGGTCTGGACGGTTTCTTGAAGCGCACGAAGTTGCAAAAGCCGGATGCCACCCCGGAAGCAAGCGATAAGCTGCCCAAATCGGCGGAAGAAGCATTGGCCGTTTTTGAAAAGAGCAGCTTTATCCGCAACGTGTTTTCAGAGTATTTGGTGAAGACTTTCGTGCAGACGTTTGGATGTCCGCGGGCGGGCATGTAAGCGGGGGAAGGCCGATGAAAGACGGTATGACCCAACTCAGCGTTCTGATTGTGTCCGGTGTGG
The DNA here is from genome assembly GCA_002305575.1 of Ruminococcaceae bacterium UBA1417. Taxonomy (GTDB): domain Bacteria; phylum Bacillota; class Clostridia; order Oscillospirales; family Acutalibacteraceae; genus Hominenteromicrobium. The sequence goes on from DBPP01000036.1 coordinate 19,491, forward strand.
CGAAAGAAGCGGCGTATATGGCGGAAATGCTTGCCGGAGGAGAATTCCGGCCGATTTCGGCTGCCCGCAACGGCGGGGAAGCGCGGCGTCTTTTCCTGCAAAACAGCTATGATCTGGTCATCATCAACACGCCGCTGCCCGATGAGTTCGGCTATACGCTTGCGGAGCATATAACCGAAAAGACAACGGCCGGCGTGCTTTTGATTGTCAAGAGCGAGCTTTTTGAGGAAGCCAGTGCGAGAGCGGAAGCCTACGGTGTGCTTACGCTGCGCAGACCGGTATCAAGACCGCTGTTTTATCAGGCTGTGCGGATGCTGGCCGCCATGCAAAACCGGTGGCGCCGGATTGATAACGAGAACCGGAAGCTTCAGACCAAAATGGAGGAGATCCGGCTTGTGGCGCGCGCCAAATGTCTTCTCGTTGAATATCTGCGCATGAGCGAACAGCAGGCGCACCGGTATATTGAAAAACAGGCAATGGATATGCGAACTTCCAAAAGAAGTATTGCCGAAAACATCTTAAAGACGTATAATTGATCTTGCAGGAGTGTGATTCCCATGAATAAACCCCTTAGGGAGGACGCGGCTGTTTCTACAGCGCCATGCGGCGATAAGCTGCATGAAGAATGCGGTGTCTTTGGCATCAGCGTTACCGGAGATACGGATTACGCGGAGGCTGCCGGCATCACATACAACGCACTTCTGGCAATGCAGCACAGAGGGCAGGAGGGTGCTGGCATTGCCGTTTGCAGCGGCAATGCGATTGCCTGCCATAAGAATGTCGGTCTGGTGAACGATGTGTTTTCTTCGCAGGATCTGATGCGATTCCCGAAGAGCAAATCGGCCATCGGCCATGTGCGGTATTCCACCACCGGTGCGAATACGATCCAAAATGTGCAGCCGTTCGTCACGGAATTTCTGACGGGCCGAATTGCGACCGTACACAACGGCAATGTGACAAATGCGGCCGAGATCCGGAAAAAACTGGAGCCGTTTGGCCTGGATTTTTCCGCTACGAGCGACAGCGAAGTGATTTCCTCCCTGATCGCCTATAAGACGCTGAAGACGGGCAACCTGCTCGACGGTGTTGTGGCCGCAGCTAAGTTGCTGGTCGGCGCCTTTTCGCTCGTGGTGCTCTCCGGAGACGGCAAGATCGTCGCGCTGCGCGATCCAAATGGCTACAGGCCCCTGTGCATTGGCGAAAACGAAAAGGGCATGGCAGTCGCTTCCGAATCCTGTGCGCTCGACAGCTGCGATTTTCGCTTCGTGCGGGATATCCAGCCGGGCGAAGTGGTGCTTCTGGAAAACGGACATATCCGCCACAGCGAGATTTACGCCACGGCGCAGCAAAAAAGCCTTTGCGTGTTTGAGTACGTGTATTTTGCACGCCCGGACTCTGTGATCGACGGCATGAGCGTTTACGAGGCACGCCTGAATATGGGCAAAATGCTGGCCCGAGAGCACCCGGTGGAGGCGGATCTTGTCTGCGGTGTGCCGAACAGCGGTCTGGAAGCGGCCATGGGATATGCGCGTGAAAGCGGCATTCGTTATGGCCTGGCTTTTGTGAAAAACAGTTATATTGGTAGAAGCTTTATTTTTCCCACGCAGGAACAAAGGGAAAATGCGGTGCGGCTGAAGTTGAACCCGCTTTCGGCTTCCGTGCGGGGGAAGCGCATCGTTTTGGTGGATGATTCCATCGTGCGCGGGACGACGTGCAAAAAAACGATTACAAGTTTACGGAATGCAGGCGCGAAAGAGATCCATATGCGGATTTCCTCGCCGCCTTTCATACACACCTGCTATTTCGGCACGGATATCGGCAGTGAGCGAAACCTGATCGCGAATCGGTTTTCCATTGAGGAAATTTGCCGGAACATCGGTGCGGATTCGCTCGGTTACATCAGCACGGAGGGCCTTTTGAAGGCGTGTGCAGGCTGCGGCGTCGCGCTGTGCACCGGCTGCTTTACAGGCAAGTACGCAACAAAGGTTCACGGCTGTGCGATCAGCGCTTGAAAAGTGGGAATTATTTCAGGGAAAGAGGAACGAAACGTTATGGGCAACAAAGCATATTTGGTACTCGAAAACGGAAAAGTTTTCAGCGGCGAATCTTTCGGCGCAGCCGGTGAAGTGATGGCGGAAGTCGTTTTTACAACCGGCATGACGGGCTACCTCGAAACACTCACCGATAAAAGCTATTTCGGACAGATTGTCGTTCAGACATTTCCGCTGATCGGCAATTACGGCGTAATTCCCTCCGACTTTGAGGGGAACATGATTGGTCCCCGCGGTTATATTGTAAAAGAATGGTGTCAGTCGCCCTCAAATTTCCGTTCTGAGGGTGATCTTGACACCTTTTTTAAAAAGCGCGGCGTCATTGGATTGTGTGGCATCGATACGCGCTCTCTGACAAAGATCATTCGGGAAAGCGGCGTGATGAACGGCGTGATCACGGCGGATCCGGAGCATGTCGATTTTGAAAAGCTGCGCGCTTACCGCGTGACGGATGCGGTGGAAAGCACCTCGATCCAGGCGATGACGCGCCGCGAAAACCCGAATAAAAAGGTAACGGTCGCGTTGATGGATTACGGCATGAAGGAGAATATTCGCCGCAAGCTCGAGGAATTTGGCGCGGAAGTTATTCTCTGCCCCTACAACACGACGGCGGAAGAGATCAAGGCCCTGCATGTCGATGGCATCATGCTCTCAAATGGCCCCGGCGATCCGGCGGACAACCCCAAGGTCATTCGCAACCTGCAGGAGATGATGAAACTCAATATCCCGATTTTCGGTATCTGCCTGGGTCATCAGCTGCTTGCGCTCGCCAACGGTTTTAAGACGGAGAAGCTCAAGTACGGCCACCGCGGTGCAAACCAGCCGGTGAAAAATCTCATGACCGGCCGCGTGTATATTTCCAGCCAGAATCACGGCTATGCCGTCATGTCTTCCAGTATTGACACCGCGATAGCCGATGAATATTTTATTAACGTCAATGATAAGACCTGTGAAGGCATTCGCTATAAAAATATCCCCGCGTTTTCCGTTCAGTTCCATCCGGAAGCCTGCGGTGGTCCTCACGATACATCCTTCCTGTTCGGCCAGTTCTTCGATATGATGAATGTCCACTGAGCCGGCATCCATGCCGGCGGTGAATCCCCGGCAACTGACGAACGCAGAAGCTTCTGATCTTAGAAAGGAATGTTTACAGCTATGCCACTGAATAAAGATATTAAGAAAGTTCTTGTCATTGGTTCCGGCCCGATTGTTATCGGTCAGGCTGCGGAATTTGACTACGCCGGCACGCAGGCCTGCCGCGCGCTGAAGGCAGACGGCATCGAGATTGTTCTGGTCAACTCGAACCCCGCGACGATCATGACCGATAATGCGATGGCGGATCACATCTACATTGAACCGCTGACGCTGCCTACAATTAAACGCATCATTGAAAAAGAAAAGCCGGACAGCATCCTCTCCGGCTTTGGCGGCCAGACCGGCCTTACGCTTTCGATGCAGCTCGCCAAGGAAGGCTTCCTCGAAAAGCACAACGTCCGTTTGCTCGGCGCTTCTCCGGAGACCATTGATAAGGCGGAAGACCGCCAGATGTTCAAGGACACGATGGAGAGCATCAACCAGCCGTGTATCCCGTCCAAGGTTGTCACCACAGTTGAGGATGCGCTGGAATTCGCCGAGGAGATTACGTATCCGGTCATCATTCGCCCGGCTTTCACGCTCGGCGGCACCGGCGGCGGCATCGTCAACAACCGCGAGGAAATGATGGAAGTCGCGGCGAACGGCCTTGCACTTTCGCCGATCACGCAGATCCTCGTCGAAAAGAGCATTGCAGGCTGGAAAGAAATCGAGTTCGAAGTGATCCGCGACAGCCTTGGCAATGCGATCACCGTGTGCTCGATGGAAAACTTCGACCCGGTTGGCGTCCACACCGGCGACAGCATTGTTATTGCGCCGGCTGTCACGCTTTCCGATAAGGAATACCAGATGCTCCGCACGGCGGCCATCAATATTGTCGACGCACTCGGCGTCGAAGGCGGCTGCAACTGCCAGTTTGCGCTGCATCCCACATCGTTTGAATACGCCGTCATCGAGGTTAACCCGCGTGTGTCCCGTTCCTCCGCATTGGCTTCCAAGGCCACGGGTTACCCGATTGCGAAGGTTGCGACGAAGATTGCAATCGGCTATACGCTCGACGAGATCATCAATGCTGTCACAGGTAAGACGTATGCGGCGTTTGAACCCGCGCTCGACTATGTCGCGGTTAAATTCCCTAAGTGGCCGTTTGACAAGTTCGTCTATGCGAAGCGCAACCTCGGTACGCAGATGAAGGCAACCGGCGAGGTTATGTCCATTGCAGATACGTTTGAAATGGCGCTGATGAAGGCTGTGCGCGGCGCAGAAATCTCGCTGGATACGCTGAATATGCCGAAATTCGCCAACTACGCGGATGCCGATCTCTGGCAGATTCTCAAGGACGCCACCGATGAACGGCTCTTCGCAATCTACGAGCTGATGAAGCGCGGCGTTTCTACGAAAGAAATTCACGACTTCACGATGATCGACATGTGGTTCCTCGACAAGATTGGCAACCTGCTTGCCTATGAGCGCGAGATCACCGGCAAACCGTTGACGCAGGCGCAGTACACGCGCGGCAAGAAGCTCGGGTATACGGATGACGCGCTGACGCGCATCTGCGGCACGAAGCCGGAATACCGCCACGAGGCGACCTTCAAGATGGTCGATACCTGCGCGGGCGAGTTTTCCGCGACGACGCCGTATTTCTACGGTACCTACGATACGCCGGAGCAGGGCGGCGAGAACGAAGCGCTCGAATTCATCGGCAAGAGCGGCAAGGAAACGGTCATTGTGCTTGGTTCCGGCCCGATCCGCATCGGTCAGGGCATTGAGTTCGACTATGCCAGCGTCCACTGCGTTGAATCCCTCCAGCGCCTCGGCTATGAAGTTGTCATCATCAACAATAACCCGGAAACGGTTTCTACGGACTTCGATACAGCGGACCGCCTCTATTTTGAGCCGCTGTGCAGTGAAGACGTGATGAATATCATCAACATTGAAAAGCCGAAGGGCGTTGTCGTTGCGTTCGGTGGCCAGACAGCCATTAAGCTGACCAAAACGCTGGCGAAGAACAATGTCCCGATTATCGGTACCTCGGCGGACAGCATCGACGCGGCCGAGGATCGGGAGCGTTTTGAGGAGCTGCTTGAGCGCTGCCATATCAAACGCCCGAAGGGCCATACGGTCATGACGACAGAAGAGGCGCTTGCAGCTGCACGCGACCTCGGGTACCCGGTCCTGATGCGCCCCTCTTACGTACTCGGCGGACAGAACATGATCATCGCGTACGGCGACGAAGACATCAAGGAGTATATGGCGATCATTCTGCGCCAGAAGCAGGACAACCCGGTGCTTATCGATAAATATCTGAGCGGCACGGAGATTGAGGTCGACGCCATTTGCGACGGCGAGGACATTTTGATCCCGGGCATTATGGAACACGTGGAACGCACGGGCATCCACTCAGGCGACAGCATCGCGGTTTATCCGGCGAAGGACATCGATGATGAGCTCAGCGCGAAGATCGTCAAGACGACCGAACGCCTGTGCACAGAGCTGCAGGCCATCGGTCTGATCAATCTGCAGTATATCATCATGGACCGCGAGATCTATGTGATTGAGGTCAACCCGCGTGCTTCGAGAACGGTGCCGTACCTGAGCAAGGTCACAGGCGTCCCGATGTGCGACCTCGCAACGAAGGTCAGTCTCGGCATGAAATTGAAGGATCTCGGCTTTGGCACGGGTCTCTATAAGACATCCCCGTATACGGCGGTCAAGGTGCCGGTGTTCTCCTTCGAGAAGCTCACCGATGTTGATACCCAGCTCGGGCCGGAAATGAAATCCACCGGCGAAGTGCTCGGCATCGGCAACAATCTGGAAGAGGCGCTTTATAAGGGCCTCATCGCTTCCGGCAGCAAGATGAACAAGAAAGGCGGCGTGTTCATCACGGTGCGCGACGGCGATAAAAAAGAAATCGGCGAAATCGCGAAGAAATTCGATAAAATGGGCTTCCCGCTTTACGCGACGACCGGTACGGCGAGCGTGCTTGCCAAGCTCGGCCTTTCGGTGAAGATTGTCGACAAGATCCACGAAAGCCCGGTCAACACGATCACACTGCTGGAGAGCGGTAAGCTTGCGTATGTCATTTCCACGTCTGCGAAGGGTAGAAACCCGGCGCGCGACAGCGTGAAGATCCGCCGTAAGGCGGCGCTGCTCGGCATCCCCTGCCTGACGGCGATCGACACCGCGAATGCGCTGGCAGACAGCCTGATGAGCCGCTATACCCCGTACAATACGGAGATTGTGGACATCAATAACCTCAAGAGTGAAAAGGTTAAGCTGCCGTTCACGAAGATGTCGGCGTGCAGCAACGACTACATCTATATCAATTGCTTCGAAAACAAAGTTGCCTCTCCGGAGTTCCTCTCGATCTACCTGTCTGACCGGCACAACGGCGTCGGCGGCGACGGCGTGATCCTGATCTGCCCGTCGGAAATTGCGGATGCGCAGATGCGCATGTTCAACCGCGACGGCAGCGAGGGCCTGATGTGCGGCAACGGCATCCGCTGTGTGGCCAAGTATCTCTACGATACCGGAATCGCGCGGAAACCCGTTCTGCGCATTGAGACCAAGAGCGGTGTCAAGGAGTGCAAAATTTTGACGATGAACGGCAAGGCATACCGCATTACAGTCGATATGGGCGCTGCGGAGCTCGCGCCGGAGCGGATTCCCGTCAAGCTCAGCGGCGATCGGATTGTCAATAAGCCGGTTGTCATCGACGGCCACGAGTATTACATCACCTGCGTGTCGATGGGCAATCCGCACTGCGCCGTGTTTGCACCTTCGGTCGACAAGCTGGATCTCGACACCATCGGCCCGAAATTCGAGAATAACCCGCTCTTCCCGGAGCGTGTCAATGTCGAATTCATCGAGGCCGTGGACGAACGCACGCTCAAGGTACGCGTTTGGGAACGCGGCAGCGGTGAGACAATGGCTTGTGGCACGGGTGCCTGCGCTGCGGTTGTGGCGGCGACGCTCAACGGAAAGTGCACGATGGGCGAGGATATTCGCGTGATTCTGAAGGGTGGCGATCTCACCGTGCGCTACACGGAAGAGCGTGTCCTGATGACGGGCGGTGCGGAAAAGATCTTCGACGGTGTCGTCGAAGTCTGATTCAAAACAACAATCGGTTCGGCGTTTCGCTTTGGCGGAACGCCGAAAGATATTTCAAAGACAGATTGCGTTTCAGGGGTGAAAAAGTGAAAAGATACAGGAGAACGAAGGCGGAAGGTTCCGCGGTGGACCGTTACATGCCGGTGGCGGAAAACGGAGAAAAGCAGCGGTTGGCCTTCACAAAAATGCACGGCTGTGCAAACGATTACGTCTATATCAGCTGCTTTGATCAGTCGGTGCACGACTTTTCAGAACTTGCGGTGGATCTTTCCGATCGGCACACGGGTATCGGCGGCGATGGCGTGATTTTCATCTGCCCATCCAAAATTGCCGATGCACAGATGCGCATGTTCAATCTGGACGGCAGCGAAGGGAAAATGTGCGGCAACGGTGTGCGGTGTGTCGCGAAATTTGTGTATGACAGTGGCATCGCGCAAAAAGAGGTCCTGCGCATTGAAACGCTGAGCGGTATCAAAACCTGTCGTGTCCATCTGGAGAACGGTCTAGTTTCCGCCGTGACGGTGGATATGGGCAAAGCGCAGCTTGTGCCGGGCGAAATTCCCGTTTTGTTCGAAGGGGAACGCGTCGTGGCACAACCGGTGGAGATCGGTGGGCAGCGCTACGCGATCACCTGTGTGTCGATGGGCAATCCGCATTGCGTGGTGTTCGGCGGGGATCCGGATACGCTCGATCTCGAGCAAATCGGGCCGCATTTCGAGTATTTCGACCGTTTCCCCGAGCGCATCAATACGGAATTTATAGAGGTGGTGGACCGCCATACGCTGAAGATGCGCGTCTGGGAGCGCGGTAGTGGTGAGACCATGGCCTGCGGCACCGGTGCATGCGCTGCGGTTGTGGCGGCCTGCCTGAATGGTTACTGCGGCAAAGGCGAGGATGTCCGCGTGCTGCTGCGTGGCGGAACGCTTACGATCCGCTATACGGACGACGGCGTGTGGATGACCGGCAATGCGGATACGGTTTTCACGGGCGTCGTGGAGATCTGATGGTTTTTGGAAAGAAGGGTTTTACCTGCGGAATAGATGCAGGATTTTATAGAAAAGGTTGGGATGAAAATGGCAAAGTATATTTTTGTGACGGGCGGTGTTGTATCCGGGCTCGGCAAGGGCATCACGGCGGCCTCGCTCGGTCGGCTTCTCAAGGCGCGCGGGCTAAAGGTTGCTGCGCAGAAGCTTGATCCGTACATCAATGTCGATCCGGGAACAATGAGCCCGTATCAGCATGGTGAGGTTTATGTGACCGAGGACGGCGCGGAAACCGACCTCGATCTCGGCCACTACGAGCGTTTTATCGATGAGGACCTGAACCAGTTCTCGAACCTGACCACCGGCAAGGTGTACTGGAATGTCCTCAATAAGGAGCGGCGCGGCGAATATCTCGGTGAAACCGTGCAGGTGATTCCGCATATCACGAATGAGATTAAGAGCTTCATCTACAGTGTTGGAAACAAAACAAACGCCGATGTGGTCATCACGGAAATCGGTGGTACGGCGGGTGATATCGAAAGCCAGCCGTTCCTCGAGGCGATTCGTCAGGTTTCTCTGGAGGTGGGCCGGGAAAATGCGCTTTTCATCCATGTTACGCTTGTGCCGTATCTCAAAAGCTCCGGTGAGCACAAATCCAAGCCGACCCAGCATTCCGTCAAGGAAATGCAGGGCATGGGCATTTCACCGGACATCATTGTGCTGCGCTGTGACGAACCGATCGATAAGAGCATTTTCCAGAAGATCGCGCTGTTCTGCAACGTCAAGCCGGATTGTGTGATCGAGAACCGCACGATTCCCGTTCTGTACGAGGCACCGCTGATGCTTGAGAAAAGCGGGTTTTCCGATATCGTATGCCGCGAACTGCATCTTGCGCCGAAGGCGCCGGACATGACCGAATGGGCGCTGATGGTGGAAAAAATCCGCAGCCGAAACAAGACGGTGCATATCGGCCTTGTCGGCAAATATGTCAAGTTGCACGACGCATACCTCTCTGTGGCTGAAGCCCTCAGCCATGCCGGGTATGAGCATGGCGCGAAAGTGGAAATTGACTGGATCGATTCCGAGCGCATTACGGAGGAAAATGTGGGGGAGATGCTCTTCGGTTGCGACGGCATTCTGGTGCCGGGTGGATTTGGCAACCGCGGCATTGAAGGGATGATTTTTGCGGCGCAATACGCGCGCGAGCACAACGTACCGTATCTCGGCATCTGCCTTGGAATGCAGATCGCCGTCATTGAGTTTGCCCGCCACGTTTGCGGCCTTGCGGATGCGAATTCCGGCGAATTTGACCCAGCGGGGCAGAATAAGGTGATCGATTTCATGCCCGACCAGTCCGAAGAGATCAATAAGGGCGGTACGCTGCGGTTGGGCAGCTATCCCTGTGCGATCGTTCCAGACTCTCAGATGGCGCGCTGCTACGGTACCGCTAACATCAACGAGCGTCACCGTCACCGCTACGAATTCAACAATGACTATCGCGATACGCTCACACACGCTGGCCTGCGTGTCAGCGGCACATCGCCGGACGGCCGAATCGTTGAGACGGTCGAGGTACCGGAAAATGACTTCTTCATCGGCGTGCAGTTCCACCCGGAGTTTAAGTCAAGGCCCAACAAGGCGCACCCGCTGTTCCTCGGCTTCGTCGGCGCGGCGCTCCAAAACCATGAAAACGGCTGAATCGCCCATACGGAAAGGATGAGAATCATGCAGATCAACACCAATTATGCAAATTTGCAGGACAGCTATCTGTTCCTCACCATCGCCAAAAAGGTTGCGGCGTATACGCAGGCGCATCCGGAGAATAAAATTATCCGCATGGGCATTGGCGACGTCACCCAGCCGCTTGTGCCGGCCGTGATTGAGGCGATGCACAAGGCGACCGACGAAATGGCGCACAAGGAAACCTTCCGCGGCTATTCGCCTGATCAGGGCTACGATTTCCTGCGCGAGGCCATTCAGGGCTACTACGCAAAGCGGGGGGTTTCGCTGAAGCTTTCGGAGATCTTTGTGGGTGATGGCGCAAAGAGCGACATCGGCAACATCGTCGATATTTTTGGCGAGGACAACCGCGTCCTGATCCCTGACCCGGTCTATCCGGTTTATGTTGATACGAACGTGATGGCCGGCCGCCATGTATCTTATCTCGACGCCAATGTGCAAAACGGTTTTCTCGGTATGCCGGACGAAAACATGCAGGCGGACATCATCTATCTCTGCTCGCCGAACAACCCGACCGGCGCCGTGTACAACCGTGCGCAGCTCCAGGCGTGGGTGGATTATGCGCTGCGCCATGACGCCGTGATTCTGTTTGACGCGGCGTATGAGTCCTTCATCGCGGACGATACGCTGCCGCACAGCATTTTTGAAATTGAGGGTGCCAAGCGCTGCGCAATTGAGTTCTGTTCGTTCTCGAAGACGGCGGGCTTCACTGGTGTGCGCTGCGGCTATACGGTGATTGCGGATGAGCTGGTCTGCGGTGAAACGCAGCTTAACACCTTGTGGGCGCGTCGGCAGGCAACGAAGTTCAACGGCGTCAACTACATCACCCAGCGCGCTGCGGCCGCCGTTTTCACGCAGGCGGGTCAGCAGCAGGTGCGGGACGTCATCGCGTACTACCGCAAAAATGCCGCGATGATGGTCGAGGCGTTCCGGGAAATCGGGCTCTGGTTTACCGGCGGTGAGAATTCGCCGTACATCTGGCACAAGGTGCCGGAAGGCATGACGTCTTGGGAATTCTTCGATTCGCTTCTGAACCGCGCCGAAGTGGTTGGCACGCCGGGCAGCGGCTTTGGCAAAAATGGCGAAGGCTTTTTCCGCTTGACGGCTTTCGGTACGCATGAGGATACAGCTGAAGCTATGGAGCGCCTGAAAAAGCTCCTGCGCTAAGAGAAATTTGAAAACGCGGATGTGCTTTTACGCCGCCTCGGGTTGCGCTTGCGTCGCCCGGGGCGGCGTATTTTGTGTAAAAATGGCGGCCCATTTCTGCTTTTGGACTTGACTTGTACGGACAAGTTGGTATAATGAAAACAGAAACGAAATGGGAGGGGAATCGTATGTACGCGAAAGACAAAGTTGCCCTGACGCCGCCGCTCGGCTGGAACAGCTGGGATTGTTATGGTCCGGCGGTCAATGAGGAGCAGTTGCTCGGCAACGCGCAGTATATGGCCTATTATTTGAAACCGCACGGCTGGTCGTATATCGTGTGCGATATCCAGTGGTATGAGCCGGAGGCCGGCAAGTATCACTGGGAATACAACCGTTTTGCGCAGCTCTGTATGGACGAATACGGGCGCCTGCAGCCCGATCCGGTTCGCTTTCCGTCGGCCGCAAACGGCGTGGGTTTTCGTACAATTGCCGATCGAATCCACGCGATGGGGCTGAAATTTGGCATTCATATCATGCGCGGTGTGCCGCGTCTTGCCGTGCACAATCGCCTGAAGGTGAAGGGCACCGACATTTCCTGCCATGAGATTGCGCACCGCAATTCTATTTGCGCGTGGAATACCGATATGTACGGCATCGATGCCGACCGTCCGGGCGCGCAGGCCTATTACGATTCGATTTTTGAGTTGTACGCATCCTGGGGTGTGGACTTTGTCAAGGTGGATGACATCTGCAACGTCAAGGCGACACCGCTCGACGAATACTCGGCGCGCCGCGAGATCGAAATGATCCGCAGTGCGATCGACCGGTGTGGCCGTCCGATGGTACTGAGCCTTTCGCCCGGTCCGGCTGTCATCAACGAGGCGTGGCATCTTGCAAAGCACGCAAATATGTGGCGCATCACCGACGATTTCTGGGATAACTGGCCATCGCTGCTGGAAATGTTCTGGCGCTGTGCGGTGTGGCAGGCCCATGTGAAACCGGGGCAGTACCCGGATTGCGATATGCTGCCGCTCGGGCGCATTGCCATCACAGCGGACGGCAAAGGGCACGACACAAACTTTACGAAACCGGAGCAGATCACGCTGATGTCGCTCTGGGGTATTTTCCGCGCGCCGCTGATCATGGGCGGAGAAATGCGCGAAAACGACGCGTTTACACTTTCTCTTCTGACAAACGATGAAATGCTGCGCCTGAACCAGCGCGGCGGCACGCCTCTGCAACTCTTTAGGGATGCGGAAAAAGCGGCGTGGCTGAATTTTGTCGAGGATACGCCGTATGTGGCGCTGTTTAATCTGCGGGATGTGCAGGCCGATGTCTCGGCGGCGCTGACAGAGCTTGTCGGCAACGGGGAATATACTGCGCTGGAGCTTTGGACCAACAAGGAAACCGCCGTGCAGGGCGTTATCTCGGCAGAGATTGAACCACACGGTGCGAGACTGTATAAATTGACGGAGAAGGGAAGATAAAATCATGCTGGAAGCATTGAAAGAACAGGTTTACAAGGCCAATATGTTGCTGCCCGCGTACAGGTTGATCACGTTCACGTGGGGCAATGTCAGCGGCATCGACCGCGCAAGCGGCCTCATGGCGATTAAGCCGAGCGGCGTCGAGTACGACGTGTTGCGTCCACAGGACATTGTTCTGGTCGATATCCATACGGGGAAAAAGGTGGAAGGTGATCTGAACCCTTCTTCCGATACGCCGACGCACGTTGAATTGTACAAGGCGTTTGCGAACATCGGCGGCGTCGTGCACACGCACAGCCGCTGGGCGACTGTGTTCAGCCAGGCAGGCAGGGGCATTCCTGCGCTCGGGACGACACACGGCGACTATTTCTATGGGGAAATTCCCTGTACGCGCAAAATGACGCCGGCCGAAATCGGAGGCGCGTATGAAAAGGAAACCGGTACGGTGATTGTCGAGACGTTCCGCGATAAGCAGCCGGACGATATTCCCGCCGTGCTGGTGCACAGCCATGGGCCGTTTACCTGGGGCACTGATCCCATGAATGCGGTGCACAATGCGGTTGTGCTCGAAGAACTTGCTTTTATGGCGTGGCATAATCTGATGATGGATCCCGCAATCGAGCCAATGCAGCAGGAGCTTCTGGATAAGCACTACCTGCGCAAGCACGGCGCCAACGCGTACTACGGACAGAAGAAATAAGCTTGCACTGCCGGAGGCTTGCCTCCGGCAATTTTTTGTGGGGATCCTATTCGGGTGAATCGGCCCTTTACACGGCTACAGTGCTCTGCTATAATAAAACTGAACCCATTGAACAGACTAAACCCATGCAAATTATCATGGCCAGAAAGGAGGGCGTATGCTGACCTACTCTTTTGAAAATTTAGGCGGGGAAAGCCTGTATATCCATCTGTACAAGTGTATTCGGGCGGACATCCTCTCCGGCGAGATCGCGCCCGGCACCCGACTGCCCTCGAAGCGCAGCTTTGCGGAAAACCTTGGCGTCAGCGTAATCACGGTGGAAAACGCATATGCGCAGTTGATCTCGGAAGGCTACCTGTATGCCGTACCCAAAAAAGGTTTTTTTGCGGCGGCACTGGAGCGGCGTGTCCCGCCGGAAAAGCCGGCGACAGTCAAGGCGGCTGTTCCCGATACGCCGCGGTACTTCGCTGATTTTTCGAGCAACCGAACGGACCCGGACAATTTCCCATTTGCCACATGGGCTAAGCTGATGCGCGGTACCATTTCCGCGCAGAATGCCGAACTGATGACCAATGCCCCGTGTGGCGGAGTTCCGGCACTGCGGGAGGCGATTGCAGCGCATCTGTATGCGTTCCGCGGCATTCAGGCCGATCCGGACCGCATTATTGTCGGCGCCGGCACCGAATACCTGTACGGTCTGATCATTCAGCTGCTCGGCTTCGATAAAATCTACGCGTTGGAGGATCCCGGCTACCGGAAAATTGCGAAAATCTATGAGAGCCACGGTGTGGGTTACCGCTTGATCCCGATGGACCACGACGGCGTGCGGCTGGATGCCTTGCGCGGCAGTGGTGCGGATATTCTGCACATTTCGCCTTCGCACCACTTCCCGACCGGGATTGTGACGCCGGTGGCGCGCCGGTACGCGCTGCTGCGCTGGGCGGAGGAGGCCCCGGCGCGCTATATCCTTGAGGACGATTATGATTCGGAATTTCGTCTGACGGGGCGGCCGATTCCGGCGTTGCAGAGTGTGGATGCGGCCGAGCGGGTCCTTTATATGAACACCTTTACAAAAACACTGGCTTCTACCATTCGCATCAGCTATATGGTGCTTCCACCGCATCTGGCGGAGCGTTTCTATACGCAGTTGGGCTTTTACGCCTGCACAGTTTCCAATCTCGAGCAGTATACGTTGGCCAAGTTTATTGCGCAGGGATATCTGGAAAAGCACATCAACCGGATGCGCAACCGCTACAAGCTCAAGAAAAACCGCATCCTCGAGGAAATGGAGCGCTGCGGTCTGTTTTGCGTCGCCGAGGCAGAGGGAGCGGAATCCGGCTTGCATTTTCTGCTGCGCGTGCATACCGCAGAATCTCCCCGGGCCATCGAGCGGCGTGCATTGGAAAACGGTGTGCGCATCACATGTCTGGCCGATTATTATCAGGAAACACCGCAACACCCGGAACCCACGTTCGTCATCAGCTATTCTGCGATTCCGGATGCGCGCATTCCCGAGGCGGTTCGGCGATTGGCGCAGGCTGTGGGTGTCGCAGGCAGCGCGTAAACACAGAACCGGCTGACCGGTATCGGTTTGTCCGTAAGCTTCAACGGCATATGGTTCTTGGATACGGACCACAGAATTTTTTGCAGATATACAAAGGAGGTTTTTTTGTGGAGTATTTTTCTTCAAAAGCAGACAGCGTTCTCGATGCGCTGCAAACTGACGGCAGGCAGGGCCTGCGCGAAGCAGATGCTGCCAAGCGTCTGGAACAGTACGGTCCCAATGTGCTCCAGGAAAAGAAAAAGAAAACCATGCTCCAGCGTTTTCTGGATCAGTTTAAGGACGTCATGATTCTGATCCTGATCGCTGCAGCGATTGTTTCCTTTGTAATTGCCTGTGTGGAGGGGAATCCCGGAGAATTTTTTGAGCCTACGTTGATTTTGCTCATCGTCATCCTCAATGCCGTGATGGGCATGATGCAGGAAAATAAGGCGGAAAAGGCGCTGGAAGCGCTCAAAGGCATGTCGGCGCCGCATGCGCGTGTGATTCGCGACGGCACAGAGCGTATCCTTGACGCGGCTACACTGGTGCCCGGCGACATCATCCGGTTGGAAGCGGGCGATTTTGTGCCGGCTGACGCGCGTCTGTTGCGTAGCGCCGGTCTGAAAGCTGAAGAATCCGCGCTGACCGGCGAATCGGTGCCCTCGGAAAAGGATGCTGCGGAGACAGTTGCGCCGGATGCCGCGCTCGGTGACCGTGTCAACATGGTGTTTTCAGGATGCAGCATCACGTATGGCACGGCAACAGCGGTGGTTACGGCGACCGGTATGCAGACCGAAATGGGCAAGATTGCCGGGCTGCTCTCCGGTGAGGAGGAGACGCAGACGCCGCTACAAAAGAAACTGGCGGGGCTTGGCAAAAGCTTGGGCTTTGTCGCGCTTGGTGCCTGCGCAATCATTTTTGTTGTGGGTATTCTCAATGGCATTGACATTCTGGAGATCTTTATGACTTCAGTCTCACTGGCGGTCTCGGCAATTCCGGAGGGGTTGCCGGCGGTTGTGACGATTGTGCTGTCCATCGGCGTGCAGCGCATGGTACAGCGGAACGCCATCATCCGCAAGCTGCCCGCGGTGGAAACGCTTGGCAGCGCTTCCGTAATCTGCTCGGATAAAACCGGTACGCTGACACAAAATCGTATGACGCTGCAAAAGGTGTATTTGGACGGTGCAGATCAAATCGTGGATTCCAGCGACGAGTCGGCGCGGACGCTTGTGCGGATTGCGGCGCTTTGCTGTGACGGCACGATTCATGAGGAGGTGGACGGCTCTGTGACGCACATCGGCGATCCGACGGAAACGGCCATTGTGTTTGCCGCACACCAGTTCGGCGATACGCGGGACGCGCTGGACGCACACTTCACGCGCCTAGCAGAGCTTCCCTTCGATTCAGACCGCAAGCGCATGTCTGTTGTGGTGGAACAGGGCGGCAAAAAATTTGCGGTGGTTAAAGGCGCCTTTGACGGCATTGCGCCGCTGTGTACGGCGGGTCATATCGAGCGTGCACGTCAAATGAACGATGCGATGAGCGGGGAAGCGCTGCGCGTTCTGGCAGTGGCTGTGCGTGCGCTGGATGCGCTGCCGGAGCCATTGGAGCCCGAAACGTTGGAAAACAATCTGACGTTTATTGGATTGGTCGGCATGATCGATCCACCGCGTGAGGAAGCGCGTGAAGCTGTAGCCACCTGCCGTGAAGCCGGTATCCGCCCGGTGATGATTACGGGCGACCATGTTGTGACAGCCTCGGCGATTGCAAAGAATCTGGGCATCCTGGTGGAAGGCGACCGCGCCATCACCGGCGCCGAGCTCGATGCCATGGATGAAGCGGCACTGGACGCCGCCGTGGAAAAAATTTCGGTCTATGCGCGCGTATCGCCGGAAAATAAGATTCGGATCGTCAAGGCCTGGCAGAAGAAAAACAAAGTGGTGGCCATGACGGGGGATGGCGTCAATGACGTGCCGGCGCTCAAGGCGGCGGATATCGGCTGCGCCATGGGCATCACGGGCACGGATGTCGCCAAGGGTGCCGCGGACATGACGCTGACAGACGATAACTTTGCGACCATTGTCCATGCGGTGCGCGAGGGCAGGGGAATCTATGCAAATATCCGCAAGGTGGTCGGTTTCCTGCTGGGCACCAACATCGGTGAAATTATCACGGTGTTTGCTGCGATGCTGATCTGGCATCGTTCGCCGCTGCTCTCCATGCAGCTTTTGTGGATTAACCTTGTCACAGACAGCCTGCCGGCGATTGCGCTTGGAATGGAAGAGGTGGAGCCGGGTGTGATGCGGCAGAAACCAAAGCCCAAGGATGAGGGGATTTTTGCCCATGGACTTGGCCTTCGGGTGGTTTTGCAGGGCGTGATGTTTGCGTTGCTCTCCCTTGTGGCGTTCTGGATCGGCTGGACCTGGACCGGAAACGTATCCGGTGGGCAGACGCTTGCCTTTATGACACTCGCGCTGACACAGATCGTGCAGGCGTTTAACATGCGCTCGGAGCGCTCGCTGTTTAAAATCGGCTTTTTCACGAATAAAAAGCTGAATCTCGCCTGCCTGCTTTCCGTTGCGTTGATGGCCATCGTTCTGTTTACGCCGGTTTCCATCGCTTTCGGTTTGATCACGTTGGAACCAGTGCTTTACCTGATCGGCCTCGGGCTTTCGCTCGTCCCGCTTGTGGTCATGGAGTGCTCCAAAGCGTTCGGCCTTATCAAACATCAGAAATAGGCGCGGGTCGCGTTGCGCAGCGGGTTGCGCTACTGAAGTGAAAAGCAAACAGCAGGCCTGCCGGTATTTGCCGGCAGGCCTGCTGTTTGTCGGGATATTCTGCATTCAATTCAGTACAAAGAACTGCTCGTACCAGACGATGAAGGTGTAGAAGGACCAGATCTTCTGCATGTTCAGCGCTTTGCCAGCCTTGTGATCGTCCAACAGCTTCATGAGTTCGCTCGTTACAAAGAACTTTTCGGCAATATCGCTTTGGAACGCCGCTTTAACCTTGTTGTAGTATTTGTCCTGGCGCAGCCAGTCGTTCAGCGGCACGGGGAAGCCGAGCTTTTTCTTATTGGCGGTACGTTCGGGCAGCTGCTTGATGGCCGCGCTGCGCAGGGCGACCTTTGTCGTCTCGTTGGCTGCTCGATAACGGGTCGGAATGCGCGTCGAAAGCTCCAGCATTTTGCGGTCGAGGAACGGCACACGCAGTTCCAGCGAGTTGGCCATGNNAGCGCCGCGCCCCGCAAAGCGATCTTGGTGTGCTCGGTGTCGCAGCGGAACCGGCGGGGAATGCGCAGGGCCACGGCCAGCATCTCCCGGTCCAGGAAAGGCACCCGCAGTTCCAGCGAGTTGGCCATGCTCATGCGGTCCGCCTTCAGGAGGATGTCGTAGATCATCCAAGTGTGCATGTCAACGTATTGCAGCTGTGTCGGTTCGTCGAGATTCGGCACCTCGTCAAAGTATCGCTTGCTGTATTCCTCAGGCAGCTTTGTTGTGATCGGGCGCTTGAGGTATTTCTGGCGTTCCGCGCTTTGGAAAACATAGTTTGCGCGCATAAAACGCTGGTATGGTTCCATCGCACCGCGCATGAGAAAATTCTTGCCCTTGAAGTTCGGGCAGTGGCGTGCGACGCTGCCGAGTGCCTTGCGCAGGGGGCGCGGGACGCGGTGCGCGTAATGGTCGAAATGGCCGCCTGCCAGGTACATCGGATAACCGCCGAACAGCTCGTCGGCGCCTTCGCCGGATAGAACCACCTTCACATATTTGCGCGCGTTTTTGGCGAGAAAATAGAGCGGGATTTCCGAGGGATTCGGCAGTGGCTCGTCCATGAAATACTGAATCTCGGGTACCGCGTCAAAGAACTCGTCGGCCGAAACCTTGTTGGAAATATTCTGTACGCCGACAACGCTCGAGAAATCCTGCGCATACGGCAGTTCGCTGTATTTTTCCTCGTCGTAACCGACCGAGAACGTTTTCACTTTCTTCGTACCCTTGGAAATCTCCTTGACCACATAGCTCGAATCGACGCCGGAGGAGAGGAAGCACCCGACCTCCACATCCGAAATCTGATGCATGGCGACAGATTCCGAGAATTCCTTTGTGATCGCGTCTTCCCAATATTCAAGGGATTTGTCTTCTTCAATATTGTATTGGATGCGGTAGTAGCGCTCAACCTCGAGCTTGCCATCCTTGTAGGTGAAGCAGTGCGCGCCGGGCAGCTTGAAAACATTCTTGAAGATCGTGCGCTCGTCCGGAATGTATTCGTAGGAAAGGTAGAGCGGGATCATATCTTCGTCCAGTTCTTTTTCAAATCTGGGGTGGGAGAGAAAGCTTTTGATCTCGCTGCCAAACATAAACTCGCCGTTTTTCATGTAGTAGTAGAACGGCTTGATGCCAAAAATGTCGCGCGCCCCAAAGAGCGTCTTGGTGTTTTTGTTCCAGATGATGAACGCGAACATGCCGCGCAGATGATCGAGCACCTTTTTACCGTATTCCTCAAAGCCGTGGAGGATGACCTCGCTGTCCGTCTTTGTCGTGAAAACGTGACCGGCTGCAATCAGCTTTTCGCGGATGGACTGATAATTGTATATTTCGCCGTTGAACAGCAGAACCAGACTGCCGTCCTCATTGAGAATCGGCTGGCGCCCACCTTCCAGATCGATGATCGAAAGACGGCGAAAGCCGAGGGCGATGTCGTCGTCCACATAGTAATGGGCGTCGTCGGGACCGCGGTGCACGATTCGGTCTGCCATCGCCCGGATGACTTCCATCTTATCAAATGTGGCGTAATGATTGATATAGCCTGCAAAGCCGCACATACGCAAGGGCCTCCTTTTTTCGGTTTGAATTATTTCAAAAGGGAATTGTATTCGGGTTTAAGTTTTTTGCCGCAGGTGCGTACAGCCGCACGGGCGAGGACCTCGAGCGCGTCGAGATAGCCGCTGCCGATTGCGTTATCGCGCTTGATGATCGAAAGCTCCGTGCAGCCGAGAATGATGGCGTCGCAGCCTGCGTTGCGCAGTGATTCGGAAACCGCGCGGAATTTTCCCATATCGGCGGGCAGGCCGGCCTTCACGCAGTCGTAGATGAGGGACATCACATAGGCTTGCATGGCGGCGTCCGGCAGCGCGTAGGGGACGCCGACAGCCGTGAGCGCCGTCTGGAACAGGCCGGTATGTACGGTGCCTGTCGTCGCCATAATGCCGGCTTTTTTACAGCCTGCAGCCTTGAGGTAGTCGGCTGTTTCCTGTACCATATTGATAAACGGCACGTGCACGCTGCTCTGCAACGCCTCATGAAAGCTGTGCGCCGTCACACAGGGCGTGCCAATCGCGCAGACGCCGAGCGCTTCGAGCTTCTGTGCCATATCCACCATCGGCGGCACGGGGGAGGGTTTTGTAGGGTCGAGGATATAAGCGGTACGGTCCGGCACGCTCGGACGGTTGAAGATGATCGCGTCAACATGTTCCTGGTCGGTTTTCGCATCCGTCATATCGACAATCAGCTCAAGCAGATACGCCGTTGCCATTGGGCCGAGACCGCCCACAATACCAAAGCTCTTCATCAGTCGTACAGTCCTTTGTTGTTGAAATAGCGCTTGTACTTTTCAAAATAGTGGTACTGGTTGCGCTTGAACATCAGCCAGCGCTTGAGACTGCGGTCCTTTTTGTAGTAATAGGAGTTTACAACCTTGCCTTCGGCGATCAGCTTCTTGGCTTCTGCCTTCACGGCTTCGTCCGGGCAGTAATCGAAGATGATCTTAGTCGGAATGATCGTGTACAGCACCTTGTTCGTTGCAATGGTGAGATCCATCGGCTTGTTGTAGATCACATCGTCCGCGAGCCACTTGGCGATGTTGTAGCCGGCTGCGGTGACAAAGTAGCTGCTGCGGCCCTGACGCAGGTTCATCTCAAACAGTTTGTATTTGCCGTCGCGCTCATCGTACTTCATGTCGAAGTTGGCGAAGCCCACGTAGCCGATGCCTTCAAGGAAGCCCTGCATCCTTTTGTTGAGGTTCTCGTCGTAGCCGTTGATGATCGCGGCATAGCTGCCGATGCCTTCCGGGGAATGTTCTTCGAGCACCGCATTGCCCAGCGCAATCAGCTTGACCTTTTTATCCTTACCGCAGTAGCAGTTCATCACGCGCATTTTCGAATCGTCGCCCGGGATAAACTCCTGTAAAATCAAATGGTCTTTGTAGGAGGAGCCGTAAATTGCGTCGAGGATGGCGTCAAATTCTTCCCGGCTCTTCGCCACAAACACTTTTTTCTTGTGCGGGAACTTGCAGTTCCAGTATGCCACGCTGTTTGAGGGCTTGATGATGACCGGAAAATCAAACGGCAGCTCGATGCCCTTGTAGTTTTCATAGGAACAGGTCGTCGTTTTCGGAAAGGAGAAGCCGTGTTCCTCGCACACCTTGTAAAAGCTCTCCTTGATTGAAAGCCGCATCAGAAGCGCTTCATCAATGCATTCAAATTCATAGATGCCGCGCAGCTTATCCTGGTTGCGCACGAGCATTTTGATATAATTGTCGCCGCAGGGCACGAGCAGCAGGCGCATCCCGCTGTAATGGATGGCGAATTTCCGAAGCGTGCTGACGAAAACCTCGTCTTCTTCAAGACGCGGCTCCACGGTCTGCACCTCGACGATGTGGCTGTTCATGCAGGCGGGCAGGATGCCCTTGCCGACGGCAACGCTCTTGATGCCGTATGCCTCGTGGAAGGAGCGGGCCATACCGTATACGTTGATGTCGCTGCCGAGCAGTACCGGCAGGAAATCCTGTTTTCTGAGTTCTTCTGTATTCATCATTGCGTCATGCCCCCATTAAGCCGTTTTGGCATCCGATTTTTCCATATAGCTTTGCAGCTGCTCGTCGTTGAAGAACTGGTCATACCACACGAGGAAGGTATATACGGTCCAGATGCGCCGGCTGTTGTCAGCCTTGCCGTTCTTGTGGTCGTCGAGCAGCTTCACAAGGCGCTCGGTATGAAAGAACTTTTCAGCGACCTCGCCCGTGAACTTCTCCTTGACGATGTTGTAGTACTTGTCCTCCTTGAGCCAGACGCGCGTCGGTACCGGGAAGCCGAGCTTTTTCTTGCCCGCCCATTTTTCGGGCATCCGGCGCAGTGCGGCCTTGCGCATGGCATACTTGGTGTTTTCTTTGTTGACGCGGTACTTGAGCGGGATACGCTGCGCGAGCGCCATAACTTCCTTATCGAGGAACGGCACGCGCAGCTCGAGCGAATTGGCCATACTCATCTTGTCGGCCTTCAAAAGGATGTCGCCGACCATCCAGGCGTTCAGGTCGACAAACTGCATCTTGGTGACCGGGTCCTTGTCTTTCACGCGGTCATAGAAAGGCTTGACGATCGCAGCCGGAGAGGGCGCGTCGGTCTTGATTTTCAGAATCTTTTTGCGCTCCGACTCGGTGAACATGTACGCGTTGCCGATGAAGCGCTCTTCCAGCCGCTTGCCGCGGCGGATCAGGAAATTGATGCCGGATTTCTTCGGCAGATGCGAAGCGACTTTTCCGATGGCACGGCGGATCGGGAACGGGATTTTGTTGTAAGCCGGCAGCTATCGGCGCGAAGATTGGCAATCCGGACAAGACGGTTATCGCCATTTCCGGAGACGGCGGTATGCAGATGAACATACAGGAGTTTGCCACAGCGGTCCTGGAGGAACTTCCACTCATTCTCTGTGTATTTAATAACGAATACCTGGGTATGGTGCGCCAGTGGCA
>DBPP01000012.1 GCA_002305575.1 Ruminococcaceae bacterium UBA1417
GGCAGCGCCTTCAACTGCTACTGGCCCATGCCCTTCCGAAAGCGCGCCCGCTTCACCCTGACCAATCTGGCTGAAGAATCGGTCACCATGTACTACCAGATTGATTACTGTCACTGCGAGGTAGCGCCGGACGAGGCTTACTTCCATGCCCAGTTCCGCCGAACCAACCCGCTTCCCTACAAGCAGGACTATACTATCGTCGACGGAATCAGGGGCAAGGGCAAATATGTGGGTACCTACATGGCCTGGGGCGTCAACAACCGCGGCTGGTGGGGCGAGGGCGAGATTAAGTTCTTCATGGACGGGGACAAAGAGTTCCCCACCATTTGCGGTACCGGCACAGAAGACTATTTCTGCGGCTCCTATAATTTTGAGGATCCCAGGACGCATGACCGCTATGTTGCCTTTACCACGCCTTATGCGGGACTCCATCAGGTCATCACACCCAATACCCTCTATGCCAGCCAATTCCGCTTTGGCATGTACCGCTGGCACATCGTTGATCCCATTTACTTTGAGAAGGATCTGAAGGTCACCATCCAGGCGCTGGGCTGGCGCGAGGGCGGCCGTTATCTGCCGCTGCAGGACGACATCGCTTCGGTTGCCTTCTGGTATCAAACGCTGCCGGTACCGGCCTTCCCGGATTTGCCGGACCGCGACGCGTTGGAAATCATTTGAAAACAAAAGCCGTCGCGTGTATCATAAGAAAGCTTTATGGGTAACGGGTCTGTTCTCTGTGCAAGATCTGTGCAATCCATGGTGCGGGATACTGTGACACAAAAATCCCCGAATCAGACGCAAAGCCTGATTCGGGGACCACTGTTTTTATAGGGGTTTGCCTTGATTGGCATGCGACCTATGGGTCTGTCTAAAATGCCGGCGTAACCGGCGGGGTCCGTCTTTGCGGGTGGCGCCAAAGCGGACCTCGCGGAGGCAGTTGCCATTCTGGGGGTAGAAGCGGCGATACAACCATGCCGTTGCGCGTTGTATGCCTTCTGGCTTCCGCTGTGCGCCGGTGACCGCGATTGTTTGATTCAGCGTACCGTGATTTCTTCCGGCCTGCCGTAGGCGCCGTTTTGGAATTCCCGGTGGCCCGGCAATTTTTTGGGGACCTCCATGCTGTGCAGTTCCTGATAGGATTCGTATTCATCCTGGTTGGCGGGCGGGGTCGGCATCAGGCCGGTGCATTCGGTGGCGGAGGCGGTATCAGAAGGATCGGCGAAGACTTCAATATGTTCGCCGAAGTTAAAGTGTTTGGGATCCATGTTCCGTTTCATGCGCATCTATCCTTTCTGGCGTGTTTCGCTGGCTGGGAATTCAACCTGTTCGGCACTTCTCCGATTTTAGGATGCGCATGAAAGTGGTCGATTATGCAAAAAGCACCGGCCAAAAACAGCCGGTGCCTTGCGTTTTATGAGAAAAATCAGAGCTTTACGACGTTGGCCGCACGGAGCTTGCCGTTTTTCGGGTCGGTCTCCGTCTCAAACGTGACCTTCTGGCCTTCGTTGAGCGTCTTGAAGCCTTCGCTCTGGATTGCGGAGAAATGTACGAAGACATCCTCGCCGCCCTCATCATTGGAGATGAAGCCATAGCCTTTTTCTGCATTGAACCATTTTACTGTACCGTTGTTCATTGTGGGTACCTCCGTTGAAATTGACTCGTGCTTGTAAACGCCACACAAAAAAACACAGTTCCTGTAAATCGCTGCAAACATGACTTACAAGAAACTGTGAGACATTGCTTTAGTTTATTACACTTATCAAAGTATAACAGCTTTTCCTAAAAAAGTCAATTACAATCTAAGAATATTTTTTATTTTGCCAAATGAAAAGACGGCGGATGCTTTTTCGCGCTCCGCCGTCTGGCTTTTTTTGGGGGGATTACATGGAGGTCGGCACTTGGATTTTGAACATGGTGAGAACATTCCGCAGTACAATCGCCGTGGCGCGGCAAAGCGTCAGGCGCGCCTGCATCAGCCCTTCAGCTTCGCCCTTGACGCGGCAGGCATTGTAGAACTTATGGAACTTTGTGGCAAGCTCGATGACGTAGCGCGTAATGCGTACCGGGTCGTAATCCTTCGCCGCCGCAATGATCTCGTCCGTATATTCCGCAATGTGACGGATCAGATCGATTTCCTCAGGCGCGGTAAGCTGTGCGAGCTCCTCAGCTGTGCAGTCGCGCGGCGTGATGCCGTCTGCTTCAAGGGCGCGCAGAATGCTGCAGATACGCGCATGTGCATACTGAACGTAATAGACGGGGTTCTGCGCGTCCTGCTGAACCGCGAGGTCAAGGTCAAAATCAAGCAGAGAATTGGCTTCGCGCATATTGAAGAGAAAACGCGCGGAATCCACCGGTACCTCATCGAGCAGGTCGCCGAGCTGAATTGCCTTGCCGGTGCGTTTGCTCATGCGCACGACCTCGCCGTCGCGCATCAGGCGTACAAATTGCATCAGGATGATATCGAGCTTGTCCGCGCTTTCGCCGATGGCGTCCATGGCCCCTTTCATACGCGCCACATGGCCGTGGTGGTCGCTGCCCCAGATGTCGATGAGCAGATCGAATCCGCGGTCAAATTTATTCTTGTGGTAGGCAATGTCCGCCGTGAAGTAGGTCGGAGTGCCGTTCGCACGGACGAGAACCTCGTCCTTTTCGCCGCCGAAAGAGGTCGCCTTATACCAGATGGCGCCGTCTTTTTCATAGGTCAGACCGCGATCGCGCAGATAATCGACAACCGCCATGACCTCGCCGCTTTTGTGCAGGTCGCTTTCCAGGAACCAGCGGTCGTAGTGGACGCGATATTTTTCCATGTCGGCCTTCATTTTAGCGATGTTGCGCGGCAAACCAAAGCCAATGAGCGCCTCGCGGCGCGCTTCCTCGGATACGTGCATCAGCGCGTCGCCGTTCTCTGCGGCGTAGGCCTTCGCCAGGTCCAGAATATCTTCGCCGTGGTAGCTGTCTTCCGGCAACTCAGGCGGATTTTCCGCGTAGAGCTGCTGGTAGCGGACAGAGAGCGAAAGACTAAATTTTGCCAGCTGGTTGCCGGCGTCGTTGACATAAAATTCACGCCACACGTCGTACCCCGCGGCGTCCAGAACGGCGGCAAGGCAATCGCCGAGCGCACCGCCACGGGCGTTGCCCATATGCATCGGGCCGGTCGGATTGGCGGAGACAAACTCGACCATGACGCGGCGCTTTTTGCCGAAATCGCTGTGGCCATAATCCGCGCCGGCGTGCAGTACGTCCTGCAGGACGTCACTGTAAAATGCCGGGCTTAAAAAGAAATTCATAAAGCCAGGACCGGCAGTTTCCGCTTTCTCGAAATACGTGCCGGACAGATCGAGGTTGTCGAGGATGGCCGCCGCAATTTTCTGCGGCGCCGTGCGGAAGACGCGCGCCGAAACCATCGCCGCGTTCGTGGCAAAATCGCCGTGTGTACGGTCTGCAGGACGCTCCACCGCAAAGGCGGGAATTGCCGCCTGCGCGAGCGTGCCGGCGGCAATCGCCTTTTCCATGGCGCTGCGCACGGCGGTACAGACCTGTTCTCTTGCAATACTTACCGCTTTAGACATAAGGATTTTCCTTTCAAGGTTTGATTTTCACAAGCGATACCCGGCGCTTTTTAAGATTTTTTGGCGTCGTGCGCTTTGGTGCCACGCTTTTTCAAGCGGACAAGAATTTCGTTTTCCGAGGAGAGATGCGCGTCGAGATCCAGTGTATAACGGATGCGCAGCTCGCCGCCTTCCGGGGTGAGGTCGTGCTTGAGCGTCTCGGTAAACACGCCAAGCGAAAGAAGCCCCGCTCCGGTGTCGTACATGCATTTGTGGCGGCGGCCCTTTTCGAGTATAAGGCGTGTGGGGGAGCCGGGGGAGAGCATCGTCACAGTGCCAAACGGCTCAATTTTAAGAATTTTTTTATGTCCCTTGTACGGGGCGTCGTTGTCGTATTCGATGTAGGAGATGTATTTCACGCCGTTGCGCTCGGTGTAATCGCCGAGCGTGTCCATCGTGATTTCACCGGTTTCGTGTTCGATGGTCTGGCGGCCAATGATAGTGATCTCATAATTTTCCTGCATACGCATTCACCATACCCTGTTTTGCGACAAAATCTGCCTTTTGAATCAGTATTTTTCAATGTCAATGCGCTCGACCTGCCCGTTCAGGTTCTGGCCGAGCAATAAGCCTGCAATCTGCCGAAAGCCTTCGTCAAAATCGCTGACGTAGTAGTGATATTCCGCCGTGGCGTCCGCCGCGTTCAGAAGACCGTTTGCACGCAGCATTTCGCGGCAGCCGATGGCAGCTTCGCGGCCGGAATCGATCAGCGTTACATTGCGGCCCATCACGCTGCGGATGGTGGCGCTGATGATCGGGTAATGCGTGCAACCGAGGATCAGCGTATCTACCCCGCGCTCACGGATCGGTGCGAGGTAGCGTTGGGCGACAAGTCGCGTGATTTCCTCCTGCGGCGCGACAAAACCATTTTCAACGAGCGGCACGAAGAGCGGGCAGGCCTGTTCAAAGACCTGAATTGCCGGGTTAAGCGTGAGAATCTCGCGGCGGTAGGAACCGGAAGCTATGGTTGCCGCCGTACCGATAACGCCGATGCGCCCGTTTTTAGTCTGTCGGACCGCCGCCTGTGCCGTAGGACGCAGCACATCGAGGTAGGGGACGGCGAGCGATTCACCGATGTCGCGCGCCGTAGAACTGACGGTGCCGCAGGCTGCCAGCACGACCTTCACATCGTGTTGCACGAGGAAGCGCATATCCTGCGCCGCATAGCGGCGAATGGTTTCGCGCCCGCGGGAGCCGTAGGGCACGCGGCCGGTGTCGCCAAAATACAAAACGCGCTCATGCGGCAGAATACGCATCAGCTCTTTAACGGCGGTCAAGCCGCCGAGGCCGGAGTCGAATACGCCGATGGGTCTGTTATCCATAGTCATCATTCTTTCTTTCGGAATTCGGGCGGGGCGGAAAACAGTCCGCTTCCGCGGTACGAGGAAGCCGCAATGTCCGAAATCGCGCGGCTTCCTAAAAGGGATGTTATTGCGCGCTGCTTTTTTCCAACGCGCAGAGAATCAGCTTTTCCAGCAGCGCACTGTAGGAGAGGCCGCAGGCCTCCCAGAGCTTCGGATACATACTGATCGAAGTGAAGCCCGGCAGCGTGTTGATCTCATTCAAAATGACCTTTTTGTCCTTTTCGGTTACGAAGAAATCCACGCGTGAGAGCCCGTCGCAGCCCAGCAGGTTGTAAGCGCGCACAGCGGTTTTACGGATTTCCTCGGCAGTCTCCGGGTCGATCCGGGCCGGGATATAGAGCTGTGCCTCGCCGTTTTTGTATTTGTCGTCGTAGTCGTAAAATTCAGCGGCCGCGCCGATTTCGCCGACGATGGAGGCTTCGCTCTGCCCGCGGTTGCCGAGAACGGCGCATTCGACCTCTTGGCCAACGATGCCTTCCTCCACGACGATCTTCACGTCCTGTTCCGCGGCGATGCGGATGGCCTCGTCGAGCCCTTCGGAAGACGTGACCTTTGTAATGCCCACGGAAGAACCGGCGTTTGCTGGCTTTACGAAAATCGGGAAGTTGAGGCGGGCGGCAATTTTATTCAGGATTTTTTCGCGATTCGCCGCATAGCGGTCAGCGTAGAACCAGAGGTAGTGCGCCTGCTCGATGTTGGCGCTGGCAAGCAGCGAATGGGTTACAGCCTTATCCATGCAGATGGCCGAAGCGAGCGTGCCGCATCCGACGAACGGGATGCCGGAAAGCTGGAACAGCCCTTGAATCGTGCCGTCCTCGCCGTTTTTGCCGTGCAAGACGGGGAAAATCACATCGATTTTCCGTACGGAGCAGGTGCCATCCTTTTCGAGAATAACAAGCCCGGAAACGTTGCGGTCCGGCGAAAGAAAAGCCGAGCGGTTTTCCGGATGGTGAAGCCACGTGCCGTCCTCTATGGCACTGACGTCGCCGGTATACAGATACCAGCGGCCGTCCTTTGTGATGCCAAGCGTCACAATGTCAAATTTTTCGGTATCAAGATTGCGAAGAATGGAGGATGCGGACATCAGGGAAATTTCATATTCCGAGGATGCACCGCCGAAAACCACACAAACTGTTTTTTTCACAATAATCACGTTCCTTGATGAATATTTCTGGATAGGTTCCGCGTGACTGTGAAACGCGGAGAAAAACGGTCGAACCCATTTCCATCTTATCATGTGCAAAATCAATTTAGTATAGCATATTCGTATGCTTTTTTCAAGCGCTGATACGCCGATTCGGCTGAATAAAAGGCGAAGAACGGGAAAAAGTAACTTAGACCGCAGAAAACCGCGGCCAATACCGAAAACGGAAAGGATTGCGATGACCATGAATAAGCTGAAATGCAGCGTGGCGTCCTGCCGCCACAACAACAACCAGATGTGCAGCCTGCAGAAAATCCAGGTGGACGGCCCTGCGGCCATGGAGAGCCGCGAAACGTGCTGCGGCTCCTATGCAGAGCGCACGAAGTCCGCGAGCAACGACACGTCCTGCGGCTGCGGCTGCGCGAGTGAGCGTACGGATATCCACTGCAGCGTTGCGCACTGTGCGTACAACGAGAATAAAAAGTGCAGCGCGGAATCCGTCAGCGTCGGCGGCTGCTGCTCCAATCCGAGCGTGGTCAGCGAAACGGAATGCTGCACGTTCACGCCGCGCGCGTAAAGGTAAAAGCGTAAAGGTAAAATTCGTTTCCTGCCTGCGGGCGGTACGGCTTTTCAGCTGTACCGCCCTTTTTCTGCTTAACGTCAGGGTGCATTGCGTTTCGGATGCGGAAATGCTATACTGAGAAAAACCGACAGGAGGAATTTTATGTTTCCGGATTACAGGCACAGTCTTGTCAACATATCGGCCTCCGTATTGCGGGCCTTCGGCGTGGAAGCGTCCCATCCTACACTGCCGGAGCTGGACGCGTTGCTTGCGTATCCATACCGCAATGTGGTCATTCTGTTGCTGGACGGCATGGGGGATGGTGCGGTGCGGGATTTGCTTGCCCCGGAAGGCTTTTTCAACAGACATAGGCAAGGCGCAGTTTCCTCTGTGTTTCCGCCGACAACAACGGCGGCGACGCTGTCCCTGATGACGGGCAAAACGCCATGCGAAACGGGGTGGCTGGGCTGGAAACAGTATTTTCCTGCGCTGGACCGGATCGTCGTTCCGTTCACCAATACGGATTATTATACGGGCGAAAGGATCGCGACATGCCATGCAGCGCGGACGTTCCTGTATGGCTCTTACATCTTTGATGCGGTGGACCGGGCCGGCATGGGGCGGGCCTACCATGTGTCGCCGTTTGGAACGACGCGGGCAGATACATGGGAAGCTTTGACCCGGCATATCCGGATGCTCTGCGCGCAGGCGGGACGGAAATTGATCTACGCGTACTGGGAGCAGCCCGACAACATCATGCACAAAACGGGGAGTCATTCCGAACAGACGAAGGCGGAACTCCGCATGCTCGAAACCGCTGTGGAAGCGCTGTGCGGTGCGCTGAAGGATACGCTGCTGATCGTGACGGCCGATCACGGGCACAGGGATACCGTATATCATAATTTGGACGATTATCCGGAAATCCGGCAAATGCTGGTGCGGCCGCCCGCACTGGAAAGCCGCGCGTGTGCGTTTTATGTCCGGGAGGCGGACCGCGCGCGTTTCCCGGCGGTGTTTCGTCGTGTATTTCCATCGGGCTTCCGGTTGTTTTCAAAGGCGGAGGTGTTGCAAAACGGAATGTTCGGAACAGGCGAACACCATCCGTTGTTTGAAGCGTTCATCGGGGATTTTCTCGCGGTTTCCGTTGCGGAATACGGCATCGTCTACGATGCCAGGTGCCGGCAGTTCTGTTCCAACCACGGAGGTCTCACGCCGGATGAAATGCAGGTTCCATTTATTGTGGTACGCCGATAAGTCGAATGAAACTTCCGGCGACGTGAAAAGTTTTGGAGGGGTATCATGGACCAGCAACGGTTCCTTGCGGCGCGAGCTGCGGCGCTCGGGCGGATCAAAGGCGTCGACGGCATCGGTACGCTTTCGGAAAAAGCGCTGCATGCGGCGCTCAAGGCGTACTATGAGCCGGACAGTGAAAGCCGGGAAATTGCGCTCGGCGGTTTCGTGGCGGATATCGTCGGCGAGGAAGGGATCATAGAGATCCAGACGCGCGGGTTTGATCGGCTGCGCGGTAAGCTTCAGGCCTTCTTGGAGGTCGCGCGTGTCACGGTGGTTTACCCGATCGCTGTGCGGCGGCAGCTGCGGTGGATCGATCCGGAAACCGGAGAAGTCCTGCCACCGCGCAAAAGCCCGAAAAAAGGCATTCCGTTTGATGTATTGCCGGAGCTGTACAAAATCGAGCCGCATCTGCTGCACCCGAATTTCCGTCTGCGACTTGTGCTATTGGAATTGACGGACTATAAATACCTCGACGGCTACGGCAAGCAGCGGAAAATTCGTGCGAGCCGCGGCGAGCGTGTTCCCGAAGCGCTCCTTGACGAAATCGACTTTACGTGCCCTGCAGATTATTTGCGGCTGCTGCCAGAAGCGCTGCCGGAGCCGTTTACAGCCGGTCAGCTCGCAAAAGCCCTGTGTCGTCCGGCGGCATATGCGCGCGCCGGCGTCCATGTGCTCTGTACGCTTGGCGTGCTGGAGCGTGTGGGAAAAGCGGGGCGCGCATATCTTTACGTGAAAAATACGGCCCAAGCGTGACGGAAAAAGTTTCTTTATCTTGATTTTGCGGCGCGTCCGTGCTATGCTGTACCGATATATATTTGTGCTTGTTGGGCACGGAAAGGCGGGAAAAATGACTATACAGGAAGAAGCGGGATTGCTGCTGCACGAACACGGGCTTTTGGCGGCGCTGGAGCCATTTGGCGAAGCGGTTGTCACGGGAAGTTACAGTATGCACATGATGGCGTGGAACGACCTTGATCTGTACATCGTCGAAAACGAGAATCTCTTTGACCGTTGGTTTTCACTGGCACATACGGTTTGCGACGTGCTGCAGGCGGTGAAAGCAGAGGTGCAGCGCGTACCCGGCCGGTTGTTTTTGGGCCTCGAAACGGAGATCACCGGTACGCGCTGGAACATAGACATCTGGGCAAAGGATGCCGCTGCGGTGGAAGCGGCGCGAGCATACTACGCACGTGTACGGCAGCGTGCCGAAGCGGACCCCGCTGTGCGGACGGCTATCCTTTCTATTAAAAAGGATCTGATCGCGAAGCGGTTGTATGGGTTTGATAAATTCCAGACCTGCCATTACCACAGCGACGAAATCTATACCGCCGTGCTGGAGGAGAATATCCGCACTGCGGCAGCGCTGCTTGAGCGGTATCCGAAATCATAAAGATGGAAGACGGCGAATGCCGGGCGGACGTTTTGGCCTGCCCGGCATTTCCTTTTCTATAAAAATAAATATAAAAAATGAAGGGGCGGAGCTTTGGATTTCGTGTCCGTATGCCCTTGACAAATGCCCTGCATTAGCATAGACTAACATTTAGACGAAAAAGGGAAGAGATGTTGCCCCGTCATTTTGTACGGGGTATATGAGGGGGTATCCATATGACATTGAAGGAGCTTCCGGTCGGAAAAAGCGCGACGGTTTTGACCGTTGGCGGCGAGGGCGCGCTGCGCCAGCATTTTCTCGATATGGGGCTGATTCCAAAGGCGGATGTCACCATGGTGAAATTTGCGCCGATGGGTGATCCGCTGGAGGTGCGTATCCACGGCTATGAGCTGACGCTCCGGCTGGCCGATGCGGAAAAAATCCGAATTACGAATGTGCGCGATGCTGTGCAGGAAAGCCGGCGCGGCGAAAAGGGAAAGCCCATTTCTCACCCGGGCCTCGGTGAGGGCGGCCGCTACCATGTGCAGACCGGCCGGCCGCCGCTGCCTGCGAGCGTTACGCTGAGTTTTGCGCTGGCCGGCAACCAGAATTGCGGCAAAACGACACTGTTCAACCAGCTGACGGGTTCCAACCAGCACGTCGGCAATTTCCCGGGCGTCACGGTGGACCGCAAGGACGGCGTGATCCGCGGGCATGAAAATACGCTCGTCACGGATCTGCCCGGCATCTATTCCATGTCGCCGTATTCGAGCGAGGAGCTTGTCACCCGGCGCTTTGTCCTTGAGGAGCATCCGCGGGGCATTATCAACATTGTAGATGCCACCAATATTGAACGCAACCTGTATCTGACGATGCAGCTCATGGAGCTCGATATCCCGATGGTTCTCGCGCTCAATATGATGGACGAGGTGCGGGAGAACGGCGGTTCGATCCGCGTCAATGAGATGGAAGCCATGCTGGGCATTCCGGTTGTGCCGATTTCCGCGGCAAAAAACGAGGGTATTGCAGAGCTGATCGACCATGCCGTACATGTGGCAAAGTATCAGGAAAGCCCGGGACGCATGGATTTCTGCGATGCAGGTGAGCAGGGCGGCGCCGTGCACCGCTGTCTGCATGCCATTATGAGTTTGATCGAGGACCACGCCGTACAGGCCGGTATTCCGGTGCGCTTTGCGGCGAGCAAGCTGGCGGAAGGGGACGACCTGGTGCTGGAGCGTCTGGCACTCGACCAGAACGAAAAGGAAACGCTGGAGCATATTATCCAGCAGATGGAAAAGGAGCGCGGACTGGACCGCGCCGCCGCCATCGCAGATATGCGGTTCAGCTTTATCCAGAAGGTCTGCGCGGCGTCCGTTGTTAAGCCGCGGGAGAGCCGGGAACATGCGCGCAGCGTGCGGATTGACCGCATCCTGACCGGTAAATATACCGCTATCCCCGCGTTTATCGCGATTATGGCGCTCGTGTTTTGGCTGACCTTCAATGTGATTGGCGCGTTTCTCTCCAATCTGTTGGAGCTGGGTATTGGATGGTTGACCGAGCTTGTCGATTACGCGATGACGGCCGGCGGCGTCAATCCCGTGCTGCATTCGCTTGTGATCGACGGCATATTCAACGGCGTTGGCAGTGTGCTGAGCTTTCTGCCAACCATCGTCACGCTGTTTTTCTTCCTCTCCCTGCTGGAGGACAGCGGCTATATGGCNNAAGATCGGCCTTTCCGGCCGCAGCGTTGTGCCGATGCTCATCGGCTTTGGTTGTACGGTGCCGGGCGTCATGGCGAGCCGTACACTGCCTTCGGAACGCGACCGCAAGATGACCATTCTACTTACGCCGTTCATGAGCTGCTCCGCCAAGCTGCCGATTTACGTGTTCTTCACACAGGCGTTTTTCCCGCAGTATGCGGCGCTTGTGATGGTCGGTCTGTATTTCATCGGCATTTTTATCGGAATCCTGATGGCGCTGCTGTTGCGTGGCACGGCGTTCCGGGGCGAGGCGGTGCCTTTTGTGATGGAACTGCCAAATTACCGGATGCCCGGTGCGAAAAATGTCGGCCTGCTGCTTTGGGATAAAGCCAAAGATTTTCTACAGCGTGCGTTTACCGTGATTTTTATCGCGACCATTGTGATCTGGTTCTTGCAGACCTTTGACACGCGACTCAATATTGTCTCGGATTCGCAGGACAGCATTCTCGCCATGGTGGCCGGATGGATCTCCCCGATATTCACCCCGCTTGGCTTTGGCGACTGGCGCGTGTCTACCGCGCTGATCACCGGATTCATGGCGAAAGAGAGCGTGGTTTCCACGCTGTCGGTGCTCTTCGGCTCTACGGCGGCGCTGACGGCGATGCTCACGCCGCTGTCGGCGATGAGTCTGCTGATTTTCTGCCTTCTGTATACGCCGTGCGTTGCGGCGATAGCCGCTGTCCGGCGTGAACTCGGTGGCCGCTGGGCGTTCGGCGTTGCGGTGGGCCAGTGTGTTGTGGCCTGGGTGGCCGCCGGTGTCGTGCAGCTTTTCGGATTGCTGCTGGGGGTTGCAGGATGACGCCGGGAACGGTATTTGTTCTGCTGCTCGTACTGTTGGGCGCAGGGCTGGCGCTTTGGGCGGTGCTGCGGGGAAAGACCGGCGGCTGCGGCGGTTGTACCGGCGATTGTCGACATTGTAAAGAGCATAGACGATGAATGAGAGCTTCCCGAATGGGAGGCTCTTTTGTTTTGGAAGCGCTGAAAACCAGGCTTCCGGTATATTTGCGCAGCAGGCGACTTCACGGGCGCTCACCGCGGATCGTGCGTGATTGGGAGCGCCCCAAGCGTGCGTCTCGCCGTGGTTATGGGGGGAGGCAACCTGCGGGTACCCGCTGTGGGGTGTGTCCGCAGGTTCATAAAGTATTTACAAATTTTGGTGTTGACATTTCCTGACCATTGCAGTATAGTATAGATGAGGGTTAGCACTCGGATAGATAGAGTGCTAAAACCGAAAGAGGTACAGGTATGGAACTGACAAAAAGGAAACAGAATATACTTGCCTCGATTGTAAACGGATACATCCGCACGGGCGGGCCGATCGGTTCAAAATCGATTGCCGAGGCGGCCGGGGCGTCTTCCGCCACGGTACGCAACGAAATGGCGGAGCTTACGGAGCTTGGGCTTCTGGAGCAGCCGCACACCTCGGCGGGACGCATTCCGTCCCAAAAGGGGCTGCGCGAATACGTTGACAACCTGATGCCGGCGGAGCCGCTTTCCGATGACGAACGCTTGACACTCGATGCGATGCTTGCGAAAAGCGCGTTTGATCCGGAGCGTTTGCCCGGTGGGGCAGCGCATACGCTGGCTTCGGCAACACGCTGCATGGCCGTTGCAACCGCGCCAAGCGGTGTTTCGGCGAAAATAAAAGCCGTGCAGTTTGTGCAGACGAGTCGGCGAACCGCAATGCTGATCCTTATCGGCAGTGCCGGCACGATGAAAACCAAGGTTTTTCACTGTGACTTTGACTTGTCCAACGAAATCATGCGCATCTTTTTCCGCGTTTTGAATGAGCGCGTCGTGGGGCGGTCCGTTACGGAAATCAATCGGGCGTTCATCCAGAGCCTTGCGGTTTCGTATCACGATCTGGCCATCCTGATTTCGCCGGCTTTGGTCGCGCTTTTGGAGACCGCGCAGGAAACCGTTAAAACCGAGGTGCATGTGAGCGGGCAGATGAATCTGCTCTTTTACCCGGAGCTCGGGCCCGGCGGCGCACGGCGCGTTATGGACTTCGTTGAGCGGCAGGACGCCGTGGCGGAACTGCTTTCCGGCAGACCGGGACGCGCGCAAATCCGCATCGGGCATGAGAACGGACACAATGCGTTGGCCGCAGTTTCCGTTATTTCGGCACGATACAGCGTGAACGGCGCGGATGCCGGCGCGGTGGCGGTTATCGGCCCACTGCGTATACGCTATGCACATACAGCGGCACAGACCGCATATATTGCGGAACGCGTCGGTGAAATGCTGACGCGCGTTTCGCGGGAAGAATAGAAAGGGGCGTTAGTTATGGCAGAGGAAACCAAGGCCTGTCCCGAAGAGGAGACAGAAAAGCAGAAAGAACCCGAAGTAAAACCCGAAGAGAAGAAGAAAAAAAAGGAAAAAGCAGAAAAAATTCCGAAAGCGGATTACGATCGCCTGCAGGCGGAATTCGAAAGCCACAAGCAGCAGTACCTGCGTGTGCTCGCGGAATACGACAATTTCCGCAAGCGTTCGCAGAATGAAAAGACCGGCGTTTACAACAACGCGATTTCCGACGCGGTCAACGCTATTTTGCCGGTAGCCGACAACATCGATCGCGCGCTTGCGCAGGAAAACGCCTCGGCGGAGGATATGTGCAAGGGCGTCGAGATGATTGCCAACCAGTTCAAGGCGTGCTTTGAAAAGCTTGGCATCACGGAGATCGGCGCGGTCGGTGAGACGTTCGATCCGAATCTCCACAATGCTGTGTCGCATGTGGATGACGAAAGCCTCGGCGAAAACGTGATTGCGGCTGTATTCCAGAAGGGCTATAAGCTCGGAGACAAGGTCGTTCGGCACGCGATGGTGCAGGTAGCCAACTGACCTGACTGCCGGTTGGAAAAGCGCAGACCCTCTGCTGCAAAACCGAAAAACCGGGAAGCGGCAGTTCTGATTTCAGATATTCAACATTGCATTCGAATCCAGTATTTTGAATCCAGTATTTTAATTAAAGGACGGTAATTATTATGGCAAAGACAATTGGTATTGACCTTGGCACAACAAACTCGTGCGTCGCCGTGATTGAAGGCGGCGAGCCGGTCGTTATTGCAAACGCAGAAGGCGCCAGAACGACGCCGTCGGTCGTCGCGTTCTCCAAAACGGGCGAGCGTATGGTCGGTCAGGTCGCAAAGCGTCAGGCGATCACGAACCCGGATAGAACCATTTCCTCGATCAAGAGAGAGATGGGCACGGATCACAAGGTCACCATCGACGGCAAGCACTACACCCCGCAGGAAATCTCCGCGATGATTCTGCAGAAACTCAAGGCGGACGCAGAGGCGTACCTCGGCGAGCCGGTCACAAGCGCAGTCATCACAGTGCCGGCTTACTTCACCGATGCGCAGCGTCAGGCAACGAAGGACGCAGGCAAGATTGCGGGCCTCGATGTCAAACGTATCATCAATGAGCCGACGGCAGCGGCGCTGTCCTACGGCATTGATAAGGAAGAGGACCAGAAGATCATGGTCTACGACCTCGGCGGCGGCACGTTCGATGTCTCGATCATCGAGATGGGCGACGGCGTGCAGGAGGTTCTCGCCACGGCCGGCAACAACCGTCTGGGCGGCGACGACTTCGATAAGCGCATCATGGACTGGATTATCAACAGCTTCAAGGTTTCGGACGGCATCGATCTGTCCGGCGACAAGATGGCCATGCAGCGTATCAAGGAAGCGGCGGAGAAGGCGAAGATTGAGCTTTCCGGCATGACGAGCGCTTCGATCAACCTGCCGTTCATCACGGCGGATGCGACCGGCCCGAAGCACCTTGACCTCACGCTCTCGAGAGCAAAGTTCAACGAGCTCACGGCGGACCTTGTCGAGAAGACGATGGGCCCGGTGCGCCAGGCGCTGAGCGACTCCGGCCTCTCCATCAACGAAATCAACAAGGTCCTTATGGTCGGCGGTTCTTCGAGAATTCCGGCTGTGCAGGAAGCTGTCAAGAAGCTCATCGGCAAGGAGCCGTTTAAGGGCATCAACCCGGATGAGTGCGTTGCGATCGGCGCTGCGCTGCAGGCCGGCGTGCTCGGCGGCGAGGTGCAGGGACTCCTGCTGCTCGACGTTACGCCGCTTTCCCTCGGCGTGGAAACGATGGGTGGCGTCATGACGAAGATCATCGACCGCAACACGACAATTCCGACGAAGAAGAGCCAGATCTTCTCTACAGCGGCCGATGGCCAGACGCAGGTTGAAGTCAACGTGCTGCAGGGCGAGCGTGAGTTTGCCCGCGACAACAAGCAGCTCGGCCTCTTCAAGCTGGACGGCATTGCGCCGGCGCCGCGCGGCATCCCCCAGATCGAAGTGACCTTCGATATCGACGCAAACGGCATTGTCAACGTCTCCGCGAAGGACCTCGGCACGGGCAAGGAGCAGCACATCACGATTACGTCCTCCTCCAACATGAGCAAGGAGGATATCGATAAGGCGGTTAAGGCGGCAGAACAGTTCGCCGAGGAAGACAAGAAGCGCCGTGAGGAAGTCGAGATGAAGAACAACGCCGAAAACCTGTGCTATGCGGCCGATAAGCTCATCAGCGACAACGGCGACAAGATCGACGAGGCGGATAAGAATGAGCTCAACAGCAAGTCTGCGGCGCTGAAAAGCGCCATCCAGTCGGGGACGATCGATACGATCAAGTCCGGCATGGATGACCTGCAGAAGGCGATGTATGCGGTCAGTGAGAAGCTGTATAAGGCTTCCGCGCCGCAGGGTCAGCAGCCGCCGTACGGCACTCCGGGTGCAGGCCCGCAGGCAGGCGGCCCGCAGGGCGGCCCGGACGGCGATGTCTACGACGCAGACTACAAGGATGTCGACTAATTCATAATCATCCGAAGTGCAAGGGGTTTGTGTTCAGGCATGCCCCTTGCCTTTTGGAGTTTGCGAGGAGATGA
Organism: Ruminococcaceae bacterium UBA1417; assembly: GCA_002305575.1. Lineage (GTDB taxonomy): Bacteria > Bacillota > Clostridia > Oscillospirales > Acutalibacteraceae > Hominenteromicrobium. Next base: position 16,007 of record DBPP01000012.1, read on the forward strand.
CAGCGGATGGCGGACAACAAGAGAGATTATTATGAAGTGCTTGGCGTGCAGAAGGGCGCCGCGGACGACGAGATCAAGAAGGCGTACCGCAAGTTGGCCAAGAAGTACCACCCGGATCTGAACCCCGGCGATAAGGTGGCGGAAGCGAAGTTCAAAGAGGTCAACGAGGCATACGAGGTGCTTTCCGATAAGGATAAGCGTGCGCGGTACGATCAGTTCGGCTTTGCAGGTGTCGATCCGAACTTTGGCGGCGGCGCAGGCGGTGGCAATCCGTATGCCGGTGGTGTCGGCGGCTTCGATTTCAGCGATATTTTCGACAGCTTCTTCGGCGGCTTTGGCGGTTCGACCCGGCGTGCAAACCCGAACGCGCCGCGCCGCGGCACCGATGTGGAGGCGAATGTCGTCGTATCCTTTGAGGAAGCGGCGAAAGGCTGCCAGAAAAAGGTGATCTACCACCAGATCGAGAACTGCCCCGATTGCAATGGATCCGGTGCACAGAAGGGCACAAGCCCCAAAACCTGCCCGAACTGCAACGGTACTGGCCAGGTGCGCATCAACCAGCGCACGCCGTTCGGCGTCGTGCAGTCAGTCGGAACCTGCGACCGCTGCGGTGGGCGCGGCAAAATCATTGAGACACCGTGCAGAACCTGCGACGGCAAGGGGCGCATCCGGCGGCAGAAAACGATTGAGATTACGGTGCCGGCCGGCATCGATGACGATCAGATCCTGAATATCGGCGGCAAGGGCAACGCGGGCGCGAATGGCGGCCCGAGTGGCGACCTGCACGTGTATGTTTCCGTCCGTCCGCATCCGATTTTCAAGCGGCGTGGCAACGACGTCTGGTGCGAAATGCCGATCACTTTTACGCAGGCAGCGCTCGGCGCGGATGTTACGGTGCCGACACTTGACGGCAAGGTCAGCTACCACGTACATGAGGGCACACAGCCCGGCGATGTCTTCAAACTTAAGGGCAAGGGCATTCAGAGCCTGAACGGCCGCGGCCGCGGTGACCAATTTGTGCAGGTGACGGTCGAGGTGCCGAAAAACCTTTCTAAACGGCAGAAGGAAATTTTGGCGGAATTTGAGCGGAACGCGGACGATAAGAATTATCAAAAACGCAAAAGCTTTTTCGGCAAGCTGAAGGACCTGTTCGAGGAATAAGCGGCGGTGCTTTTGTGTTTTCTGAGTCCGGACACAACGGTATATTGCCGTGACAGTGGCGTGTATGGAATACATTCCGTACACGCCTTTGTTGTGCAATTTTTTTAATAGAAACGGAATGAATAATGGTTTGTTGTTGCAATTTGATGAATATCAGGGTATAATAAAAACAGGTTAGCGATTTGAATAAAAAATGGGGGTAGAATCTTGAAAAAACGTATTTTATCGCTGTGTGCGGTCTTGATGTTAATTTTGGTGGTTTTAGGCGGATGCCAATCTGCACCTGCGGATGATGTTTCCGAGCCAAGCGCTACGCCGGAGGCGACAGAGGAGGCAACGGCGACACCTGAGCCGACACCTGAGCCGACACCGGAGCCCACACAGGAGCCGGAGACGGAACCGGAGAATATGAATTTGCTGACAGGCTTGCCAACCTTATCCGATGCAGCGGTAGGTAAGCGTCCGGTGGCCGTGATGGTCAACAACGTGGAAGCAGCGCTTCCGCAGTATGGCATTGCAGCGGCGGATGTGATTTTTGAAATCCCGGTTGAAGCCGATTTGACGCGACTGATGGTTGTCTACGGCGATTATGCGCAGATTCCGGAGGTTTGCTCCATTCGAAGCTGCCGGTACTATTATCCGATTCTGGCAACCGGTTTCGACGCCGTTTATGTGCATTGGGGCATGGATGAGAGCATCGCCAGACAGACCGTAACGGAGCTGGGGATCGACCGTGTGGATGCGCTCGAAACTTCCTATGGACTGCTCGGCCGCGATCAGGATCGCTTGAATAGCGGGTACGCGCTGGAGCATACCGGCATGTTCTATGGGGATCGGTTGCCGGAAGCGCTCGAAAGCAACGGTGTGCGCACCGATCTCGATGAAGCGCATCAAGGGGCTGCCTTCAACTTTGTCCCGATGGGAGAGAAGGCCGCATTGGAAGGTGAGACGGCCCAGAAGGTTCGCGTGGACTTCGGCAACAATTTCAGCACGTTTGCCTATGATCCTGAAACGCAGGTGTATTGGAAAAACTATCAGAACAGCCCGCACATGGATGCCCACGCAGACGAACAGCTTTCCTTTGAAAACGTCATCGTGTTGGAAACCGATATTTCCGTCCGCGACGCGCATTCCGGCTTGAAAAATGTGAATTGGCAGGGTGGACCGGAATACCGTGGCTACTATATTTCCGAGGGTGTTGCGCAGCCGATTACGTGGTCGAAGGCGGATGCTTCCAGCCCGCTTCAGTTCTTCGATGAAAGCGGGGCGCAGGTGCAGATCAATCGCGGTAAGACTTATATCGCTATGACATATCCCGGAAATTGTACGATTCAAGCAGATGCCTAAGAAGTGATTTTTGCAAGCGGCAACGCCGACATAATCCCATGCCGGCGCTTGTTCTGCTTTGCCTGTTGCATTTCCCATCGAAATATGCTATAATCCCCGAAGAATCTGTCTGTGTTTGTGAAGTTAAAGGGCTTGCGTTATGAAGAGCAGAAAGACTTTTTATTTTGATATACAGCTGTTCAGCCGCATTCTGTTGATTGTTTTGTTGGATTTTGTATGTGTGGCTGCTTCGTTTTTTTTATCGCTTTGGTTTCGATTTGAACTGAGTTTTAAAAGTATTCCGGAAGAATACCTGTCCGGCTGGCAAAATACCATCTTGATATGGTGCGTGATTTCGGTGGTCGTTTTTGCCGCTTTCCGGTTATACAACAGCGTGTGGTCATTTGTCAGCGAAAACGAGCTGTTTCGCCTGATTTTCGCACATCTGACGCTTTTTATCCTTGGTTTTTTCTTTGTTTATATTTTTGATATTCATATGCCGCGCAGTTACTTTTTCGTGGGGTTTCTGCTGAGCTTTTTGAGTACAACAGCACTGCGTTTTTCGTATCGGTTTGTCCGTCGCGTAAAAGCGCTTTTTGATCGGGAATCACATACCCCTGACGGAAAGCAGAGCGAGCGCATCATGATTATCGGCGCCGGCGAAGCGGGCAGAATGTTGATCCGCGAGTTTGCGGAAAGCAAATTTCTTTCTGGTCGGGTGGTCTGCCTGATTGATGACAATCCGTCCAAATACCGGAAGATGCTCGGCGGCGTGCGCATTGTTGGAAATCGCTATGCCATCCCGGAGATGGTCAAAAAATACGATGTGCAGAAGATCATTTATGCCATCCCGAGCGGCAGCGCGAAATTGAAAAAAGAAATTCTCCAAATTTGCAGTACCACCCGCTGCGAGGTGCAGACGATCCCGGGCATGTACCAGCTGATCAATGAGGATGTCAGCGTCAGTAAATTGAAAAAGGTGGAAATTCAGGATCTTTTGGGCCGTGAACCGATCCGGATCAACATCGACGAGGTACGTGGTTATATTTCCGGCAAGGTCGTTATGGTTACGGGTGGCGGCGGATCCATTGGCAGCGAGCTTTGCCGCCAGATTGCCATGAGCAATCCCAAGCAGCTTCTGATTTTTGATATTTACGAAAATAATGCATACGATATTCAAATGGAGCTGCAGAGGAAATATCCGGCATTGGATCTGGTTGTTTTGATTGGCTCGGTGCGCAATACGGCGCGGCTGGACGCGGTTTTCAATCGGTATCGGCCGGATATTGTGTTCCATGCTGCGGCGCATAAGCATGTGCCCCTTATGGAGGACAGCCCGAACGAGGCGATCAAAAATAATGTACTCGGCACATATAAGACCGCGCAGGCTGCCGTTCGATATGGTGTGCGGAAGTTTGTGTTGATTTCCACAGACAAAGCCGTTAACCCGACCAACATTATGGGCGCTTCCAAGCGGCTGTGCGAGATGGTTGTGCAGATGATGAACCGGGAGTCGGATACGGAATTTGTGGCGGTCCGGTTTGGCAATGTGCTCGGCAGCAATGGCAGTGTGATTCCGCTGTTTAAAAAGCAAATTGAGCAGGGCGGACCGGTAACGGTCACGCACCGGGATATCACGCGCTTTTTTATGACGATTCCAGAGGCGGTTTCGCTGGTGCTGCAGGCCGGCTACTATGCGAAGGGCGGGGAAATTTTCGTTCTGGATATGGGCGAGCCGGTGAAGATCGATTCGATGGCTCGCGACCTGATCCGCCTTTCCGGATATGAACCGGATGTGGATATCCCCATCATCTATACGGGTTTGCGTCCCGGAGAAAAGCTGTATGAGGAACTTCTCATGGAAGAAGAGGGGCTGCAGAATACGGCGAACCAGTTGATTCATATCGGAAAACCGATTGAAATGGACGATGAAAAATTTAAGCAGCAGCTCCAAAGACTGGAAACGGCGTGTAAGCTGGAAGTGGACAATATAAAAGATCTCGTAGCGGAAATTGTCCCAACCTACAGGCGGCGAAACGCCTGATTCCCCGCAGCAAAATGCGGTTGCCCTTTTGAGTTTGGAGTTGTTGGAGTGAGACGGTTATGGTGTATAAATGTTTTTTTAAGCGTTTAATCGATGTGCTTTTGTCTTTCCTGGGCATTGTTGTTTTGGGCATTCCGATGCTTGTGGTGGCGCTGGTGATTCGCCACGAAGATCCTGGTCCGGCCCTCTTTCGGCAAAAACGCGTCGGCAAAAATAAAAAATACTTCATGCTTCTGAAATTCCGTTCCATGAAAATGTCGACGCCGCATGATGTGCCTACGCATCAGTTGGAAAACCCGGAGCAGTATTTGCTTCGCTGCGGAAAAATACTCAGAAAATTGAGCATAGATGAGTTGCCGCAGCTTTTCAATATTTTGAAAGGCGATATGAGTATTATCGGACCGCGCCCGGCGCTTTGGAATCAGGATGATCTGATCGCCGAGCGCGACCGGTACCATGCCAACGACGTGAAACCGGGCCTGACAGGCTGGGCGCAGATCAATGGACGCGACGAACTGGAGATCCCGGTCAAGGCGAGACTGGACGGCGAGTATGTCGAGAAGCTGTCTTTTTGGTTTGATTGCAGATGCTTTTTCGGAACAATCGGCAAGGTCCTGAAAGGCGACGGTGTCGTAGAGGGCGGAACGGGCACGAAGGATACAAGCTGTGATGAAAAGGAGATAGACCTATAATCCGTTTTGACGACGATTCTGGAAGAACTGTTTTTTGCCGCATGGCAAAATTGTACGGATGAAACCGGTTGGGCGATTTGCGGATATCCATAACGGCCGTTTGAATGGCAACCAGGAAAGGGAGATTGGATGAAAATACTTGTTGTATGCCAATATTATTATCCGGAGAACTTTCAGATCACGCCGATCTGCGAGCAGCTTGTCCAGGATGGATACGATGTGACGGTATTGACGGGCTTGCCCAATTATCCGGAAGGCATTGTAGATGCGGCGTACAAAACCGGGCATCGGGATGAAATGATCAACGGAGTTCGCGTTATCCGCTGTTATGAAATCGGCCGAAAAACAGGTGTTGTCCATCTGGCGCTGAATTATATCAGCTTCTGCGTGTCAGCGCTGATGAAGGTCGGCAAATTGGACAAGGATTTTGATCTGGTTTTTGTGTATCAGCTTTCGCCGATCCTCATGGGGTTGCCTGGAAAAAAGTATGCGAAGAAGCGCGGGGTTCCGATGTTCCTGTATTGCTGCGATCTTTGGCCGGAATCCATGAAAATGTATGTGCCGGAAGGAAATATCGCGTTCAAGCTGATCGATCGCATCAGCAAAAGCGTGTACACGGCAGCGGATAAAATTGCCGTGCAGGCGAAAGGCTTTTTCCCTTATCTGGAAACAAAGCACAAGATCCCCAAACAAAAACTGGTCTATATTCCCGTTTTTGCAGAGGACAAATATCTCCTGTCCGATTTTCATCCCGAGGATAAAACCGTTGATTTCGTTTTCATGGGCAATCTTGGCCTTGCGCAGGATCTGCTTTCCGTGCTGAAAGCTGTGGAAAGTATCCGGGACCTGAAAGGCTTTAAAGTCCACTTTGTCGGGGACGGCACCGTTCTGGAGCAGATGAAGGCGTTTGTCCACGAAAAAGGGTTGCAGGAACAGGTCGTGTTTTACGGGCGCAGGCCTGTGAATGAAATGGATACCTTCTACAAGCTTGCGGACGCCTGCCTCGTTTCGCTCAAAGCGGACAATCAGACCGGGTATTCGCTGCCGGCCAAGGTTCCCGGATATATGGCTGCCGGTAAACCGATTATCGGAATGATCGACGGATCCGCAAGGGAGATCATCGAAGAGTCCCATTGCGGGATCTGCGTGGGGGCCGGGGATGTGGACGGTCTGGCCGCGGCGATGCGCTCGTTCATTACAGATGGGCAGCGGTACGCACAGTGCGGAGATAATGGCCGCAAATATTTTACAGAGCACTTTACCAAATCCAGATTTATGGAAAAACTGGAAAATGAGCTGGAAGGGTTGTGTCAATAATTATGTCAGTATTTACAGGAAGCACATTGCTGATCACAGGCGGTACAGGTTCTTTCGGAAATGCGGTACTGAACCGTTTCCTGCGAACCGATATCGGTGAAATCCGCATTTTTTCCCGCGATGAAAAGAAGCAGGATGATATGCGCCACGAGTTTCAGGCCAAGATGCCGGAGGTTGCCGAGAAAATCAAGTTTTTCATCGGTGATGTGCGCGACTTGGCCTCCATTAAGAATGCCATGCACGGCGTGGATTACATTTTCCATGCTGCCGCCTTAAAGCAGGTGCCGTCCTGTGAATTCTTTCCGATTGAAGCGGTGAAGACCAATGTTTTGGGTACGGATAATGTGCTGACGGCTGCGATCGAAGCAGGTGTTCGGAACATTGTCTGCCTGTCCACGGATAAGGCTGCTTATCCGGTCAATGCCATGGGAACCTCCAAGGCCATGATGGAAAAGGTCATTGTGGCGAAATCCAGAACGGTGTCGCCGGAGAAGACGAAGATCTGCTGTACGCGGTATGGCAATGTCATGTGCTCGCGCGGGTCGGTTATCCCGCTGTGGATTGAGCAGATCAAGGCTGGAAACCCCATCACGGTTACAGATTTGGAAATGACCCGCTTCATCATGAGTTTGGATGAAGCGGTCGATCTGGTATTGTTTGCTTTTGAGCACGGTGTTTCCGGTGACATTCTGGTGCAGAAAGCCCCGGCGTGCACCATTGAAACGCTGGCGAGAGCGGTTACGGGACTGTTTGCACCCGACCATGAGATTCGGGTAATTGGCATCCGCCACGGTGAGAAAATGTATGAAACCCTGCTGACAAACGAAGAGTGCGCGAATGCTGTGGATCTGGGCAGTTTCTATCGCGTGCCCTGTGATAAGCGCGATCTGAACTATGACAAGTATTTTAAGGAAGGCAACGCCCAGCGCAATACGCTGACAGAATTCAATTCCAGCAACACGCAGCTGCTGGATGTCGAGCAGGTAAAGGCTAAGCTGCTTTCCCTACAGTACATTCGGGATGAGTTGGCAGCATGGAAGGAGAAGCAGGCGTGAATATTTTGATTACGGGCGCGGCAGGCTTTGTCGGCAAGAATTTGTCGGCTGCGCTGCAGGCCATTCGAGACGGCAAGGACAGAACCCATCCCAATTTGGAAATCGGCGCGCTGTACCTCTACGACGTGGATTCGCCGGAGCAGCTTCTGGAGCAGGCGTGTGAAAAGGCGGATTTTGTGTTCAACCTCGCAGGTGTTAACAGGCCGAAAAATCAGGACGATTTTTTTAAGGGAAACTTTGGCTTTGCATCCAAACTGCTGGATACGCTGAAGAAGTATCGCAATACGTGTCCGGTGATGCTTGCCTCCTCGATTCAGGCCACTTGTATCGGCCGGTATGACGGCGAATACGGGCGCAGCAAAAAAGCGGGAGAAGACTTGTTTTTCCAATATCAGGCGGAGACTGGTGCCGAGGTGCTGGTGTACCGTTTCCCCAATCTATTTGGAAAATGGTGTCGACCCAATTACAACAGCGTCATTGCGACATTCTGCAATAACCTCGCAAACGATCTGCCCATTACGGTGAATGACCCGGCGGTGGAACTGGAACTGCTGTATATAGACGATCTCGTAGACGAAATGCTTTCGGCGTTGGAGGGCAAGGCGCACCGCTGTACGTTTGATGGTCTGAAAACCGTATTGCAGGAAAATGGTCCTTTTTGCGCTGCACCGGTTACCCATCGCGTAACGCTCGGCGAAATTGTGGAGAAGCTCGAGTCCTTTAAGAATCAGCCGCATACGCTGGTGATGCCGGAAATTCCGCAATACAGCTTTGCGAAAAAGCTGTATTCCACATATCTTTCCTATCTTCCCAAAGAGAAAGTGGCTTTTCCTTTGAAGATGAACGTGGATGGACGAGGAAGCTTTACCGAGCTCCTTCGAACGGAGAAATGCGGCCAGTTCAGCGTGAATATATCCAAACCCGGTATTACGAAGGGGCAGCACTGGCACCATACCAAGTGGGAGTTCTTTATTGTTGTTTCCGGTCATGGACGGATTCAGCAGCGGAAAATCGGTACGGAGGAAGTGCTGAACTTCGATGTTTCCGGAGAAGAAATTACGGCGGTGCATATGCTGCCGGGGTATACCCACAACATCATCAATCTCAGCGATTCGGAAGATCTGGTGACTTTAATGTGGGCGAACGAATGCTTTGATCCGAATCGACCGGATACCTTCTTTGAAATTGTGGAATAAGAGCGGCGCCTGCGGTTGGCTACCGGTTATCGGAGTCACAGGGCGTGTGGAGGGAGCAGAAAACATGAAACTGGATTATTCGGATATATCCTTTCAGAATAACGGGAAATTGAAGCTTTTGATTATTGTCGGTACGCGGCCGGAGATCATTCGTCTGGCGGCAGTCATTCAAAAGTGCCGGAAATACTTTGACTGCATTCTGGCCCATACCGGCCAGAATTACGATTATAACCTGAACGGTATTTTCTTCCGGGATTTGAAGCTTTCCGACCCGGAAGTTTATATGGATGCCGTGGGGGATGATCTTGGCGCGACGGTCGGCAATATCATCAATTGCTCATACAAGCTGATGACACAGATTCGTCCGGATGCGATGCTGGTTTTGGGCGATACCAACTCCTGCTTGTCGGCGATTCCGGCAAAGCGGCTGCATATCCCGATTTTCCATATGGAGGCGGGCAACCGCNNAACCGCTGCAAGGACGAGTGCCTGCCGGAAGAAACGAACCGCCGTATTGTGGACATTATTTCCGATGTGAATCTGGCGTACTCCGAGCATGCCAGAAAGTACCTGCACGAGTGCGGGTTGCCGAAGGAGCGTGTATATGTTACGGGCTCACCGATGGCGGAAGTGTTGCACCAGAATCTCAAGGAGATTGAAAGCAGCGATGTGCACCAGCGGCTCGGATTGGAAAAGGGCAGATATATCCTTTTATCCGCGCATCGGGAAGAGAATATTGATACGGAAAAGAATTTCCTTTCGCTCTTCACAGCAATCAACAAAATGGCGGAGAAATACGATATGCCCATCCTCTATTCGTGCCATCCCCGCAGCCGCAAGCGCTTGGAGCAATCGGGCTTCCAGCTTGATCGGCGCGTTATTCGGCACGAACCGCTCGGGTTCCACGATTACAACTGTCTGCAGATGAACGCTTTTGCGGTTGTCAGTGACAGCGGAACGCTGCCCGAGGAAAGCAGCTTTTTCACCTCGATCGGCCATCCGTTTCCGGCTGTGTGCATCCGCACGTCTACGGAGCGTCCGGAGGCGTTGGACAAGGCCTGCTTCATTCTGGCAGGTATTGACGAGCAGAATCTGCTTCAAGCTGTGGATACAGCCGTGCAGATGAACGCCGACGCGGATTATGGCATTCCGGTACCCGACTATGTGGAGGAGAACGTCTCCACGAAGGTGGTCAAGCTCATCCAGAGTTATACCGGTGTGGTGAACAAGATGGTTTGGCGGAAGGACAAATAAAAGGCCCGCAGGCGGCGGAGGCGGCGCGAGTGTGCGAGCACTGCCACTGTACCCGGGCGTCCGGATATGTGGTGGCAGATTGACGCGCTAAAACGGCGAAGGCCGTTTGTAGTACCGGCGGTGGACAAGGACAGAGGCGAGGAATTGTGCTATGAGCAAAAGGTTGATGACAATACAAGAGCTTCAAAAAACAGAGGTGGAAATCCTACAGGCTTTTCATCTGTTCTGCGAGAAGCATCATTTACGGTATTATCTTGGGGGAGGAACGGCCATCGGCGCTATCCGGCATCACGGCTTTATCCCGTGGGATGACGACATCGACGTTATGATGCCCCGACCGGATTATGTCAAGTTCCAGCAGCTCTGTCCGAACGGGATGCTGGATGCTTATCGGAAGCTGGACAGCCGTCAGGTTGATCCGGACTGTCCGTCGGCGATTGTACGTATTTACGATACGCGCACCGAGATTACATTCGATAATTTCCGGATTCCGTATACGATCGGCTGCTGGATCGATGTTTTCTGTATTGACGGCGTGGAGTCCGACCCCCAAAAGCGGAAAAAACAGTTTCGGGAAATGCGCGTGGCCAACGACCTGTTTATTTGCTGCCTGACCAAATTCGGCGGGAAGCGCCGGTCCAAAATGGCAACTATTCTGCAATATGCGCTGTTGCCGGCGTTGCCGTTCATCCGTGCGGTCGGATATAAAAAATATCTGCGCTGGATCGACGACATCGCGAAGCGCCATGATTTTGACGCCTGCGAGTACGTCGGCGTTTTGGGAGGAAGAGCGGGCGTTAAGGAAACCATGAAAAAATCGAGCATGGAGCCCGCACAACTGATGGATTTTGACGGCTATCAGTTTTATGTAGCGGCAAATTACGACGAGTATTTGACCAACCTGTACGGGGATTATATGCAGTTGCCGCCGGAATCGGAACGTGTATCCAGACACGAGATCAATGTGTATTGGAAAGAGGGAATGGAACCATGAACATCGCGGTGATTTTTGCCGGCGGCGTTGGAAAACGGATGCACAGCAAGGAACGGCCGAAGCAGTTTCTTGAATTATACAACAAACCCATTATCATTCATACGCTGGAAATCTTTGAAAACTGCCGGGAGATCGATGCGATTGTGATTGCCTGTGTGGAGGACTGGATCCCGTATTTGCAGGATTTGCTGTATAAGTTTCGCATTGAAAAGGTCAAAAAGGTTGTCCCGGGCGGTGAAACCGGACAGCTTTCTATATATCATGGACTTTGTGCCGCTAAAGAGGTGGCAGGGGAGGAAGCGAGCATCGCGCTGATTCACGATGGTGTACGCCCGTTAATTACCGAAGAAGTCATTCAGAACAACATCCGCAGTGTAGAAGAATACGGCTCGGCGATCACAACGGCCGTTGTAAAGGAAACCATTGTGGTAGTCGGCGAAGATGGCTATATCGATTATGTTCCTGAGCGGGAACGGTCCCGTGTTGCAAAGGCCCCGCAGAGTTTTTGGCTGGACGACATTCTTGCTGCACATGAAAAGGCGCTGCAGCAAGGCCGTATAGATTTTATTGACTCCTGCTGTATGATGCAGTGGTTTGGCAATGAATTGCATTTGGTTGATGGACCATACGAAAATATTAAAATTACAACACCGGATGATTTCTATACCATGCGGTCCATCTTGGAGGCGCGAGAAAATGCGCAGATTTATGGATTATAAAGTAGGAGTAAAGCGATGAATCGGATTGAAACGGAAGATTTGCACAATATTTTGAAGGATACAGCTGTAGATTGGCGTGCTTTTTCCGGGAAGTCTGTTGTGGTAACAGGGGCTACCGGGTTAATAGGCAGCGCACTGGTGCGAACGCTGCTTTTTTGCAGTTCGGCAAAGGTGATTGCTGCGGTGCGCAGCTGCGAGCGTGCAGAAACAATGTTTGCCGATCCGTTGGCATCGGGATGTGCGTTGGAAATTATTCCGTGGACGGCGGAAGAGCCGCTTTCTGTGTCCGGCCCGGTCGATTATATTTTTCACTGTGCCAGCCAGACATCAAGCAGCGGATTTATCCAAATGCCGGTTGAAACCATCCGCACCGCCTATATGGGCGCAGAGCATGTGCTGCAGGCGGCAAAGGAAAACGGTGCTTGCCGTGTGATTTTCCTCTCCACCATGGAGATTTATGGGACGCCGCAGGATGATGAAAAAATCACAGAAAGCTATGTCGGACGCATTGATCCGCTCACGGTGCGCAACTGTTATCCTGAAAGCAAGCGGTTGTGTGAAAATCTGTGTGTCAGCTACGCGCGCGAGTATGGTATTTCTACGTCCATTGCGCGCCTGACGCAGACGTTTGGACCCGGTGTTTCACCGAGCGACGGCAGGGTATTCGCTGAGTTTGCCCGTTGCGTATTGGAAGGGAAAGATATTGTCTTGCACACGAAGGGCGAGACGAAGCGCAACTACCTCTATACGGCTGATGCGGTTCTCGCGCTGCTGGTTATTGCCCAGAAGGGGAAAAACGGCGAGGCCTATAATGTTGCCAACGAAGCCACCTATTGTACCATTCTGGAAATGGCGGAGCTTGTGGCTGAGAAATTGGGAAACGGCAGGGTTACTGTGCGGATAGAGTTAGGAAAAGATGCCGCAGCATTTGGATATGCGCCCGTTTTGCATATGAATCTGGACACTACAAAGCTTCGTGCTCTGGGCTGGACGCCCAGAGTTGGCCTGTTGGAAATGTACCGCAGGATGATTTCTGCTTTTTCGGATTGAGGGGTATGGAATGAAATTGATTTTTTGCAGTTCCATATTTAATATGGAGGATTATGACTACATTGCAAAAAACAGCAAAATTCCGGTCAGTCTGGCCGACCACAATTTAAACTACAACATCATTGCAGGGTTGGATGAGAATATGCCGGTGCCGGTTACACTCATCAATAATGTTCCCATTCCGACCTACCCCAAATTTCCCAGGGTCATTTTCAGAAAACATGTGTGGAGCCATGCGCCTGGCGCTCAGGATATCCATTGTGGATTTATCAATCTGCCGGTTTTGAAGCATATTTCACGGGCTGTTACAACGTACAGAGGTCTGAAAAAAGAAATACGAATCGCCGGTGGAGAGCCGGTTTGTGTCATGACGTATGATTTGCGCTTGGGCATTTGCCTGGCCATTCGCCGGGCGAAGAAAAAATACCCGCAGATCCGGACCTGCGCCGTTTTACCCGATGTTCCCAATGCTGTCATTGTGGCGAGTAACGGCGGTAAAGTAACACTGTCCGGTCGGCTGCGCGCCGGTGTAAAAATGGGCTTTATCGGACAATTCGATTCCTATGTTCTGCTGACCAAGTACATGAGGACCATCCGTGCACTGCGCGATAAACCTTCTGTGATTATGGAAGGAATTTACAATAACCGGCAGGCGCCGCTGCCCGAAAAGACCACAGAGCAGAAGGTTATCTTGTATTCCGGGCAATTGAACCCGGCCTACGGTATGGAAAATCTTCTGGAAGCTTTTCAGGAAATTTATAAGCTGGATCAAAGCTATGCTTTGTGGATCTGCGGCGCCGGCGCGTTGACGGATAGAATCAAAAGCTTGGCAGAGACGTGTCCGGGCATTCGGTATTACGGGTATGTAAATGCACAGACGGTGCGTAAGCTACAGGCGGAAGCATCGGTGTTGATTAACCCGCGACAGAATACAGGCGGTTTTACAAAGTATTCGTTCCCGTCGAAAACCATGGAGTATCTGGCATCTGGCCGGCCGGTAATCGGTTACAAGCTGGATGGCATCCCGGACGAATACGATGCATATATCCAGTACGTTGTCGACAATACTATTGAGGCGTTGCGTGATAAGATCATGGAAGTCTGCTCCATGTCCAAAGAACAGCGTCGTGCACTGGGGGATCGTTCCAGACAGTTTATTCTGGAGAACAAAAATCCCAAGAAGCAGTGTGTGCCGATAAAAGACATGTTGGAATCCATGCTGGGTTCTGTGTAGAAATGGTGGTAGAGAAATGAACCGTTTGACATCCGGTCGAAATGTAGCGTTGAACTTTCCGATCTATTTAACGGTATTGTATTTGGTTTTATCCCTCGTCATATACGTTTTATGCCCGTATGATTGGCCGACCCAAAGGCCGATTTTGTTTTACAGCCTCAATGCCCTGTATATTCTTGCGCTGTTTTTTGGCTATCAAGTGGGAATCCGGCGCGAAATCCGCTTGAAGTGGATTGAATGGACGGACGCAAAAACCTACAAGTTAATTCAGTGGGTTTCCGTTTTGACCATTGTGAATTTTGTCGTCTATCTCGTCTATATATTTCGTTCTTACGGACTCAATTCATTTAATTTTGTGGAGCTGTGGGAGCAGATGCTTGTCGGCCTCAAGCAGCCGGGCATGGGGTATTACTTAAACCTCGTGCGTCAGGAAGAATTGGATGGTTCACAGGTGCTTGGCGGCACAGCTTATACGCTTCTGAACCTGTTCTGGGCGTTTTTTAAAAATGCTGTCGCTATCCTTTCCATTCTGTATTTTAAGCGCCTAAAGCTTTATGGCAAAATATTCGCTGTGGCCTATTTCGTGTTGGTCGTGTTTTTTTATATGTCTATCGGGACCAACATCCAGATTTTTCACCTCTATATTATTCTAGAACTGCCGGCTATCCTGAGTATTTTCACCGCTTGGTATGAGAAAAAAGTGGATCGTCGCCGGATCATCAAGTTTGTGGCGTGTCTGCTGGGCGGTCTGATTCTTGTAGCGGCCTATTTCGGCTGGATGATGGAAAGCCGAAGCGACACTTACGGGTATGAGATTGAAAATCATGTGGTCGGTGGCTTGCAGCCAAATGCTGAGGCGGAAGCAGAAGAGAGCGTGCCGTCGGAACCGGCAGAGAATGCAGTGGCTGAACCCGAAACCGTGGAAAGCGTGCCGCCGGAATCGAGTGCGGAAGAAAGCACAACGCCGGAATCTGGTGCGGAGGAAAGTGCAGCGCCGGAGTCGGGGGTGGAGGAAAATGCGTCGGAACAATCGGAGCAGAAAGGAAGCCCAATCCTACAGAAACTCAACAATTTCTGGATTAGTTTCTCGAGCTATCTGACGCAGGGCTATTACGGAATGTCTCAGGCGTTAACGCTGGACTGGGTGCCCATGTATGGCGCGGGCAACAGCATGTTCCTCGTCAACATTATCTCGAATAATATTTATGATATAGACCAGTTTACCTATCAGACGCGTTTGGAACCCTATGGGTGGGACAGCGACGTGAACTGGCACAGCATGTACACCTGGATTGCCAACGATGTTTCTTTCTATGGCGTTATACCGGTTATGTTTTTGATTGGGTTGCTCTTTGGCATGATGTTTAAGGATGCCATAGTTCACGGAAATCCCTTTGCAAAAGCCAGCATATTTTTCTTTATTTTGATGATGGTTTTTATTCCATGCAACAATCAGGTGGCCCAGAGCAATGAAAATCTGTGTGCGTTTCTGCTTTTGATTGTGCTGTGGTTCCTATGTGGAAAAACGAAAGTGCAGAAAACGGGTAATTCTTTGAACGATGGGGAATCAGTGTAATGGCAAAATCAAACAGCAGAAGTAAAAACAGTTTGCTCAACGCAATAACGGCGATGATCATGACAATGGCCAACGGGTTGCTGGGCATTGTGGTGACCCGTTTCGTCGTCGCCTCGTTTGGCTCCGACTTCAACGGCCTGAACTCTACGGCGAATCAGATCGTCAATGTTTTGCTGGTGTTGGAGGGTGGCTTCACGCTGGCCTCCAATGTGGCGCTGTTCAAGCCGTTTTCCGATCAGGATTATGGTCTGGTAAATGGTATTCTGACTGCCACCCGGGCAAAATTCCGCAAAATAGGTCTGGTTTTTCTGGTTATCGGTGCTGTGATTTCGGTTGGATACGGCTTTGCTGTCAACAGCGCGCTACCGACGGAATTCATCATCACCGTCATCCTGATGACGGTCGTACCCGCGGCGTTTAACTTGTTTTATGCAACCACGTACCGCGTTCTGTTGCAAACGCAGCAGAAGGAATACGTCATCAACGTGATTACCATCTGCACGATTTCGCTCGGCCATATTGCGAATATTGTGATGATTCTTGCAGGCGGCCCGATGTGGATGGTTCGGTTCAATACAATGGTATGCAGCCTGTTGAACAGCCTGCTGATCGCATTTTACGTGAAAAAGAAGGCGCCATATCTGGATTTTTCCGTGGAACCGCGGTCTGAGAATATTCGGGGCACCAATGACGTTATGATACAGAAGCTGACAGGCGTCGTATACAGCTCGGCACCCATCGTGTTCCTGTCTCTTTCACCGAGCGGCGGTACGGCGCTGGCCAGTGTGTATGCGGTTTACAACAGCGTGTTCACTATGCTGAAATCCCTTCTGCACGGCTTTATTGATGCGCCGCGCCTGAGTCTGGGACAGTTGCTGACCAAAAGCGAACGCGATGAGGTCTGGCCGGTCTTTGCCCAGTATGAATATGCGGCGTTTTCGGCGGTCTTTGTTATGCTCAGCACGTGCAGCGTTCTGATTATGCCATTCATCGGCATCTATATGGACGGCATCACAGACGCCAATTATATGGATGTATGGATTGCCGTATTTATGGTACTGATCACGGTGATTGAAATGCTGCATATCCCAAGCGGTCACCTCATCAATATGGCGGGACACTTCCGTGTCAGCAAAAATTTTCAGATTATTTCCTGTGTGGTGCTTTTTGTTTCCATGCTGGTCGGCGGTCTGGTCTGGGGCGTCTATGGTATGCTGGCTGCCATCCTGTTGGTCGCCATTTTGCTGGCGATTATGGAGATGGGATACGTCCATACACGGTTCTTCAAACGGAAGTTGTCCACCCTGATGCGTATGCTTTTGCCTCTGTGCGTGATCGGCGCGGCCGTTTCTTTTCTGGAACTGCAGATTCCGTTTCAGATTACCGGGTATCTATCCTTTTTGCTGTGTGGCGTTGTGCTCGTCCTGCTCAACGGTGTGATTGCGCTCGCGGTTGGTCTGGTGTTCAATCGTGTGGAAGTCAAGGCGCTGTGGAATAGATTCTGGCGCATTCTCAAACGCGTCTAAGCAAGCACACAGCGTCGGTGCATTACTCCCTACATAGCGGCTCAATATACTTTGGACATGGTTTGTATGCCCGATTGAAAAACGGAAAGCCGTTTCCGATTTTCATAGGCTGCAAGCCGTGTTTTATTTTGCGATGGAACGGTATTCCATTTTTTTAGGGGCTGTACAAACCGAAAAAGTTTTGGTATAATAGCACTGAACAATTGTTTGTGTCTGGCGCTTTGCAGGAAAGGAAGGTGGTTTCCATGCCGGATTTTGAACTTGTCTCACCCTATAAGCCTACGGGAGACCAGCCGCAGGCGATTCGTGAACTGGTCGAATCGATCCGCGCAGGTCATAAAGAGCAAACGTTGCTCGGTGTGACGGGCAGTGGCAAAACGTTCACGATGGCAAATGTTATCGCCGAGCTCAACCGGCCGACGCTGGTGCTCGCGCACAACAAAACGTTGGCTGCGCAGCTGTGTTCGGAGTTTCGCGAATTCTTCCCGCACAACGCAGTCGAGTATTTTGTTAGTTACTACGATTATTATCAGCCGGAAGCGTATATTGCGCAGACGGATACGTATATTGAAAAGGACAGCGCCATCAACGAGGAAATTGACAAGCTGCGCCACAGTGCGACAAGCGCGCTTTCGGAGCGGCGGGACGTGATCATCGTGGCGTCTGTTTCCTGCATCTACAGTCTGGGCGACCCGATCGATTACCGAACAATGGTCATTTCCCTGCGTCCCGGCATGGAAAAAAGCCGGGACGAGCTGTTGCAGAAACTCGTGGATATCCAGTATGAGCGCAACGACGTAAACTTTATCCGCAACAAGTTCCGCGTGCGCGGCGATGTTGTCGAGATTTTTCCGGCGCAGTCGAGCGAAAAGGCGATTCGCGTGGAGTTTTTCGGCGATGAGATCGAGCGCATCAGCGAGGTAATTCCGCTGACGGGCGAAATTGTCTCCGATTTAAAGCATGTTGCGATCTACCCGGCGTCGCACTACATCGTGCCGCGCGAAAAGATGCAGCGCGCGTTGAAGGAAATTGAGGCGGAGATGGAAGATCGCGTCCGCTTTTTCAAGGAAAACGGCAAGCTGCTGGAAGCCCAGCGCATTGAGCAGCGCACGCGCTACGACATTGAAATGCTCGGTGAGATCGGCATGTGCAAGGGCATCGAGAACTATTCGCGCATCCTGTCCGGTCGTGCGCCCGGCAGCGAACCCTGTACGCTGCTCAATTACTTCCCGAAAGATTTCCTCCTGTTTGTCGACGAGTCGCATGTCACGCTGCCGCAGGTACGCTCGATGTATGCCGGAGACCGTGCGCGCAAGGAAAGTTTGATCGACTACGGTTTCCGCCTGCCCTCGGCCTACGATAACCGGCCGCTGAATTTCGACGAGTTTTACAGCCACGTCAATCAGGCGGTGTTTGTCAGTGCGACGCCCGGTGATTTGGAATTGCAGAAATCCGCAGCGGTTGTGGAACAGGTCATCCGGCCGACCGGTCTGCTGGACCCGAGAATCACGGTAAAGCCGACCGATGGACAGATCGACGACCTGATTTCCGAGATCAACGAGCGCACGGCAAAAAAAGAGCGTGTGCTCGTGACAACACTCACGAAGAAAATGGCCGAAGATCTGACCAGCTTCCTCGAAAACTACGGCATTCGCGTGCGTTATATGCACCACGACATCGATACGGTGGAGCGCATGGAGATCATCCGCGACCTGCGCCTCGGTGAATTTGATGTGCTCGTTGGCATCAACCTGCTGCGCGAAGGGCTGGATATTCCGGAGGTTTCGCTCGTGGCGATCCTCGACGCGGATAAAGAGGGATTTCTGCGCAGCGGCCGCAGCCTGATCCAGACCATTGGCCGCGCGGCGCGCAACGCGGACGGCGCGGTCATCATGTACGCCGATTCGGTCACGCCGTCGATGGAATACGCCATCCGCGAGACCGAACGCCGCCGCGCGATTCAGGAAAAATACAACGAAGATCACGGCATCGTGCCCAAGACAATCATCAAGGGTGTTTCGGAAATTCTGGAAATCTCGACGAAGGCCGATAACGGCAAGCCGAAGAAAAAGCATAAGTATACGGCAGCGGAAAAGCGCCTGATGATTGAAAAGCTGACGAAGGAAATGAAAGCGGCGGCCAAGTTGCTCGAGTTCGAGCACGCGGCCTATCTGCGCGACCGCATCAAGGAGCTGGAGAATGGAAGATAGGAGAGCCGCTTGTATCCACCGGGCGATGGCGCAGCTGGCACTGGAATTCAACACGACGACGGATGCATTTTCGATACCCGGCCTGACGCTGACCCTACCGGCGAAGCCTGCGGGCGTGCGGCTGTATTCACGTGACCTGCCGCTTTTTGCAATGGCTACGACGGGAAACAGCGTCGTGGTGACGGCGGACGCGCGCCTGCACGACTGCATTCGGGATTTGGTCGCACAAATGGATGCGCCGTACCGGTTGTTTGAATTCCAGAGCTTGCAGAAAATTGACGCGGAGCTGCGACCCTTCGGCTATACGGTCTGGGGGCCGGAGCCGATGTATCTGCGTCTCGAGCATGCCTATGCCCCTGGTTTGCCCAAAGCTTTCGCGTATCGTTGGTTTGAGACGGAGGCGGAGATCGCAGCGCTTTATCCGAATACGCGGTACACGATGGCATTGAGCCAGGCGTATAACGCCGACCGCCCGGATGTGCTGGCGCTTGCGGCGTACGACGGTGCGCAAATCGCAGGCATCGCAGGGGCGTCCGCTGACACGGCAGATATGTGGCAGATTGGCATTGATGTGCTGGATGCGTACAGGGGGCATGGTTTGGCCACAGCGCTTGTCCACGCGCTTTGCTGCAGAATTGAAGAAAAAGGAAAGTTGCCGTTCTACGGGACGGCTGTCGGCAATCTGCACTCGCAGAAGGTTGCGCTGCGGTGCGGTTTTTCTCCGGCGTGGCTGGAGGCCGGTGTGGTAAAATTGGAAGGTTGAATGGAGCATCTGTTATGAGTTCAAAGAATATTGTTGTGACCGGTGCCCGGGAGCACAATCTAAAGAATATCAGCGTGGAATTGCCGCGCGACAAGCTGGTTGTGCTGACGGGGCTATCCGGTTCGGGAAAGTCCTCGCTCGCGTTCGATACGATTTACGCGGAGGGGCAGCGGCGGTATGTCGAGTCGCTGTCGAGCTATGCGCGCATGTTCCTCGGCCAGATGGAAAAACCGGACGTCGACAACATCGACGGCCTTTCGCCGGCGATTTCCATTGACCAGAAAACGACGTCCAAAAACCCGCGTTCGACGGTTGGCACGGTTACGGAGATCTACGATTACCTGCGTTTGCTGTACGCACGCGTCGGCGTGCCGCACTGCCCGGTTTGTGGCCGGGAGATCCGCCAGCAGACGATTGACCAGATTGTCGATCAGGTCCTGTCGCTGCCCGAACGCACGAAAATTCAGGTGCTTGCGCCGGTCGTGCGGGGGCGCAAAGGCGAGCACCAAAAGGAGTTTGAAGCGGCGCGCAAGGGCGGATTTGTCCGTGTGCGCGCGGATGGCCTGATTTACGACCTGTCCGAAACGATCAAGCTCGAAAAAAATAAAAAGCACAACATTGAAATTGTTGTGGACCGTCTGGTCATCAAGCCGGATATTCGCTCGCGTCTCGCCGATTCGCTGGAGACGGCGACCGGGCTTTCCGGCGGCATTGTGATCGTCAATGTGATCGACGGAGACGACATTCTGTTTTCACAAAATTATGCGTGTCCGGAACACGGCATCAGCATGGAAGAGCTTTCGCCGCGCATGTTTTCGTTCAATAATCCGGCGGGCGCCTGCCCGAAGTGTACGGGACTGGGCGTTTTCATGCGCATTGATCCGGCGCTGATCATCCCGGATGACCGCGTTTCGATCCGCAAGGGCGGGCTCAAAGGCGGTGGCTGGGCGATGGAAGGCAGCACGATTGCCGCGATGTATATGAATGCGCTCGCGGAGCACTATCATTTCTCGTTGGATGTGCCGATCCGCGATTTGTCGCCGGAGATTGTCGATATTTTGCTTTATGGCACAAAAGGTGAGAAAATTACGGTGCACCGCAAGAGCGAATACGGCAGTGGCACGTACCAGACGGAATTTGAAGGGATTATCAACAACCTCGAACGCCGGTTTCGCGATACCTCGTCCTCATGGATCAAGGAGGAAATCGAGTCGTATATGAGTGCCGTGCCGTGTGACGCCTGTCACGGCAAACGTCTTTCGCCCGAGAGTCTCGCGGTGACAGTCGGCGGCAAAAACATCAGCGAGCTGTGTGACCTATCCGTCGTGGATGCGCTCGACTTTATCGAGAAACTCGAGCTTTCCGATCGGGATAAGGTGATCGCAGAGGCGATTTTGAAGGAAATCCGCTCGCGGCTCGGCTTCCTGCGCAATGTGGGCCTTGAATACCTCACGCTGTCCCGCGCGGCCGCGACGCTTTCCGGCGGCGAGAGCCAGCGCATCCGGCTTGCCACCAACATTGGTTCGTCACTGATGGGGGTTCTGTATATCCTCGATGAACCGAGCATCGGACTGCACCAGCGCGACAACCACAAGCTGCTCGCTACGCTCAAGCGGCTGCGCGATCTCGGCAATACGGTGATCGTCGTCGAGCATGACGAGGATACGATGCTGGAGGCCGACCACATCGTCGATATCGGACCGGGCGCCGGCATCCACGGCGGCAATGTCATTTACAGCGGCGATGTGCAGGGCATTCTGCGATGCAAGGAATCCATTACCGGTCAGTATCTGAGCGGTGCGCGGACGATTCCAGTGCCGGACAAGCGCCGCCCGGGGAACGGCAGGAAAATTACGATTGTTGGCGCAAAGCAGAATAACCTGAAAAACATTACAGTCGATATCCCCCTTGGCAAATTTGTCTGTGTGACCGGCGTTTCCGGGTCTGGCAAATCGTCGCTGATCAATGAAATTCTCTATAAAAAGCTGGCGGGCGAGCTCAACGGCGCGCGAACGGTGCCGGGCGCGCACCGGGAGATCCGCGGCATGGAAAATCTTGACAAGGTGATTCAGATCAACCAGTCGCCGATTGGGCGCACGCCACGTTCCAACCCTGCGACGTATACCGGTGTGTTTACGGACATCCGCGAGCTGTACGCGAGCGTACCGGAATCCAAAATGCGCGGCTTCGGTCCGGGCCGCTTCTCCTTCAACATCAAGGGCGGTCGCTGCGAAGCGTGCCAGGGAGACGGCATCATCAAGATCGAAATGCACTTTCTGCCGGATGTCTACGTGGCGTGCGATGTCTGTAAGGGCAAGCGCTACAACCGCGAAACGCTGGAGGTCAAGTACAAGGGTAAGAGCATTTACGATGTGCTCGAAATGACCGTGGAAGAAGGCCTCGAATTCTTCAAGGATTTGCCGAAAATTGAGCGCAAGTTGCGCACGTTGTTCGACGTTGGCCTCGGCTATATCAAAATCGGCCAGCCGGCAACGACGCTTTCCGGCGGTGAAGCCCAGCGTGTAAAGCTCGCGACAGAACTCAGCCGCCGACCGACAGGGAAGACGGTATATATCCTCGACGAGCCGACGACCGGCCTGCACATCGCGGATGTTCACCGGCTGATCGAGGTGCTCCAGAAGCTGGTGGATACTGGGAACACCGTAATTGTCATCGAACACAACCTCGATCTGATCAAAACAGCCGACCATATCATCGACCTCGGTCCCGAGGGCGGCGATAAGGGCGGTACGGTAATCGCTCAGGGTACGCCGGAGCAGGTGGCCGAAACGCCGGGGTCCTATACGGGCGAGTACATCCGGATGACGCTCGAACGGGACAAAAAGCGTCGCGGCTGACGCGGCGCGTGTGCAGAAAACAGAATCTTGTGCTTGGGGCCGTGCCGGTGGGATAAAGGACGCGGCCCTTTTTGGCGTTTGTTTCGCAGTGGAATATTTACAATCTGTTCAACACATTCTTTTTGGAATCGAGTACAATAAGCTTCGGAAAGGAGCGGTTTGGCGATGTTTGGTTATGTGCGTCCCTTCAAGGGCGAAATGCTCGTCAAGGAATACGACGCATACAAAGGCGTATATTGCCGGCTTTGCCGGGCATTGGGGCGGTACTATGGGCCGTTGATGCGCATGACGCTCAGCTATGACTGTACGTTCTATGCATTGCTTGCGCTGAACCAGCGTGATCCCAAGATGCATGCGGAGCGCAGGCGCTGTACCTGCAACCCCTTGAAAAAATGCACGTACGTCTGTCCAGCGAACGAAGACGCGTACGCCGAGACGTGCTTCCATAAGGCGGCCGCGCTTTCCGTGATTATGACGGCGTATAAGTTTCGGGACAATATTGAAGATGAGCGCACGATACAGTCACTCGGCGCGCGATTTCTGTTTGCTTTGAGCCGGCGCACGCTGAAAAAAGCGAGCGCTGATTTTCCGTTTATGGCTGAAGCGGCGCGCAGTATGATGGCGGCTCAGCGCGCTGCAGAGCACGCTGTACACGCTTCCATCGATGCCTGCGCCGCGCCGACGGCGGAGTTTCTCCGCACGGTGTGCGCGGAGCTGGGGGAGACCGAAGCGGAAAAAACCGTTCTGCGTCAGCTCGGGTATTTTCTCGGCCGCTGGGTCTATATTATGGATGCGGCGGACGATCTCGCCGATGACCTGCGCCGTGGAGGCTTCAATCCGTTTGTGGAAAAGCTCAGCCTTGAAGCGTATGTGGGCGGTGAGCTGCCGAAAACGCAGCGCGACGCGGCGGACCGCGAATGCAACGCTGTCCTGAATGGTTCGTTGGCGATGGTGGTGCCGGCGGCCAATTTGTTGCCCGACGGTCCGTTTACGGGCATCCTTGAAAATATACTGCAAAAGGGCCTTCCGGAAATGCAGCGGGAGATCCTGTTTTTACACATAAAGCGTACCGCGCGAAAGGAAAGGGAATTTTAGGGTATGACAGATCCGTATAAGGTGCTTGGCGTTTCTCCTTCAGCAAGCGATGAAGAGGTGAAGGACGCCTACAGAAAGCTCGCGAAAAAATATCACCCGGATCAGTATTCGGACAGCCCGCTTGCGGAGCTGGCGAGCGAAAAAATGAAAGAGATCAACGAGGCGTACGACACCATCGTTGCCCAGCGCAAAAACCGCACGACCGGCGGATATACGTCTTCCGGGCCGCGCGGTACGTCGAGTTTCAGCGATGTGCGCAGCTATATCATGGCGGGCCGTATCGCCGATGCGGAGCAGCTTCTGAACGGCGTGCCGGTGGAAAGCCGGAATGCCGAATGGTATTTCTTAAAAGGAACGGTGCTGTTCCGGCGCGGCTGGTTGGAAGAAGCCAAAGAACATTTTACACGCGCATGCCAGATGGATCCGGGAAATCCCGAGTATCAGGCGGCGCTGAATCAGGCGATGAACCAGCGCAGCGGTGTGTACGGTGGCTATAACCCGAATATGGGCGCTTCCAACGTGGGCGGCTGCAATACCTGCGATGTTTGTCAAGGCCTGATCTGCGCAGATTGCTGCTGCGAATGCATGGGCGGCGACCTGATTCCCTGCTGCTGATCGGAGGCGGGCGTATGTTGCGCAGTAAAACCTCCAAAGTGGCGCTTTGCGGTGTGATTGCCGCACTGTCTGTCACGCTGCTGTTCCTAACGGGCATTGTCCCGGTGGCGACGATTGCCATGCCGGCGGTTGCAGGCTGTTTCCTGATCGCCGTGGTGGCAGAAATCGGCTTGCGGTACGGCGTGGCAGTTTATGCTGCGGTATGTGTTCTTTCGGTGCTGCTTGTGCCGGATCGCGAGGCGGCTCTGTTCTATATCGTTTTTTTCGGATATTATCCGGTGCTGTACGGCGTACTGTCCCGTATCCGCAACCGCGTGCTCTGCTGGGTGGCGAAACTTCTTGTGTTTAATGTTGCTGCAGTCGTGGAGGCACTTTTGGCGGTCTGGTTGCTTGCGATTCCGATGGAGGAAATCGTACCTTTTGGTTGGCCGTTTCTCCCGGTTCTCCTGCTTCTTATGAATGCTGTTTTCGTCCTGTATGATCTTTCCATGAATGGCTTGATCGTTTTTTATATCCGCAGGTTACACCCGTTTGTCCATCGGTATTTCAAATAGAAAAATTTTCCAGAGAAAGCCTAGAAAAATACCCGGTATGGGGCCTTAATCCCCCGTACCGGGTATTTTGTCTGTTGTTTTAATCTTCGTTTTATCGGTTTTCTGCAATGTCCTGCCGCGAGCAACCATCGGCGCTGTACCGCGCTTTTTCATAGAGGACGTGCAGGTGCTCGATAGAGTCGCCGGTCAACTTGGCGTGTGCTTCGGCTTCCGCCGGAGACATCCAGGGCTCCGGCGGCTGCTTTGAGGCGCGGAGGATGGTTTTGCGATACCGGCGCCGGATGAGGGCGTTCGGCGAGCGGTCAAAGAATCCTGGGCGGTCACGGCGCTGCCGGCGCTCCCGGATGGCTTCCGCGTGGTCGTCCCGCAGGTTTTCCACAAGATCGTCCTTGTCGTGAAAGGAGCTTTGGAAAAGCCGGCTCAACCGCAGCGCACCGAAGATGATCCCGAAAACAGCGCCCACGCAGACTGCTGCAAGCAGAATATATTCGATTATGCTGAGGATCAAGGTGAGAACCGGGTTGGGTTTCACATCCATATGGGTCATCCAGTCGGGTTGCTCCACAAACTCTGTCGTGTTGTCGGATGTTTCGGTCTCAACGGGTGCGCTCTCTGAGACGGGCGGCGGCTCATACCGGTACACGCTGTTGTTTTGCAGCAGCGGCGGCAAAAGAATGGCGGTGAAAATCACGAGGATCGCGGCGAGCGTGGAAACGGAAATCTGTGCGATGCGCCGGGCGGGCAGGTTGTGCATGGTGTTGTTCACCGCGACATACTCGTCGATACGCCCAAGGCCGTGTTGTGCGAAGCATAGCAGGAAATAAACGGCGGCGAAAATTGGCGCGGTGATCTGATATATGCCGTTGATATCCGTATAGAAGAATGAAGCGGCTGGCGGAATCAGAAACAGGAGCATCGCGGGATACGTTGCATGGTCAAAAATGGAGTGTCGTTCGCCGGTCACGCGGTTATAAAAGCGGAAAAAGCAGAGCACAATTGCCGGAATGGCCATAAGCCTTGTGCCGAACAGCAAAATCGTAACGGCGATAATGCCGGCGCAGGCAATCAAATACGGTACGATACCGCGCAGATAGCGTCCGGCCAGCCAGGAAAGCGCGATGGGTATCACAATCAGCAGACCGAATAATTGGCTGTGCAGAATGTCTTGACGCGAAAACGAACCGTTCAGAAATGGAAAAATGAAGCCGTACAGCGGCGCGAAAATCAGCGCGCCGTGCAGCCAGCCGAGCACGATAAACACGATGCGCCGCAGTGGAATGCGCCTGGTTTTGGGGGTCATACCATCCACCTCACAATCTCCACGTGCTTGGAAGTTTCCGTCATTTTGTGGCGTTCGGGCATGTTGCGGTCCTCCGGCAGAATCCAGACGGCCTCGTGCCCGCCGGCGAGCGCTTCGAGCGTGGGGAGCAGGCGCAGCTTCTGTTCCTTGGAGATCAACACGTACAGGTTGTTTTCCTTGCCGCTGCGTTCCAGTTCGGCGCGCATTATGCCGTCCATCGGCGGTAAATTGTTTTTGCAGACGAGGCGCGCAAGCTGCCGGCGCATATGAAGGGCGGTGCTGCGGCCGGTAAGTTCGCCGGTGTGCAGCGGCTTGCCGGTTAAAATATCGGTGCCGTTGCTGCAAATTGTGACGGAGATGCCGTCCTGCAGCATGCGGGCAGCCAAAGCGGCCGCGATCGAGATGGACGTCTCATTCAGCGTGTCCGTCACAGCGGAGCCGGTGCCTTCGCAGTCGAGCAGCAGGACCACCTGCTGCGACAGCGTCGATTCATGCAGGTTGACAAGCAGGCTGCCGTTGCGGGCCGAGGCTTTCCAGTTGATGTGCTTCATGGGGTCGGTACGGCGGTAATCGCGGATGCCTGCAAATTCGAACGGGTCATCGTACACGCGCCGCCGGCTGACGAGCATACCCATAATCCGGCTGTAGGGGATGCGGATCTGTTCGACGGGTAAACGCGCGGGCAGTACGAAAAACGCCGTTGTTTGCGGCATGTGCGTCACCAGTTTGTCCTGCATCAGAAAATCGTGGGAGGTAACCGTGGTGGAAGCGATGCGGTAATACCCGCGCTTGCGCGCTCGGAACGGCAGCGTGCGCGTGATGCGCTGCTTGACGGAGGCCGTGAAAATATCGCGGCGGTACGTCATGTCGCTGACGGTTGAATTGTCCTCCTCGCGGAAAGCGAGCGCACGGCTCATGTCAAAGCCGACTTCCAGTACGGGAAGAGGCAGGTATTTGTTATTGACGATGGTTTCCAAGAGGTTGGCGTCTTCGCCGCAAAAGACGTAGTCACGGTCAAATTCGATCCGCACGTCAAGGTTTTTGTCCCAGAACTTGCGGAAAAGAAATTTCTGCGCGATAAAAACCACCCCGAGGAGCAGAACGAGAAAGAAGATCGTCAGAATCACTTGGACCAGTCCTCCGTTGGCAGTGGAACGGAAGCCAGTACGTCGGCGATCACCTGCTTCTGGGCGGCAACCATACCGGAAGATCCGCTGAGCTGAATCCGGTGCGCCAGAACCGGGACGGCGACGGCCTTGATGTCCTCAGGCACAACGTACGTGCCGCCGCGCAGCAGCGCCCACGCCCGCACGGCGCGCAGCAGTGCGAGGCTGCCGCGGGGGCTGACGCCCATGTCGACGTTTGGCCATTCACGCGTGGCCTGCACGAGCGCAACAAGATAGTCGAGCAGAACCGGATGTACGTAGATTTCACGCGAGAGGCGTTGCAGTTCAAGTACGTCCGCAGCGGTGCAGACGCCGCCGAGCGTTTCAAGCGGCTCGTCTTTCATGAACCGCAGCAAAATTGCCTTCTCCTGCTCCTTGGTCGGTGCTTCCATCGAAATGCGCATCAGAAAACGGTCCAGCTGCGCCTCGGGCAGCGGATAGGTGCCGAGTGTTTCGATGGGGTTCTGCGTTGCAATGACGAAGAACGGCGCCGCAAGCGGCATCGTTTCGCCGTCTACGGTAATCTGCCGCTCGCCCATGCATTCGAGCAAGCTGGACTGCGTGCGCGGCGTGGCACGGTTGATTTCATCGGCCAGAAGAATGTTGCAGAAGGCCGGGCCGGGGCTGAAGATAAATTCGTTTTCTTTCTGGTTGAAGTAGTTGAGACCGGTGACGTCGCTGGGCAGCAGGTCGGGCGTGAACTGGATGCGGTTGAATTTTGCCTCCACCGATTTTGCCAGCGATTTGGCGAGCACGGTTTTACCCATACCGGGAACATCCTCAATTAGAACGTGTCCGTCAGAAATGAGCGCAGTCAAAAGCAGGCGGATGACCGTTTCAGACCCGATCATGACCTTGCCGATATTTTCCTGGATGGCGGCGATACATTTGGAAGCTTCCATAAAAATCCTCCCGTCTCCTTTTTGCGGAGACATTCCTCTTTCTTTAAGAATTGACGGCGTGCGGCGGGCGGCCAGAAACGGAGAAAAGGCAAGAATCCACAGGCCAACCGCACAAAAAAATGGGGGAATACACGCGTCTGTTTATCCAAAATTATACAATGAGCTGCGCAAATTTGCAAGTAGAGCATACAGAATTTCAAGTGTTTTACCTCCAAAATGCATCGAAAAGCAAATTCCCTGCAAAAAATACGTGTTTTTACACAGAAGAACGCAACAGGCGCTTGATTTTTGCAGGCGTATCCGCTAAAATAAACATAATGGCGTTTTATGCGCATACATGAACGCAAAACGGGAGCGCCTGCAAACCGGCAGGACTCCGTCCCAAAGGAAGGAAACGAAACATGAACATTCAGCTAACGGACAGGATCAAGCAAAATGCGAGATCATTCTCCAAAGGGCAGCGGCTGATCGCGCGGTATATCGAGGAACACTACGATAAGGTGGCTTTCATGACTGCTTCCAAGCTCGGCGCGGTGGTCGGTGTGAGCGAATCCACGGTTGTGCGTTTTGCAACGGAGATCGGCTATTCCGGGTATCCGGCGTTGCAGCAGGCGATGCAGGAGATGATCCGCAACCGCCTGACCAGTGTGCAGCGGCTGGAAATCACCTCGGCCAATACCCCCCTTGAGCGGCTGTTGGATGCCTCGCTTGAACAGGATATCGACATTATCCGACGCACTAAGGAGACCGTGTCCCACGAGGCATTTTATCAGGCCGCAAGTGCGCTGGTCGGCGCGAAGCGCGTATATGTGATTGGTGCGGGCAGCTCGCTCGCTCTGGCCACATTTTTGGCGCACTACCTGTCTTTGATTTTTGATTCCGTGCAGTTGATCAGCGCGACCAGTGAAGCGCAGATTTTGCAGCAGCTTGTCCACATTGGCAAAGGGGATGCGCTGATTGGCATCAGCTTCCCGCGCTATTCCAAAAAGGCCGCCAAGGCGCTGCGCTATGCGTCGGACCGCGGCGCGTCGGTCATTGCAATCACAGACAGCACGCTTTCGCCGCTCGCTTCCTGCGCGCAGCAGGTGCTTCTGGCCAAGAGCGATATGGTTTCGTTCGTCGATTCGCTGGTCGGACCGCTTGCGCTGATTAACGCGCTGATCGTTACCGTGGCGATCCAGAAGAAGGAGGAGGTATCCAAGACCCTCTGCGATCTGGAAAATATCTGGGATGAATACGGCGTTTACGAAAAGGTGGAAAATAAGAGCGATGACGCATAATGCATACGACGCGGTGGTCGTTGGGGGAGGCGCGGCCGGCATGATGGCCGCGATTGTGGCGGCGGAGCGCGGTCGGAAGGTGCTGCTCGTGGAGAAGAATGACCGGCTCGGCCGGAAACTCCGCATCACCGGAAAAGGGCGGTGCAATGTGACAAACCATTGCGAACCGCGCACGGTCATTGAATCCACGCCGGGCAACGGCCGGTTTCTGTACGGGGCGTTGCAGGCGTTCCCGCCGGTGGAAACGATGCGCTTCTTCGAAGGTCTCGGCGTACCGCTCAAAACGGAGCGCGGAAACCGTGTCTTTCCGGTTTCCGACAATGCGCATGATGTCGCCGACGCGCTGGCGCGACGTTTGCGGGCGCTGTGCGTGCCGGTGGTGCAGGGGACGGTTCGCACCGTGTGTGTGGAAAATGGCGCGGTGACCGGCGTAGAGACCGATAGGGCTGTTTACTGTGCACCAGCGGTGCTGCTCGCCTGTGGCGGGGCTTCCTATCCCGGCACCGGCTCGAACGGCGACGGTGCGCGGCTTGCGAAGGCGCTCGGCCATACGGTGGTGCCGCTTCGACCGTCGCTGGTGGCACTCGTATCGGACGATACCGACTGCCCGGCTATGCAGGGGCTTTCGTTGCGCAATTGTGGGGTAACGGTTTGGGAGAACGGGAAGAAGAAGCCGGTGTATACGGATTTCGGCGAATTGCTCTTCACGCATTTCGGCCTTTCCGGCCCGACGATTCTCAGCGCGAGCGCGCACATGCGCACGATGGAGCCGGGTCGGTATACAGTGGAGATCGACCTTAAGCCTGCGCTCGACGATGAACAACTTGACCAGCGGCTGCTGCGTGATCTGGAGAAAAATAAGAACCGGAACTTCAGCAACGCGCTCGACGAGTTGCTGCCGCAGAAGATGATTCCGGTTGTGGTGCGCCGCTCAGGTATTCCACCGCAAGAGAAGTGCAACGCGGTCACGCGCGCACAGCGCGCGGCGCTCCGCACGGTGCTCAAGCATTTTGCTGTGCGGGTTGCAGGCTTTGGCCCGCTTTCCGGTGCGATTGTCACGGCGGGTGGTGTGTCCGTCAAGGAGATTGACCCGAAAACCATGCGATCCAAGCAGATTAACGGCCTGTTTTTTGCCGGAGAGATCATCGATGTCGACGCCTATACGGGTGGCTTTAATCTGCAAATCGCTTTTTCCACCGGCTATGTGGCCGGATCCAATTTATAAATATTAAAAGGAAGATTGTTATTTATGTTTGCAATTGCAATTGACGGCCCCGCGGGTGCGGGAAAAAGCAGCGTAGCCAAGGCCGCGGCCAAAGCGCTCGGGTTTATTTATGTGGATACGGGTGCGCTGTATAGAACGGTGGCGCTGTATATGCTGCGCCAAAACATCGAACCTTCCGACGCCCAGGCGGTAGAGCACGCGCTGCCGGCCATTTCTGTGGACTTGCGCCACGAGGCGGATGGACAGCATGTGTGGCTGTGCGGCGAGGATGTGACGGACGCAATCCGCACGCCGCAGGTTTCGATGGCGGCATCCGCGGTTTCGGCGATTCCCGCCGTGCGCAAATTTCTGTTTTCGCTGCAAACCGGCATGGCGGAGCGGTATAATGTGTTGATGGACGGCCGGGATATCGGGACGGTCGTACTGCCCAATGCGCAGGTGAAAATCTTCCTGACCGCGTCCGCGGAGGAGCGTGCGCGCCGGCGCTGCCTCGAGCTGGAACAGAAGGGCGAGCCGGTCGATTATGACCAGACGCTTCGCGAAATCCGCCAGCGCGACGAGCAGGATATGAACCGGGAAACGGCGCCCTTGAAGCCTGCGCCGGACAGCATTCTGCTCGATACGTCCGATCTGGATTTTGACGGCGCCGTACAACGCCTGCTGGAAATCGTGCGGGAAAGGAGCTGAAAACCGTGGACGTAAAGCGAAAGAAGCTT
The DNA here is from genome assembly GCA_002305575.1 of Ruminococcaceae bacterium UBA1417. Lineage (GTDB taxonomy): Bacteria > Bacillota > Clostridia > Oscillospirales > Acutalibacteraceae > Hominenteromicrobium. The sequence goes on from DBPP01000012.1 coordinate 47,835, forward strand.
CCGTGGTGGTACTTCCTTGCGAAGTATGTGCTGCTCTTTTTCTTCAAGGCCTTCCATCCATACCGTATCGTCGGCAAGGAAAATATGCCGCTTTCCGGCCGCACACTGATTTGCTCAAACCACGTTACGCTGGCAGATCCGATTTATCTCGGGTGTGCCCTGCCGGGCCGGCAGCTGCACTATATGGCGAAGGCAGAGCTTTTCAAAAACAAGGTGGCCAGCTTCTTTTTGAAAGGGCTCGGCGCGTTTCCGATTGCGCGCGGTACGGGCGGCGCGGAGGGTATCCAAACGGCCATTCACCTGCTGAACGATGAGACGGTTGTCTGTATGTTCCCGGAAGGGACGCGCTCGAAAACCGGTGAGCCACTGAACCCAAAGACAGGTGTTGCCATGCTGGCGTATAAGACGAAATGCACGATTGTACCGGTTGCGATTGTCGGAGAGGGCGGAAGACCGCCGCGCATTTTTAAGAAGATGGTGATCAACATTGGCAAGCCGATTCCGTTCGAATCGCTCGGTTTGACGGAAGAATCCAACATGCTGTACCGCCGTGCCTCCCGCGAGATCTTTGAGCATGTGAAAGCGCTGCGGGCGGAAGGCATTGATATTATGGAGAACAGGTGGAAATCCGTATGATACGCGTAGCCAAAACCGCAGGGTTCTGCTTCGGCGTAAACCGCGCGGTCGAAACCGTGTATGATCTGCTCCGGCAAGGTGCGCGCGTGTGCACGCTCGGACCGATTATCCACAACCCGCAACTCGTCGAAAGCCTTTCCGCACGTGGTGTGCGCATCATTCACAGTCCCGAGGAGGCGCGGCCGGGGGAGACCGTTGTCATCCGCTCCCACGGTGTCCCGCCGCAGGTGCTCGAAAAGCTGGAGTCGCTTTGCGTCCCTGTGGTGGATGCTACCTGTCCGTTTGTGGAAAAAATCCACGGACTTGTCTCGAAAAATTCGGCGGCGGGGCGGCATTTGCTGTTGGCCGGCGACGCAGGACATCCCGAGGTACAGGGCATTCTCGGCTGCTGTAAAGGGACGTACGACACCTTTATGACGGCACAGGCGCTCGAAAAAATTTTCGAAGCGCGGCCGGAACTCAGAGAAATTCCTGTTTTTTTCTGCCAACAGACTACTTTTAACGTGGAAGAATGGGAAAAATGTTTGTTTTTCATCAAAAAGGTATGTACAAACGCTTCTGTTTTTGATACAATATGTAATGCGACCGCGAATCGTCAGCAGGAGGCCAAATTGCTTTCCGCAGAATGCGACCTGATGCTGGTGGTCGGCGGCCGCCAAAGCTCGAATACGGCCAAGCTGCGCGACGTTTGCGCGGCGTCCTGTGAGACCTATCTCATCGAGACGGCGGACGAGCTTTATGCGCTGCCCGTGAGGGGCAAGAGCAACATTGGCATAACTGCGGGCGCATCGACGCCGGCAAGCATAATAAAGGAGGTACTTGTTACCATGACAGACATCAACGAAACCAATGAGCTTAATTTTGAGGAGATGCTTGAGGAATCACTCAAGAGCTTAAATACAGACGAAAAGGTGCACGGTGTTGTAGTTGGCATTTCTCCTACCGAAGTGTATGTGGACGTCGGTAGGAAGCAGGCTGGCTTTATTCCGGCTTCCGAGCTCTCTTCGGATCCCGGCGCAAAGCCGGAGGATCTCGTCAAGATTGGCGATGAGATGGACCTGCTCATCATGAAGACAAACGACCAGGAAGGCACCATCATGCTCTCCAAGAAGCGCATCGACGCGATCAAGGGCTGGGAGGACATTGCAGCGGCGATGGACGCTGAGGAAATCCTCACCGGCAAGGTCACCGAGATCGTCAAGGGCGGCGTGATTGTCCTGTACAATGGCATCCGTGTCTTTATCCCGGCTTCGCAGGCTGTTGCCAATCGCGGCGACGATCTCGAAGCGTTGAAGGATACGGAAGTCCAGTTCCGCATCATTGAAGTCAACCGTCAGCGCAGACGTGCGGTCGGTTCTATCCGTTCCGTGCTCCGCGAAAAGAAGAAGGCCGCGCAGGCTAAATTCTGGGAGACGGTTGAAGAGGGTCAGGAGTTTACCGGTACGGTCAAGTCCCTGACGAATTTCGGCGCGTTTGTGGACCTCGGCGGTGTCGATGGTATGGTGCATATTTCCGAGCTTTCCTGGAACCGCATCAAGCACCCCAGCGAGGTCGTTTCGGTCGGCGATACGGTGCATGTTTATGTAAAGAGCCTGGATCGCGAAAACGGCAAGATCTCCCTTGGCTACAAGAAGGCGGAAGATAATCCGTGGGAAATCCTCAGAAATCAGTATCCGGTTGGCACGGTTTGCGATGCGACCATCGTGGGGATGACGACGTTCGGCGCGTTTGCGAAGATCCTGCCGGGTATCGATGGCCTGATTCACATTTCCCAGATTGCGGACAAGAGAATTGAAAAGCCGCAGGATGTCCTGAAGATTGGTGAGACGGTCAAGGTCAAGATTACCGAGATCGATTTTGAGAAGAAGCGCGTCTCTCTTTCCATTCGCGCGCTCCTCGACGAACAGGCTTCTCAGGAATAATTCATAGTCCTATTGTATTGCAGGGTGGTTCTTGCCACCCTGCTTTATATGATGGATCCGCTTTCAGCGCACAGATCAAAAACGGGGCTTTGCGGCACCGTTACCGGAGGAACATAACAAGATGAAGCGAGTTAAAAAACCAGTGTTTTTTGTTATCGCGGCTTTGATCCTCGCCCTGACCTATACGGCGGTTTTCGGCGTTTATACACAGAACGGCGATACGAAGAACACATGGATCAAGAGCATCAGCGATATTCGCTGGGGCATCGATATTCGCGGCGGCGTGGAGGCTACCTTCAGCCCGGCGGAGGACATCGACGCAACGGCAGAGCAGCTTGAAGCGGCCAAGGCCATCATTGAGCTGCGCATGGTATCGAAGAGCATTACCGATTATGAGATTTATACGGATGAGGCGAACGACCGAATCATCGTCCGCTTCCCGTGGAAGAGCGATGAGGCGGATTTCGACCCTGAAACCGCCATTGAGGAGATTTCCGCAACGGCGCTCCTGACGTTCCGCGAGGGAATGGAGTACGAAACCCAGACGGTGGATGAATCCGGCAATGTCGTTTACCAGACGCCAACCGGCACAACGGCGGAGAACGTCATCCTCGAAGGCAGTGATGTGGTTGAGGCGACGCCGGTGATGCAGCAGGACCCGACAACCGGCAGCTATAGCTATGCCATTTCGCTTAAGTTCTCGGAAGAGGGGACGGAAAAATTTGCCGAGGCGACAGAACGGCTCAAGGGCCAGACCATCTCCATCTGGATGGACGACATCATGATCTCCTACCCCACGGTGGAAGCAGTCATTACAGACGGTCAGGCTTCCATTACCGGTAACTTTACAGCGGAGAGCGCTTCGGAACTTGCCGCAAAGATCCAGGGCGGCGCGCTTCCGTTTGCGCTCCAGACTTCGGATTTCAGCACGGTGAATCCGACCATCGGCCTGCAGTCGCTGGATGCAATGATGATGGCGGGCCTGATTGCGTTTGCGGTCATTGGGGTCTTTATGATTCTCGTGTTCCGCCTGCCGGGTTTTGTCTCGGTGCTGACGCTGCTCGGCCAGATGGCCATCACGTTTGCGGCGGTTTCCGGTTATTTCCCGTTTGTCAACAGCTTTACCATGACGCTACCCGGTATTGCTGGCATTATCCTTTCGGTCGGCGTCGGCGTTGATGCGAATATCATCACGGCGAGCCGCATTAAGGAGGAACTGTACACCGGTAAAACGTTGGACGGCGCAATTCACAGAGGTTGCTCGAACAGCTTGTGGTCGATCGTAGACGGCAACATCACGATCATGATCGTTGCGTTGATGCTGATCGGCGTCTTCGGTCCGTCGAATATTCTTTCTCAGATTTTCGGTGCTTCCACCACCGGCGCGATCTATTCCTTTGGCTATACGCTTCTGGTCGGTGTCATCGGCAACTTTATCATGGGCGTGTTCTGCTCGCGTCTGATGATCAAATCGCTTTCCGGCTTCAAGCCGCTTCGCAGAAAATGGCTGTTTGGAGGTTCGGATAAGGCATGAAAAAGTTTCATATTGATTTCTATAAAAACAAAAAGATTTATTTTGCCCTTTCCATTGCGGTGATCGTCATTGGGCTGGTGTGCACCTTTGTCATCGGTCCGAAGCTGGATCTGCAGTTTGCCGGCGGCGCTATGATTCGCTATTCTGTCGACGGTGAGGTTGATTCGAACGAGATCGCTTCGCTTGTGCAGGAAGCGACGGGCAGAACGGTATCCGTCACGGTGAATCAGAGCCTCAGCGATGCGGGCTACCAGATTACGGTGTCCTTTGCCGGCAATCAGTCTGTCTCACTCGATGAGCAGCAGCAAATTGCGAAAACACTCTCTGATGCATACGCAGACCGAACCTTTGAAGTGGTGCAGTCCAGCTCTGTAGATCCAACGATGGGCGCGCGCTTCTTCCAGAAGTGTCTCGTCTGCATGGTCATTACCTTTGTGATTTTGCTGGCGTACATTGCACTGCGTTTCCGCAAGATCGGCGGCCTTTCGGCGGGTATTACGGCGATTATTGCGCTGTTGCACGATGTCTCGATCGTGTTCTTTGCCTTTGTGGTTTTCGGGTTTTCCATCAACGATGTTTTCATCGCGGTTATCCTGACCATTCTCGGTTATTCTCTGAACGATACGATTGTCATTTACGACCGCATTCGTGAGAACCGCAAGCTGGAACCCACAAAGAGCGTGGACGCGCTGCCGGGTATTGTGAACAAGAGCCTTAACCAGACGATGATGCGCTCGATTCTCACGTCTCTGACGACGTTCCTTGCGTTGCTTGTCATCTTCATTGTCGCGGCAGCCTTTGGCCTGACAACGGTCGAAACGTTTGCGTTGCCGATGATGGTGGGCGTTGTGGTCGGCTGCTATTCGTCGATCTGCATTGCGGCGCCGCTATACACCTTGTGGGCGGTGCACAAGAGCAAAAAGAAATAAGCAGAAAAGCAGAATCCCGGGGCATATGCTCCGGGATTCTTTTGCTGTTCTGCGCAAAGCCGTAGTCCTGCACCATCAAACACAAAGCAGCCGGTATCCAGCTAAAGGGGATACCGGCTGCTGCCATAAAATTACGTGTAAATTGCCTTGACCCGATCCCGGTACCGGGGATCGTCGGACAATGCGGTGAAGTGGACGCTGTAGCCCCAAAACGTACGCGGCAGATGCTCCGAGAAAGCACCCGGAGTATTTCGTCGCGCAGTGGGAGCGCGTCTGGCCCAAGAAACAGATAAAACCGCGGGCCCCACATTGGGGTCCGCGGAAATTTTATCGCCGTAGCCGGGCACGCCGGAGCCAAAGCCGAGCAGACCGGCGCTGTAGGCCAACTTTGGAAACCACATATCCAAAATGGACTTTGCTACTTCGGAAAAGGAGCTTTCGCTCAGGCCATACATTGGATAAACTGTATCATGTCCGCCCTCCGTTTTCCTGGCCAGTCAACAGCCACATGACGTCTACATCGAGAATCTCCGCGAAGGCGAGCAGCTCGATGTCCGTGACAATGCGCAGCTGGCCCTCGAGCTTGGAAAGCGCGGAGGCGTTGAGATCTACGCCGCGGACCTGCAGCTGTGCGAGCAGTTCTTTCTGCTTCATGCCTTGCGCGCGGCGTACCGCTTCAATGCGTGCACCAACCAGGTTTTTGTCGCCAAGCGCCTTTTTTCGGATGCGCATACCACCGCCGCCCTCCGTGTAATCTTTAGATCATTATACGGGATGCCGCGTAGAAAATCAATCCAAAATTTCATAAGCCGCATAAATTCGCGTTTTTCGCAGAAACTAATCCGAAGAATAAAAATGATAATTACTATTGATTTTTAAAGAAAAATGTATTATACTATAAGCAAAGAATTCGCCGGTGTGACGGCGGGTTTTAGAATGGCCCGTATGATTTGTAAAAAGTGGATTGGATTGCAGTAAAGGACAGGTGTTTGCTATGTATTGTACCAAGAAAGTCAGGGAAGATCTCATTTGGGTTGGCGCCAATGATCGCCGGCTCGCCATGTTTGAAGGTGTGTATAGCGTTCCGCAGGGCGTGTCGTACAACGCTTATCTGCTTTTGGATGAAAAGACTGTGTTGTTCGATACGGTAGACAAGGCGGTCAGTGGCGTTTTCTTTGAAAATGTCGCGCATGCGCTGCAGGGGCGTTCACTGGATTACATCGTCGTGCACCATATGGAGCCCGACCATTCCGCCACGCTGCAGGAGCTTGTGGCTCGCTACCCGCAGGTGAAAATTGTCTGCAACGCTAAGATTGTCGCCATGATCAAGCAGTTCTTTACGTTCGATATCGATGCCTATGCGCATGTCGTGGCAGAGGGTGATGTGCTTGAAACCGGCCGCCACAAGCTGACCTTTGTGATGGCGCCCATGGTGCACTGGCCCGAGGTTATGGTTACCTACGATCTGACCGATCAGATTTTGTTTTCAGCCGATGCGTTCGGCTGTTTCGGCGCGCTCAACGGTGCTATTTTTGCCGATGAAGTCGATTTTGAACGCGATTATCTTGATGAGGCACGCCGCTACTACACCAATATTGTGGGCAAATATGGCACACAGGTGCAGACGCTGCTGAAAAAGGCGTCCGCGCTTGATATCCAGATGATTTGCCCGCTGCACGGCTTCGTCTGGCGTCGGAATATCGGTGATTTTGTGGGCAAGTATCTGCTTTGGAGCAGCTATAAGCCGGAGAAAAACGGCGTCATGATCGCCTATGCATCCGTATACGGAAACACAGCCATTGCGGCCGAAATTCTTTCGAGCCGCCTGCGCGACCGCGGCGTGGAAACCGTAATGTTCGATGTTTCCGTGACGCCGGCGTCGGAAATAATTGCCGCTGCTTTCCGTTGGAGCCACCTTGTTTTCGCTTCCACCACCTACAACGCAGGGATTTTTGTTACGATGGAGGCACTGCTTTCCGATCTTGTCGCGCACAACCTTTCAAACCGTAAAATTGCGTTGATCGAAAACGGCTCTTGGGCGCCGACGAGCGGCAGCTTGATGAAGAAGCAGTTGGAAAAATGCAATGGCGTGGAATTCTTTGAGAACACAGTCTCGATCCGCTCTTCGGTAAAGGAGCAGAATCTTGCGGAGCTTGAGGCGCTGGCCGAGGCGATTGCAACGGATATGCCGAAAACGCACGCGGCAACGGAGGAAGCGCCCGGCAGTGGGGAGGTAGATGTCAACGCACTGCTCAAAGTGCCGTATGGCCTGTATGTCCTCACGGCGCGCGACGGTGACCGCGACAACGGCTGCATCATCAACACGGTGATGCAGGTGACCAATACGCCGAACCGCATTTCCATTGCGGTGAACAAAAACAATTTCACGCACGATATGATCCTGCACACCGGCCTTTTCAACATTTCGCTGCTCGACGAAGAGGCGCAATTCGATGTGTTCAAACGGTTTGGCTTTGTGAGTGGACGCGATACCGATAAATTTGCGGGAGATACGGACGCGCCGCGCACGGCCAACGGACTGCGCTACCTGTCGGAGGCGGTTTCCGCGGTGATCTCCGGCCGCGTCTTGCAGGCGATCGACTGTGGCACACATACGCTGTTCATCGCTGATGTGACGGAGGCGGTCACGCTTTCCGAGGTGCCCAGCGTCACCTATCAGTTCTATTTCGATCATATTAAGCCCAAGCCGGTGGTCACAGAGAAAAAGACAGGCTATGTCTGCAAAATCTGCGGCTACATCTACGAGGGTGATCCGCTTCCGGCGGATTTCATCTGCCCGCTTTGCAAGCACGGCGCGGCGGATTTTGAAAAGCTTCAGTAAATCGGTTGCCCCAATCGCGACAGGGTGAACCGCATAACGGCAAAACAGGGAGAATGGGCGACGGGGTTCGCCTGTTCTCCCCGCTTTTGTGGCGGTATATGGACAAAGGCAAGGGGAAAATGGTATACTGGATGCAAAGGATGGATTCCCATGTGGAAGATCGTTCGAGATATCGGCCCGGTGCAGAGGGACAGGCGGTAAAGTGCATCGGGCTTTGAAAAGGGCCGTCTGTCGTCTGCACCGGCTGCATCAGACAGATCAGATTATGAAGAGGAGCAGACGATATGCAGGAAGTAAAAACGCGGTGGCTTGCAGAGGAGCGTGCCGCACACATACATGGGTGGGATTTTTCCCATATTGCCGATCGGTATGCGGAGGAAACCGATCTGCCCTGGGACTATGAAGCGGTGATTCGCGCGCATTTGGCACCGCAGGATCGATTGCTGGATATCGACACGGGTGGCGGAGAATTTCTGCTTGGACTGAAGCATCCGCACGCCAGGACCAGCGCGACTGAAGGATATCCGCCGAATGTTGCGCTGTGCCGGTCGATTTTGGCGCCGCTCGGCATCGATTTCCGAGAGGCTGCCGACGTATCCCAGCTGCCGTTTGAAAGCGGGACTTTCGACGTGGTGATTAACCGACACGGGGATTTTGATCCAGAGGAACTGTACCGGATTCTCAAGCCCGGCGGTTTGTTCATCACCCAGCAGGTTGGGGCTGAAAACGACCGGGCGCTGGTAGATCTGCTGCTGCCCGGTACGCCGGTTCCCTATCCGGAGCAGCGCCTTGAAAATGTGCGCTCGCGGTTTATGCGCGCGGGATTTCAAATTTTGCAGGCGCAGGAAGCGTTCTGTAAAATTCGATTTTGGGACGTAGGGGCTCTCGTGTGGTTTGCTCGCGTTATTCCGTGGGAATTTCCCGGGTTTTCCGTTGAATGTTGTTTTGACCGACTTATGCTTGCCCAGCAGAAACTCGAAACGCAGGGGGTACTGGAGGCTTCAACGCATCGATTCCTTCTCGTGGCGAAAAAACTGTTGGAAACGGATGCATAACAGTTTTGAATGAAAAGCGGGGCGCTGCATTGCGGCGCCCCGTTTCCTTTCTATACGATTTCTATACGATTATTTTCCCATGCACCACGCGGCGGCATTGGAGAAAAGGCGGCGGAAATGCTCGTTTTCCCACACGTCCAGTGTGTGTCCCGGCGTCAGTGCGCACAGACGTCCCTTACCAAGCGTGCGCGTGTAGCCTGCCGGCTGCGTGCCGCCGTTTTCGGACCGACTCTCCAGAAAGACCTCTGCATCCGCAGCAATCATTTCCATACGATAATGTTCGTCCCGCACACAGAAATCCGGCACCCCATCAAGAATGGGGTGTACGGTTCTGGCTTGCAGGCGTACTTCGCAGCGTGGCGGGTGGCCGCGGAAAGCTGCGCCGACGAGCTGCACGTAATCGGGGCAACGATCCTCCGTATAGGCCAGTCCCGAATGCACGGCAAGGAAGCCGCCGCCTGCTTCAATATACGCTTTGAATTCTTCCGGCCCCACTTCGGTTACGCCCGGTTCAAACCAAGGCGCGGTATTCGATGCGATCACGTTGTTGCTTTTGCAGCAGACAACCAGACGGTATCGAGCGAGGCGCGCCGGCGTCAGAATATCCTTGGCGGCTTTCACGATATCAAAGCCATAAGGGCTGTCGCACCATGAAGCCAGCCCCTTTTCGATGACCTCGGCCGGATGCCAAAGATCGTCGCAGAGTACCAATACGTTCTCCATATCCCCATCTACTTTCTGTTTCGAATTCTCCACAACAGGAGTCCCCTTCATTATACAGGAAAATGCCGGGGAAGAATACGGGTAAATTTACGTTTTTTTCGCAATGAATTCGTACAAAAAAGCGCACGGACATACCCGCGCGCTTTCTGTGCTTTTTCTGTGTGTATAGGGATTACTTCGTTTTCTTGGCTGTCTTGGCGGTTTTAGCCGGCGTTTTTCCCGCTTTTTCGGTTTTGACCTCTTTCACAGCGCGCTTTACCGGCGCCTTGACTTCCTTCTCCACCTCAGTGAGGACCCAGTCCTGATTTTCGCCCTTGACAAACTCCCAGAGCTGCGCCGGCGCATAGTCGCTGTCGCTGATGTCCTTGATATCCACAACCTTGCCGGAAGCTGCGTGCATGATCTTGCGGAAACCTCTCGTGGTTGTATTCAGCTTCCAAAGCTGTGCCGCGCTGTTCTCTGCGGGTGCAAGCGTGAGTGCCGTGCCGTTTTCCGCTTCGCCGGAAACCGTAAGCGCAAGGCCGGTTGCTTTGTTGACGAGCTGGACCGATGTGCCTTCACCCGGGATAGCGCGCCAGATCTGCATATCGCTGCCGTCTTCCGTCATCTGCACAACAGCATTGCCGTTTGCCGCCAGCATCTTACCGCTTCTGCGGTTCGTCAGTACGTATTTTTTTTCCATCTTTGCTGCCATAAATATCTACTCCTTCATGATATATACACGGGGATTGCTTTTAAAATTCTATAGGATAAGTATAGTCTTTTCAAAACGCAAAGTCAAATTTTCGTTTCTTTGTTTTTTGTCGTCGGATTCCGGTTGTTTCCTACAGTTTCTGCACGGTTTTCGATGCACTTCCGGAAATTTTGCTAAAAAACGCCTTTGGCGTCTGGCACAATTCGAAATAAAGGCTATCCGTTATGAACAAATTTCCCTTAATATTTTATGAAATCTTCTCCGCGTTTGCAGGCTTTGTCCGGCAAAAAGTAAGAGAAAATTCATTTATAATGCCTTGAAATCCCCTTTTTATTCGTGTATCCTTTAACTTGAACATTATTTTTGGAAAGGGAAAAACGGGCATGGAACCAGGAAAAACAGGAGCGGGACGTCCGGAGAAACTGACGGATCTCAGGACGGGTTTGACTGCGCAGGCCGTGCAGGAACGGCTTGCGCGTGGTTTGAGCAATGCCGATGAGGGCATCAAAACCAAAACGGAAAAGCAGATTATTCTGGAGAACACCTTTACCTTTTTTAATATTCTAAACTTCGTGCTGGCTTTCTTTGTCCTCTTGGTCGGCTCCTTTAAGAACCTGCTGTTTCTCGGCGTGATTTTTTCGAATGCCGCAATCGGCTCGTTTCAGGGAATACGTGCAAAGCGCACGATCGATAAACTGTCGCTGATCTCTGCGCCGAAGGCCACAGTACTGCGCGACGGTGCGCTGCGCAGCATAGCGGTGCATGAAATTGTGCTCGACGATGTGATGCAGCTTTCGAACGGCCAGCAGATCTGCGCCGATGCCGTGGTGCGGGAGGGCGAGGTGGAGGTCAACGAGTCGCTGATTACCGGCGAGAGCGACCCCGTACTGAAGCATCCCGGCGATCCGTTGTTGTCCGGCAGCTTTATTGTTTCAGGGAGCTGTCTGGCACAGGTAGAGCATGTCGGCAAGGACAATTATGCGAACTGCATTGCCAACGATGCGAAATACATCAAACACGCGCATTCTGAAATTTTACATGCGCTGAATTTTATCGTTAAAACCATCGGCTTTGCGTTGATACCGATCGGTTTGCTTCTGTTTGGCAAACAGTTTTTCATTTTGCACGATACGATTCAGGATGCCGTTGTCAGCTCTGTGGCCGCGATGATCGGCATGATTCCAGAGGGGCTGATTCTGCTGACGAGCGTTGTGTTTGCGGTCAGCGTCGTTCGTCTTTCGCGGTACAAAACGCTTGTGCAGGACCTGTACTGTACTGAATCGCTTGCACGAGTCGATGTGCTCTGCCTCGATAAAACGGGAACGATCACGGAAGGGACGATGCAGGTGGATTCCATCCAACCGCTGGAGGGCCATACCGAGGCGGAGATGGCGGAGGCGCTTACCGCGCTGGTCAGCGCGCTTTCCGATGACAACCCGACCTCCAACGCCGTGCGGGCGCACTTTTCAGGGGAATCGATGTGGCGCGCGCAGGCGATCGTACCGTTCTCCTCGGCGCGTAAGTGGAGCGGCGCGTCCTTTGAGGGGCGGGGCACCTATGTGATGGGCGCCGGCGAATTCATTCTCCGCGAGCGTTTTGACGCATTGCGTGCGCAGACGGAGACGTATGCCACGCGCGGCGAACGCGTGCTGTTGCTTGCTCGTGCGAGCGGCATGTTTGGCGCCGATAAAACGCTGCCCGAAGATATACAGGCGGTCGGTTTGATCGCCATCAGCGATAAGATCCGGCCCGAAGCGCCGCAAACGCTGCGCTACTTTGCCGAGCAGGGCGTGACGCTGAAGGTCATTTCCGGTGATAACGCCGTAACTGTGGCCAATATCGCGCAGAAGGCGGGCCTGGCGGATGCAGAAAATTATTGCGATGCCTCCCGGTTGCAGGGAGAAGAAGAAATCCGCGCCGCCATCGAACAATATACAGTTTTCGGCCGTGTGACGCCACAGCAGAAGTTGCAGTTTGTGAAGGCCCTCAAGGAAAACGGACATACCGTCGCGATGACCGGCGACGGGGTCAACGATGTGCTCGCGCTCAAAGAGGCGGATTGCAGCATTGCAATGGCTTCCGGCAGCGATGCCGCGCGTACGGTATCGAATCTGGTGCTGCTCGATTCCAATTTTGCTTCGATGCCGCAGGTGGTCAAGGAGGGACGCCGATCCATCAACAATCTGCAGCGTTCTGCTTCGCTTTTCCTGCAAAAGACGATTTATTCGATTGTTCTGGGACTCCTGTTTATTTTTCTGCCGGCTTCTTATCCGTTTGAGCCGATTCACCTGACATTCGTCAGCGCACTGACCATCGGTGTGCCGTCCTTCATTCTGGCGCTTGAGCCGAACAGCGACCGCATCCGCGGAAACTTCCTGACGAATGTGCTCAAAAAGTCCTTTCCCTCTGCGTTGACGATGATCCTCGGCGTGCTCTTCCTCTGTCTGTTCCAGCAGCAGCTTGGCCTTACGCAGGAACAGACTTCCACGCTTTCGGTGATCGTTGCATTTGCGGTTGGCTTTATGCTGATGTTCAAACTCTGTGTACCGTTCAACGCTTTGCGTGGCGCATTGTTCGGCTCGATGATGCTGGCCTTCATACTCGGCTATGCCCTCTTCATGAATGTTTTCTCACTTGTGCAGCTGACCGCTGCGATGTTCTTCGTTTTGGTGCCGCTCCTTTTGGTGTTGATTGTATTTATGGTACTATCCAATCACTTTATGGAACATATCGCCGAGAAACATACGAACCGATTTTTCTCTTCCGCACTTTTCCACCGTCTGCACAGCTCCGGTAAAAAACGCCGCCACACCTGATGTTCGGCACCGGATGTTTCCAACATGGGAAACATCCGGTGCTGTTTCCGTTTATGCCGCTTGATGCCGTTGCCGCTTTTGCGCTGTTGCGCAACCGCTTTTCTGGTCGTGTTGGTGGGGGATAACGGACATCTGGGTGAATTTGTCGCTGCACAGAATTTTCATATACCCACAGCAGCGGCAGGCAGAAGAGGGAAGGCGGCAAGGAGGTCAGGGATTGAAGGCGAAGTCGCGCATCGCGGAGGCAGTCCCGTTGGCCGCGACGATGCCCCTTGGCGGGGCGATCTGCAATCAGCGGAGCGCATCGGGAAAGCGAGATTCAAACGATTTGTTGCCGACGTCGAAAGAGGGGGCGGACCAAATTGTGCCGGAGCACCTTGCTGCGCTGCGCGCACAGACCGCCGCAAGGACGGAGATTTTTTGAAAACATCGGCTGACGATCACGGCAATTCCCGCCTAATGGCAACGGAGAAGGACGATAGGAGAAAAAGTAAGGTAAAATGGATTTGTGTTTCCCGCCTGCAGCATGGAAAACAACGGATTCAGTGAGAATCCAAACGGGTTGTTTTCCCGTCGCTCTCTGTCCGGTGAAACTGGGAGGAAGGATGACATAAGGATGTATACTTATGGCGTATAGCGGCCAATGAGAAAAAAGTATTGTACAGACAGGAAATTTGCGCGTATAATAAAAAGTAAAGTGAGCAAGCGGATTTCAGGAACAAGGGAAGGAAAGCACGATGGGGAAGAAAACGATTGAAAAGCAAACGCTGGACGCGGAGCGCGCGTTGTACGGAGAACGGGACGCGGAGATCCGGCAATGCCGGTTCGAAGGCCCGGCGGATGGAGAGTCCGCGCTAAAGGAGTGCCGTGATATTCTGGTGCAGGCGTGTGATTTTCACCTGCGCTATCCGTTGTGGCATGTGACGAACGGCGTGGTAAAGGATTGCCGCATGACAGAAACGTGCCGTGCGGCGTTCTGGTACGACCACAATATGCGGATCGAGAGCAGCCGTCTCGGCGGCATCAAAGCCCTGCGGGAATGTGATCAGACCGTGCTTTCTGGATGCACGATCGATTCGACCGAATTCGGCTGGTTTTGCCGCGGTCTTCAGATGCAGAATTGTTCGTTGCATTCCGAGTACCCGTTCCTCCGTACACGGGATGTGCGCATTGAACATCTGCGTATGCAGGGCAAGTATTCGTTCCAGTACGTCGAGAATGCGGTGCTGCGCCATTGTGTGCTCGATACGAAGGATGCGTTCTGGCATGGCAAAAACATCACAGTGGAGGACAGCGTGATCCGCGGGGAGTATCTCGCCTGGTACAGCGAAAATCTTCGCCTTGTGCGGTGCAAAATTGTCGGTACGCAGCCGTTCTGCTATGCGAAGAACCTTGTGCTTGAGGATTGCGAAATGGTCGATTGTGACCTCGCTTTCGAAAACACAACGGTGGAGGCTACGGTGCGCGGCAATATTTTGAGCGTGAAAAACCCGGCAGGCGGCCATATTACAGCAGATAGTATTGGCGAGGTGATTCTGGACGAACATCTCTGGCCGGGCGCAGCATGCCAGATTACGGAGCGGAAGGCCCGTACATAAAAAGGACGCAACGTGCGCGCGGGTACCCCAAGCTGCACGCTTTGCACGGTTTGAAATATTTTTTATAGAAAAACAGGGCGTCGTTCCAAATGTTGGCGGAACGGCGTCCTGTTTTCAGTTCTCTTCCGGATTTTCCGATGCGCCGGATTTCGACCGCCGGTAGGCCAGCGGTGTCATTCCGAATTTCTTCTTAAAAACAGAATAGAAATAGTTGGTGTTCAGAATACCGATGGATTCGCTGATCTGATTGATCGGCAGCTTGGTTTCCGTCAGAAGCTGCGCGGCTTTGCGCATGCGGACGTTGGCCAGATAGTCATTGAAGCTGTATGTCGTATGGGCTGTGAAGGTCTTTCCGAAATAAGCGGGGGAAAGGCCGACCATTTCGGCCAGCATCCGCAGGGAAAGATCGGGATTGGCATAGTTTTTCTCGATGTACTTGCGGGCCGTTTCGGCGGCCTGTTCATTGCCGTACTTGCGGCTCAAGCTCAAATGGCGGATCAGCAGATCCAGAAATTCCATGCATTTGCGGCGCAGCAGATAAACGTTTTGCAGATTCGGATTGATTTCATTGAGCTTGTCCATCAGCTGCCTGTAGGTGTCGTCGTCCGAAAAGGTAGAGGAAAAGCTGTCCATCAGCGTCATCATCACATGGTTGAAATAGGTGATGGCGGTGCGAAAGCTGACGTTGATCATGTAGGAAAGCGCGAGATCAAATTCCTGCGAGCAGGCATTCAGATCCTCGTTGCGCACGTGCTCGGCCAGCTTGATATACAGCTTGTTGTGATACTGGTTGAGATTTTCTGTTTGGGAAATCTCATCCGCAAAGAACACCTTGCCGTGGTTGCGGATGGTGGAGGATTCAAGTGCGATGGTGGTTGCCTCATAGCACATGTTGATGTTTGCGGCGGTTTCAACGATATTGCCGATACAAATGGTGGTTTCCATATCAAATTCCGCCGCCATCACGTCAATGACGCGGTGCAATTCCACGTCCATACGCTTCGGAAACTCGTTTTGGCGCAGCGGCAGGAGAACAGCCAGCATATTTTTGGAATTCCGATACGTGGAAATGCTGCCAAAGTGCCCCATAACTTCGCTCACAATATTTTCCAGCGCGTAGCTGCAAATAAAATAGCTGGAGTCATCTGGCCCAAGCACATTTTCACGCGAGACACAGTTGATCATGACGATGGAGTAATACGGGGCGAGCAGGTTGATGTTGAATTTCTGATAGACCTCCAGATAATTCGGAATGAGCTCGGATTCGCCGTGCAGAAGGCGCTGCATGATGCGTTTTTTCGAATCCGAATAAGAGGAAATCAACCCTTGTTCCAGCTTATCGGCTTTGGCATACATATCGGAAAAGGCGCGGCTGAGTTGGTCCAGCTCGTTCCCGGCGCGGCGGTCGGTCGAAGGCTTCTTCACATAATTGCGGTAGAGGACCTCGATGGGCGCTGAAAGCCGCGCGCTGGTGCGGCAGGAAATGGCAATGCCAATGCCCAGCACCAGCAAACCGGAAAGCAGTGTCAACGCGGCGAGCTGGGGAAGACTGCTGAAAATGTTGGAATACGGCACGATGTTCACAATGGTGAAACCCGACATATCGGAGCAGGCGTAGGTCACCAACGCACTGGTGCCGTCCCCGAGCCGCTGGGAAAAGGAGCCGGAGCTACCGGTCAATTCCTGCATCTTGTCGAAATCCAGGCTGACATAGGTCGACTGCGTGAAGTCTTGCCCGTCGTCATAGGCGGTATTCGAGGAGAATACGTTTCCCTCGCGGTCGAGCAGAAGCACTTGCTGGAATCCATTGGAAGTGCGCAAATTGGCGATGGCCTGTGTAAGATAGTCTTCGTCCACGTCGATCACCGCAAGATCTGGGGCACCGGAATTCCGCACCTGCAAGCGGAAAATAAAGGAATATACATATTGGGTTTTCATCTGCTGTGTTGCGTAGTTGGGACCGATCAGCCGCAGCGTGCAGGCGTCGCCATAAGTATCCGACAGCAAATCATAATAGTATTTGACATCGGCTTCAGTCAGGAAATCCGCCGTGGAACTGGAAATAAAGCGGTTGGAAGCCGAATTGTAGAAGCTTACGTAGCGCACGTAAGGGGTAGCGGTCTGCATTTCACGCAACTTAATTGCTGCGGAAACTTCTTTCAGGCGGTCGAAGGAGGTTGTGGAAAGGCAGCCGTTTGTTGTGGAGTTCTGTAAAATCTGGTTGCTGATGGAGCGCATCTGCTCATACAGCAGGTCGGTCATTTCACACACCTGCTCCAGCTGACCGATGGAGGACGCCCTGGCGGCGCTGATCTGCATATTGGAATACAACGAGAATACAATGGTGATGATCATGACAATGGTCAGGGAAATGACAAAGAAAAAACTGATTAGATATCGCCAAAACAGCTTGTTATGGTATTTGGTTTTCAATACAAAACACCCGCCTCAACAATCGAAACGAAAAAACAAATAAAAATGAAAAAATGCACAGAACGTGAAAATACATCCGTACAAATTTATAATAGACGCTTTTTTCTAAAAAAGCAAGGTCCGGAAATCAGAAAATTCCCCATTCAGTTCAAAAAAGGAGAACGGGGAAAGATGAAAATCAAATTTTTGCAGAAAGTCGAAAAAAATGAAGTAGACAGAAAAACAGAAAATTTAGGAGAAAACTTAATTTTTGTAGTGAACGTGAAAAATAGCAGTTTACACTTTGTTCACGGAATGGTAGAATACAACAGAATGGTAGAATACAATTGTTGAGAGAATCAAGGGTCCAACGAAACAATTGAGCAACAGAGCGGATCCGAACTGTAAAGATCTCACAGAAAGGGTGATGGAAGATATGAGTAAGGCGTCGGCGGTGATGGATGTCGGTGTCGGAAAGAAACGGGTAAACCCTATTCGGGAGCTTTGGCAGAACAAGTTCTTGTATCTGTTGGCATTGCCGGCAATCGTGTATACCTTTATTTTTTCCTATCTCACTTTGCCGTACATTGCGATTGCATTTGAGAAGTTCAACTATAAGACGGGCATTATGAGTCCGTTTGTCGGCTTCAGCAATTTTGAGTATTTCTTCAAATCCAGCTGGGCTTGGACGGTGACGCGCAATACGCTGGTCATCAATATTCTTTTCCTGCTGGTGGGTACGGTTTGCGCCGTGGTTTTGGCCATCGTACTCAACGAGGTTAAGGCCAAGCGGTTCCTGAAAACCTCGCAGTCCATGATGCTTTTTCCCTACTTTATTTCCTGGGTTATTGTCAGCTATATGCTGCAGGGCATCCTCGGCACGGATACAGGCCTTGTCAACAATATGATTGTGGCGGCCGGCGGTTCCCGCATCAACTTCTATTCGACGCCGAGCTATTGGTATCCGATTCTCCTTTTGCTCAACATCTGGAAGAACACCGGATACAATACAATCGTTTACCTGGCGGCGATCACCGGTATCGACGAGGGTCTGTATGAGGCCGCATACATCGACGGTGCCACGCGCTTCAAGCGTATCATTTATATCACGATTCCGCTGTTGACCCCGACGATCTGCATTATGACGTTGATGTCGGTCGGCCGTATTTTCTACGGTGATTTCGGTATGCTCTATGCGATTATCCGCGACAACAGCTCGCTGATGCCGATTGCGGAGGTCATCGATACCTACGTGTACCGCACATTCAAGAACACGGGTGACCCGAGCCTTTCCATGGCTATCGGTCTCTATCAGTCTGTCGTCGGCTTCATTCTGGTCTTTACAGCCAACTGGATCGTCAGAAAGAAGTTCCCCGAAGGTGCGTTGTTCTAATCAGGAAAGGAGTTGCGCTATGAACGCTACGGTTATGGCGGCACAGCCGTCCACACCCAACAATAAGATTAAGCGGAGCACCGGAGAGAGCATCGGCACGTTCTTCATTTACCTGGTCGTGTTCCTGTTTGCAGTGATGTGCATTCTGCCGTTTATTCTGGTCATTATCGTTTCCTTCTCGAGCGAGAAATCCATCACGCTGAACGGTTATTCGTTCTGGCCGAGCGAATGGTCTACGGCAGCCTACAACATGCTCTTTCTACCGTCTTCTGCAGTACCGCAGGCGTATCTGGTCACCGGTATTTCCACGGTTTTCGGTACCCTAGTCGCTACGTTTATCACATTTGGCGCCGGTTATACGCTGGCGAACCGGTCCTGCCGGTACAGAAATGGCCTGTCCCTGTATTTCTATGTTACGATGGTCTTTTCTGCCGGCCTGGTGCCCTGGTACATGATGTGTAAGTCGCTGAACTGCTACGACAACATCTGGGCGCTGATTGTTCCGTCGCTGATGTTCAATCCGTTTAACATGTTCCTCGTGCGCAATTTTGTGCGCGGTATTCCGGCGGAGCTCAACGAATCGGCAAAAATTGACGGCGCGGGTGAAGTGCGCATTGCTTTCTCCATTTTCTTCCCGCTGTGTCTGCCGGTTCTGGCGACGATCGCACTGTTCTACGCCATCGGTTACTGGAACAACTACTTCAACGCCGTCATGCTGGTGAATAACGAAGATTATTACAGCCTGCAGATGCTGCTTTTCAAGATCCAGTCCGAAATTACGGCGCTCAGCAACCTTTCGGCCGGTGCTATGCAGACGGTCAACCCGCCGAAGGAAAGCTTCAAGATGGCGACGTCCGTTATCACAATGGGCCCGATCATCATTCTGTATCCGTTCCTGCAAAAATACTTTGTCAAAGGCATGGTTGTCGGTGCAGTTAAGGGTTAAACACGGTATTTACGGCTTAGGCCGATAAATCAAATACATCTTTTAAGGAGTGAAGTAAGCAATGAAAAACACGAAGAAGCTGTTGGCTCTCCTTCTGGCACTCGCCATGATCGTCACAGCTTTCGCCGGCTGCTACGGCGGCACAGGCGACGATTCGTCGACGAACGACAGCAGCACGGACAGCGCTGGCGGCACGTCTGAAGATGCAGGCGAGGGCGACGCAGCTGAAGACGACGGCACGATCCATCCGATGCGCATCGTGCAGCCGGGCACGCTTCCGGCAGATTACGACACGGGCATTGCGGCGGTCAACGAAAAGCTTCAGGAAGACGGCGTCAACATCGAGGTTTCCGTTACGAGAATCCCGTGGGATGCTTATGCAGAGAAACTGAACCTGATGCTGACAACCGGTGAAGAGTTCGAGCTTCTGCATGTCATGCAGGACGTTAAGAACCTTTCCTCCATCGCAGGCATGGGCGCGATCATTTCGATTCATGATCTGATCGGCAACTACCCGGATCTCTACGATAAGTTCTCCGAAACCGAGTGGCTCGGCACGCTGTACAACGGCGAAGAGTATGCAGTTCCCTGCTACTGGAAATCCTTCGATAACGTTATGTCCTACATGAACTACCGCACGGACGTTGCGGAAGCAGTCGGTTATGACGAGTTCCCGGAGACCACCGACGAGATCATTGACCTCATGAAGAAGTCTCAGGATTACATCCTCGAAGAGACCGGCGCCAAGGCGTACAACTGGTTCCACCAGAATCAGGATACGGCGCACTGGCTCCACAGAAGCTATGATACCTATCCGTTCTATGTTGAGAACAGCCTCGGCATCGTTCTGATCCGTCAGGACGGCACGGTGGATTCCTTCTACGAGTCCGAAGAGTTCAAGCAGGATGCGAATACCTACTATGAGCTGTATCAGGCTGGCCTGATCGACCCGGATATCCTCAACAGAGACTCCCAGAAGAAGTATGACGACGCGAAGTTCGGCGCAATGCTTCCGTCCCAGACGTTCGATCCGAACACGGGCGTGACGATGCAGCAGAACGGCGTGGAAGGCGCTGAGGTTGAGTGGGTCAGAGCGTTTGGCGATGACATCCCGGATATGATCTACACGTATGTGCAGAACCTGAACGCGATTTCCGCCACGGCGGAGGATCCGGAATCCGGTCTTAAGTTCCTTGACTGGCTGTATGCTTCCGAAGAAAACCACAATCTGTTCCACTATGGCATCGAGGGCACGCACTACACGGTGACCGGCGACCATAGAATCGAGCAGGTCAAGGGCGACGACGGCAACCCGATCTATCAGATGGATACCTGGATGACCGGTTATCTGCCGTACATGAGCTTCTCCTCGGATTCCACCGACAACTATGTCGATTACATGACCTACAAGTCTGATAACTATGTCATCTCCCCGGCGGCCGGCTTCATCTTCGATGCGTCGAACGTGCAGAGCGAGTTGACGAACCTCCAGACCGAAATCATCGCTTCCATCTACCCGATCAAGGTTGGCATGGTGTCCTATGAGGACAACATTGATGCTGCGATTGAGAAGCTGAAGGCGGCTGGCCTGGATGCTTACCTCGAGGAGTACAGAACGCAGTTTGCGGCGTACCTCGAAGCAAATCCGGATGTCCTTGAAATTGCAAAGGGCACAACCGAAGGCTGATTTTACATCCTGAACAATGGTGTTGCGGGGACGCAGGACAAAGGGTCCTGCGTCCCTTACCTTTTTTGTTGAAAAGAAGGCCGAGATTTCATCGGTCTATGGGGGTTGTATTTCCGGCCATTAGGTGCGGACTCCTTGCGATTGCGCTGTACCGATATCGACGTTTTGCGTCCTGAAAGGTCGGCGCTCGAAAAAGCAAGGGGGAGAATAGAACTTTATACAGATCGGTATAAAAGGAAAGCCGCATGGTGTTTTGAAAGGCAATCCGCGGTTAATCAGGAAGCAGAGGTTTATTATAATGCTGGATATTACAAAATTTGGCGCCGTCGGTGACGGCACAACACTCAACACCCAAAGTATTCAGGCTGCAATCGATGCGGCCGCCCAAACAGGGGAGACGGTTTGTGTACCAGGCGGCATTTTTCGCACCGGTACTCTGAATCTGCACGGCGTGTCCCTGCATTTGGAGGCCGGGGCCGTCCTGAAAGCTTCGGAAGATCTCGAGGATTACCCGCCGCAGGCCTATGTGCACAACGAGCTTGGTGTTCTGCGCGCGCTGCTTGTGAATCTCGGGTGCGATCACGTGACGATTGACGGCAGCGGCACGATCGATCTGTCCGGCAAATCGTTCTACGACACGTCCGTGAAAAATGTGCCGGAAAGTCGCGTGCCGTTCACGCAGGCGCAAATTGACGAATGCACCTACCCCATTGGCACCCGGCCGAGCCAGTGTATCTTCTTCCACGATTCCAAGGACGTCACACTGCGCGGCATCCGTGTGATCGACGCGCCCTGCTGGACAATCAGCTTTAACGCATGCGAAAATGTAAAGGTTCTCGGCCTTACCATCGATACAGATCGCAACGTGCCGAACGATGACGGCATCCATTTTTGCAGCTGCAAAGGCGTGATCGTTTCGGACTGCAACATTTCGAGCGGCGACGACTGCATTGCGCTTTCCGGTATCACGGACTGGGGTAAGCCGTGCGAAGATGTCGTGATCTCGAACTGCGTGCTGCGGTCATGCTCGAAGGCAATTGTGATCGGCTATATTTACAGCCATATCCGAAATGTCACGATTTCCAACTGCATCATTAAGGAGAGCAACCGCGGTCTCTGCTTCATGTGCAACAATGAGGGCGCGCTGGTCGAAAATGTGCGCGTTTCCAACATGATCATTGAGACGCGAGTCCGCGCGGGCAACTGGTGGGGCAACGGCGAACCCATTTTCATGATGGCCGTCAAGCACGATTACCACATTCCGGCAGAGCAGAATCCGCATCGTATCACGGATTGTGCCGTGCGCAATGTGCACATCGACGGCGTGACATGTATCGGAGAAAATGCGATGGGCATTGTCGGCGAGAACGGCAACATTCGAGAAGTCACGCTGCGGAATATCGATTTTACACGGGTTCCTTCGGACAATCTCGCGCTCAAGGGAGCGGCGTTCGATTTTGCGCCGGGCCGTGTTTCGGTGGAGGTGCCCGAGTGCTGTGGCCTGTATATTGGCGGCGGCGCCGATGTGCAGCTGGAAAACGTTTGCACGCGTTCATGGTCGGTCATCCGCAAAGAATAGGGGAGAGAAAAGTCATATGAAAAACATCATTCTTTTGCCGCTCGACGAGCGGCCCTGCAACTTTGATTTTCCGTCCAAGATTTTTGACGGGGAAAAGTACACGATTCTGCGGCCTGCGCGCCTTGGCCGAAAAAAAACGCCGGCCGATCCTGTGGAAGTCCGGGCTTTCCTGCTTTCCAACATTGAAAAGGCGGATGCGGCGGTAATTTCCATCGATACACTGCTGTACGGCGGGCTGATCCCGTCGCGCCTGCATACACTCGATCAGGAAACGGCGGAAGAGCGGCTGCTGCTTCTGAGAACGCTGCGCGAAAAAAATCCGAATATAAAGCTTTATGCCTTTCACTGCATCATGCGCTGCCCAACGTATTCTTCCGATGATGAGGAACCGGATTACTACGCGGATTTTGGCGCGGAAATCCACAAACTTGGCCGTCTGACGCATTTGGAAAAGCTCGGCGAGGGTGACGCAGCCGAGCGCGAGGCGCTGCTCGAAAAAATAGACGCAGCGGCTTTGCAGGATTATCTGAACCGCCGGGCCTTCAACCGGAAGATGAATATCCGCACGCTCGATCTTGTAGAAGACGGCACCATCGATTTTCTGATCATACCGCAGGACGATTCCGCGAAATACGGCTATACCGCGATGGATCAGCAGGCGGTGCGTGCGGTACTGGATGAGAAGGTTCTGAACGACCGCGTTATTCTGTATCCGGGCGCGGATGAGCTGGGGATGACGCTCACGGCACGTGCGATTAACGCGCTAGAAGGAAAAACGCCGCGCGTCTATCTCAAATACGCGTCGACGCTGGCACCGCAGCTGATTCCGAACTATGAGGATCGCAGTCTGAACGAGACGGTCAAATACCACGTGATGGCGGCAGGATGTGTTGTAGTGCCGTCTTTGCGGGACGCCGATTTTGTGATGGGCATCACGGCGCCGGCCAACAAGATGCTGGAAGCCACCGAACAGCCTGCCAACAATATGGATTATGACGTGGAACGGAACATGGCTGAATTTCTGTATTTTGTGAACGATTGCATCCGCAGGGGCATCCCGGTCGCGATTCTCGACAATGCCTACACAAACGGCGGTGAGCTGCAGCTTTTGCGCGTGCTGAACAAACAGGGCAATCTGCTCAAACTCCTCGGTTACGCGGGATGGAACACCTCCGCCAATTCCATGGGTACGGTACTGGCACAGTGCGTAAACGGCATGTATCAGAAAAACCGGGAAGCGGCGCGGAATTTCCTTGTGGAGCGCTATATTGAGGACTGCGGCTACGGCGCGGTGGTCCGCAGTTATGTGACGCTACACGTGCTGCCACAATGGAACATGACGTACTTCTGGTGCGAAGAGCAGCACGGGAAAGCGGCGCAGGCGGTTCAGGAGGAACTCGAAAAATTTATCCGGCATGAATTGACCTCGATTGCCGACCATGTTATATTGGAATCGGTATACCTGCCGTGGAGCCGGATGTTTGAAATCGGCCTGACGGCGCGGTATCGGGAAAATACAAAAAAGGGAAGGAATGCCTTATGACAAATGCAGAGATTCTGAAAAAAATTTACCGCGGCCTGATCGTCTCCTGCCAGGCGTTGCCGGACGAGCCGCTTTACGGCTACCATTTTATGGGTAAAATGGCATTTGCGGCAAAAGAGGGTGGTGCCGTCGGCATTCGTGCCAATACGGTGTCCGACATTCTGGATATCCGCAAGGAGGTTGACTTGCCGGTAATCGGCATCATCAAGAGCGTTTACAAGGACAGTGATGTATTTATCACGCCAACCATGGCGGAGGTGGATGCGCTGGCCGAAACCGGCGTGGAAATCATTGCAATCGATGCGACGGACCGGCCGCGTCCGAATGGCGGCGATCTGGACAGCTTCTTTAAGGCTGTCCGGGAAAAATACCCGAACCAGCTTTTCATGGCGGACTGCTCCTGCTTTGAGGACTGTAAGCACGCGGCGGAAATCGGGTTTGACCTCGTCGGCACGACGTTGTGCGGCTATACGGAAAAGACGCGCGGTACGGAGATCCCGAGCTATGCGCTGATCGAGCGTATCACGCGCGAGCTGTCTGTGCCGGTCATCGCGGAAGGCGGCGTCTGGGAGCGTGGCCAGCTGCAAAAGGTGTTCAGCTATCCGGTTCATGCAGCTGTAGTCGGCACCGCCATCACGCGTCCGCGCGACATCACACGCCGTTTTGTCGAGGCCATCTCATGAGTGTGTTGCTTGGCGTGGATATCGGTGGCACGGCGGTTAAAATCGGCCTGGTGCGCGCCTGCGGAGAAATTCTTGTTTCCGAAACGCGCAGCGTCAATTTCGACGGCTACAAAACGCCGATTCTCGATACGGTTGTGGCGCTTGCGCGCGAGGTGATTTCCAAAAGCCCCGAAAAACCCGACGGCATCGGTGTTTCGGCTACCGGGCAGATCGATGTGCACAGCGGCACGGTGATCGGCGTTGGTGCAAATCTTGGCAACTGGCTCGGCAGTCCCATTGCGCAGACGCTGCGTGAGGCGTTTGCGCTTCCCGTGACGGTCATCAACGATGCGAACGCGGCAGCGCTCGGCGAGCAGCGCTTTGGACGCGCAAAGGGCAAGGACAATGTGTTGGTTATTACGGTCGGTACCGGTGTGGGCGGCGGTATCATCGAACACGGCCGGCTGATTGAAGGAAAGCGCGGTATCGGCGGCGAGATCGGACATTTCAGCATCAAATTTGACGGGGAACGGTGTCCCTGCGGCAACCGCGGCTGCTTTGAGCGATATGCGTCTACCGGGGCGCTGGTGCGACGCTTTACGGGAAATCCCGACCTGCTGGCGGTGCTCGGCGTGGCGCCGGAGGCGGTCGATGGCAAGGTTATTTTCGACCATTTGGAGCACCCTGCGGTCGCGGCGACGGTTGAAGCGTGGATCGATTGCCTGGCGGCCGGCGTGATCAGCTTGGTCCATATATTCAACCCGGAGATCGTTTTGATCGGCGGCGGCATTTCGCGGGAGGAATCCCGTTTTATCCGTCCGCTTCGGGAAAGAATTCTGGGCGGTGTGATGCCCCAGTTTGCAAAAGGGCTGCTCGTGGAAGCGGCGGGACTCGGCAACAGTGCCGGATTATTGGGCGCATGCGCGTATTTTTGGCAATCTATGGGCTTGGATGGCAACCAATAGAAAAAGCGAAGGCCGGGAGCTATCGGATTTTCCGATGGCTCCCGGCCTTTTGCCTGCCGCTTTTACCGGTCGATCAGATCGTTATCGCGGAAAAACAGGGAAATGCACCAGAGGGCGGCAATGCCCACCAGTGTGTAGATGATGCGGCTCAGGATGGCGTCCTGTCCGCCGAAGATCCAGGCGACGAGGTCGAACTGGAAAATACCGATCAGGCCCCAGTTGATGCCGCCGATGATCGCGAGAATGAGTGCGATAATATCCAGCATAAAGCTATCTCCTTTACTCTAGGTTCTGGGGATAGTATGGCCGGACATATGCCGTTCATACAATTTACAAAAATTTCAACGCAAAAATTTAGTTTTTCAGGCTCTGCAAAGGCGCGGGAATGCGACCGCCGCGGTTGACGAATACAGCGGGCGACTTGGCGTTGATCTCCATGACCGGGCCGCTGCCGAGCAGGCCGCCGAAATTGAGCTCTTCGCCGACGGATTTACCGATGGCGGGGATCAGGCGCACGGCTGTCGTCTTTGAGTTGACCATGCCAATGGCCGCTTCATCCGCAATGATGCCGGAAATGATCTCCGGCGTGATATCCCCCGGCACGACGATCATGTCGAGGCCCACGGAGCAGACCGCTGTCATCGCTTCCAATTTGGTGATGGACAGCGCGCCGCTCTTGGCTGCGGCGATCATGCCCTGGTCTTCGCTGACCGGAATGAACGCGCCCGAAAGACCGCCAACGTGCGAGGAAGCCATAACCCCGCCCTTTTTCACAGCATCGTTGAGCAGCGCAAGCGCGGCGGTCGTGCCGTGTGCGCCGCATTGTTCAAGGCCCATTCCCTCGAGAATGTCCGCGACGCTGTCGCCGATGGCAGGCGTCGGCGCGAGGGAGAGGTCTACAATGCCAAACGGCACACACAGGCGGCGCGAAGCCTCCTGCGCGACGAGCTGGCCCATGCGCGTGATCTTGAACGCGGTTTTCTTGATGATATCGGCAATGGCGGTGATGTCATCATCCGGGCTGGCCTTTGCGATGGCCGCGCGCACAACGCCAGGACCGGAAACGCCTACATTGATCACGCAATCGGGTTCGCCAGCGCCATGGAAGGCGCCCGCCATGAACGGATTGTCCTCCGGCGCATTGCAGAAAACGACGAGCTTCGCCGCGCCGATGCAGTCCCGGTCGGCCGTGCGCAGCGCCGTCTGCTTGACGATATGGCCCATTTTCTTGACAGCGTCCATGTTGATGCCGGCTTTTGTGGAACCGATGTTAACGGAAGAACAGACGAGTTCGGTTTCGCTCAACGCCTCCGGGATGCTTTCAATAAGCGCGTAGTCGCCGGGGCCGAAGCCCTTGTGCACGAGCGCCGAATAGCCGCCTATAAAATTGACGCCGACGGTTCTGGCCGCGCGGTCAAGTGTTTTCGCAAAATGCACCGGGCTTGCGGCGGGGTTGGCGCCGGCGAGCATCGCGATGGGCGTGACGGCGATGCGTTTGTTGACGATCGGGATGCCGTATTCCCGGCTGATGTCCTCGCCGGTCTGAACCAGGTGTTCCGCATAGCCGCAGATTTTGTCGTAAACCTTTACGCAGGCTTTTTCAATATTGGAATCGATACAATCCAAAAGTGAAATGCCCATTGTGATGGTGCGGACGTCCAAATTCTCGTTGTCGATCATGTGGATCGTTTCCAGAATATCGTGTGTGTTGATCATGGGAATTCTCCAAACCTTTCGGAAGTATTCAGATTCTGTGCATGGAGTTGAAGACATCCTCGTGCATGACGTGGATCTTCAGGCCAAGCGTTTCGCCGAGTGCCTCAAATTCGTCGGCCAGCGTGCTGAACGGAACGGTGCAGCCACTGATGTCGATCATCATGATCATGGCAAACATGTCCTGCATAATCGACTGCGTAACCTCGATGACGTTGGCGCCCTTGTCGGCGCAGATGGCGGAAACCTTCGCGAGAATACCGACCATATCTTTTCCGATGACGGTGATCACAGCTCTCATTGTCGTTTTGCATCCCTTTCGTGAGAAACGTTTGGGACCGGACATCTGCCTATGGCCGGCCCCTTTTGCTTTATTATCCAACAAAAATGCGGCGGTGTCAAGCGCGGGGGGCAATTTAAATTCGGGGCTTCCAAAATGAAAGGCGCTGTGGTACAATATAAAACTGTATATAGTTTTTGTTCTGAGAGAGGGAGATGATCAGTTTTGCCATACCGGACCATGGCGGATTGCCACAGCCATTCGGATTGCTCGTTTGACGGTCAAGCCCCGATGGAGCAGATGTGCGCCCGCGCACAATCGCTCGGTCTTCTGTATTATGCCGTAACCGATCACTGTGAATGCGACCAGTACGACGGTTCCCCGCAATTTGGCGGGCGGAAGTATTATGATGTTGTCCGCCGCGCTTGGCGCGAGCTGGAGGAAAACCGGAGGCGCTTCCCGGACCTGCACCTCTTGAAAGGGGTTGAACTGGGCCAGCCGCTGCAAAATTTGCCGGCGGCGCTCGACGTGTTGGATGGCCGCGACTACGACATTGTGATCGGCTCGCTGCACAACATCGCGGGAATGCCGGATTTTTACCACCTCGGCGGGGAGCACTTTTCACAGGATCAGCTGGACGCACTGTTCGGGCTGTATTTCGATCAGCTTCGCGAAATGTTGGACTGGGGCAAATTTGATACGCTTGCCCATATCACCTATCCGCTGCGCTATCTCTACAGACCCGGGGATACGCCCAGCTTTGAACGGTACAGCGCCATGCTCGATGTGATTTTCAAAAAACTGATCGAGCAGGACAAGGCGTTGGAATTCAACACCTCAAGGCTTGGACGTACAGATTGCCCGATTTTGCCGGACCGCGAAGTCTTTACGCGCTATCGGGCGCTCGGCGGGCGGCGCGTCACACTCGGATCAGACGCGCATTGCCCGGAGAACGTCGCGAAGGGCATTCCTGAGGCGCTTGATCTGCTTCGAGAAATCGGCTACACGGAATACACAGTTTTTGTCGGCCGACAGCCGCAGCAGATCCCGATCGAATATATACCATAAGGAAAGGATGTTTAGTGATGGATAAAAAAATGGAAAAGCTCTTGAAGCTTCTGCAGGATAACGCGAAGCTGACGGTGCGTCAGCTTGCGGCCATGCTGGATCTCAGCGAGGAGGCCGTTGAGGCCGCCATCCGCAAGTTTGAAAAGGACGGTGTGGTGAAAGGTTACCGCGCGCTTGTCAACTGGGAGCGCACCGATGTCCATCGTGCGAGCGCGCTGATCGAGCTGCGCGTCACGCCAAAGAAGGATTCCGGCTTTGACGCGCTTGCCGAGCGCATCAAGGCATTTCCGGAGGTGGAGAGCGTGTACCTGATGTCCGGCGGCTTTGATCTCGCGGTCATGGTCACGGCGGCAACGATGTCGGAAATCGCGATGTTTGTCGCAAAGCGTCTCGCGCCGATCGATGGCGTGCTGTCCACGGCGACGCATTTTGTTCTGACCAAGTATAAGGACGGCGGCGTGGATTTCACAGCCGAAGAGGATGAGATTGACGAGAGAGGGAGCAACCTTTGTGATTGATTATAACAAGTACCTGAACGAACAGGCGCGGAACATCAAGCCCTCGGGTATCCGCCGCTTTTTCGATATCGCGAACGAAATGGACGACGTGATTTCCCTGAGCATCGGTGAACCGGATTTCCTGACACCCTGGCACATCCGGGAAGCTGGCATTACGTCGCTCGAAAAGGGCAGAACGCGCTACACCCCAAACCGCGGCCTGATGGTGCTTCGGGAAGAGATCGCCCGTTTCTACCAGAGAAAATACGGCCTGAACTATCATCCGGAGAGCGAGGTGCTCGTCACGGTGGGCGGCAGCGAGGCCATTGATATGGCGCTGCGCTGCGTCATCGGGCCGGGCGAAGAAGTGATCATCCCGGAACCCTGCTTCGTGTGCTATGACCCGCTGACCCGCATGGTTGGCGGCGTGCCGGTGTCGATCCCGACCAAAGAGGAAAACGAGTTCCGCCTGACGGCAGAGGAACTCGAAAATGCCATTACCGAAAAAACCAAGGCCATCATTTTCCCGTATCCGAACAACCCGACCGGTGCGGTCATGCGCCGGGAGCACCTGGAAGCGCTTGCCAAGGTCATCCGCAAGCACGACCTGGTTGTCCTTTCCGATGAAATTTACAGTGAGTTGACGTATGGCGGTTGCCCGCACGTTTCCATCGCTTCGATCGATGGGATGCGCGAGCGCACCGTCGTGATCAACGGGTTCTCGAAAACCTATTCGATGACCGGCTGGCGCATGGGCTATGCGGTTGGTCCCAAGGAACTGATTGCACCGATGACGAAGCTGCACCAGTACGCGATTATGAGCGCGCCGACGACATCGCAGTTTGCGGCGATCGAGGCGCTGCGCAATGGCGACGAGGATATTGCCGAAATGCGCGATGAATACGACATGCGCCGCCGTCTGATCGTAGACGGCCTGAACCGCCTCGGCCTGACCTGTTTCGAGCCCGAGGGCGCTTTCTATGTGTTCCCTTCCATCCGCTCTACCGGCATGACGTCGGAGGAATTCTGTGAGCGGCTGATTTATGATAAGCACGTCGCTGTGGTGCCGGGTACCGCGTTCGGCGCGTGCGGAGAAGGGCACGTACGCATTTCCTATGCGTATTCGCTCAAGCATTTGACCGAAGCGCTCAACCGTATGGAAGCGTTTCTGCAGTCGCTCTCATGAACCGAGCGGTTTTGATTCGCCAGACAACCTATGACGTAGAGGCTCTGGAAAAAGCGGTGGACCGCCTGTTTTCTGCGTTCGATTTCTATGAGCGGATCTCCCCGGGCACAGAAGTCGTGATCAAGCCGAACCTCGTAATGCGTTCGGCGCCGGAGGAAGCGATCATCACGCATCCGAACCTCGTCGCGGCAGCGGCTCTGTGTTTGCAAAAGCGCGGGGCCAGGGTGCTTGTGGCGGAGTCGGGCGGCGGTTTGTACAATCCGTCTGTGATGAAGAGCGTATTCCGCGGATGCGGGTACACCGCGGCGGCGGAAAAATACGGGTTTTCACTCTATACGGCGTGTCTTTCGCAGCCCGTGGAGTTGACGCGCGGCGTGCGCTGCGGCACGCTTTCGGTGTTGGAGCCGTTTGTGCAGCCGCGCCAGTCCCTGGTTGTCAACATGGCAAAGTTGAAAACGCACGGCATGATGGGCTATTCCGGAGCGGTCAAGAATTTGTTCGGTACAGTGCCGGGCCTGATGAAACCGGAGCTGCACTGTCGGTACCCGGAAAAGGAGCCGTTTGCGGAGATGCTGGTCGATTTATGCGACTACATTCAAGCGGATTTTTCCATCATCGATGGGATTGAGGCCATGGAGGGCGATGGCCCGACGGGCGGACAGAAGCGCTTTGTCGGCGCATTGATCGGCGCGCAAAGCCCGTATGCGGCGGATCTCGCCGGTGCGGCGGTTATCGGGATGCAGCCTGAAGAAATCCTGATGCTGAAAAATGCCGTGGCGCGCGGCCTGTGCGACGATGCGCCGGTCACGCTCGAAGGAGATCCGCTCGAAAGCGTGCAGGTGCCGGATTTCAAGCGCGCGCGTTCGAGCGATGTGGACTTTCTCACGCGCGTGCCAAAGCCCTTGCGCCCGCTGGCCAAAAAAATCACGACGCCGTATCCGCGCATCCGCCGGAAGGATTGCGTGGGCTGCGGCAAGTGCGCCGAAAGCTGCCCGCAGCACACGATTGTGGTGCGCGACCACAAAGCACAGATCGATTACGGCCGGTGTATCCGCTGTTTCTGCTGCCATGAGATGTGCCCGAAGCATGTCATCGATATCCGGCGCTTCTCCATCTTCAATCTGTAGCAAGGAGGAATCGCGTTGCAAACGATAGAGCTGAATGCTTACGCCAAAATCAATCTTTCTCTGGACATTGTCGGCCGACGTGAGGATGGATATCATACGGTCGATATGGTGATGCAGTCCGTCTCGTTGTGCGACCGCGTGCGCGTAACGCTGAACGACTCGGGGGAAATTCGCCTGACCTGCTCCAAACCGCATATTCCACTTGACGGGCGCAACACGGCGTACAAAGCCGCACAGTCCTTCCTCGATGTGACCGGATTGCCGTTCGGCGTGGAGATTCATATTGAAAAGCATATCCCGGATCAGGCTGGTCTCGGCGGCGGAAGCGCGGACGCAGCGGCGGTGTTGCGTGCGATGAACCGCCTGTGTGCGGAGGTTCTGGGTGAGGAACCGCTCAATACCGCCGAGCTGCTGTATCTCGGGATGCGCATCGGCGCAGATGTGCCGTTCTGCGTGCAAAATGGTACGCGGCGTTGTGGGGGCATCGGGGAAATTATGGTGCCGCTCGCACCGATGCAGTCGTGCACGCTGGTCATTGCGAAGCCGAGCCTGCGCATCAGTACGCCGGAGGCGTACAGAATGGTGGACCGGGTGCCGGATTCGGGCGTGCGGTATACACAGGATGTGACGCGCGCGCTGGAACGGCGGGATCTGCAAGCGGTGGTGCACTGCCTGGGCAACCGGTTTGAGGACGCCATGCAACATCCTCAGGTGCTGGATCTCAAGCTGCGGATGCGCAGGAATGGCGCCCTGAACGCTCTGATGACCGGCAGCGGCTCGGCCGTGTTCGGCATTTTCGATGACGAAGCTGCTGCGGGCAAGGCGATGGAAGCGCTGGAACCCATTTGCGAAGCAGTCTACCTTGCACATCCCGTTTCGGCTTCGGAAACGGGATTCTGAGCGCTCCGGTGTCCGAATGTCCCCAATATTTCTTTTTTAAACTTTTTTTGCAAAAGGGATTGACTTCTGCAAAAAATCTGCTATAATAGTCTACGTTGCCCGGAAGACACCGGGAAACACGACATATAGCGGTATTGTGTAATGGTAGCACAGCAGACTCTGACTCTGTTTGTCTGGGTTCAAATCCTGGTACCGCTGCCAAATGGCTCCGAGTAATCGGAGCCAAACTATCGAGGTGTGGCTCAGTTTGGTAGAGCGCTACGTTCGGGACGTAGAGGCCGGAGGTTCAAATCCTCTCACCTCGACCAA
>DBPP01000004.1 GCA_002305575.1 Ruminococcaceae bacterium UBA1417
GAACGAGCCTGAATTCATTCAGGCCGCCACGGAGGTTCTGACCTCTCTGGAGCCCGTCATCGAAGCCAACCCGCAGTACGAAGCTGCCGGTATTTTGGAACGCATCACCGAACCGGAACGCCAGATCAAGTTCCGCGTGCCGTGGGTCGACGANNAACCGCGGCTACCGCGTGCAGTTCAATTCCGCCATCGGCCCGTATAAGGGCGGCCTGCGCCTGCATCCCTCCGTCAACCTCGGCGTTATCAAATTCCTCGGTTTCGAGCAGATCTTTAAGAATTCCCTGACCGGCCTGCCGATCGGCGGCGGCAAGGGCGGCTCTGACTTTGACCCGAAAGGTAAGAGCGACCGCGAGATCATGGCGTTCTGCCAGAGCTTCATGACCGAGCTTTATCGCCATATCGGCGCGGACACGGACGTGCCGGCCGGCGACATCGGCGTGGGCGCGCGTGAAATCGGCTATCTCTACGGCCAGTACAAGCGCATCCGCAACTGCTATGAGGGCGTTCTCACCGGCAAGGGCCTCACCTACGGCGGTTCGCTCGTCCGCACCCAGGCGACCGGCTACGGCCTGCTGTATTTCACGGACGCGATGCTGAAGAAGAATGGCATGGATATCCAGGGCAAGACGGTCGTCATTTCCGGCGCCGGCAACGTCGCGATCTATGCGGCGGAGAAGGCGATGCAGATGGGCGCGAAGGTTGTCACGATGTCTGATTCTACCGGTTGGATCTACGACGCGGAAGGCATTGACCTCGCCGCTATCAAGGAGATCAAGGAAGTCAAGCGTGAGCGCCTGACCGCTTACAAGGCTTATCGTCCGAACAGCGAATACCATGAGGGCAAGGGCGTCTGGTCTGTCAAGTGCGACATTGCACTTCCCTGCGCAACGCAGAACGAGCTCAACAAGGAAGACGCGGAAATGCTCGTCAAGAACGGCGTCGTGGCTGTCGCCGAGGGCGCGAACATGCCGACAACGCTCGAGGGCACCGAGGTGTTCCAGAAGGCCGGCGTACTCTTTGCCCCGGGCAAGGCGGCAAACGCAGGCGGCGTTGCAACCTCTGCACTGGAGATGAGCCAGAACAGCGAGCGCCTCTCTTGGAGCTTCGAAGAGGTCGATGCAAAGCTCAAGGGCATCATGGAAAACATCTTCAAGAGCGCAGACGAGGCGGCCGAAAAGTACGGTCACCCGAAGAACTATGTGATGGGCGCAAACATCGCCGGCTTCATCAAGGTTGCCGACGCGATGCTCGCTCAGGGCATTGTTTAATCCGATATTGATACAATCCCGAAGGGGCGCTGCAGCTTTCCGGCCGCAGCGCCCCTTTTTTCACGGATATGGAAATGCGCCCGACCTGCCCAAAACAGGTCGGGCGCAACAATTTTGCACGGAAAAAGACGTGTTAACCCGGGTACTGGTGCTGTTCCAACTGCCGGAAAAGTCGCGCGAGCACAAGGATTGCGGCGGCAGCAAGAATCACTTCGGCCACAACCTGTGCGTAGGCGAGACCATACAACGGGAAGAGCCAGTTTAAGAGGAACAGCGCCGGAATCTCCAGCACGATTTTACGCAGGATGGCAAAAACGAACGCGTTTTTGCCGAGCCCGCAGGCCTGGAACACGCCGACGGCCAGAAAATCCATGCAAAGGAACGGCATCGCGAGACACATCCCGCGCAGGAACGATGTGCCGTACGCGACGATCTGCGCGTTTTCCATGAACATCCGCACGAGATTCTCCGCGAACAGCAGATAGCAAACCATGACAACCAAGAGGAAGGAAAGCGATATCCGCGCGGTGAAGAAGAAGGTCTTTTTCATACGCCGTGTATTGCCGCTCGCATAGTTGTAGCTGATCAGCGGCATAATGCCCTGCGAAATGCCCAGCGCGATCTGGAACGGCACCGTGTTGATTTTCTGCGCGATACCCATCGCGGCGACAGCATCCGATCCGAAAGACGAAGCGAAGTTGTTGAGCACCGTCATACCGGTCACATTCAGCAAGTTCTGAATTGACGCCGGAATGCCGACGCCGCACACACCGCGCACAATGCGCATCGTGGGGCGGAATTGCCGGGGGTCGATGCAAACGTACGTGCGTCCGCGCCGGACAAAGAGAAGCACAAAGAAATACAGGCAGGCCACGCAATTGGAAATGAAGGTTGCAAAACCCGCGCCCGACGCGCCGAGGTTCAGGCCCCAAGGCAGAATGAAAACGGGATCGAGCAGAATATTCAAAAAGCAGCCGCTCATCGTGCCGATGCTTGCGTGCAGCGAAGCGCCTTCCGCGCGCACAAGATACGCCAACACGACATTGAGGATAGCGGGAGCGGCGCCGCAGCTCACCGTCCACATCAGATAAGCGCCGGTGGCCTCCTGCGTTTCCGCATTGGCGCCGAGTAAAACCAAAAGCTGCGGGCTAAATACCGTGAACAGGATCGAAAACAAAATGCCGCTGATCAGCGCGCAGTAAAAGCCGAATGCGGAACTCTTAAACACCGTGTCCATATCCTTCCGGCCCAGCGCGCGGCTCATCATGCTCGAGCTGCCGACGCCAAAAAGGTTGTTGACCGCGTTAAAAGCCAGCAAAACCGGCGCTGCCAGCGTGACGGCCGCGTTCTGAATCGGATCGTTGAGCATGCCGACAAAGTACGTGTCCGCGAGATTATAGATGACCATGACGAGCGAGCTGATCACAGTGGGGATCGCCAGCTGCATAACCGCCTTAGGTATCGGCGTATTTTCAAACAATTCTGTTTTTTGCGCATTTTCCATTGAAATCACCAGTCCTTACTTTTCGCCCGGCGCGCAGCTGACTTTGCCCGCGTACCGGCGGCACGAATGCCCTCGCGCCGTTTTGCATTCATTTCTCCTGTGCCGCCATACCGTCATAACGGTCCAAAATCAGCTTGCAGCAGCCGTAAATTCCCGCATCATTGCCGAGCTGCGCCAGCGCAAAGTGCACTGTGCGGTTCGGATAAAATGCATAGCGCAGGAATCCACGCGCTGCTCCCTCGAGCAGCGGCGCGCCGGCGCGGGAAACACCGCCGCCAATGACAATCGCCTCCGGGTCGCTGACCGTACAGCTCGCCGCGAGAAAGAAGCCGAACGCGTCGTAGGCCGTCTCAAGCGCTGCCTGCGCCGCCGCATCGCCCGCAGCCGCACAGTCAAACACGGCCTTGGCCGTCAGCTTTTCCGCGTCGCGCATCGCACTTTTCACATCGGGATGCGCAGCGAGATACTGTCTGGCCACGCGAACAACCCCCGTCGCCGAAACATACTGCTGCACGCAGCCGTGCCGACCGCAGGCACAAGCCTCCGGCTCATCCGGGTGAATCATCATATGGCCGAGTTCACCGCCTGCGCCGTGCGCGCCGGCTACCATGCGCCCGTCCGCGATCACCGCGCCGCCGACGCCCGTACCGAGCGTGACAAACAGCATATCCTTATAGCCTTTGCCACCGCCCATCCAATATTCGCCGAGCGCCGCGACGTTCGCATCGTTGGCGCTTTCCACCGGAAAGCCGGAAATCCGCGACAACGCTTCGCTGACGTTGAACACGCCCCAACCCAGATTGACGCAGCGGTTCACTGTGCCGTCTGCGGTGACCGGCCCGGGGATGCCCGCGCCGATGCCGAGTACATCCGCCCGATCCATCGCGCGCCGTGCCATACAGTCTTCCAGCGCGGCGGAAACATCGCGCAAAACAGCCTCGCCTTCATCCGCAATGACTGTGGGGATTTCCCATTTTTCAAGCAGCGTTCCGTCCTTCTGAAATAGTCCGAGCTTCACCGTGGTGCCGCCAATGTCAGCGCCGAATATGTACTTCATATGCTTTTTCCTCCCTATCGGTTCTGCGCCGCATCCATGCGCAGCGCGGTTTCCCATGCCTTCCGAAACGCACGGATCGTCGGATACCGCGCTGTGCGCTCTTCCTGCACGGCTCTTTGCACAGCATCCCACGATGCTAGACCAAGCGTCCAATCCGTCCGTGCGCGGCTGAAACCTGCAAACAGCGCAAAAGCCAGCGCGCCCATGGTGTATACGTTCGTCTGTTCATCAATCACCGCGCCGCGCGTCAACTCCTCGGGCGCCATGAATTTCAGACTGCCCCACATGCGGCCCATATCGTTGACAAACGGCGCTTTGCGGTAGCAGTCAATGTCACACAACAGCGTATTGCGATTTTCCACATCGTACAGCACCGTGCCGTCGTAAAAATCGACGGCCACATAGCCCTCGGTGGCAACATGCTCGTGAAAACGGAGCACCTGCTCAAAAACGCGCAGCCTTTCCGAAAGCGGCAGCGCCATAAACTGCCGGTGCTGTTCGGGGTACATGCGTCCCATGCTGATGCCGTCGGTCCAGCGAAAGCATGCGCCCCAGCCGCCACCCATCGGTCCGTCCTCGAGCAGTTCAATCAGATTTTCATGGTGCAGCGCGCGATACAAGGGAACGGCAGTCCGAAGATTTCGCACGGCCTCGTCCGGCGAAACGCCGCCCCGCACTGTCGGCGCACCGGCGAATTTCAGGAAGTACCGTGCGCCATCCTTTTCCAGACCGAAGCAGATATTGCCGGAATCCTGATCGTCGAACACCTTGAACACCCGTCCATAAGCGCCGAGAAAATCGAAATCGTACGGTGCCTTCAGCCGGTAGGGGACGCCGTCCGTTTCCTGCACATAGACGTCCGGGATATACCAGCGCGGCACCACGCGCGTCATGTTGTCATACCAGTCGAGCACTTCCCGCGCCTGATTCAGCATGTTATCAACCTCCGCCTGGCCGAACGGAATCGCCCAATACACGGAGGACAACGTGTTGCTGCCGATATAAAACGCGAGCAGGCGCCAGAACGCCATGGGCGGTTGACCGCCGAAATAGCCGTTGACCATACCCGTCGCAAAATACGGGCCCGCCTGCGCGCACCAGACGATGCGGTTGAATTCCTCCCACGGGTCGCCGAAATCATAGCGGTCGAAATCGATGATTTGCAGCCGGCCCGCACGGTCGAGCATCATGTTGCCGACGTGATAATCGCCGTGTTGGAAGCACTGCGGCCGGTTTTCGAGCAATCCGCGGTTTGCCTCGATGTACGCGATGATCGTTTCGCCGCCGTCAAACTGAATCGGACACGCCCGGTAGCCCGCAATCTTCCGGTTGGCTTTCGCATTGAAGCGTTCGGCCCAGTCCGGGACGTCATCCGGGGCCGGAAGGCTGTGGATCCTTTGCAGGATTTCACCCGCCTGCACGCCATAGCGGTACTGCTCAACCTCCGGCAACAGGGGCAGCCTCAGCTCAAGGTCTTCCCCGTCGATCCACGTCTGGATGCTGTATGTGCCCTCCGCGCAGGTGCCAAAATGCAAAGGCCTGCACATCGGAACATTCAGGGCCGCGACGCGTTCCATCATGGCAAACATTTCCGGACGGTTTGCGTCTTTCCCGCGCGGTGTAATGCGCAACAGATAATCCACGCCATCGCCGTCGGTCGCGCGATATTTTGCATCGCACGACCAGCCCTTTGGGATCGGCTCCAGATGCACAAGCCCGTATTTTTCGGCAAAAAACGCAGCCGTCCCCCGATCCATCGCTTTCTCTCCCCCCGCCTTTATTTGAATTTATATTATAGCACAAAAGCGACATGGCTGTAAAGCCGGATTCATGGAAAGTCGCCGTTGAAAATTGCGTCGAATTGTGGTATGCTTACTGGCATAACCCAAACGGCAGCCGGCCGACGTACCGCGACGAGCCGGTGCGAACGACCGCAAAAGCCGGGAACCCCCCGGCGGCGTTCACATCGGGGAAAACGGACAGACGCCGGCTGCAACATAGCCAATATAGATTCTTTCTCACGCGCCAACGCGCCATCTTTGAGCGGCAAAAAACGCTCAGAACAGAAAGGATTGAACCCCATGGAGGTAACCACAGAAAAGACACAGAAAAAAGAGAGCAAAATCAAAAAGTATCTGCACCGGTATTTCATCGATGCGATGAGCGCCATGGCACAGGGGCTTTTTGCCTCGCTGCTGATCGGCACGATTATTTCGACACTCGGCACACAGCTCAACATTCCGCTGCTCGATGAGATTGGCGGTTATGCAAAAGCAGCGGCCGGCCCGGCCATGGCGGTCGCGATCGGCTACGCACTGCAAGCGCCGCCGCTCGTGCTGTTTTCGCTCGTCGCCGTCGGTGGCGCCGCCAACACGCTCGGCGGTGCGGGCGGCCCGCTGGCCGTCCTCGTGCTCGCCATTGTCGCGGCAGAGCTTGGCCGGCTTGTCAGCCGGAAGACCAAGATCGACATTCTTGTTACGCCGCTGGTCACGATCCTGTCCGGCTGCCTGCTCGCCTATCTTATTGCGCCCTACATCGGCGCGGCAGCCTCCAGCTTCGGCAACCTGATCATGTGGGCGACGGAGCTGCAGCCGCTTCTGATGGGCATCATTGTCTCGGTGACGGTCGGCATCGCGCTGACGCTGCCGATCAGCAGCGCGGCAATTTGCCAGGTGCTCGGCCTGACTGGCCTTGCGGGCGGTGCAGCTGTCGCAGGCTGCTGCGCGCAGATGATTGGCTTCGCTGTTATCAGCTTCCGCGAGAACGGTTGGGGCGGCTTCTTCGCACAGGGGATCGGCACTTCGATGCTGCAGGTTCCGAACATCATCAAAAACCCGCGCATCTGGATTGCGCCGACGCTTGCCTCTGCGATCACCGGGCCGCTGGCGACCTGCCTGTTCGGCATGCAGATGAACGGTGCGCCGATTTCCAGCGGCATGGGCACCTGCGGTCTGGTCGGACAGATCGGCGTGTACACGGGCTGGTTGGCAGACATAGACGCTGGCCTCAAGACCGCCATCACGGCGACGGACTGGATTGGTCTTTTGTTGATCTGCTTCGTTTTGCCCGCTCTGCTCTCTCTGGCCTTTGACCTTGTGCTCCGTAAAATCAACTGGGTCAAGCCGGGCGACATGAAGCTCGACATCTGACCGCCGAAGAACCCGAGCGCTCTGCGCTTCGGGTTCTTTTTTTGCGCAGACGCTTGCATTTCGCAGCACCATGTACTATGATGGAGCCAAATACGAACTGGGGAGGCATTTTCATGCAATTCACTTATCTGGGCACTGCGGCCGCCGAAGGCTGGCCGGCCGTATTCTGCCGTTGCACCTTCTGCCAGGAGGCCAAGCGCCTCGGCGGCAAAAACATTCGCACCCGCTCGCAGGCTCTCATCAACGACGATCTGTTGATCGACTTACCGCCGGACACCTATCTGCACAAGCTCGCACATAATCTCGACCTGAGCCGGGTGAAATACCTGCTGCTCACGCATTGCCACATGGATCACTTCTACCCGCAGGAGCTTACCGTGCGCGGCTCGTGTTACAGTCACGAGATGGAAAGCCCGCATCTGCAAATTTTCTGCGCGGCAGAATCCTACGCCCTGTTCGAGCGTTGCGCCCGCTGGGAAATTGACGAGGCGAGCCGCAGCCATCTGCATTTTCACATTCTAAAGCCCTTTGAAGCTGTGCAGGCGGGCCCTTATACGATCGTGCCGCTGCCAGCCAATCACATGCAAAGCGGAAACGAGCCGTTCATCTACCATATCACAGATGCGCAGGGCACCTCTGTTTTTTACCTACACGACAGCGGATACTACAGCCCGGCGGTCTGGGCCTATTTCCGTGCACAGAAGAAGCCGGCTGATCTCATCAGCTTCGACACCACGTGCGGTGCAGAAGATACCCATGGGCATGGTACGCACATGGGCTTTCCGGATGTCGTGCGCGTGCGCGACGAAATGCGCAGCATCGGCCTTGTGGGCCCGCACACCCACTGTGTGCTCAACCACTTTTCCCATAACGGCCACCTGCTGCACGCGGAACTGGAAGCTTTGGCGGCGCCTGAAGCGCTGGAGGTCTCCTTCGACGGAAAGATCCTGCAGCTTTGACAGCGCGTATCGCACGGATAACCCAAATCGCATGCGTGTTTTGGAATACGAACCCTTGCGCAACGAAAAGTTTACACAATAGTTTTCGAATATGTATATACAAAATACGCTTTTTCTTGGCTTGAAGGCGTAAATCGTAGTATTCTTCTATACAAAAGGACAGGAGCGTACAAGTACGCCCCTGCCCTTTTGATTTTGCTTGTATTCACTTGGCATTGCGCCGCACGGCCTGCTCAATCTGGGGGAGCAGCGTGTCGCGATCCGCCCCTTTGGTGTACTTGAACAGCGCTGCGACAATTTCCGGAATATCGTTCGCCGTGTAATGTTCCATCGTAGAAATCTGATGGGCCAAATACTCGTTCCGCGTGACCATCGGCGCAAACCGACGGGCATTTTTGCGCCCTGCACCGTTGTTCATAAACGCCGCTACAAATTGATAGCGCATCAGATTATTGATGATAACATGGAAAGAATTCTTCGCAAAAAGAGGATCATCCGGATTACGCATGGCGATATCCATGATTTCCGCGCGGTTCAAAGGTCGCCCCGCTTCCCATAGAAGCTGCATCATTGCAAGTTCCGAATTTGTCAAACGCACATGCACTTTTTTGCTCTTCATAAGATGTCCTCCTTAGGCTTCTTGCCAGGGTTTATCTATATATTTTTACAAATATATTCTTACAAATTCACGATCATTTATATTATAGTATATTTTTATTTTTTAAAAAAGTCAAGATATATATAAGAGAAAATTAGCAAAAATCGGGAAAAATCGAGGAATTTCGACACGGGCATTTTTCCTCTTGATACGCACCACACTTTATATGGATATCATACGAAAAATGGCTGGGTTTATGCGCCAAAATGAACCAAAAGCCATTTTGGGCAACCTTTTCAGCGTCTGATTTACGGCTGTTCATCTGGGAAAAAGGCCTTGAAATACGGCAGGGATTCAATCCACGCGCAATACACGTGCCATTCGTCAAGCTTGTGGTGGCGGCGTGCAAAATACATATTGGCAAGATTTTCGTAGGTCATCGTGCAGGTACGCATCTGGTTATAGCTGGAGGGCAACAGCTGAATAATACTGTACCAAATCGCCTTATCTTTTGTTTCGAGATAGCGCAGGCGCAGATTCTCCAGCACGGCAAT
The DNA here is from genome assembly GCA_002305575.1 of Ruminococcaceae bacterium UBA1417. Lineage (GTDB taxonomy): Bacteria > Bacillota > Clostridia > Oscillospirales > Acutalibacteraceae > Hominenteromicrobium. The sequence continues at coordinate 9,090 of DBPP01000004.1, forward strand.
GGTTTGTTCCAGGCTTTCCATCGCTTCAGGCAGCATCCGGTCACAGCTGAAATCCGACGTGGAAAACGGCTTGGCATGAATTTTATGCATTGTGCTTGTGGAATTGGCCGTCGTGCCGACCTTATACGTGTCAAATTCTTTCCACCAGTACAGCGGCGCCGTGAGATCCACCGAGACAAAAATCTGGCGGATAAACTTGCGGTGATCGCTGCCCGCCGCACACAGACGTCTGGCAAGATCAAGGTCGTTTTCCCCGAACACAAAAGTTCCGTCCGGCTCGGTGTGGCTGTCCATACGGTTCCAGCTGTTCAGCGGGTTGCGTGCGCCGCGGATCGCGTTTTCAAAATTCATAACTTGGGTACGTTCAATCTGAATCATAGGGGGTCCTCCTTGAAACGGTTATTTGTGATATTTGGTTCCGGCGTTAATGGCAAACGCGCGGTAAATCTGCTCGCAGAGCATGACGCGCGCGAGCTGATGCGGAAAGGTCATCGGCGACATCGAAATGCGTTTTCCTCTGGACTTGACCGATTCATGCAGGCCGTGTGAAGAGCCGATCACAAAAGCCAAGCTGCTCGCTCCGCCTACGGCTGCGGCTGAAATCTCTTCCGCCAGCCTTTCAGAAGAAAGCAACTTTCCCTCAATGCACAGTGGGTACACCACGCTGCGCCCCACTGCAGCCAGAATCGACCGCCCCTCCTCCTCGAGCGCACGGGCAATTTCCGCCTCGTTCGGATTCTGCGGCAACCGCGCTTCGTGCAGTTCAACGATTGAGAAATGGCAAAAGGCGGAAAGACGCTTGGCATACTCGGAAACGGCGTCCCGCCAATACGTCTCCTTCAGTTTTCCAACACAAATCACTCGGATTTCCAGCATTCTGCACCTCAAAATTCCAGGCAATGCCCGTCCAGATTCTCCACAGGCGCAACATCGAGTATGTAATCGCCTTCATTTTCCACGCCGGCCATCTGCATACCGCAAACGGCGGTCTGCCGGGCAATATCGGGTGTGTTGTTCTCCCGGCTCAGGTGCGCCAGCAAAAAGCGCTTCGTACCGCTTGCATACAGTTCAGGCAGCAGCTCTGAACAGGCGACATTCGAAAGGTGCCCGCAATCGGAGAGAATGCGTCGCTTGAGTGCATACGGATACGGCCCCGTGCGCAGCATACCGACATCGTGATTTGATTCAATCACGGCGCAATCCGCCCCAAAAAGGTGCGCCTCAATCTCCGGTGTAACACACCCCAGATCCGTGGCCACCGTCACCACCCGATCGTCTGCCGTTTGGATACGGAAGCCAAGGCTCTCCGCACAGTCGTGCGGCGTGCGAAACGCATCGATGTGCATTCCGTCAAGCGCCAGCGTGCCGTCAATCTCATACGCCGGGAAGGAACCATCCAGAACGCGCATGGACTCCAGCGCAGCCAGCGTTCCCGCCGAAGCGAAAACGGGAATATTGTATTTGGAAGCAAAAACACGCAGTCCTCCAACATGATCGGAATGCTCGTGCGTCACGAGTATTCCGCAGACCGCGAGCGGGTCAATCGCGCAGCGCTTCAGAATATTGACCGTCTGGCGCGCACTGCGCCCGATATCCACAAGAACGCCCCCCGTTTTGCTGCCGATAAAATAGCCGTTTCCGGTGCTGCCGCTGTAAAGCGGGCAAAGCTCTGCCATTTTGCCATCCTCTTTTCCTGATTACTTATAAAAAATGCCCCAGACAGATTTTCCGTCGGGGCAGTCGGCTTTGTCGAAGCAGAGCCTGGATTATCCGATTTTTGCGTTCCTGTTGTCCTGTGGGTCAATGCGCAGATACATCTCGGCGCCCAGTCCAACAAACTTCTCCACGATGTTTTCGTAGCCGCGCTGGATGTGCTCAATTTCTTCTATCTTGGTTGTTCCCCGCGCAGCGAGGGCGGCAATGATCATCGCGGCGCCCGCACGCAGGTCAACTGCACGAACCGGTGCGCCTTTGAGGTACTCAACGCCTTCAATGATCGCGCTTTTGCCCTCGACCGTGATCTGCGCGCCCATGCGCTTGAGCTCCTCTACATAGCGGAAACGGTTTTCCCAAACATTTTCATTCAGAATGCTCGTCCCTTCCGCCAGCGAAAGCACCGCCGCGATTTGCGGCTGCATATCCGTCGGAAATCCGGGATGCGGCATTGTTTTGACGTTGCATTTGCGCAGCGGCCCATCCCGGCGAACCCGGACCGCGTCGTCGTATTCGATCACAGTGACGCCCATTTCCATGAGCTTTGCCGTAATCGATTCCAGATGCTTCGGCGTAACATTCTTGACGAGAATATCACCGCCGGTCGCCGCTGCCGCCGCCATATACGTGCCGGCCTCGATCTGATCCGGGATGATCGAATACGTAATTCCCTTGAGATGTTCCACGCCGCGAATTTTGATCACGTCGGTGCCGGCGCCGCTGATGTTCGCGCCCATGGAGTTCAGGAAATTGGCGAGATCGACAACATGCGGCTCGCGCGCCGCATTTTCGATCACCGTAAGGCCCTTGGCCTTAACAGCCGCCAAAATGATATTCATCGTTGCGCCGACCGAAACCATATCGAGGTAAATATGCGCGCCGCGCAATTCCTCGGCGGCGACCTCAATCATGCCGTCGTTGAGCGTATACGTACAGCCGAGCGCATTAAAGCCCTTGATGTGCTGATCAATCGGTCGCACGCCAAAATCGCAGCCGCCGGGCAGCGGCACGATGGCGCGCGAAAAGCGCCCGAGCAACGCCCCGATGTTGTAATAGGAACCGCGCATTTTGCGCCCAAGTTCATTGGGGACAACATTGGTCGAAATCGGTGTCGGGTCAATTTCTACGGTATTACGGTTAACCCAGCGCACCTCCGCCCCCATCTCCGTCAGGATACGCGCGCTGAGCTGCACGTCGGAAATATTCGGTACATTTTCAATGCGGCAGGGAGACTCCGCCATAATCACCGCCGGAATGATCGCCACCGCCGCATTTTTTGCGCCGCTGATGACCACTTCGCCAGTAAGGCGGTTCCCGCCCCGAATGATAAATTTATCCACAATAATTATCCTTCCACGTCTTTTTCCGCCGGTCCCAAACCGGTTTTTACTCAGACGGAGCAGCCGCACCGCAAAATCGGCGCGCCTTGAACTCCACGCAATATATAAAAATCCAATGAATTCTTCGCATAGTATAACCGATAACTATGATAATACACAACGGGGGAAAAGTCAATATCTTGCAGGAACTTCACGCCCGAATTTTTGAAATTATGTAAACGCTATTGTGTACTCCAAACAGAAAAAACGTCGATTACGGCTTCTTTTTAAAGGAAATTGGTTCTTCCTCGCCCGCGAGGATACGCCGGATATTCGCCTTGTGCTTGATAATGACCGTCGCGCCGATCAGCGCGGCCACCACCGTCGCTATCGCCACATAAACAGGCGGCAGCGCGCCGCTTCGGTAATCGAGAAAGTAGGTGACAAAAAACGTCGCAATGGGATAGACGAGACAGCCGCAAATGGAGGAAAGGGAAACCGTCTTTTTCCACGCAAACGTGATCAGGAAAAATGCGAAGCAAATCAGAAAAACGCGCCAGTCCAGCAGCAACATCATGGCCGCCGCCGTTACAACGCCCTTGCCGCCGCGAAACCCGAAATACAGCGGGTACATATGGCCGATGATGCAGCAGAAGCCGGCCGCGTACATCCCCAGCCGCGCCAGATTCGTATCCACGCCGTTCGCCGCGCAAACATAGTGCAGCACATAGTAGCCAAGTGCAACACTCACGGCGCATTTCAGGAAATCACAGAGAAAGGTGAGCGCAGACGCCGCTTTGCCAGCCACGCGCAACACATTGGTTGCACCGGCGTTGCCGCTTCCGTGACTGCGCACATCTTCGTGCGTGAAAAGACGCGTCAGAATAATCGCAGAGCTGATGCTTCCAAGCAGATAGCCCGCCACCCCCACCGCCAGCAACGGCAGAATCAACGCTTCGAAATTTTCCATAGCATTTACCCTTCTTTCTCGCCGCGCTCACGCACGATCATGCGCACCGGCGTGCCTTCAAGGCCAAAAATTTCACGGATCCGGTTTTCAAGATAGCGCTGATAGGAAAAATGGAAGAGTTCCTTGTCATTCACAAAGCAGATGAATGTGGGCGGCTTTGTGGACGCCTGCGTCATATAATAGATCTTCAGGCGCTTGCCCTTATCGGTCGGCGGCTGCACACGTGCCGTCGCCTGTGCGAGAATGTCATTCAATGTGCCGGTGGTAATACGCATCGCATTGCTCGAAGCCACCTGGCAAATCAGCTCAAACAGCCGGTCCAACCGCTGGCCGGTCTGCGCGGAAATAAAAAGGATTGGCGCGTAGGACATGAAGGAAAAATCCTTTTCCAGCTTTGTGCGGTACGTCTGCATGGTTTTGTCGTCCTTTTCAACGGCATCCCATTTGTTGACCGCAATGATACAGCCCTTGCCCGCCTCGTGGGCGATGCCGGCGACCTTGGAATCCTGCTCAGTGAAACCGACCGTTGCATCGATCAGGATCACGCATACGTCGGCGCGATCTACGGCCATCTCAGCGCGCAGATTGCTGTAATGCTCGATGGAATCTTCGACCCGGCTCTTACGGCGCAAACCAGCCGTATCGATGAAGGTGAAGGTGCCAAATTTGTTTTGGATCGTCGTATCTATGGCGTCGCGCGTCGTGCCCGCGATATCCGATACGATGCAGCGGTTTTCGCCGGAAACGCGGTTGACCAGCGACGACTTGCCGACGTTCGGTTTGCCGATCACCGCGACCTTGATGACCGCGCTCTCCTCTTCTCCCGCTTCTTCCGCTGGAAAATGCTCCAAAACAGCATCCAGCAGGTCGCCTGTGCCGTGGCCATGCACCGAAGAAACCTGAATCGGATCGCCAAGTCCGAGGTTGTAAAACTCATAGAAATCCGCTGGTGGTTCGCCGAGCGTATCGCACTTGTTGACGCAGACGATGACCGGCACATTGCTGCGCTGCAGCATTTGCGCGATATCGAGATCCGTCGCCACCATGCCGGTGCGAATGTCGGTCACAAAAATGATCACATCGGCGGAATCGATGGCGATCTGCGCCTGTGTGCGCATCTGTGAGAGAATCACATCTTTTGATTCCGGCTCAATACCCCCGGTATCGACCAGCGAAAACCGCCGGTTCTTCCATTCACATTCGCCGAAAATACGGTCACGTGTGACACCCGGCGTATCTTCTACAATGGAAAGGCGCTGCCCGATCAGCTTGTTAAACAGGGTGGACTTGCCGACATTCGGTCTGCCGACAATCGCTACGATCGGTTTTGACATTCCGTTTCCTCCTTACTCTGTCGTTTCCGGCAGCGGGCCGAGAATATCCCGCAGCTCACCGCCGGCATCCTTCTGCATGCGGACCGCCGGAACCCCCAGCGCTTCGCCAAGTGCTTCCAGCGTCATATCGTCCAAAAATACGTCTTCATCGGCCATCAGCATTGCGTTGGGAATCAGAAGCGCGTCCCCCAGCCGCTCGCTGCGCAGCCGCCGCACGAGATCGCCACCCACCAAAAGGCCGGTGACGTCGACCGTACCGCCGAAAAATTCGTTTTTCACCGGGACAAGATTGATCTCCAGCCCCGGGAACTGCGCACGCACGCGATCGAACAGGCCGTCCAAAAACGTGAATGCCGCCTCGCCGGTCGGGATGGTCACGCGCCTGCGCATCGACCGCCCCGGTGTCTCCTCAAGCGCCCAGAGCAACTCCGCTTCGAAATCGCGCAGCATACCGACGCCGTTTTCGATCTGTGGAAAATCCTCGTAGAATTCGTAGGGCGGCAGCGCTTGCTCCGCAAGCAGGTAGAATTCGTCGCTCGGATACACCGTGCGCGCACCGCGCTCCGCCAGAAAACGGTCTCCCCACCGCTCGAGCGCCGCGATCGCGGTGCGGGCGGAATCCCGGTCGAACGGTGTAAGCGGGTACAGCCGCTCGCGGTAACGTGTCAGGCCGACCGGCACACACGCGACACTTTGCAAACATTCCCCGAGCCCGTACAGCTCGGAAAGCGTGAACTCCAGCTCATCGCCGTCGTTCAAGCCCGGGCACAGAACAATCTGGCAGTTGAGGCGGATACCGTGCGCGGCAAGCCGCCGCACGTGGCGCAGCGCATCGCCGGCAAACCGATTCTGCATCATGGCGCAGCGCAGCGCGGGGTTCATTGTATGCACGGAAATGTTGATGGGGCTGATGTGCATCTCGATGATGCGGTCAATCTCACGCTCATCGATGTTGGTCAACGTGATATAATTGCCGAAAAGGAAGGAAAGTCGCGCATCATCATCCTTGAAATACAGCGTCTCACGCATCCCCGGGGGGAGCTGGTCGATGAAGCAAAAGACGCACTCGTTCCGGCAGGAACGCTGCTCGTCCATCAAATATGTCTCAAACGAAAGGCCAAGCGCGCCGTATTGCGCTTTGATGATCTTTTCCACGCAGCGCGCGCCGCCCGGCTTCTCAAAAACGACGGTAAGGTGCGTGTTGGTCTCGTAAAATCGAAAATCAAGCACGTCGCTGATCGCATGGCCGTTGATCGACACGAGTGTGTCGCCTGCCGCCATACCGGCGCGTTCAGCCAGACTGTGCGGCGCAACGCCAAAGATTTTCACCGGCACAAAGACCGCCTCCTTTCCACAAATGCCTGGAAAAAACAATAGAGAAAGAGCAAAATCTGCCCCTTCTCTATCTTGCACAAAATTGTTTCAGGCAAAATTATGCTTCCTTTTTAACAACTTCTCTGCCGTTGTAGTAACCGCAGTTACCGCAAACCCTGTGAGGTGTCTTATACTCTCCGCACTGCGGGCATTTCATAAGGGCAGGAGCGTTAAGCTTCCACACGTTGGAACGTCTCTTATTCTGTCTGGCACTGGACACTTTTCTCTTGGGTACCGCCATCGTCAGCACCTCCTTATAGTAAACTAAATCTTTGGTGAACCAAAATCATTGCAGCAACTGCCGCAGCGCTTCCAAGCGCGAATCGGTCTGTTGCTTTCCACAGGTGCAGTCGCCTTCGTTGAGGTTCTTTCCGCAAATCGGGCAAAGGCCCTTGCAATCCTCACGACAAACATACTTGGACGGCGTCAAAAGAAGGACATCGGAATAAATCAACTCGTCCAAATCAAGCTGATCCCCTTCGACAACAATATAATCGTCAAAGTCCTCTTCCTCATTCAGTTTGTTCACAAGCACGTGAGATATGCTGTGTACAAACTCCTTTTTCGTTTCCGCCAGACACCTGTTGCACGGCATCGAAAACGTATAGCGGACGGTGACCTGCAACTCCGCGCTGGACGCGAAAGCCCGCAACTCCCCTTGAACATGCACCGGTGAAACAAACGGATATACCCCGTCCATCTCCACGCCGGACATATCCACCGTGTAATCGATCGGCTGTGAAAGATTCTCTCCCGAGAAATATTTCTTCAAATCGATAAGCATAGGTATCCTCATACCGTACTGATATATTATAAATACCAGACGGGCTTTTGTCAAGGAAAAGTTTGAAAAAAGCCGCGGTTTTTTCCTTGAAAAAAGGCGTCCGACGGGGGTTTCTCCGCCGAAACGCCGCTTTTTCAGAATAAACGGAAAGCCGCTTCGCCTTTCCTTCCGATTTTATTTGCTGACGTACTCCATCACGGACTCCGGCAGCTCCTCCGCCGCTGCGGAAATGAGCAGGCAGATATTGGCGTTAGCCGTCTCGCTGAGCGCCCTAAGCTTCGCCGTGAGCGCCTCAACATCGCCGACACCCTTGCCGGTGATCTTCAGCGTGGAATCGACAAAAATATCCGTCACGTCATAGTTCGCCGCGCAGATGCCGCTGACAAAGCCCACCAGCGCATCAAGGCCCTGGATGCTGTACGCATCGGAATCAACCAAACGAGCCTTGTGGGAGATATCATATGTAAGCTTGAGGCCCTTTTCAATGACGACAACGTTGCCGTTCGAGTTTTTGACGGCTTCGTTCGCAAGCTCGATAAGCTTCTTCGTCTTGCCGGAACCCTTTTTACCAATTAAGAGAGTGATCATAATGAAGTCCTCCTGATTATTTTATATTCCGCATGAACGGATTTATACCTGTATTACTTGGAAAGACGCGCCTCCAGCGCTTCCTTCTCTCCTTCGTAGCCCGGCTTGCCGAGCAGTGCAAACATATTTTTCTTATAGCTTTCCACACCAGGCTGGTTAAAGGGATTCACGCCGAGCATATAACCGGAAATCGCGCAGGCACGCTCAAAGAAATAGATGATCTGGCCGAGCGTATCCTCCGAGAAGTCGGGCGCATAGAGCACCACATTCGGAACGCCGCCGTCGTTGTGGGCAAGCACCGTACCTTCAAAGGCTTTGCGGTTGATGTAGGCCATGCTGCGCCCCTCAAGGAAATTGAGGCCGTCAACGTTTGCAGGATCGTTGCCGATGACGATTTCATGCTTCGGCTTTTCGAACAGCACAACCGTCTCAAACAGATTGCGGCGGCCATCCTGGATATACTGGCCCATGGAATGCAGATCGGTCGAGAAGACAACGGAAGCCGGGAACAGACCCTTGCCGTCCTTGCCCTCGCTCTCGCCGTAAAGCTGCTTCCACCACTCGTTCATCAGTGTATAGGAGGGCTCATAGCTCACCATAATCTCCGTATTTTTACCTTTATTGTAGAGAATATTGCGGATTGCCGCGTACTTGTAGCAGTCGTTCTCCTCGAGATTCGGGTTGCTGTACGCCGCCTGCGCCTTTCTGGCGCCCGCCATCAGCGCGTCAATATCCGCACCTGCCACGGCAATCGGCAGCAGACCGACCGCCGTGAGCACCGAGTAGCGGCCGCCCACGTCGTCCGGAACCACAAAAGTCTCATAGCCTTCCTCATCCGCCAGATGCTTCAGCGTGCCGCGCGCCTTATCGGTCGTGCAGAAAATGCGCTTTCTGGCCTCTTCCTTGCCGTATTTCTTTTCAAGGATTTCGCGGAATACACGGAACGCAATGGCCGGCTCAGTCGTCGTACCGGATTTGGAAATCATATTGATGGAAATATCGCGCCCCTCGCAGATCTGCACGAGTTCCGCCAGCGCAGAGGAGGAGATGCTGTTTCCGGTGAAATAAATATCCGGGGTATCCTTTTTCAGCGCATTGTAATTCTCGCTCTTCAGAAACTCAATCGCCGCGCGTGCGCCGAGGTACGAACCACCGATACCGATGACGACGAAAACATCCGTATTTTTCTTGATGCGCTCGGCCGCGTCCTTGATCCGCGCGAACTCCGCCTTATCATAATCGGTCGGAAGCGTCACCCAGCCCAGAAAATCGTTGCCCGGGCCCTTGCCGGATTCCAGCAGCTGATGCGCGCTTTCCACCTGCGGGGCGATTGCTTCATATTCATGATCCTGGATGAAACCTTTCAAATATCCGCATTCCAATTTTAACGACATTTTTATTGCCTCCTGCCTGTTTACTTTGAACAAACGGAATCAAAGAACAATTTTGATGTTTTCATTCTACAATATTTTGTGGCGTTTTTCAAGACTTGAATACTAGGTTTCACAAAAAGTTTGGTTTTATACCGCAGCACCCGGCGCACGGGCGCTGAAAAACCAGCTGAGAAGATATTCCAAAGCCGATCGGAACGTAATGGCCTGCACGTCTTCAGCCGCCGTAATCGGGACCTCCTGAACAGTCTCTTCGCCGTACACAATGCGGATTTTCCCGACTTGTTGCCCCGCTTGCACCGGCGCGTCGATCCGCTCGGGCAGCTCTACCACAGCCTGCGGCGCCGTTTCACCGGAAACTGCCGTCAGCACGCCGGCCGGCGCGGCCGCCTCAAGTCGCACCATATCACGCATACCGCCGGAGACCGCCATCTGGGGCAGCTCCGGCAGCTCCGGCGCTGTAATTTTCCAGTTTGCAAATCCGTAATCGAGCAGGCTGGCCGCTGCTGAAAAGCGGTCGTTTGTATTGTCCGCGCCAAGCACGACGCCGATCAACGTCATGCCATTTCGTTCCGCCGCCGCGGAAATGCAGCTTCCCGCAGCGCTGGTTGTGCCGGTTTTGAGGCCCTTGATCCCGTTATACGTGCGGACAAGCTTGTTCGTATTGACAAGCTGTGTCTCGCCGTCGCGTACATAATCGATCCAGATTGTCGTGTAGTCGAAGATTTTTTCGTGTGCCATCAGGGCACGGCTCATGACCGCCACGTCGTATGCACTGGTCAGGTGACCGTCCTCGTCCAGCCCGTTGCAGTTTTTAAAGGTGGTGTCCGCCATGCCGAGCTCCGCCGCGCGCGCATTCATGCGCTCGACAAACGCTTCCTCCGTACCGGCAACCGCTTCGGCCAACGCCACAGCCGCGTCATTGGCGCTCATGACGACACAGGCCTTGATGAGATCGTCAACGGACATCTGCTCGCCTTCCTTCAGCCAGATATCCGAGCCGCCCATGCCGGCCGCATGCGCCGAAGCCGTCAGCATATCGTCCATATGCAGCGCGCCGCTGTCGATCGCCTCAAACACGAGCAGCAACGTCATGACTTTGGTGATGGACGCACACGGCCGCTGTGCGTGCGCGCTTTTTTCATAGAGCACCTCACCGGTTGAAAATTCCATCAGCACCGCCGCCGGTACGGGCAGGTCAAGCCCTTCGGCGGATACGTCCGGTGCGAGAGGAACCGCGACTCCGAAAATCAGCGCGGCGGTGAGCAGCACCGCGGCCACCCTTTTTTTCTTTCCCGTTCGAATGCGCATACCCAGACCGTCCTTTCTTCCGGCGTTTTTCGCATAAACGCCCTTTGCACAAGCATATGCGCGCACCTTGCCGGTTCATGCCGGGATTCTTTGGCTTGACAGCATCTTGACAATATTTCGAATTTAAGCTATAATCAAAAATAGAAAATACAAGGATATTCAGGAGGTCGTGGCTATGAACGACGATTTTTTCCAGGCGCTTGCAAGTCCGTACCGGCGTGAAATCATCCGCCTTCTGAAATGGAAATCCCTGAGCGCCGGTGAGATCGCATCGCACTTCGACATCTCCCAGCCCTCCGTTTCCCGCCATCTGGATATTTTGAAGCGCGCGGGCATCGTGACCGCAACGCGGCGCGCCAACCAGATTTTCTATGCGCTGAACCTCTCCGTCCTACAGGAATTCCTGCTGGAAGCTGCAGCCTTATTCAGCCCGAAGGAGGAACTCGCCGATGAAAAAAACTGATCCCCGTCTTCTCATCCTCTTTCTTTCCGTCCTCGCGCTCCTGTGCCCTCTCCTGTTCCCGCAGCCGCTGCTCTCGATTTTATTGCCGGCCGCCTGCCTGCTGGCCGCCGGTGTGGTTTTATACCGGAATCTCGGCCCACTGTCCGGCCTGCAGGATGATCACCCGAAAGTTGGCACTCTGCGTTTGGTCACCGCATTCAATTGCATGCTACTGCTGCTTTGCACCGTCTCTGCCGCGCTGCTTGCCACCGGTGCGATCCACCTTTCCGAACGCGACGAGCAGTATCTTGCGGCGGCAATCGTCTCCATCCTGATCCTGTTCATCGGAAATCTCGCGCCGAAGCTCCCCCGCACGGGGCATACCGGCCTGCGCTTGCCCTGGACCGTGGCAGATGACGACGCCTGGATCTGTGCGCACCGCATTCTCGGATACATTTCATTTCCACTGGCCTGTTTTTATCTCGCAGGGACTTTTGCGACAGGCTGCGTGGAACCCCTCACTGGTCTTGTCATGCTGCTCTGGATTGGCATTCCCGGCGCGCTGTCTTACCGCGTGTACCGGCAAAAATTCCCCCGGAAATAAGGCGAACCCCCACGACAAATGGAAAGGAGGGATACGGATGGGAACGGGGATCCTGCTCTGCGGCCTGAACGGCAGTGGAAAAAGCACGCTCGGCGCCGTTTTGGCCGACAGGCTGGGCTTTCATTTCATGGACAGCGAAGCGCTGTTCTTCGCGGCGTCGGATACGACATACGCCGCCCCGCGCAGCCGCACGGAAGCGGTGCAACGTCTGATGGATGAAATTCACACCCACGGCGATTTTGTCCTCGCCGCTGTAACGGGCAATTATGGTCCCGAGGTTTCCGCACTATATCGCTGTGTCGTGCGTCTAGATGTCCCGCGAGAGATTCGACTGCAACGCATACGGGCGCGTTCCATCCAGAAATTTGGGGACCGCGCACAGCCGGGCGGCGACCTGTATGAACGGGAGAAATCCTTTTGGGACATGGCTGCCTCGCGAACGGAATGCACGCTCGACGATTGGATCCAACGCCTGCACTGCCCGGTACTCCGGATCGATGGCACAATGCCCATCGACCAAAACGTTGCGTACCTTGTAACGCGCTTGCAGAAAATGCCGGGTATACTTGGCCGCTAAAAATACGGATCAGATAAAATTTGAAAGAGCGCCGATCCTTTTTCAGGACCGGCGCTCACCATTTGGTTTCGATTTCAGTTTTGGCGTACGGGTATGCCGTTTTCAGCAAGATACGCCTTGAGCTCCGGGATGGAGATCTCCCGGAAATGGAACAGGGATGCAGCCAGCACGGCGTCAGCCTTGCCCTGTGTAAAGGCGTCCAGAAAATGCTCGAGCCGTCCGGCGCCACCCGAAGCGATCACTGGTATGCCGACCGATTCGGATATGGCCCGTGTCAGTTCGAGATCATACCCTTCCTTTGTTCCGTCGCAATCCATACTGGTCAACAGAATTTCGCCCGCGCCGAGCCGCTCGACCTTCTTCGCCCACTCGAGCGCGTCGATACCCGTATCCACGCGGCCGCCGTTCAGATACAGCGTCCAGCCGCCGCCTGGCCGACGCTTGGCATCCATGGCGACAACAACGCACTGGCTGCCAAACTTGTAGGCGGCTTCCTCAATGATCTGTGGATTTTTCAGCGCCGCGGAATTAACCGAGACCTTATCCGCACCGGCGCGCAAAATCGCCGTGAAATCCTCCACTGTCCGAATGCCGCCTCCAACCGTAAACGGAATAAAGATGCTGTTCGCCACACGCGACACGATGTCGATCATGATGTTGCGCGCATCCGAGGAAGCCGTGATGTCCAGCAAAACCAGCTCGTCCGCATTCTGACGGTCGTACTCCATGGCCGCTTCCACGGGGTCGCCTGCGTCGCGCAGGTTGACAAAATTGGTTCCCTTGACCACCCGTCCGTTTTTCAAATCAAGACAGGGAATAATCCGCTTCGCATACATCAGCCTCGTCCTCCTTCCCCGGCCATCGCGGCAAAATTGCGCAGCAGCTCAATGCCCACCGCGCCGCTTTTTTCCGGATGGAACTGGCAGGCCAGCAAATTGTCCTTCTGTACAGCCGCGTGAATCGTCACACCGTATTCCGTCGTAGCGGAAACAATGTCCTCGTCTTCGGCGCGCAAATAATACGAATGCACGAAATAGACGTACGGCTCAGCCGGAATGCGGGCAAAGAGCCCGCGCGTGCGCCGGATATTCAGAGAATTCCAGCCCATATGCGGAATTTTGAGGCCGTCGCCCGCCGGAATGCGGACGATTTTTCCGCGCAGCAATCCCAGGCCGGCCACACCCGGCGATTCCTCACTGCTCTCAAACAAAATCTGCAAACCAAGGCAAATGCCGAGGAACGGTCTGCCCGATGCGATGAACGCGCGGATGGGCGCTTCCAGCCCGCGCGCACGCAGCGCCTGCATAGCGTCTCCAAACGAGCCGACGCCCGGCAGCACGGCGGCATCTGCCGCGAGCAGTACTTCCGGGTCCCGTGTGACCGTCACCTGACAGCCGATGTGCGCAAGCGCCTTTTCCACACTGCGGATGTTGCCCGCGCCGTAATCAATTATGGCGATCATCGGTGTACACCTTCCTTTCTGAATTTAGCACGCTACCATAATACCACGACAGCTTAACTTTGTCAAATACTTTTGTTAACCGAAAAGCCGCGCCGCATTGGCGGCACGGCTGCATTTATTCCGCATTGGCCCAATCGAGGCTGCGCGTCACCGCCTTATGCCAGCGGCGGACAGCCGTTTCCTCCTCACCGGGCTGAATCTGCGGCACATAGGCGTGGCCGAGTTTCCAAATGGTGGAAAGCTCTTCGAGCGAATCCCACACGCCGACCGCAAGGCCGGCCAGCATGGCGGAGCCAAGCGCCGTCGTTTCGAGGCAGACCGGCTGGCGTACGGCGCAGTGCAGAATGTCCGACTGATACTGCATGAGGAAGCGGCTGCGCGACGCACCGCCATCCACGCGCAGTTCGGAGATCTGCACGCCGCTGCCGGCTTCCATAGCCCGAAAAAGATCGAGGCTTTCATACGCGATGGCCTCGAGAACAGCGCGGCACAAATGCGCCTTCGAGGTGCCGCGCGTCACACCCAGCAGCGCGCCGCGCGCATACATATCCCAGTACGGCGCACCAAGGCCCGTGAACGCGGGCACAAACACGGCGCCACCCGTATCCGGCACTGTTTCGGCGAGCTGATCGGCTTCCTGCGGCGACCGGATAAGCCCGAGCTCATCGCGCAGCCATTTGATCGCGGAGCCGGCGTTAAAGGCGCTGCCCTCCAGCGCATAGGTGACCGTATCACCGATCTGCCACCCCACGGTGGTGATCAGCCCCTGATCGGAAAAGACCGGCGTCTCACCCGTATTCATCAGCACAAAGCAGCCCGTGCCGTATGTATTCTTCGCCATGCCGCGTTCGAAACAGCACTGCCCGAACAACGCCGCGTGCTGATCGCCCGCGATGCCCGCAATCGGGATCTCCCGCCCGAGCACGGACGGCGCGCACATGCCGACAATACCGGAGGAAGGCACGATCTTCGGCAGCGCGTCGCGCGGGATTCCGAAGATTTCGAGCATCTTTTCGTCCCAGTCCAGCTTCTGTATATCGAAAAGCATCGTGCGCGACGCGTTGGACACGTCAGTCACAAAGCTTTTGCCCTCGGTCAGCGAAAAAATCAGCCATGTATCGATCGTGCCGAAGCGCAGGCGCCCCTGCCGCGCCAGCTCCCCGGCGCGCGGCACGTTATCGAGGATCCATTTCATTTTCGTGCCGGAAAAGTAGGGGTCAATGATCAGACCGGTCGTGCGGTGAATATAATCCTCCAATCCCTGCGCCTTGAGCCACTCGCATTCCGGCGCGGTACGACGGCACTGCCAGACAATCGCATTGCACACCGGGATGCCGGACTCGGCGTCCCAGGCAACGGTGGTCTCCCGCTGGTTCGTGATGCTGATCGCCGCGATATCCTCCGCCGTGATCCCGGCCTCGTGCACAGCCTGCCGCATCGCGTAGAGCTGCGTCTGCAAAATCTCCACCGCGTCATGCTCGACATAGCCGGGCTCTGGATAGATTTGCTGGAACTCGCGCTGGCCCATACCGGCCACACCGCCCAGCGCGTCGAAGAGCACCGCGCGCGAGCTGGTCGTTCCCTGATCGAGCGAAAGAATATACTTGCCGACTTTCATGGTTTCCCTACCCCCTGTTTTCGAAGTATTCCAGACCCTTACCGTTTCACAGGCGGAACCAGTTCAGGAATTTTTCCTTCTTATCCTCCTGCTCCCGCGTGTTGCGGATGATCTTATACCGAACCACCCATTTCGGATCAATGTATTCGAGAATCGCCTGCGGCACCTTGTATTTATGCAGCGGGCGCTGGTTTTTCAAATCAGCAATCAAGCGCTGGTGCGTTATGGAGTTCGCATCCTTGGTACCGACTATGATGGTGTTGTAATCCTTGCGGCTTGTAAACTTGAAATTGCTCATAAAATCGACCCAGACGGAATACTCCGTCAGCCGGACATATTCCTTTGGCACATTGAGCCGGATGCGCACAGCGCCCGAAACACGTCCGCCGGTATTCTGCTTGCGTCCGTGCACGACGCCAAAAATAGGGCACTCGCAATGGAGATTCAACATATCGATCAGCGCCGCGTACTCCCCTTTGAAGGAGATGCTGGGCTTCGCCCAGTAAACCTCCCCGCTCTGCAGAATTCGCATAACCGCACTCGACTGATACGTGTCTATAATCATCTATGTGACCATCCCTTCTGTTTCCCGTTTGATTTAGGTGTGTTGTACAGAACCCGGTCTTACCGAACCGCCCACTCATAGAGGAATCGGTCGAATTCTCCCAGTTCATTCGGTTGGATCAGATATTGCTTCAAGAGCTCCTGCGCGTTTGGCACCGTCTTCCTATAGTATGCTTCCGCTATGCCTCCAGCGATACAGGCGACCGTGTCCGTATCGCACTTCACACTGAATACATTGCGGATGCAGCTCTCCCAATCCTCGCTTTCGAGAAAGCAACGGAACGCAAGCGGCATGGTCCCCGCCGCCGTGGCATCAAACTTTCCCTTGGGCCGATACGCCCAAAGCGGTTTATGCACCGGATATTCAAATTCCTTTCCAAAATAACGCGTCAGCTCTTTTTTGCGCTCTCCCTGTAGCGCCAGAAAAATCAGGCCAGCTGTTGCCACTGCCGCTTTGACACCCTCGATGTGGTTGTGCGTGCACATGGCGCTTTCTTTAGCCGCTTCTTCCACTTCTTCGAGGTTTTTGAAATGGTAGGCGATGTAGCTGACGCGCATGGCCGCACCGTTGCCAAAACTGCCGTAACCCGTCTCACTGTGTCCATCCAACCATTTCTGAAACAATGTGCCGTATCCCACGCGCCGGTACATCCGTCCGAGTTTGCCATACGCCTTCGCATAAGATATGTCGTTCAAAAGCGCGTATTTTGTCGCAATGGTCATCACGGTGTCATCCGTATATGCGCAGCCGCTGCCGAACAGGCTGACCGTCCTGTGATCAAATCCGGCCGGTTTGCTGAATTCAAACCGGGAACCGGCTATATCCCCTAAAATTGCGCCGTACATTCCAAGAGCTCCTTGTCTGGTATATTGGTTTCATTGTAGCATATCTTCCTATACTTTTCCACCTGTTTTTGAGAACTTTTGCATTCTTTTGACTTTTTCCGAAAAATGCGGTATGCTATACGAATAAGGATTCCACCCGAAAGGCGATCTACGCGTCCCACGCCGGACGCAGAAAGGATGCACGTCTTATGACACGCTTTGCCCGAAAAACCGGAGCGCTTCTGCTGAGCGTTCTGCTGCTTCTGCCCACCGCCGGATGCCGTACCGCCGAATCGCCTGAAAGCAGCGCCATGGCCTCCGCCGCACCGGAGGATGTTGTAAGCCGGCCAATTTCCGTGACCTTTTCACGAGCGGTGCTCCGCCAGACCGGCCTTGATCCCGCCGCTACAGCGCGCAAACTCGGTCTGAGCAACGTGTCGGACAACAGCGACGGTTCCTGCACCGTGCTGATGACCGCCGAGGAGCAGGCGGCGGCGTGCGCCGCACTGCGGAAAAGCCTCGACGCACAGCTTGCGGCATTGCCGGAAAGCGGCTCATGGCCTTTTCTCGATGCAGTCGAGCTCAACGACGCCTGCACAGACGTCACGCTTCACAGCGATGCCGAACGCTACAGCGCCGAACGCGACCGGACTATAGCCCAGGCCATATATATCCCCGCGCTCCTCTACACGGTCTTCAACGGCGGCAATGCGGACTTCACGCTACATTTCACCGTACTTGACGGCAGAACCGTGCTGGATACCTTTGATTATCCCGCGACGGATCAGGCCGCGACGGACGCCGGGGAAAGCGAAAGCGGCGCTTCCGAATCGGAAGACACCGCCAGATCAAACGCCGATTGATTTTTCTGAAAACTTTTACTTTGGAAACTGCGCCGCCGTCTGCGTCTGCGCAGTTTTTTCCTTTTGCTTGAGCTCGCGCCAGATGGTGCCGAGCATTGTCAGGTAACACGCACCGCCGCCGATAAAATTGGAAATGGCCTCGGCAAGAAACACGCCGTGCACGCCGATTCCCGGAACGTGCGGCAGCAACAGCGTGAGCGGGATAACGATAAAGACCTTGCGCAGCAGCGAAAAGAAAATCGCCTGCTTGGAGCGCCCAAGCGCCTGCGCCGCCGACTGCCCGGCCATTTGTAGCGACATCATAAAGCAGCCGAAAAAGTAGATGAACATGGAATCTGCGCACGTCTCCACAAGCGCCGGATCATCGTTGAAAATATTGATGAAGAACCGGGGAAACAGCATCAAGAGCAACCACACCAGCCCCATATAACCGACGCAGATGAACGTAATGAAGCGGATGGCCACGCGCACGCGCCGGTATTCCTGCGCGCCATAGTTGAACCCCATCACCGGGTTTGCGGCGCTTGTCATACCGCTGACCGGTGCGAAGGTCACCTCACGGATCGAGTTGATAACCGTCATGACGCCGACGAACAGGTCGCCGCCAAACTGAGCGAGCATCGTATTGCAGACGATCTGCACCGCGCTCGTCGTAAAGCTCATGATAAAGCCCGCCGCACCGAGCGATACAATCTCCCATACCAGCTTGATTTGGAGCCGCATATGCCGGAAATCGAGCTTATACAACGTTTTTTTGCCGGTGAGGAAACGAATAACCCACAGCGCCGAAGCAAATTGCGAGATCACCGTCGCCAACGCCGCACCGCTCACGCCCATATCCAGCGCGAAGATGAACAGTGGATCCAGCACGATATTCAGAACCGCGCCGATGAGCACCGTGAGCATGCCCTTGTTTGCAAAGCCCTGCGCGTTGATGAAGCCGTTCATGCCGAGAGAAATCATGACGAACACACTGCCGAACATATAAATCGTGATGTAGCTGTCCGCATACGGATAGGTGACTTCACTCGCGCCGAACATATAGAGAAACGGCTCCTTCACAAGCAACACCAGAACCGTAAGCGCCACGCCGGTGATCACAAGCAGCAAAAACGTGCTGTTCATCACGGTCGCCGCACGCTTGCGCTGCGCATCGCCTCCGTTCTCATGCTGCGCCGCCCCGCGCGCCATGGAAAACAGGGGTGTGCCGCCTGTGCCGAACAGGTTTGCAAATGCTGTGACAATCAGGAGGATCGGAAAGGTTACGCCGACGCCGGTCAGCGCATTGACGGAGGCCTCCGGCATATGGCCGATGTACATGCGGTCGACAATGTTGTACAGGACGTTGACGAGCTGCGCGAGCACCATCGGCGTCGCAAGACGCAGGATATTGACCGAAATCTTGCCCTTTGAAAAATCGCTGACTGTCCGCAACCTGCTCTCCCCTTCCGATTCATTTACGCTTAACAGTATACGACTTTTTCCGCTGTTTGTAAAGGCATCGCCCTTCGTTTTTTAAAGGCAGCAAGCGGGACGGCCGCCGCTGCGCCGCCCCGCCTGCAATCCGCAAAGCTTATTTTAGAGATGCAGTTCCACCGCTACCGGCTGCGTACCGGTCAACGCGCAGCTTCGTGCATCCGGTTGGGAAATGCCGACGAACAGCGTAAAGCTATGGCTGTCCACGCGGCGCACACCGCAGTCATCGACGACGGTAACCGCCGTGTCCGGCACAAAAATTTCCACCGTCTTCGATTCGGCGCCTGCAAAGGAAACGGGATGGAATCCGCACAGGCTGTGGTTCGACACAGCAAAAGCCGATTCATTGTCGCGGATGTAAACTTCGACGACATCGTCCGCGGCCGGCCCCTCATGCGTAGCTGTGGCAGCCACCAGCCAGCCGCCTTCGACCTTGCGGACCGATGCGTCCGTCACCGCGGTTTTGCCGTAGGTCAGGCCGAACCCAAACGGATAGAGCACGTCGCCCTTAAAATACCGGTACGTGCGGTTGGCCATCGCATAATCCGTGAAAGCGGGCAGATCGTCCGCCGAATTATAGAATGTGACGGGCAGCTTACCGCTGGGCGCATATTGGCCGAACAAAAGCTCCGCGATCGCCTTGCCGCCGCGCGCACCCGGGTACCACCCCTGCACAACAGCGGAAAAATGCGTGTCCGCAAAACGCAGGTCCATCGCGCTGCCGGTCATATTGATCAACACCACCGGCTTGCCGGTATCGGCAACCGCCTCCATCAGCTTCCGCTGCGGTGCAGGCAGGCGCAGGTCTGCTTTATCGCCGGAGCCGCCGGCGTTGCTCTCGTGCATTTCCTCCCCCTCGAGGTTTTCGTTGAGACCGACAACCAGCACGACGACGTCGCTGTGCTCGGCAACCGTCTGCGCCTCCGCAAGGCGGTCGCCCGGTTGGGCAAGCCCTTCGACACGGTCGCGGTAGAGATGACAGCCTTCGGCGTAAAGCACGCGCGCCTTATCCCCGACAAAGTCCTGGATGCCCTCGAGCACCGTGATGTAGCGGGAGGCCGTACCGTGATAATTGCCGATGAGCGCCATGCGGTCGTTCGCGTTCGGGCCAATAACGCCAATTGTTTTAATTTTTTCAAGGTGCAGCGGCAGAATGCCGTCGTTCTTCAGCAGTACAACACTGCGCCGCGCCGCTTCCTCGCTCAGCGCGAGGTGTTCCGGGCACTCGACCACTTCATACGGAATCGCGTTATACGCGCAATCGTCGTCGAACTCGCCGAGCAGGAAGCGCGTCGTAAACAGGCGTTCGGCCGCAGTCGTAATATCCTCTTCCGTGATGAGTCCCGCCTTGAGCGCCTGCAAGAGATGCAGGTACGTGTTGCCGCAGTTGACATCGCAGCCCATTTTAAGCGCAAGCGCCGCGGATTCGGGCGCCGTGGCCGTGACATGGTGGTGGTTATGGAAGTCGGCAATCGCCCAGCAATCGGAAACATAGTGTCCCTCAAATCCCCACTTGCCGCGCAGAATCTGCCGCATCAAAAGATCGCTGCCGCAGCACGGCTCGCCGAGCGTGCGGTTGTACGCGCCCATGACGGCTTCGACCCCGCCTTCCCGGACGGCCGCTTCGAACGCGGGCAGATACGTCTCCCACAGATCCTTCAGGCTGACTTCCGCGTCGAATTCATGGCGCAGCGCTTCCGGACCGCTGTGCACGGCAAAATGCTTTGCGCACGCCGCAACCTTCAGATATTCGCCGTCGCCCTGCAGGCCATGGATATACGCAACGCCGAGCCGCGCTGTGAGATACGGGTCCTCACTGTACGTCTCCTGCCCGCGTCCCCAGCGCGGGTCGCGAAACAGGTTGATGTTCGGCGACCAGAATGTCAGGCCCTTGTAAATGTCGTGGTCGCCGTGCTTTACGGCCTCGTTGTATTTGGCGCGCGCCTCCGTCGCGACAACATCGCCGATTTTTTGCACAATCGCTTCGTCGAACATCGACGCCATGGCGACCGGCTGCGGAAACATCGTCGCCGTACCGGCGCGGGCCACGCCGTGCAGCGCCTCGTTCCACCAGTTGTAGGCCGGGATGCCCAGCCGCTCAATGGCCGGCGCATCGTATTTGAGCTGTGCGGCGCGCTCTTCAATCGTCATCTGCGCCACAAGCGCCTTTGCTTTTTCACGTGCTTTTTTTCTGTCCCGCATTTTTCTTTTCCTCCCGGAATTATTGGTCTTTTCCCATCACGTTGCGATAGATGGACTCCACCGCTTCCTTCAGGGTTACATCCTGATTCAAAATGGTTTCCTGAACCTGCTCGAGGCAATCCTTTCCCCGCCACCAGCGGCGCATGTCCGCTGTGCCGAAATCATCGCGGTTCGGCTTTGTAGCATGACGCCGCACCGTTTCCTCAAACGAAAGGTCGTAATAATAGGCGAAAATATCGTCGCCGTACAGTGCCACACACGCGTCAAACAGCGGCGCGTAATCGTCAGACGCCAAAATGCCCTCGAGGATCGTGACCTCTGAATGGGCGTGGCCGTATTTTACAAGCTGAATCATCAACGGCAGCGATTTTTCAATGCCGAGCGCCCCCCACACGTGCAGCATCTGCATGCGCACCATATCGTGCGAAATCAGCATCGTATTCGGCCCGATTTTTTCCTGCAGCGCCTTCGCCACTGTGGTTTTGCCGCTGCCCGAATTGCCGCGCAGCACAATTAACTTTGCCATTTTCCTTTCCTCCCCGCCCACCATACTGGGCTGATAAAATTATAGCACGGTTTTTATCCGAAGCAAAGACAAAACCGTGCTATTTTGTGCCAAATATTGCGTTCTCCCCACGTTTGACAAGCCTTACAGGTTTTCCAAATAACCGGCCTGCAGCATGGACTGCGCGGCAAGGATGGCGCCGAGGCGGCCGCTGTTGAAGTTGACGCCGCCCTGCATCCACGCGGCGTACGGCTCGCGCAGCGGCGCATCTGCCGAAAGCTCGATCGAGGAACCGAGCGTGAACGACCCGGAGGCCATAATCACATCGCTGTCATAGCCGGGCATCGGGCTCGGCTCCGGCACGACAAAGGAATCGACCGGCGCGCCATGCTGGATGCCGCGGACAAAGGCGCACAGCGCCCCACGTTCGCGCAGCTGCACAGCCTGGATGATGTCGGCGCGTGGTTCGTCGAAGTGCGGCGTGACATCATAGCCGAAGCGCGCGAAGAGCGCCGCCGTAAACACCGCGGTCTTGAGCGCCTCGCCCGTGACATTCGGCGCGTGGAACGTGCCCATAAACAGCTCGCGGTTGTTGCCGAGCGTGCAGCCGATCTCCCGGCCTGTACCCGGCGTGGTCAGCCGGTACGCACACATTTCGACAAGGTCGCGGCGGCCTGCGATATAGCCGCCGGTCGGCGCAATGCCGCCGCCGGGATTCTTGATCAGCGAACCGGCCATCAAATCGGCGCCGACGGCTGTCGGTTCAATCTTCTGCACGTACTCGCCGTAGCAGTTATCGACCATCACGATACAGCCGGGAGCGCGGCGCTTGGCAATCTCCGCGATGCGGCCGATTTCCTCTACAGAAAGCGACGGACGCAGGCTGTACCCGCGCGAGCGCTGGATATACACCATGCGGTGGCGCGGCGTAATCGCCGTTTCCATGGCCGCATAGTCCGGCGTACCGTCCGGCAGCAGGTCGACTTGCTCGTAATGGATGCCGAATTCTTTCAGCGAACCGCAGCCGTCACCCGAAAGGCCGATAACGCCCTGTAACGTATCGTACGGCATGCCGGTCACGGAAAGCATGGTGTCGCCCGGACGCAGCACGCCGAACAGCGCGACAGTCAGCGTATGCGTACCGCTGACGAAATTGTAGCGGCAGAGCGCATCCTCCGCACCAAGCGCATAGGCGTAGACTGCATCGAGCACGTCGCGCCCGCGATCACCGTAGCCGTAACCGGTCGTTGCGACAAAATGGCTCTCGCTGACGCCGGCGCGCATGAACGCCGCCTGCATCTTTTCCTGGTTGTACCGCTGCACCACAGCGATTTTTTCGAGATACGGCGCGGCCTCACCCTCCGCCGCCTCCGCCGCTTTCAGAATACGGCTGTCAATATTAAAAAACTCATACATCTTTTTCACCCCGTCCCCGCCCTGCGGAGACGTCCTTTCCCCGGGCATCCATCCGCACCGCAGCGCGGCAGGCCCGCAATTGTTATTTCAAAACACCCTCGCACCACGCACCGCAGGGCGCATAGCCGCACAGGGCATAAAAGCGTTCGTTTTCGCGCTCTGCACGCAGCACATAAGCGCGTCGTTCGCCAAGCTGCGATTCCACCGCCCGAAGCACCGCCCGTCCATAGCCGCGCCTGTGCCGGGACGGCAAGACACCGACGGCGGTGATCAGCGCGCTGCTGTCCGCGTAAACCGCTGCTGCGGCCGCGACCGCCGTGTTCTGCTCGCGGATTTCCGCCGCACACGCCGCATCGTGCCGCAGCCGATGTGAGAGATCGAGATAAAACGGTTCGAAATCGCCGACCATACCATTTGCAGCGAATACCGTGTACAGATCGCGCACAGACGGCGCCGTCCGTTCCGTCTTGTGGCCCGCAAGCTGCTTTTGAAGCACAACACCGCGAGACAAAATCCGCAGGTCAAGCTTTTCCGCATTCCCTAAACTGCAAAACACACGCTCGGCGCCAACCGCGCCCAAAAACGCGCGTGTTTCATCGGCATTGGCCACTGTGCCTGCGATGCGCAGCACACCGTCAAGCTTGCCGTACGCTGCCGTGTTGTCCGTCCAGAACTGCGCAAACGGCAGGGCAAAACCGTACGCCGCCGCAGTCGACAGAATCTGACAGCCAAAGGCCGAGCCACATCGCGGACGCAGCACCTCCATGCTTTCCGCGAGGCGGATCATCCGACCAGCCCGCCCGCGATTTCCGCCATGAGCTGCGCAGTCAGGCGAATTGTATTTTCAATGTCGATGACACACGCCATAGCGACTGGGCCGTGGATGTAGCGGCAGGGCACCGCAAGCGTGATGGTCTGCGCACCGGCTTTCGTCACGTGGATGACGCCCGCATCGTTGCTGCCCGCACTCGCTGTTTTCGGTTGACAGGCCATGCCGTTTTCCCGGCCAATTTCCAGCGCACGGCGGAAAAAGGCGCGAGAAAAAATCGTGCGCTTATCGATAAAGGCAACCGCCGGACCGCGGCCAAGATGGCAAACTGCATCGATCGGTTCCACGCCGGCCACATCGCCCGCCGTCGTACCCTCGAGCACAATGGCTGCGTCCGGCTCCACGATATACGCCGCAGTGCCGGCGCCGCGCAGGCCGATTTCCTCCTGTACGGAAAACACAAAGTACGTGTCAAATTCCAACGCCGTGCGCATCAGCTCGATCAGCACGAAGCAGCCGGTACGGTCGTCGAGCGCTTTCGCTTTAACCGTGCCGTGCGACACTTCAAAGAACGGCAAAAATGAAGCATTGTCGCCGATCTGCACGACAGCTTCCGCTTCCGCCCGGGTCGACGCGCCGATATCGATCGCGAGCGCATCCACCGGAACCGACTTGACGCGTTCGTTTTCATCCATCAGGTGTACCGGTTTGGCGCAGATTACACCGGGAACCGCACCGTTCACGAGCACGGGACGCCCCGACAGAATTTCAGGGCGAATACCGCCGATCGTCTGAAATTTGAGAAAACCGTCTTCCGTGATGTTCGTAACCACGAAACCCACTTCATCCATATGCGCGCAGAGCATCAACTTCTTCACAGGACGCTTTTGGCCCTGTTTGAACGCGACGATATTTCCAAGCGGTGTGACCTCGATCCGATCGGCCAGCGGGGTAATTTCTTTTAAGATCAACGCGCGGACTTCGTCCTCTTCGCCGGACACGCCGATCGCCGTGCAGAGCTTTTCCAGAAGTTCCATATTTTCCATAGTTTATTCCTCCACCCCGTCCGTGATGTACGCCGCCAGTAGCCGCGCAATGTTTTCCATATCCTCGAGATCGCAGACCTCGGCTGGCGTGTGCATGTTGCGCTGCGGAATCGAAATTAACCCGCAGCGCACGCCGGCACGCGATACGCCAATCGTGTCGCAGTTTGTGCCCGTGCGGCCGCCCATGGCCTCGATCTGATAGGGAATGCCGCGCTGTCTTGCCAGCGCCACCAGGCGTTTGCTGATTTTTCGGTCAAGCGCGGCGGAAAAGCCGATCATGGGACCGCCGCCGAGTTCCGCCGGCAGTTCCGAGACGCCCGGCTGCTTCGCAAAGGAAACGTCCACCGCAATGGCCTCGGTCGGCTCGAGCGCATACGTGCGCAGTTTCGCCCCCTGTCCGCCGACCTCTTCGCGCGTGGAACAAACCACCAACACGCAGCAATCGGAAAGCTTTTCCCGCACAAGCTGCGCTGCCCGGATGATACAGGCGCAGCCGGCGCGGTCATCGAGCGCCGTACCGGAGATTCGATTGCCGAGCAGCTTTCTGAGCGGATTCGTCAGCACCGCACGGTCGCCGACGGAGACGAGCTGTTCTGCTTGCGCGCGGCTGAGGCCGAGATCAATCGCCTGTTCGGAAACCGGCTTCATCTTCTCCGCATCGGCCTTGGCAAGGTGCGGCGGCAGTGTGCAGACCACCCCGGTCAGCGTCTCTTTGCCGTAGATGGTCACCGGACTGCCCGGCATTGTACGGCAATCGACACCGCCGACGTTTGTCACACGCAGGAATCCGTTTTCATCGATGTTCGTAACGACCATGCCGATCTGGTCGATGTGCGCATCGAGCAAAATGCGGCGCCTGGCGTTTTGATCGCCCAGAACGCCCGTTACGCCGCTGAGCGCATCGGTATACACCGCGTCGCAAAACGAAAGTGCCGCTTCCGCCGCGCGAAACGCTTCTTCCTCACAGCCCGGCGTGCCATGCGCAGCGCACAGCGCACGCGTCAGGCCCTCTATTTCCTCATACATTGTTGTTCCCGCCTTTACTAACCATAATACTCCCCGTGGAGGGGGCCCAAACAAAACAAAAGCCCCGCATTCCGGCGAGCGGAAGCTCACCCAAAGCGAGGCCTTTTTTCGCAGCTATTATTTTGTGAAATACATGATGATGTTGATCGCAATGACCAGTGCGAAAAAGCCCAGCGCTATGAACTTCGTCCAGCGCGCGAGAAATGCATCGATGGAGCGGGACTTATTCTTGGAAAGGAACGTATCCGCACCGCCCATCACCGCGCCGATGTTCTGCTGATGGCCTTCCTGCAAAAGGACAACGAGAATGATCGCGATCGAGAACACAAGCAGAATGATTCCGAAAATAACTTCAACAACGCCCATGGTTTAACCTCCTTCTGCCAAAGCGATACCGCGCAGAAGGCTTTGGCGGTTGAGCCGCCACCTGCATGCGATGCCGCGTATAATCTTTCTGTTGATAGCTTTTCCATCATAGCATAAAGCCGGTAAATTTGCAACCACATTTTTTAGAAATTTCCCGCATAAGCGCCTTTTTGCGGGCCATAATACGAGTACGGCAATCACAGTCACGCGTTTGTGCGTCCCGGATCGAAGCGAACCGACGCTCAAAAAAGCGCCATGCGGCCGCCCCAAAGGACGGCAGACGGCAAAGATTCGGTACGGACTGTATGTTGCCTGCCCTTCGACAGAACATAATTCCAACACGTTTTCATAACGGAGCTAAACCTGTTTGTGTCTCCCAAAAAGCGGGTTTGCCAACCGGTTCGACGGCCGGCAGCGCAGACAGACCGGCCGGAAAAAGCCAGCCCTCCGACGTTCATCCACCGATGAGCGGGAAAACATGGTGGATGGACGTTTTGCCGGAGGGCTGATTTTTTGCCTGCCGTTGACATTTTTCCGCTTTCCCCTATAATTGAGAAAAAAGGAGGTGGAAAACATGGATTCAAAAATCGGCATTCTTTGTGCAGGCGACCGGGAACTAGCCCCGTTTCTGCCCTGCCTGCAAAACATGCGTATCGTAGAAAAAGCCATGCTAAAGATTCACGTGGGTAGCTTGAACGGCGTCCCTGTGGTCATGCTGTTCAGCGGCGCCTGTAAGGTCAATGCAGCCATCGCCGCACAGATCCTGATCGATCACTTCGGCGTAGACACTATAATCAACGCCGGGACCGCCGGCGGTATGCATCCGGCACTTCAAATTCTGGACACGGTCGTTTCTACGGAAGTTGCCTACCACGACATCGCCGGAAAAATTCTGACTGATTTTCATCCGTGGATGGACTCGGTTTGGTTTCAAGCTGATGCGCGGCTGCTCGCGCTTGCCCGTGCTGCTGCTGAAAAGCAGAACGCAGACCGGCCTGTACATTTTGGGCGCATGGTCACCGGTGAGGCCTTTATTGCAGACAAAGGCCGGGATGCGATCAACACATCCTTTCAGCCGTTATCCGTGGATATGGAAACAGCCGCTGTCGCACATGTTTGCCATGTAAACGGCATCCCCTTCCTCGCTGTACGCACCATTACGGATACGGCCGATCACAGCGGCACCGGCCACTTCGAGCAAAACTGTGTGCAAGCTTCTACCCTCTCGAAAGATTTCGTGCTCGCACTGTTGGATGAAATGAAATTCAAAGCGTGAGCCGCGCATCGCCGCTTATATGGGGTTCGCTCCAAATCACAGTCTAAACTTCGGCCATTGGAGGCAAAAAATCCCACTGTCAAATCGTCGGCATGACGCGGCCGCCGGAAACGGAGAGAAACGCGCCGGTGATGAAATCGGAAAGCCCGCTCGCAAAGAACAGAACGGCGTCCGCGATGTCTTCGTCATAGCCGCGCCGCCCCATCGGCACGCTGTCGACATAGTCGCCGCTGGTTACGGCGCCTGCGGCGCGCTCACGCTCCGTGATCATCCAGCCGGGCGCCACCTGATTCACCGTGATGCCACGGCTGCCGACCTCTTTGGCAAACGAGCGGCACAAGCCGTCCAGCCCACGCTTTGCAGCGGAATACGCCGCCGCGCCAGGATCGCACCGCATGGCGCATTCGGTATTGATGACAACGAACTTTCCCGCGCCCTTTTCAAGCATCGCCGGCGCAAATGCCTTGAACATATACGTGTTGTGCATGACGGTCGAGGCAAACTGGCTGTAAAAATCCGCCGTATCCTGCTCCAGAATATCCTTCCACGCGTATTGGATCACGGCGTTGTTCACGACGATATCTGGACTGCCGAAGCGCGCGGCTTCGTCCCGCATGTGCAGAACGCTTTCGAAATCTGTGACGTCGGCCTGCACGGCTGCGGCGCGCGTGCCCGCTGCCGCAAGCGTTTGAACGAGCGACATCGCCTGTTCCCGATTTTGATGGTAATGTACGAGAATATCCGCGCCCGCCGCAGCAAGCCGGCGTACCATGACGCGGCCGAGCTGGCCGGAACCGCCCGTGACGAGCGCGATCTTTCCGCTGAGATCGATGGAAATCATGCTGATTCTCCTCCTCCGTTTGCACCGCAGCCGGCGCCTGTTTACATGGATATCTGCGCGTCACTGTGCTCCCCGCCATTCGGCAATGCGCCGAGCGCGGGGATTTTCTTTTTGAAGCGCGCCGGATTTTGCAGGTCGCCCTCACGATAGACGACGGCCTTCAAAACGCGCTGTCCCTTTTTGA
This sequence comes from Ruminococcaceae bacterium UBA1417, assembly GCA_002305575.1. Classification (GTDB taxonomy): domain Bacteria; phylum Bacillota; class Clostridia; order Oscillospirales; family Acutalibacteraceae; genus Hominenteromicrobium. The sequence goes on from DBPP01000004.1 coordinate 37,936, forward strand.
GCGTCATCGCTGCGACGCCCTGTGTGTTTTTCGTCGTTTTCGGCGCAATCGGCCCCGTATTGAACAGCAGCATGCGGCCACTCGACGATGTCAGCAGTACGTCGCAGTCCTCGGCAATCTGGATCGCCGCGACAAGCGGCGATTTATCCGAATACGCATTTACGAGCTTACGCCGGTTTGTCTTTGTGCTGTAGGCAGCAAGCTCCACCTTTGCGACCTTGCCGTTTTCAAAGACAAACAGCATGTAGCCGCTGTAATCCGTCGTGACCGCCAGCGCCGCTGCGTTTTCGCCTTCTTCCATCTGCACGCGCGCCGGGATATATTCGCCCATCACACTCGCCTTGGTATCGGCAAAATCCGACGCGCGCATCTTGTAGACCTGCGCCCGATCGGAGAAAAACAGAAGTTCCGCCGCGTTGGTCGCCTCCAGCTGATCCACAATGGCGTCGCCCTCCTTGAGCTTCTGTTCACCGCCCATGCGCAGAGAAAGCGGCGTGATTTTCTTGAAATAGCCTTCCTGTGTAAAGAACAGATTCACCGGATAATCAGGGATCTCCTCAACCGGCTCCTCCTCGCGAATCTCATCGGCATAGAGGATCAGGCTGCGGCGCGGCTGGCCGTACTTTCCGGCGATGCCCGAAAGCTCGCGCGCGATGATCGTCTTGATGCGCGACTTGGATGCGAGGATCGCTTCAAGCTCGCGGATCTCCGCTTCAAGGCTCTCGATTTCCTCGGTGCGCTTCAGAATAAATTCGCGGTTCAGGTGGCGCAGCTTGATCTCCGCCACATATTCGGCCTGCACTTCGTCGATGCCAAACCCAATCATGAGGTTTGGCACAACTTCGCTTTCCTCCTCGGTCTCCCGCACGATGCGAATCGCCTTGTCGATGTCCAGTAAAATCGTTTTGAGGCCGTACAGGAGATGAAGCTTTTCCTTCTTCTTCGAAAGGTCGAAATGCGTGCGGCGGCGCACACATTCGATGCGGAACGCCGTCCACTCCTCGAGCAGCTCGCGCACGCCGAGTACACGCGGCACGCCGGCAATCAGCACGTTAAAGTTGCAGGCAAAACTGTCTTCCAGCGCCGTCATTTTAAACAGGCGCTGCATCAGCTTGTCCGGATCCGTGCCGCGCTTGAGATCGATCGTGATCTTGAGTCCATCGAGACCCGTCTCGTCGCGGATATCCGTCAGCTCCTTGAGCTTGCCCTGTTTCACGAGATCGACCACTTTTTCGACAATTGCCTCAATTGTGGTTGTCGGCGGGATCTGCGTGATGTCGATGCAGTTTTCGCCCTTGTCATACGTGTACCGCGCGCGCACGCGGATGCTGCCGCGCCCGGTTTTGTAGATCTGCTCCATCGCCGCGCGGTCGAAGATAATCTGTCCGCCACCCGGAAAATCCGGCGCCTGCATCGTCGTAAACAGGTCATGCTTCGGATTGCGCATCAGCTCGATCGCCGTCTGGCAGACCTCTGCGAGGTTAAACGGACAGATGGACGACGCCATGCCGACCGCGATGCCGGTATTCGCGTTGACGAGCACCGACGGGAATGCCGCAGGCAGCAGCGTCGGCTCCTGCATCGTGCTGTCGTAGTTGTCTACAAAATCGACGGTATCCTTGTCAATATCGCGGAACAGCTCGCGGCAGATGGGATCGAGCCGCGCCTCGGTATAGCGCGATGCGGCCCAGGCCATGTCGCGCGAATAGAATTTGCCGAAATTGCCCTTGGAATCGACATACGGGTGCAAAAGCGCCTCATAGCCGCGCGAAAGACGCACCATCGTATCGTAGATGGCGGCATCGCCGTGCGGGTTCAATTTCATCGTCTGGCCGACGATGTTGGCGCTCTTTGTGCGCGCCGAACCGAGCAGGTTCATTTTATACATGGTATAGAGCAGCTTGCGGTGTGATGGTTTGAAACCGTCGATTTCCGGAATTGCGCGCGACAGGATGACACTCATCGCATACGGCATGAAGTTCTGCCGTATGGTATCGTTGATGTCCTGCTCGACAATTTCGCCCGCGCCCGCGATAAACCCCTGCATCTTCGTCGTATTCTCGCGTCTCGACTGCTGTTTTTTTCTCGCCATGTCTTCCCTCCTTATCTTTCAAATGGGAGCCGCCGCAGCGGGTCCGGCCCCGTCAGGAAACGTCCAGATCGTCCATATATTCGCTGCCGTGCTCGGCGATATAATCCTTGCGCGCAGCGAGATTATCGCCGAGCAGCATGTCAAACATCGCGGCCGTGCGTTCCACCTCACCCGGATTGACCTGAATGAGGCGGCGGGTTTTCGGATTCATCGTCGTGAGATTCATCATGTCGGGATCGTTTTCGCCGAGGCCTTTCGAACGCTGAATCGTAAATTTCTGGCCTTTGAGTTCCTCGAGAAACTGCTCCTTCTCCCGTTCGTTGTAGGCAAAGTACGTCTTATCTTTCGAAGTGATCTCATAGAGCGGCGATTCCGCGATGAACACCTTGTCGTGGTTGATAAGCTCGGGCGTCAAGCGGTAGAGCATCGTCAGCAGCATGGTACGAATGTGGAAGCCGTCGACGTCCGCATCGGTGCACAGGATGATTTTGCTCCAGCGCAGATTGTCCATATCGAAGGTCGCCAAATTCTTGTTGGCTTTGGATTTGACCTGCACGCCGCATCCCAGCACTTTGATCAGGTCGGTGATGATCTCACTTTTGAAAATCTTATCGTAATCCGCCTTCAGGCAATTGAGGATTTTGCCGCGGATCGGCATGATTGCCTGGTAGTTGGGGTCGCGCGCCTGTTTGACCGCGCCGAGGGCCGAATCGCCCTCCACGATGAAGATCTCACGCTCGGCCGGGTCTTTCGACCGGCAATCGACAAATTTGGCCACGCGCCCGGTGATGTCCATTTTTGCCGTCAGCTTGCCCTTGAGGTTCAATCGGGTGCGCTCGGCATCCTCGCGCGAACGCTTGTTGATCAGCACCTGCGCGCCGATCTTTTCGGCCTCCATCGGGTTCTCAATAAAATAGATTTCGAGGTTGTGGCGGAGCATCTCCACCATCGCTTCCTGAATCCCCTTGTTGTTGATCGCCTTTTTCGTCTGGTTTTCATAGGAGGTCATCGTCGAAAAGGAAGACATGACCAGAACAAGGCAGTCCTCAACATCCTGAAACTTGATCTTGCTTTCCGACTTGTTGTACTTGCCGTTCTGCTTCAGGTATGCGTCGATCTGATAGACGAAGGCATTTTGCACCGCCTTATCCGGCGCGCCGCCATATTCCAGCCAGCTGGAATTGTGGTAATACTCCGTCAGATGGAGCCGATTCGAGAAAGCAAACGCGACGTTGATCTTCACATTGTAAAGGGGAAGATCTTCACGGTCCCGAACCTTTTTCTCCGCCTGCCAAACCTGCACAGACGTCATCGCGTCCTCACCGCAAAGCGCGCGCACATGATCCTCGATGCCGTTTTCATAGCAGAAGACTGTCGTCTCAAATTTTTTCGGCGCCGTTTCATTTCTAAAAACAAAGCGAACGCCAGCGTTGACGATCGCCTGGCGGCGGATCGTATCCAGATAGTATTCCACCGGCACCGCAATATCCGTAAATACCTGGATATCCGGCTTCCAGCGGATGACCGAGCCCGTGTCTTTTTTGGCGTACGGCTCTTTCTTCAGCCCGCCGACATTCTCGCCGTGTTCAAAGTGCAGCGTATACCGAAAGCCATCGTAGCGGATATCCGCATCCATATATTCCGAGGCATACTGTGTCGCACAGAGGCCGAGACCATTCAGTCCCAGCGCAAAATCATAGCTGCCGCCGTCGTTGTTGTTGTACTTGCCGCCCGCGTACATCTCACAGAAAACAAGCTCCCAGTTGAAGCGCTCTTCGCGCTTGTTGTAATCGACCGGGATGCCGCGGCCGTGGTCCTCCACCTCAATCGACTGATCGAGAAAACGTGTAATGGTGATCTCCTTGCCATAGCCCTGGCGTGCTTCGTCGATGGAGTTGGACAGAATTTCAAAAATGGCATGCTCGCAGCCGTCGAGCCCATCCGAACCGAAAATGACTGCCGGACGCAGGCGCACGCGCTCGGCACCTTTGAGGCTTGTAATGCTGTCGTTGCCATACTTCTGTTTTTTTGCCATAGCGTTCGCTCCTTTCAGCAGAATCGCTCCGGATCGGGCGATCGGCCGCCGTGCCGCGCCGTCCGCCGTATAAATCCGGCATAAACAAACGTAAAGGGAATGCACTTCACATTCCCTTTTCGTTCAAGGTTAATCCTGTTTTTCGGGGTTGTCTGCCGGATCGGTTTCCGGCGCTTCTTCTGCGGGTTCCGCCGATGCCGCCGGAATACCGGCCGGTTCTGCCTGCCCCATACCGCTCGGCAATAGGCGACCCTCAATGACGTCGATGAACTCTTCCGCATCGAGTTTTTCTTTCTCGAAAAGCACGCCGGCCAGACGGTGCAGAATATCGATGTGGTCGGAGAGCACTTTCTCCGTTTTCTGATAAGCGTCAAAGATAATCGACTTGACTTCTTCGTCGATCTCCGCCGCAGTCTCTTCCGAATAGTTGCTCACATGGCCCATTTCCTTGCCGAGGAACGGGTTGCTTGTATCGGTGCCGTAAGTGATCGGTCCGAGCCGGTCGCTCATGCCGTACTTTGTCACCATCGCGCGGACCATCTTCGTCGCGCGTTCAATGTCATTGGAAGCACCGGTGGAAATATCGTCGAGCACGAGCGCCTCGGCAACACGGCCGCCAAGCAGGACGATCAGCTCTTCTTTCATCTCGTTGCGGCTCTTGTAGGATTTATCTTCCGTCGGCAGGTGCATGGTATAGCCGCCCGCCATGCCGCGCGGGATAATGGAAATCTGGTGAACCGGATCCTGAGAATCGCAGTAGTACGTTGCGACCGCGTGGCCGGCCTCGTGGTACGCGGTAAGCTTCTTTTCCTTATCGCTCATGACGCGGCTCTTCTTCTCGGTACCGACGACGACCTTGATTGTCGCCTCTTCGATCTCCGCCATCGTGATGGCCCGGCGATCCTTGCGCGCTGCGAGCAGCGCCGCTTCATTCAGCAGGTTCTCAAGATCCGCGCCGGTGAAGCCAGCCGTGGATTTTGCAATCGTACCCAGATTGACGTCCGGCGCGAGCGGCTTTCCTTTCGCATGCACGCGCAGGATGTCTTCACGCCCCTTGATGTCCGGATAACCGACTGTGACCTGACGGTCAAAACGGCCGGGACGCATCAGCGCCGGATCCAGAATATCGGGGCGGTTTGTCGCCGCAATCATGATGACGCCTTCGTTCGCGCCGAACCCGTCCATCTCAACGAGCAGCTGATTCAGCGTCTGCTCACGTTCATCGTGGCCACCGCCGAGGCCCGCGCCACGCTGGCGGCCGACCGCGTCGATCTCATCGATGAAGATGATGCAGGGGTGATTCTTCTTGGCCTTATCGAACAAGTCGCGTACACGCGATGCGCCGACGCCGACAAACATCTCGACGAAATCAGAGCCGGAAATGGAGAAGAACGGCACGCCAGCCTCGCCGGCCACAGCGCGCGCGAGCAGCGTTTTACCGGTGCCCGGAGGGCCAACCAGCAGCACGCCCTTCGGAATACGCGCGCCGAGCTCGTTAAACTTATTCGGGCGCTTTAGGAACTCCACAATTTCGCGCAGCTCTTCTTTCTCCTCATCGGCACCCGCAACATCCGCAAATGTGGTGCGGCGCTTCTCGTCGCCGATCTGCTTGACCTTCGCTTTGCCGAAATTCATCTGATTTCCGGCGCCGCCTCCGCCCATGCGCTTCATCATGAAGACCCAGAAAACAACCAGCAGGCCGATCATCAGGAGCGTCGGGATCAGGCTGACAAGCCAGCTTGTTTCGGCTGGACGCAGGACATCCTGCACCATTTTGTTATTCGGATGCGCCTCGTTGTAGGCTTGGATATCATCGGAGACGTCGTTGTAAAACAGGCTGATGTTCGGCACGGTGTAACGGACAAGGCTTTCCTTGCCGTTATCGTCTGTGATTTTCATCTCCATCGCGCCTGTGCCGAGGTCCAGCTTGTAGCTGCTGACCTGTCCCGCCTCGAAGTATTCGAGCACATCCGAATACTTCAACTCCACCTGCGTCGTCCTGTTCTGCGTAAACATAAAGAAAAGAACGAAAAAGATCAGGATCGGCACACCGAGGTAAATGACAAGATTTCGAATGATTTTTTTATTATAATTCAAGTTCCGACCTCCCGGAATACAGACTTTTGGTCTGCTATCTATTCAAAATAAGCAGGACCGCCGCTTCAGGCGCCGTAAACCTCCGGCTTCAGCACGCCGACAAACGGCAGATTCCTGTATTTTTCATCGTAATCCAGGCCGTAACCGACGATAAAAGCGTCGGGAATTGCACAGCCTATGTACTTCGCGTGCACATCGACCTCGCGGCGCTCGGGCTTATCGAACAGCGTGCAGATTTCAATGCTGTTCGGCTCGCGGCTTTTGAGCAGGTTCACAAGGTAGTGCAGCGTCTTGCCGCTGTCGAGGATGTCCTCGACGATGACGATATCGTACCCCTTCAGGTTGATATCGAGATCCTTGATGATCTTGACAACACCGGAAGTTTTTGTGCCGGACCCATAACTCGAAACCGACATAAAATCAATCCGGGCCGGCACCTGAATGGCGCGCATCAGGTCCGCCATAAAGGCGACGGAGCCCTTGAGCACGCTGACAAGCAGCAGATTTTTATCCGCATAATCCCGCGAAATCTCCTCGCCCACGCGCTTCACCATCGCGGCGATGGTCTCCTCGCTGTAGAGAACCTCCTGAATATCCTTGAGCATTGTATTTTCCGTTGCAACCGATCCTTTCTCCCTCAAGTGTCACCACACAGCTGAATTTCCAGTGCCCAGCCCTCTTCAAAATCGGCCGCATAGCCTTCCGCCGGACCGATCCCCTCGATCCAGATCACCGCGTCGTCCAGCGCAAGCAACAGAACCGCATCGCGCGCTGCCGCCGGAATACGCAGCTCATTGAAAAGCTTTTTGACCGATTTTGTCACGCCGCGCCCAAACGGGGCAAAGCGATCGCCCGCACGGCGCGTGCGGATCACCGGAACACCAGTAATTCTATCACAGTTCAAACGGTTTTTAAATAACAAATTATGAACATTCGGGCAGTTTTTTCCGTTTTTTATGAACTTTCTTGAAACAATGATTTTTTTTCCGTTCGGAAGCTCCATTTTCCCCTCCGACACCGCGCGTGCAAACGCCACGGGCTTTTCCCGGGTTACGGTCAGCGTATCCTGCCGGGCCGCCAATTGCGCGCCACCCGGCAGCATGAGGCCGCCGCCATTTGCCACACAGGCCTCTGCCCGCAGAAGATGCTCATAACTCAGTCTGCCCAGTGGCTGCAAATATATTTCAAGTGCGCGGCGCAAAAGTGCGGGATGCGCCTGCCGAAGCACCGGCAGTGAAAGGCCGCCGTCCGTCTGCGCAGCCTTGAGCAGCGCCTGTGCCTGCGCCTGCATATATTCGTTTTCGAGCGCCATGCTCGCGGTGAACCGCGAAAACGCCTGCGCCACCTGCGGGTTGATGGCCCGCAGCTCCGGCATCACGCGCAGGCGCAACCGGTTGCGCGTGTACTGCGCCTCCCGGTTGGTGGAATCCTCCACCCAGGTTAGTCCGAAAGACGCGCAGAGGAACTCAATTTCCGCGCGCGAAAGCGCAAGCAGCGGTCGGCAAAGCTTCCCGCGCCGCACCGGAATACCGGACGCTCCATGCGGGCCCATGCCGCGCGTGAGATTCATAAGCACGGTTTCGGCGTTGTCATCGGCATTGTGCGCCGTGACGATCACATCCGCGTCACCCGCTGCCACCTGCGCAAAACATTCGTAACGCACGCGCCTTGCGCATTCCTCGAGACCGGCGTGGCTTTCCCGGGCCAGCCGCGGGATATCCCTCTGGAAAACCGTGAGTCGGAGCCCCCGCGCCGCACAGAAATCGCGTACAAATCGTTCGTCACGCGCCGCTTCCGGGCCACGGATGCCGTGATTGACATGCACCGCGTGCACACGCGTCGCGCCAAATTTCTCCGCAAGCAAATGTGTGAGCAGCGTGGAATCGGCGCCGCCGGAAAAGCCGACAACGATCGCGCCCGCCGGCGGAAAGTCCAGCCGCACCCTGCGCAGGATTTCCTCAGCTTTCACGGCGCACGACCTCCTGCGAGGTGAACCGCATAAACTCGCCCTGCCAGTGCAGCGGCACAGAGCGCAGATCGCCATGCCGATTCTTGGCGACAATGCACTCGGCGCTGTTTTTGTCCACGTCTTCAGGCGCCTTCGCCTCGTTGGCATAATACGCGTCGCGGTACAGGAACAGAACGATATCCGCATCCTGCTCGATGGAGCCGGAATCACGCAGGTCGGAAAGCACCGGCCGGTGCTCCTGCCGCTTTTCGCCGGCACGCGCGAGCTGCGCCAGCGTGACCACCGGGATGTTGAGCTCCTTGGCCATGATCTTCAGGCTCCGCGTGATCTCGGAAATTTCCTGCACGCGGTTGTCGATGCGCTTGGCGCTGTTCATCAGCTGGAGGTAGTCGATGAACACGACGTCCACGTCCTTGAGACGGCGGATCTTCGCCTTCATCTCCGGCACCGTGATCCCCGGCGAATCATCGAGGTACAATTCCGCCTTCGAGAGGATGTCGCCCGCTTCCACGAGCCGCGTCCAGTCGTTTTCGCTCAGCTCGCCGGTGCGCAGCTTCGTGCCGCCGACGAGCGCTTCAGAGGAAAGCACGCGGGCCGCAAGCTGCTCCTTCGACATCTCCAGCGAGAAAAAGGCGACGCGCTTGTTGCAGGTGATCGACACATGACGCGCAATGTTGAGCGCAAAGCTCGTCTTGCCCATACCGGGCCGCGCGCCGATGATGATGAGGTCCGAGCGGTTGAGGCCGGTGATCGTGTTGTCGAGCTCGCGGATGCCCGTCGGGATACCGCGGTACAGATCCTTGTCCGGCGAATTCAGCCGGTCCAACCGCTCGAACGTATCAAACAGAATCTCGTTCAGGCGCTGCAAGCCTTTGATGGATTTGCCGCGGCGGATATCGAAGATGCGCTGCTCGGCGGAATCGAGCAGCAGCGCCGTCTCCCCCGCGCCCTCGGTTGCGTCGTCCAGAATACCGCGCGCTGCCTGAATCAACATGCGCACGTCGTACTTGTCGCGCACGATCATGCAGTATTCCTCGACGTTCGAAATGCTCGGCACGAGCTGTGCGAGCTGCATCAGATACACCTTGCCGGTGCCCTCATCAAATGTACTTTCTTCGCGCAGCCGTTCCAGCAGCGTGACGAGATCAACCGGCTTGCCTGCCGTAAACATCTCGAGCATCACACCGTAAATCAGCCGGTTATTGACCTGATAAAAGTAATCGGCCCGCGGCAGGAGCTCGGCCACCGTGGACAGGCAGGACGGTTCCAGCAAAATAGCGCCGAGGACGGACTGCTCCGCTTCCGCGCTGAACGGCAGCACCATCCCCGGCACCGCCGCCGTATTCAATTCAAACGTTCCATCCGCCATCGCAGCAGCCTCCTTTGGTAAAATTCATCCAGAAAGCGCCGGCAGACCGATGCCTGCCGGCGCGCCGAAGCTCGTTTACACTTCCGTAACCGCTACGGAAAGCTTGGCGGAAATGCCCGCGTACAGCTTGATTTCAACGGGATACACGCCGAACGCCTTGATATCCATGCTAAGGCTGATCTTGCGTTTATCGATCTCGAAGCCGAACTGCTTGTGGATCTCCTGCGCGATCTCCTTCGCCGTCACCGAGCCGAACAGCTTTCCGCCAACACCGGCCTTCGCCGTGATCTTGACGGTTTTGCCTTCCAGCGCATCGGCGGCGCGCCGGGCCTCCTCCGTCTCCGTCTTGATTTTATACGCTCTGGAGGCTTCGGCGTTTTTCAGCTCGTTCATCGCCTGCGCGTTGGCTTCCTTTGCAAGCTTTCTGGGCAGCAGGAAGTTTCTCGCGTATCCATCGGAAGCATTGATGAGCTCGCCCTTCTTGCCAACACCCTTTACATCTGCCAAAAGTACAACTTTCATGGTGATAACCTCTTTCCCGGATTGCGGTATCGCCTGCGCGAACCGTCAGTTTTCAAATTTTGACGCCTGTGCGAGTTTGCTGTCCAGCACGCGGATCAGCGCCTTACGCACATCGTTGGTCGTACTGTTTTTTATCTGTGCGCCAGCCATCGTCAGGTGGCCGCCGCCCCCAAACTCCTCCAGCAGAACCTGCACGTTCACATCGCCGAGGCTGCGGGCGGAAATGTTGATTTCATTGCCTGCACGGAAAATGACGAATGAAGCGCGGACATTCTGGATGGAGAGCAGCTCGTCCGCCGCCTGCGCCGCCGCAATGCGCACATTCGGAAACTCCCAGTTGGAGCAGGCGATGGCGCAGTTCTTGTAGACCTCCGCCCCGGCGACAAGCTGCGAACGTTCTTTATACGTATCGAGCGAATTGGAGAACATCTTCTTGACCTCCACCGTGTCCGCGCCGCGCCGTTTCAGATACGCCGACGCCTCAAAGGTACGTACGCCGGTTTTGAGCACAAAGTTCTTCGTATCGAGCATAATGCCTGAAAGCATCGCCGTCGCTTCCTTCGTATTGAGCGCCGAGCTGTTGATATACTGCACCAGCTCAGCCACCATTTCGGATGCGGAGCTCGCATACGGCTCATGGTAAAAGATGATGGCGTTCTTGATGTGCGTCACCATCATGCGGTGGTGGTCGATCACCACCACGCGCGGGATAGCTTTAAGCACCTCCTGGCTCTCCACGAAGGTGAGCGAATGCGTATCCACCACAATCAGCAGCGAACGCTGGGTACACAGATCCATCGCCTCCTGCGGCGTAATGAACATATCCTCGTATTCCTGCTGGTGCCCAAAGGTGTTGATCAGGCTGGTAGCAAGGGAGCGGTTTCGGTCGATGACGATATTCGCACGGCATTCAAGGCCCTTGGTCACCGCCGCCCACATGCCGACGGCCGCACCCACGCTGTCGAGATCGGAGTTTTTGTGTCCCATGATGAAAATGCGGTCGCTCGACTTGATATGGTCGGAAAGCGTCGCCGCAATAACGCGTGTGCGCACCTTATCGCGCTTCTCCACGCCCTTGGAGAGGCCGCCGAAGAACTCGTATGTACCGTCCGAAAGCCGGACGGCCACCTGGTCGCCGCCGCGGCCGAGCGCCATATCCAGTGCGCTGCGCGCATGCTGCTCGCTCTTCGCGGCCGTAGCTGCGCCGCGACCGATGCCGATGGAAATCGTCGCCGACATGTTGTTGGCACCCTTGATCGCACGCACGGCGTCGAGCACCGCGAAGCGCTTGGCCTTGGCCTCTTCCACATGCCGGTCGTCGGTGATGAGGAGATAGCGCCCGTTTGTCATGCGGCGCAGAAAGCCACCCATGGTTTCGTTGGCCCAGTCGCGCAGAACCGCTTCCACCTCCGAGGTGATGCGGGAATCCTCGCTGCCATCCGCGTCGCGCGTGAGTTCCTCGTGGTTATCGAAGGAGATGAGCGCCACCACTGTGCGCTTTTCCCGAAATTCCTTGTGAATCTGTTTATAATACGTATCGTCAACAAAGTAGACAACGCTGCCGCCACCGGCATGCAGGCCGTAGGCGGTGAACTCGCGGTCGCCGAAAGTGACGGCCGTACCGTTCTCAGAGAGAATCTGCCGCAGTGTTTTCGGGTAAATGTACGCGGCGATGTTGTCGCCCCGTCCATCTGTATCATCCGTAAAGAGCTCGCGGAAGCGCGCGTTTGTCCAGACAATATCTCCCAGATTGCCAAGTACCACGACCGGCAGGGCAAACTGATCAAAATCCCGCTCTTCCTCCGCTGAAAGCACTCTGCGCGCAGCACTGAGCGCCGTCTGGATATGGGCCCGGTAGTGCAGATCCGTGACCACCACGGCAACCAGGGCCAGCACAGCCGCCGCAAGCTCCAGGGAGAACTGGATTTTGTTGTCCCGAAAGCTCAGGCAGGCCATCACGAGCATGGCGGCCGCCATGGCATAATACACCGGCGAAGTCACCCATATGCGCCGTTTTCTCATGCGTCTTCCACTCCTTCAGCCGATCTCTCAAACTTCCATAATGATCGGCAAAATCATCGGGCTGCGCTTGGTGCGGTTGTAGAGCAGCCGGGAGAGGCCGTCTCGCACACGAATCTTGATCGCACTCCATTCGCGCACGTTTTCCTCCATGCACTGCTGGATCGTCCGGCTGACCAGCTTGCGCGCCTCTTCCATCAGCGCCTCCGATTCGCGCACGTACACAAAGCCGCGCGAGACGATGTCCGGGCCGGAAACCACTTCGCCGGACGCCGAATCGATCGTGCATACCGCGATAATCAGGCCGTCCTCCGCAAGATGCTTGCGGTCGCGCAGCACGATGCTGCCCACATCGCCAACGCCGAGACCGTCCACCATGACGGCACCCGCCGGAACATCGGGAAGCTGCTTCATATACGCTTCATTGATCTCCACCGCATTGCCGACATCGCCGATGAAGATGTTTTCCGCCGGCATGCCCATGCTGATGGCGACGCCCGCATGCTTGCGCAAATGCTTCTGTTCGCCGTGCACCGGGATAAAATACTTCGGCTTGGTCAGCGCCTGCATCATTTTGAGCTCTTCCTGGCAGGCGTGGCCCGAAACGTGTACTTCGTACATGGACTCATACACGACGTCGCAGCCGCGCTTGAGCAGCTCGTCAACGACCGTACCGACTGTTTTCTCGTTGCCGGGGATCGGACGGGCGGAGATGATGATCATGTCGTCCTCGCCGACGGCCACCTGGCGGTGATCGTCAAACGCCATGCGCGTGAGGGCCGACATCGGCTCGCCCTGGCTGCCGGTTGTGATCAGCACAATCTGGTCTTTTGTGTAGCGCGAAATCATATTCAGGTCAATCAAAAGGCCGTCCGGCACCTTCAGATATCCGAGTTCGCCTGCAATGGTCATGACATTGACCATGCTACGACCGGACAAAGCAACCTTCCGGCCGTATTTGGCCGCGCAGTTGATGATCTGCTGCACGCGGCTGATGTTCGATGCGAACGTCGCGATGATGAGACGCTTATGGTTGGCCTCGGCACGCGCAAACATCGCTTCAAACGTCGCGTTCACTTTCTGTTCCGTCTGCGTATAGCCGGGGCGCTCCGCATTCGTGGAGTCGGCCATCAGCATCAGCACACCCTCCTCGCCGAGCTTTGCAAATCGCGCAAGGTCGATCATTCCCCCCTGTGTCGGGGTAAAATCGATCTTAAAGTCACCGGTGTGTACGATTACGCCCGCCGGCGTATGCAGCGCAAGGCCGACCGCGTCGGAAATCGAGTGGTTGACGTGGATCAGTTCCACATCAAAGCAGCCGAGCTGAATGTGCGAACCCGCCGGCGTCACCTGCAGGCGGACGTGGCCAAGGTTGTGCTCCTTGAGCTTATTTTCAATCAGCGCGATGGTCAGCGCCGTACCGTATACCGGCACCCGGATTTTCTTGAGCAAATACGGCAGAGCACCGATGTGGTCTTCGTGGCCATGCGTGATCACGATACCGCGGATCCGGTCCATATTCTTCTCAACAAAGGTGAAGTCGGGGATCACCGCGTCGATGCCGGGCAGCTCCTCATCGGGAAAGGCCAAACCGCAATCCACGATGACCATATCCTCGCCGCACTCGAAAAGCGTGAAGTTCTTGCCGATTTCGTTGAGGCCGCCGAGGAAATACACCCGGACAGACGGCTTCTGCTTGGCGCTACGGCGACGGTTGCCCTTGGCCTGCGTGCCGGGCTGCTGTGCCTTCACCGGTTGTTTTTCCTTGCCTGCAGCACTCTGTGCAACGCGCGACGTGCGTTTCGCGCGCGTTTCCTTCTTCGGCGTCTCCTGCGCTGTGGCCTTTTTCCCCTTTTCCGGCTCCGCCTTTTCCGCGTTCTTCCTGCCAAAACGCGGGCGTTTCGCGGGCTTTTCAATCGGGTCCGCAATCTTCCCGACAAATGCCGCGTCGCCGGCCGCTGCGCTCAGCGGCTGATCCTGCTTCTTCTGGGGCGTATCCCCGAGGGATGCGGGCTTAATCAATCTGTTTACTTTTCTTTCTGACAAATAAATAACCTTCCTTTCCAAATTGGACAAGGCGGCCGCGGCGCCGCTTCGCGCCGCACGGCTGCCTGTCCCGGTCTGATGTACTTTTTTGTTATCCGTTCAACGCGTATTATACCCGGCGGCCGCAGGAAGCCATACCGGCAAAGCGCTTTCCGCACACAGCGGTGCGCCGAATTACCGATCCAAAATACAAGACGGTTTTCGCCGTACACAAAAGTCAATCCTATTTTACGCTTTTCTCCCGCGACTGTCAAGCCGACCCGGACCGTTGCGCGCAGTTGCCTTCCGAATATTCTGTCCAGATCCGGCCGAAATAGTCCTGACCCCCTGAGGATTCAGCAAGTTGCACCGCTTTTCTTTTTAATTTTAAACAAAATTTTAATTTTTGCCGATATTTGCATTTGCCTATTGAAAAGTATACCAAATTGGTGTATATTTGTGTCGATGAGGAAAGACTAAAAATTGCAGTCCTTCCCTCACAAAAAATACAATCCGAAAGGTACTGATAAAACTATGGATCAGAACGGCAAGAGACTTGTTTACGCGGACAACGCCGCCACCACGGCTGTTTCGCCCGCCGTGCTCGACGCGATGCTGCCGTTTTACAAGGAGCTCTATGGGAATCCCTCGAGCCTCTATTCGGTCGGCAACGCCGCAAAAAAGCCGCTGGAGGAAGCGCGCGCGAAGGTGGCCCGCTGCCTCGGCGCCGACACCAATGAGATTTACTTCACTTCCGGTGGCAGTGAAAGCGACAACTGGGCCATCAAAGGCGTCGCACACAAGCTGAAAGCCCAGGGCAAAACGCACATCATCACGAGCAAATTTGAACACCATGCTGTGCTGCACACCTGCGCGGCACTGGAAAAGGAAGGCTTTACCGTCACCTATCTCGACGTACATGAAAACGGCATCGTCGTACCGGAGGAACTGGAAGCCGCCATCACCGACAAGACCGCGCTCGTCACCATTATGTATGCGAACAATGAGATCGGCACCATTCAGCCGATTCCGGAAATCGGCGCCATCTGCAAGAAGCATGGCGTGCTGTTCCACACGGACGCCGTACAGGCTGTCGGCAACGTGCCGATCGACGTCAAAGCGCAGAACATCGACATGCTTTCCCTGAGCGGCCATAAGCTCCATGCCCCGAAGGGCGTCGGCGCGCTGTACATCCGCCGCGGCATTTCGATTCCGAACCTCATTGACGGTGGTGCGCAGGAAAGAACGCGCCGTGCGGGTACGGAAAACGTCGCTGGCATCGTCGGTCTTGGCGTGGCAATGGAAAACGCCATGGCCACGATGGAAGAGAAAAACGCGAAGCTGCGCCGGATGCAGGACAAGCTGATCGATGGGATTCTGAAAATCGATCGCAGCCGACTCAACGGCGACCGTATAAAGCGCCTGCCGGGCAACGCCAGCTTCTGCTTTGAAGGCATTGAGGGCGAATCCCTGCTTTTGATGCTCGACCTCAAGGGCGTCTGCGCATCTTCCGGCAGCGCCTGCACCAGTGGGTCGCTCGATCCGAGCCACGTATTGCTTGCCATCGGCCTGAAGCACGAAGTGGCGCACGGTTCCCTGCGCCTGAGCTTCAGCGACATGAACGACGAGAGCGATATCGACTATATTCTGGAGGTTCTGCCGCCGATCGTTGAGCGTCTCCGCTCGATGAGCCCGCTTTGGGATGCGATCATCCACGGCCGCACCGTTTGAGTTCAATGAAAAACGTATTGGAAAGGATCTGACATATATGGCATACAGTGAAAAAGTCATGGAACATTTTGCGAATCCGCACAACGTCGGCGAGATTAAGGATGCCGACGGCGTCGGCGAAGTTGGCAACCCGAAGTGCGGCGACATCATGCGCATGTACATCAAGGTGGAAAACGATACGATTGTGGACGTCAAGTTCATGACCTTCGGCTGCGGCGCCGCCATTGCGACCAGCAGCATGGCCACCGACCTTGTGAAGGGCAAAAAAATTGAGGACGCACTCAAGCTGACCAACAAGGCCGTTATGGAGGCGCTGGATGGTCTGCCGGCTGTCAAGGTGCACTGCTCCGTTCTGGCGGAACAGGCGATCAAGGCCGCCGTTTCCGACTACTATCGCCGCCGCGGCATTGACCCGACGCCAATCGTCGGCGAGCTCGAGGACTGCGAGGAAGAATCCTGCGCCTGCACCCTGTAAGCGGCACGCGCAAGCGCTCATAAAAGTAAAGACCGGAACGCCACAGTGAACCGTGGCTTCCGGCCTTTTTATTTTTCACTGGGATTTTACGGCGTCAGAAACCGTTTTTTCTGCATCATCCAGTCATTGCGCTGCTTTTGCAGAATGCCGCTCGCGCGCATCGAAACGTAATCCTCATCCGTAAAAATAAAGTGATCCGCCAGATGGATGCCGACGCTTGCCAGCACCATGTCGATTTCCTTGGTGGACTGAATGTCCCGCGTCGAGGGCGTACAGTTTCCACTGGGATGGTTGTGCGCCAGATAAACCGTATCGGCGTCATACGCCAGGCACAGGGCAAGCAGTTCCCGGATGTACAGCGGCACCCCGCGCACGGACCCTTCGTTGATGACGTCCATGTATTTGAGATAGCCCTTGCTGTCCAGAATCAGAAGCACCACGATTTCCCGTTTCTGCCCGAAAAATTTGCTGCGGACCGTATGAAACGCCACACCTGTATCGGTGATCCGCGCGCGGATACTCTGTTTGGACTCCAGATAGACGCGGAAAATATCGGGAAATGCAGCGAGCAGCGCGGCCGTTTTCCCATCGAGTTCCGGCTCGCGACGCAGGACTTGTTCCGGCGCTTCAAAAATATCGGCCAGGTGCTCAAACCGCTCGAGCAGACGCCGCGCCACCGTCTCGGCATCCATTTTCGGGTTCACGGTGCGCAGCAGAAACGCCAGCGTTTCCTGTTCTGAAAGGCCGCGTTCCGCTTTGAGCGCCGAAACCGCGCTGCTTTTGCCATCCCGCTTCCTTTCCTCTTCCACACGATCCTCCTGTCCCGGCATCTTCAGCCGTCAAGGTATTGGTCAATAAACGTCCGGATTGTATTCCAATACAGTTCCGGATCTTTTTCCGCCGATTCAGCGTGCCCGGCTTCTGGAATGATCAGCAGCTGTTTCGCACAGCGCGCAGCCCCGTACAAGCGCAGCGCCATAGAGGCGGGCACAAGCGCATCCTTTTCGCCGTGGATGAACAAAATCGGGATACGGCACTGCCGCACCTGCTCCAGCGCACTTGCCCGCCGGAAACTGTAACCCGCACGCAGCCGTGCCAGAAGCGAAGCGATCGGCAAAACCGGATACGGCGGCGTGTGGTACAGCGGTCTCATGGAGATCTTAAAAATCTCCCAAACCGATGTATATCCACAGTCTTCGATGACGAGCTTAACCTGCTTGGGCAGCACTTCGCCCGCCGTCATCATCACGGTCGCCGCACCCATAGACTCGCCAAACAGAACGATCTGCGCGTTTTTGTCGCGGTGCAGGATCTCATAGATCCATTCCACAATATCCCGGCGTTCCGGCCAGCCCATACCGATCATGCGGCCGTCACTGCCGCCGTGCGCGCGCGCGTCCGGCAAAAGGACATTAAAGCCCATGTCATAAAACGATTTGGCTCGATCCAGCATGCTCTGCGCGCAGCATTTGTAGCCGTGGCAGATGATCACATATCGACTGCCAGCCTGCGGAATAAACCAGGCGCGCAGTCGCATATTCTCCCGATTGCGATGTGTGACATACCGGGCGTTTTTGAGCCACGTTTCTCCCTGCCGTTCGGCACACAGGCGCTGTCCATGCGGCGCAGCCTTGCGGCGCAATTCGATGTCGATCATAGCGTTGGCAGCCGCCAGAAGGCCGCCAACCGCAATTGCGGAAACACAAAGAAGTTTCTTTCCCATCTTCGTCCCTTCCTTTCTGCCCCGCCGCCCACGCTTTATTTTGTGCGGACAGCGATAACCGTATCCAGCGCATCCGGCAGATGCACGGTATTGGACACCTGCACGAAAACCACATCCGGATAATTCTCGACAATCCAGTTTTCGAGCGGCTGTACCTCCGAGCCGTCGCAGACGAGGCGCATGGATTCGACCTCATCCCGCGCAATTCCCTGCAGCGGAATGCCACCGATGGAGTTTTCCATAATATGATAGTAGAGCGTTTTGCCGTTCCGCGTGATCCGTCCGTTTTCGGGCTTGGGCAGATCGCAGCCGCCACAGCCGTAGATGGACTCCGCATTTTTGCGCATCCAGCTTCCAATCTTCTCGAGAATCTCGACGGACTCCTGCGGAATATTGCCGCGGGCATCCGGGCCGACATTCAAAAGCATGTTGCCGTTTTTGCTGACGCATTCGACCAGCTTCTTAATGATCATTTCCGCAGGTTTAAAGTTTTTATCCTTCGCGCAGTAGCCCCAGTTGTCGTTCATCGTGATACACGCTTCCCAGCAGATATCCCGACCATGGCTGTCCTTGAAGCCGGTTTGCGGGATGATCTGCTCCGGGCTGACATAATCGCCGCTGAACTCGAGCGGCTCATCCGTTGCGATGGAGCCGAATCCGCTGCCGCTCACCTCCAAGCGGTTGTCGAGGATGATGTCCGGCTGCAGGGAACGCACCATGCGCACAAGCTCCGAAGCATGCCATTTTTCACCGGTCATGTCATCATAGGAGAAATCGAACCACATCAGATCGATCTTACCGTAGTTCGTGCACAACTCGCGCACCTGCCCGTGCATATATTCGAGATAGTTGTCAAAATTGTGTGTTTTGCCTTTAAACGCTTCATTGTTGCGCATCGGATGATGGCGGTCGCCATATGCGGGATAATCCGGATGGTGCCAATCGAGCAGCGAGTAATAGAGGCCGACGCGGATGCCTTCGGCGCGGAACGCCTCCAAAAACTCGCGCACGATATCGCGCCCAAACGGCGTATTCGTCGATTTCCAATCGGTCAGCTTGGAATCAAACAGACAGAACCCATCGTGGTGCTTTGCCGTCAGAACGGCATATTTCATGCCTGCCTGTTTGGTGAGACGCGCCCACGCTTTCGCGTCAAAATCCACGGGGTTAAACTCGCTGAAAAACGGCGTATACTGCCCTTCCGGCATTTCCTCCACAGAGCGCAGCCACTCGCCGCGGGCCGGTATGGCATACAGCCCCCAATGGATAAACATACCGAACCGGTCATGGCGGAACCACTGCATCCGTTCGTCGTATTTTGCACGGTCAAATTTGTACATATGGATCGTCTCCTTCGCTTGTATCCTGCGCACGCAGCTCACAATGGCCGGCCGCACCGTTTCACTTTAAACAAGTTTAGCATTTTACCGGAAGTTTGTAAATACCGAATCGCATTTTCGTGCGTTTTTATTAAAAAACCACCGGCCATTTCGGAAAATGACCGGTGGTTTCCATGCATTTTATTTTAAGCGGGAATCAGAAATTGCCGTTTGTGAGATCTTCCACGTAGAGCGTGCGCGGTGTGTTGTCCGCGGGCGCAGCCGGTGCAGCCGGTGCAGCAGCAGGCGCGGGCTCGTCCTTGTGCGGGTTGTCACGCCACTCAAAGAACTTCGTCGCGACAGCCGGGAACAGCGCGTAAGAAAGCACATCTTCCTCGCTCTTGGCGCGGTCGCCGAGCTCCGCTCTGTACTTCTCGAGCTCCGGCTCGATGAGGTCGGCCGGACGGCAGGTAATGACCTTGTCATCACCGATGCACTTCTTGCGCACTTCCTCATTGACCTTGCCCGGGAGCTGGCCGTATTCGCCGCGAAGCATGCCCTTGCTCTCCTTGGTAACCATCTTATAGCGCTCGCCGACAAGCACGTTCATGACGGCCTGCGTACCGACAATCTGGCTGGTCGGGGTGACGAGCGGCGGGTAACCGAAGTCCTCGCGCACACGCGGAACCTCCGCGAGCACGTCGTAGTACTTGTCCTCGGCATTTGCCTGCTTGAGCTGAGAGATCAGGTTAGAGAGCATGCCGCCCGGTACCTGATACAGCAGTGTGTTGGTGTCGACCTTCAGAACCTTCGGGTTGACGTCAAGCTTTTCGGCCACCTTTCTGAAGTGCGCCGCAATCTCGCTGAGCTTTTCAAGGTCAAGGCCGGTATCGCGGCTCGTGCCCTTGAGCGTCGCGACCAGCGATTCGGTTGCGGGCTGCGAGGTGCCGTTCGCCAGCGGGGACAGCGCGCAGTCGACAATATCGACGCCGGCCTGCGCCGCCATCAGGTTGGTCATATCGCCGGTACCGGTCGTGTTGTGCGTATGCAGGTGGATCGGTACGCCGACGTTTGCCTTCAGCTTCTTGACGAGCGAATACGCATCGTACGGCAGGAGCAGGTTCGCCATATCTTTGATGCAGATCGTATCCGCGCCCATCTTTTCGAGCTTCATCGCGAGCTTTACGAAGTAGTCCTCGTTGTGCACGGGGCTCTTTGTATAGCTGATCGCCGCTTCCACCTTGCCGCCATATTCCTTGACGTATTTCATCGCGGCTTCCATGTTGCGCGGGTCGTTCAGCGCGTCGAAAATACGGACAATGTCAATGCCGTTTTCGATGGATTTTTTGCAGAACTGCTCGACCACGTCGTCCGCATAGTGCTTGTAGCCGAGGAGGTTCTGGCCGCGCAGAAGCATCTGCAGCGGCGTTTTGGGCATCGCTTTTTTGAGCGTGCGCAGACGCTCCCACGGGTCCTCGTTCAGGAAGCGCATGCAGACGTCAAACGTCGCACCGCCCCAGCATTCGAGAGACCAGTACCCCATGTTGTCGAGCATTTCACAGGCCGGGAGCATATCCTCGATGCGCATACGCGTGGCAGCCTGAGACTGATGCGCGTCGCGCAGGATGGTATCCATGATCTTAAGGGGATTCGTAGCCATATTCTATCTCTTCCTTTCCAAAGCGTAATCAAGAGCCGAACAGCGCGAGGAACACACCGGCCGCAACGGCGGAACCGATGACGCCCGCAACGTTCGGACCCATCGCATGCATCAGCAGGAAGTTGCGCGGATTCTCCTTCTGGCCGACAACCTGCGATACGCGGGCAGCCATCGGAACCGCGGAAACGCCGGCCGAACCGATCAGCGGATTGATCTTATCCTTGAGGAACAGGTTCATGAACTTCGCCAGCAGAACACCGCCTGCCGTGCCGAAGCCAAATGCGATGACACCCAGCGCAAGAATCGACAGCGTCTGGACATTGAGGAAGTTCGCAGCCGTTGCCGTAGCGCCCACGGAGATGCCGAGGAAGATCGTGACGGTGTTCATCAGTTCGTTCTGTGCCGTCTTGTTCAGGCGCTCTACAACGCCGGACTCACGCATCAGGTTGCCGAGCATCAAAGCGCCGATCAGGGAAGCCGCAGAGGGCAGCATCAGCGAAACGAAGATGGTAACGACGATCGGGAACAGAATCTTCTCGGTCTTCGAAACCTCGCGGAGCTGCTTCATCTGGATCATGCGCTCCTTCTTTGTGGTCAGGGCCTTCATGATCGGCGGCTGAATAACCGGCACGAGCGCCATATAGGAGTATGCAGCAACCGCGATCGGGCCAAGCAGCTCCGGCGCGAGCTTCGAGGTAACGAAGATCGCCGTCGGGCCGTCCGCACCGCCGATGATGCCGATGGAGCTCGCCTGCTCCGGCGTAAAGCCAAGCAGCGTGGCGCCGATGTACGTGACAAAGATGCCGAGCTGCGCAGCCGCACCGAGCAGCAGGCTCTTCGGGTTTGCAATCAGCGGACCAAAGTCCGTCATGCAGCCGACACCGACGAAGATCAGGCACGGATACACGCCGAGCTTCACACCGAGGTACAACACGTCGATCAGACCGACGGCTTCGGTGCCACCGTTTGCAAGCGGAACACCGCTCGCGAACATCTCCCAGTGCACGTGGCCGCCTTCAAACAGCTCCGCGTGGTAGATGCCGGCGCCGGGCAGGTTCGTCAGAAGCATGCCGAACGCGATCGGCAACAGGAGCATCGGCTCAAATTTCTTGACGATTGCGAGATACAGAAGCACACAAGCCACAACCAGCATAATCAGGCTGAGCGGGTTTTCGCTCACGAGATAAAAGCCCGTGCTCTTCAGAAAGTTTACTATAGCTTCCATGGAAAGTTACACTCCTTTACAGATTCTTCGCGCACGGCGATCAGCCGATGACGCAGAGGAGTGTGCCGCTTTCTACCGTCGCGCCCTTCTGGACTGCAACATTGACGACCTTACCGGCCTTCGGCGCCATGATCTCGTTTTCCATCTTCATGGCTTCGAGAATCATCAGAACCTGACCCTCGGCAACCGTATCGCCGACGTTGACGTTGACGGAAAGGATCGTACCGGGCATCGGGCAGTTGACGGATTCACCGGCACCGGACGCGACAGGTGCCGGAGCGGGCGCAGGGGCAGCCGCCGGGGCGGGAGCAGGCGCAGCCGCGGGAGCCGGAGCAGCGCCGCCGGTGATTTCTTCTACTGTAACTTCGTAAGCCGTGCCGTTGACGTTGACATTATACTTTTTCATTTGAATTTACCTCTCATCATGTTAAAATCAAAATTGACCTTTTCCATCTCAGACTCTTTTGATCGAATGGATGCGGATATGCGAGACGTCCGTCCCCATTTCCTCCGCGATTGCAACCGCGATCGCCGCAACCATCTGCTGCTTGTTTCCGGTCGCAACCGGCGCTGCTGCCGGTGCCGGAGCCGCCGCGGGAACCGCCTCGGCAGGTGTAGCCGGAGCAGCCTTCGACATGATGGCGCCCATCAGCTTGATAATGATGATCAGACAGATCAGAACCACAAACACGGTAATGAGACCCATCAAAACCACCTGTGCAATACCGATTTCTCCCATGTTTTTTACCTCCCTTCGCCAGAGTTATGGAAATGAAAAATAAAACTGTACGTAAATTCTGAAAAAAATACCATATTCCCGCATTTTATCAGAATACAGTTATATCCTAACATAAAATTCAGAATTCCGCAATGCAAATTTAAAAAATTTTTTAGATTTCTGACCAACTGTCCGTCGCAGGTCCCTGTAAAAAAACAGTTGCAAACAAGGGGTAAAAATAGTAAAATGGACATATATTAGAAGCTATTGAAAGCCCATCCAAAGCCGGGCGCACCCGCGCGCCGGACGGCTGTGGTCTGCATCGTTTGCCTGCGTCGATGCTGCGCAGGCGGGAGGAGTGTGATTATCTCATGGAATTTGACGCGTTCACCGGCGGCGTTGCGCCCGGCGGCCTGCGCTCCAAGAGCGATATCCGCATTTTGATCTGCTATATTTTGAAAAGTGTCGGGGCGCCGCTTTCCGGCGAGGATATCATCCGTATTTTGCAGGAAAAGGCGCTCGCCAATTATTTTGAAGCCAACGATGCGCTTTCTGCACTCTGCGCGCTCGGCAATATCCGCCGCGATGAAGCCGGCAACTACACGCTCGAGCCACAGGGGATCAGCGTCGCGGAAAATCTCGATGTGCTGCTTCCGCTCTCCGTGCGCGACAAGGCTGTCGCCGCCGCCATGACCCTTTTGGCCTCCGCCAAAGTGGAGCGGGAAAACGCCGTGACGACGACGCGCACCGAAAACGGGTACAACGTGACCTGCCACATCTCCGGCGGCGATATGGAACTGATGAATCTGACCGTCTATGTGCCGGATCTGTATCAGGCGCGCATTGTGAAAAAGAATTTCCACCGCGATCCCCAGCGCGTTTACAGCCTTCTGCTCGCGGCGCTGACCGGCGATGACGAGTTGACCAAGAATATTCTCGGTTGACGCGTTTCGGATTGACACGGCTTGCCCGCGTCAGCCGGCTGTTCGCCGTACTTTTGAAAAACGCATGCATCTCCCCCCTCTTTCGACATTTTTTGCACCGCAAAATGCGTATACTGTTCTTTGATCCCCCGTAAATGGCAAAAATTCTACGCCGTGGTTGTTGTTCACTACCCGTAAGTGAAAGATTATCACGTGTCCGTGCATACATTCTCTCTCTATTTTATAATGGCTTGGCGTTAGAAGGATACACCTGCAACGCACTGTACATACTGAAAGAGAGACGTATGGATTCGGGACGGTGAGCAACAGATGGAAATGAACGCGAGAACTCTGCTTGGTCTGCGGCTCCGGAAATTCCGCAAGGACAACGGCTATTCGCAAAGTCACATTGCAAATGTTCTGGGGATTGAGCGTTCCACCTACACGTACTACGAAATCGGAAAAACCATTCCGGTCGTTTTTGATCTGATGCGTCTGGCCGATTTATACAGCATCTCCATGGATGAGTTGCTCGGCTTTCACGCCGACTCTTCGGATCCCCTCGCTTTCGGTGAGCCGCGCCAGCCTGTCAAGGCGGTTGTGCGCCGTCAGGAGCGTTACCCGCGCGAGGTCATGCAGGATCTTTCCACCGAGGAGCGTCAGTTGATCGCCTATTTTCGCTCGACCAAACCGGCGGAGCGGCGTCAGTTCTTCGAGCATCTGCGCACTTGCCGCCGACGCGAATCACGCCGCAGCACCACTGTGTGATCATGGCTGCGGTGCGGTCGTCCCCTCTTTCTTGCGCAGCCCTTTCGTCTTGTGTTTCTCAGCCGAATTCCGCAATTTGCGGTTTTCACAATATACGCTATGCATTTGCGCTTGTAGCCCAGTTGGATAGAGCGACAGACTCCGACTCTGTAGGCCGCTGGTTCGAGTCCAGTCAAGCGCGCCAATCCCCCTTCAAGGTTTTCCTTGGAGGGGGATTTCTTTTGCTCAAGAAGTAGCGGCTCCCTTTGCCAGATCCCCCATATGGCTTCGACAAATGCGCCTGTATATAGGTCCATCAGTATGGGCAGTACACCACCAGACGCATCTTGGCGCACCGCGGTTTTCTTTTGCTCGGCCACGGCAACCGGCGACTCGCCGCCCTTTCGGCTTGTCTGCGCGCTGTTCAGGGCAGTCAAAACACAGAAAACGATTTTCTCTTTAAATTTTATCTCACTGTGTGCTATACTGAAATAAAAATTCTTGCCAGCATACGCCTGCCGTCCGGACTAGGATGCGCAGTGAACGGTCGATCTATGCCTCTGCCGCTCCCCTTTCACCCGGCGCATTTCGGCGCGGCGTTGATCCAACAGGCACCCATTGAGGAGGAAAAGGATGTTCACAAACCGTGTAGCCGTCGTGACCGGCGGCGCAAAGGGCATTGGTAAAACGATTGCTGCGGAATTCCGCAAGGCCGGCGCGGCGGTATGCGTCATCGATTTGCTGCCCAACGACTATTTCGTCGGTGATCTGGCCGACCAGAAGGTCCTGGAAACGTTCGCTCAAAAAGTAATCGCCGATTATGGACGGGTGGATTTTCTCATCAACAACGCGCTGCCGCTCATGCAGGGACTCGATACCTGCAGCTACGACGCTTTCAATTATGCGCTACGCGTCGGCGTAACCGCACCGTTTTACCTGACCAAACTGTTCACACCCCATTTTGCACCGGGCGCCTCCATCGTCAACGTCTCGTCCTCCCGCGACCGGATGAGTCAACCGCAAACCGAAAGCTATACCGCTGCCAAAGGTGGCATTGCGGCGCTGACGCACGCGCTGGCCGTGAGTCTGGCGGGTAGGATGCGGGTGAACAGCATCTCGCCGGGCTGGATCAACACCGACTTCACCGTCTACACCGGTCCGGACGCCGTACAGCAGCCCGCCGGACGGGTTGGCAATCCGCTGGATATCGCCAACATGGTGCTGTTTCTCTGCTCGGATAAGGCGGGGTTTATCACCGGTGAAAACATTTGCATTGACGGCGGCATGACCCGCCAGATGATCTACCACAACGACTTCGGCTGGACACTGCAGGAAGGCAAGACGCCATGAAGGCTGCGATCTGCCATTATTCTTACCACCACGGCAATACGCGGAAGGTCATGGAAGCGATGTGCCCGAAACGGGACATGTGGATTGCATGGAAGAATTTATATATGGAGCTATAATACTTCCATACAAAGCGATAATGATAAATTTATGAAGGAGGCAACAATGGTTAATGCAATAAAAAAAGCATTTGTTGTCATTGGGAAAGCGGGTTCAACATTCGATGGCGAAGGTTTTATTCAGAAATTGTGGGGTGATGCAAACGGTCATTTTAGTGAAATAGAACATCTGGCAAAGAAAGATGCAAACGGGAATATTGTGGGAATATGGGGTGCTATGTCTGATATTTCTCACTCATTTAAGCCCTGGGAAGATGGCTTTCGTAAAGGCTTGTATCTCGCAGGCGTGGAATGTGTGGATCATGCAGAAGCGCCGGATGGATGGATAAAATGGACCATACCAAGTTATGAATATATCGTTGTTGAAAATCATAATGGAGCGTTTGAAGATACGATTAGACAAATGAATGAGGAAGGTATTCCTCTGGTTGGAGCGGTCCACGATTATACCGACCCAGCAACCGGAAAGGGCTATATGTATTTTCCGATAAGAAAAGTTTAATCATTCAATTTGTGTAAGAATAAATATTCTCCGGCAAAGCCGGGGGTATTTCATGTGCGGACAAAGCCCTTTATTACTAGCGACACGTGTCACGTCACGTTGGTACGGTCTGACAGCCGCGTAAAGTTTATTTCCTGCTACTTGTAAACGAGTTCTTTAGAAATTCCCCATCGTCAGCTGTTCTCCAGCCTTGTCCTCCCCCAACTGTTTCGGAATATACTCCTGTATCTTTTTGGCATTCTTCCCTGCTGTATCCACGTAATATTCTCTACACCAAAATTCACGGTTCCGATATTTATACTTTAGTTCCGGATGTTTTTCATAGATCATCAAACCACTTTTTCCTTTCAGGTAACCCATAAAGCTTGAGATCGATACCTTCGGCGGTATCTTTACCAGCATGTGCACATGGTCCGGACACACTTCTGTCTCTATAATCTTTATCTTTTCCAGTCGCACAGAGTTCTCAGAATTCCCCCTACTTCCTGTCTTTTTTCCTTGTAGAACACCTTTCTTCATGTACTTCGGTGCAAATACTACGTGATATTTGTAATTCCATTTTGTATGTGATAGACTGTTTGTGTCGTTCATTTGAATGTCCTTCTTTTGTTGTTTCTTGCAGTTGCCAGACCGCAAGCTTATCTACAACAAAAGGAGTTTTTCTTTCTACACCATTGGCATTGGCCTTCTTTTGAACCACTCGCCTAGCGAGTGGTTTTCTTTTATGAAAAAAATCCCCGAACCGGGCTGTCGCCTAATTCGGGGATCGCTGTTTTTGTATGGGATTATTTCATCTGCACGCCGTCAATCGCGCGGCCGAAGATTCCGGCATACCCATCGGGGCCGTCCTGGTACGTTGCGCCGAAACGCACCCAGTCGAGGTAGTCCTTGTCGCCGACAAGGTGGACGCGACAGTCGACATAACCCTGATTCGTTCGGATCTGGATGCCGTCGATCGTGCGGCCATAGATGCCTGCATAGCCGTCCGCGCCGGTGCCGCTGTTCTTGATCTCCGGCAGCCAGTCTCCGCCTTGGACATGCACGCGATAGAACACATCGCAATGCTCGGCGTCGATCTGAAGGCCCTCGATCGGCAGGCCGAAGATGCCCGCGTATCCGTCGGCACCGTCTCCGCAATTGATGACCTTCGGCTGCCACGCTTTGCCCGTATAGGCGCGGTACGTCAAATCGCCGGTATAGCCCGTAACTTTGTCCGTGCTGTTGCCCGGCAGGTCATCGTTCAGGTACGGTTCGGGATTCACGCGCGTGTCGGCGGCGTTCCGCACCTCAAAGTGAAGATGTGCACCATACGAGTTTCCCGTGTTGCCCATGTAGCCGATCTTCTGTCCGGCCTTGACGCTCTGGCCGTTCTTGACGACGACCGAGTCCATATGTGCGTACAGTGTGTAGTAGCCGTTCGCGTGGCGAATTTTGACCGCGTTTCCGTAGGATCGGTTGCCGCTGCTGCCGGTGTCGTTCGGGATGCCCGACTGGCACCAGACGACCGTGCCGTCCGAATGCGCGGTGATGGAGTCGAGCTGGTTGGTTTTCTTGACAAGATCGACGCCGCCGTGCCCGTTGCCGTAGCGCTGCGTGATCTGATTGCTGCCGGTCATGAGGACGCGGCTGCTTGTGTTTACCATAGATTCATTCCTCCTTGTCATTGCCGTCGAGTGTGTTCTTGAGCCGGTCGACGAGCTTCGTCAGCGCGGGCATGCCGGGCACGCCGATGACGGCGAGGTTTTCGAGGATCGAGATCAGCTCGTTCACGATGAGCCAGACGGCGACGAGCAGGCCGCAGAACATCTCGACGTGCAGGTCGACGCCGGCCTGCGCGAGTGCGCCGGTCAGCAGGTAGTCAAGCGCTGCGCCGACGGCGACCATCGCCATGTAGCACAGCTTCTTGAAGATGCCGCGCAGCCCGATGCGCGAGCTGAGCTGCGCCGTCATGTAGGCTTTGACGAGGCCGGTGATGTAGTCGACGAGCATCGCGCCGAGCAGGACGAGCAAGGGCGCGGCGAGCAGGCCAAAGTACGAAGCAATGGACGCCCCGACCGCGGCCACGCCGGTTTTCAAAAGGGTTGTTTTCATAGTTCCTCCTGACTGGAAAAATCGGAAAATTCGCCGCTTAACACCGATGCATAGCGTCGAAACGGCGTGGCGTACTGCGTCGCCTCGATAACGCCGTAGGACGCGTTCGTCTTGAACGCCTTCAGAAAGACGCGCCCGCCAGATAAGCCGTGAACCGTGCCCTGGTTGTTCGTGACAAGGCCGTATCCGATTGTTTCGTCCGGCAGCGTGTTGTACCACGCCTGCACTGCCGCCCAGCCCGCCGTCTGCATGTCGGTGAAGCTGCCGAGCGCGACCGGCACAAGGCCGCCCGCCAGAGTAAGCGGGCCGGACATGGTTCCGCCAGAATTTGGCAAGGTGTTGTCCAGTATTTCCGATGCCTGCCAGGCAAAGTTTTCCGCCTGTGCCGCAGATTCTGCCGCGTTTTGTGCCGCCTGCTCTGCACCGGCGCTGTCTATCGCGGCCGCTTGTTCCGCGGCTTCTGCACGGGTCGCCGCAGTCAACGCGTCTGCTGCGGCCTGGGCAGCCGTATTTTCGTGCGTTTCTGCACGCGCGGCCGCGGCAGACGCGTTCGCAGCGCTGGTTTCCACCGTCTCTGCAACGCCTTGCACAGACGTCGCCGATTCCTGGGCGGCGTCTGCCGAAGTTGCCGCCGCCTGCGCCGATTCCTGCGCCCGCTGCATCGTTTCAGCGGCCTGTGTTACGCAAGCGGCCGCATCTTTGGCTGCCTGCTCTGCCGCTGTAGCATATTCCTCCAATCCCTCTGTCGCCGCAATAGCTTCCCCCATGCGCTGCGTCAGTACGTTGAAATAATTGCTGGACACAATTTCCGCATCGGCAACCAAGTTGGGCAGGACGTGCAGAACCACTGCAAAGGTCGCAAGCCGTTCACCCGCGCGGCTGTACAGTTCAAGCTGAACCAGAACGCGTCCCGGCAAAACAAGCATTTGGTCTGTCAAAACAAACGCGACGGTATTTTCCTCCGTTTGTACCGCGCTTTGTCCGTCCGGCAGCGTATCATAAAAACCTGCCGTTCCATCCGGATTTTTGTATCGCACCGTCACCAGTGTCCCGTCCGGAACCGGCCACGGCTTTTCTCCCGCATAAAGCGCGAAACAAATGCGCCGCGCGCTGCTTTCATTCTGAACCGCATACAGACTGTGCGGGGTTCCCGGATGCAGAAGATCGACGCGAAGTGTTGCAAGGGCTTCCAAGGCCATTTCATTTCTCTCCTTTTCAATACAGAATGGAACTCTCCTGTGTCTGCACCGTTTGACTGCAAAACACGGTTGAACCGGCGGAAAACAGCCGCGCTATACCCCACACGGTGCAGATGAGTTGATGTTTCTCAACCCACTACTTTTTAAGTTAGCAGATACGGTGCGTTTTGTCAACTCAAAATCAAGATTCATCAACGATTTACGGGGTATGTATTGCTTTTTCTCAACTCACATGGTATACTACATTCAGATTTTTGTGCAAGGAGCTGAAGCTGCATGTCATTGGAAATGTCTTCGTTTGCCGCACGACTGCGTGAAGCGCTGTCCGCCAGAAATATGACGCAGGCGGCGCTGGCACATGCGTCCGGCCTGTCCAAATCCAGCATTTCCCGCTATCTCAGCGGCGCATGGCAAGGAAAACAGGCGGCCGTGCATGCGTTGGCCGCTGCGCTCAATGTCTCCGAATCCTGGCTGATCGGCTATGACGTTCCCATGGAAAGGCTGGATTTCACCGTCTATCCAGAGCCACCGCAATTAGCAACGCCACAGCCGCCCGTGAACCGCCTACCGCTTCTGCACAATATGGTGCACGGTGAAAATCTTCTGGACCCGCAAAACACAATCGCCTTTCTGCCTGCGCCTGCCGGCGTGCGCTGCGATTTTTTCCTGCGTTGTCCGGACGACAGCATGGCAGGCGCCGGTTTGCGCAAGGGAGACACGGTCTTTTTGCGCGCGCAGAACACGGTGGAATCCGGAGAAATCGCAGCGGTGCGCACCGGCAATAAGATCACATTGCGATACGCGTATCTGGCTGCGGATCGCATAACACTGGTGGCGGCCGACAGCGCGTATCCGCCGGACTCCTTTGCGGACACAGCCTGCGGCGGCGCGCAGATCATCGGACGAGCCGTCGGTTATCTACATTTGTTCTAAAAAGAGAAAAGCCGCCGTACCGGGCCTTACCCGATCCAGCGGCTTTACTTTTGCTGTACAATTCTATTTTAAAGTGTCCCCAAATGGAACACGCTGACCAGCAGGAAGAAGACCAGCAAAAGGATATTCCAAAGCGTAAACTGCACCAGATACCGTCTGCGTTCCTCCGGATATTCCTTTGTCACAAACTTATAGGAAATCAGGCTTGCCATGGAGGCAATCAACGTGCCGAGACCGCCGATATTGCAGCCGACCGCGAGAGCCTGCCACTGGTCTGTGAAACCGGAAAGCAACAACACCGCCGGAACATTGCTGATCACCTGACTCGCCAAAACACTCACCAGCTCCACGTGCTCCGACAGAATGGATGCGAGAAAATCCTTGAAACCGCCAATGCTGCCCATATTGCCCACAAAGATGAAAAATGCAAGGAAAGTGCCGAGCAACGCATAGTCCACTTCCGCGAGCAGGCGGCGGTTCGCAAAGAGCAGAAAAACCACGAGCACTGCAACGACCGCAAGCGCGGGAATCACCTTAAAAATCGCGAGCAGGCAAAGCGCAAACCCCGCCGCGCAGCAAATCAATTCCTTGGCGCTGGCCAACCGCACGGAAACCGGTGCCACAGAAACCGGCACAGATTTTCGCAGAAGGATCATCAGCGCCAGGCAGACGGCAGAAAGCAGCACATACGGCGCCATCAGGCCGCACAACGCCCAGAAAGAAAGCTGAAATTTCGTATAGAGATAGAGGTTCTGCGGGTTGCCCATGGGCGTCAGCATGCTGCCCAGATTGGCGGCAATCGTTTGCATGACCACCAGTGGCGTGATCAGCTTTTCCTGTCCGGCCATACGCAGGACAATCAGACCGAACGGAACGAACGTAATCAGGGAGACGTCGTTCGTAATCAGCATGCTGAATAGAAACGGCGAAAAGACAAGCACAAACAGCATCTGCCGCGTGTTCACCGTCTTTTGCAGCAGGTGGTTGCCGAGAAAAACAAACAGACCGGCTTTCTGAAACCCTTTGATCACCGCCATCAGGCTGAAGAGCAGCGCCAGAGTGTTCCAGTCTATGTACGCGGCGTACGCTGCGCTCGGTGGCACAAAAAACATCGAAAGCAAAGCCAGAAGGACAGCGACACACAAAACCGTTTCCTTTTTAAAAAACACAGCACATTTTTTCAGTACGGCCGGCATAACATTCAAACTCCATTCCGTAACAAAATAAAAATACGCGCGGAAAAGCAGCAAGCTTCGCAGTCAACCGCTTTTCTCCCCCACACATCCGTCCGCACGCCGGCGCGTAGCGCACAAAAGCTGCGCAGGACACAACCGTCTGCCGCAGATTTCCAAAAAGATGGTGCAGCGGATGCGATTTTTAACGCGCGCAACAGCCCTTTGGCAAGGAAAAATTTCGCGCAGATTGCCGGTCAAGGCTCTCGCCGCGGCGGACACTTTCGATGCCGCTTCCAGCGCAAACACCCGGCTTTTGATAACGAAAAAGCCCCGCACGCGATTGCGTGTCGAGGCTCTCGACTGGTGGAGGAGGGTGGATTCGAACCACCGAAGCGAGACGCAACAGATTTACAGTCTGCCCCCTTTNNCCCTTTGGCCACTCGGGAACTCCTCCGTATTCATATCAACCGGCGAAAGAATTTCAGCCGCGTGTCATCCTGACACGAACAGTATTATACTGCACCAGCCAAAAAAAGTCAAGTCAAAAATCGAAAAAATGCGAAAAAAGAAGTGCAGGCCCAGGGGCTCTCCCTCTGCCTGCACCAGCTCCATTTATTCCGAAATCTGCACTTCCGCGTGCCAAACTGCCCTTCCACTCTCCTCAAGCATCAGGCGTACTGTCCCCGGCTCTACCGCAAACTGCATCTGCCGGTTCCACAGACCAAATGCGTCGAAGCCCAGCTGCAGCGCAACGTTTTTTTCTTCGCCCGGCGCAAGATAAACCTTTTCAAACGCCTTGAGCGCCTTGATACGGCGCACCACACTGCCGGAAAGCCCGCGCACATAGAGCTGCACCGTCGCCCAGGTCGGGTGCGCCGATGGATTGCGTACCGTACAGCGCACCGGCAACGTCTTTCCTGCGCGCAGATCGGCGGCGGAAATAGTCTGCGCACACGTCGCGACCTCCACCGCGGCCCCCATATAATGCAAGCCAAACCCAAACGGATACAGGGGTGACGCCTCGGTGTCGCGGTACTGCATGGCCGCATAGGATGCGCGCGCATTGTAATACACCGGAAGCTGTCCCACGGCGCGGGGGATCGATACCGGCAGGCAGCCGGACGGCTCCACGTCGCCGGTCAGCACCTCGGCGACGGCCTGTCCGCCCCACGGGCCCGGATAAAACGCCCACAACAGCGCGCTGCTCTTCTCCGAAATGGCCTGTACCGCATGCGGACGGCCGGAGATCAGCACGGTCACAACCGGTTTTCCGACCGCAAAAATCGCTTCGGCCAGCGCATTCTGCGCGCCGGGCAATGCGAGATCGGACGCATCGACGCCCTCGCCGCAGTCCATTTGCAGACCCGAACCCGCAATCGCGGCGCCGTTTGTATCAAACACCGCCTCGCCCGCGAACCGACTCGACGATCCACCGAGCACCAGAATCGCAAGATCGCTTTCCGCGGCGAGCTGCGCCGCTTGCGCAATGCCCCCCGTCTCGCCGCCGCAGACCGTACAGCCCTGCGCAAAGCGAACCGTGCAATTCTCGAGCGCATTCCGCAGGCCAGCCAACACCGTGATGCCGCTTCCCACTCGCTGCGGCGGCGTGTAGTCGCCGAGCTGGTGGTAGATGGCATCCGCATTCGGGCCAATCACCGCGACGCGCCGCGGTTTTTTCACATCGAGCGGCAAAATGCCGTCGTTTTTGAGCAGTACGACGGATTGCCGTGCAATTTCCAGACTCTGTGGATAGGCATCCCCTGTGAACGCGGAGAGCGTCTTCTCCTCGAGATAGGGATGTTCAAACAGCCCGCGCGCAAATTTCAATTCGAGTACGCGCAGCACCGCGCGGTCGAGAATTTCTTCTGAAACAAGCCCGCGCGTCACGGCTTCCTCGAGGTGTGCGAAGCCTTCGTCCCAGAGGCTGACGTCGACGCCGGCGGAAAGCGCATACGCGCCGTTTGCCGCGGCATCGCCGTTTGTCAGCACGCCGAGCCGGTCCACCGCACAGCCGTCGGCCATGACTATGCCGTCAAAGCCCATCTCACCGCGCAGCACATCCTGCAAAAGCCACGCGTTCGCATGGCATGGCACGCCGTCGATCTCGTTGTACGCGGCCATGACGCCTTTCGCACCGGCCTTCGCCGCGGCAGCCATCGGCGGCAGATGGATTTCCCGCAGCTCCCGCTCGCCGATACGCGCGGCGCTCGCGTTGACGCCACCGGTTGTCTCGCCCTGCGCACAGAAATGCTTGGCAAGCGCCTCCACCCCGCTGGAAACGCAGCCCTTTACGGCCGCTTCGGCATTTCTCGCACACAGGTACGGATCCTCCCCGTAGCACTCCTCGCTGCGCCCCCAGCGCGGGTCGCGCAGCACATCGAGCATGGAAATCAGCGCGAGATCCACGCCCATTTCGTGCAACTGTTTGCCGACAACGTTGAACGCGTCTTCCACCAGCGCCGGACTCCACGCAGCGCCCATCGCAAGGTTGACGGGCAGCAGATAGCCGTCCAGCGCCTGATGGCCGTGTGGGCACTCCGTGCTCAGCAGCATTGGAATACCGAAGCGCGAATGCTCGAGCACATACTTCTGGGCGAGATTGTAGGCGCGAATTGCTGTGTTTCCCACCAGGCCGGTGGAAAAATCCTTGTCCGCCCATGGGTCTGCGCGGTACAGACCGTAAAGCACGCCGAGTCCGCCCCAGCGCTCCACCTCGTTTTTAAAGTTTTCCGAAAGCTCGACCTTCTCGCCCGACCGCGTATAACTCTGAAACCCGTACAATTTCTGGTTGAGTTGCCCGACCTTTTCGCGCAGCGTCAACCGGCCGAGCAGATCCTCGGCGCGCACCTTCGGAGGAAGTGTGCTGTCCCGAAATTTTTCGTCTGCCATCTGATTTCTCTCCATTCTTCCCGTTCTCGGCGTGCGTTCAACCCACACGCCTTTATGCCGCTTTAGCATAGCACAATTGCGCGCCGAATGCAATCCATTGTTTCTTTTCTTTTGCGTCTGTGGTATACTACATGTAATGTATAAAATTGAACCACACGAAATTCACGAAAAGTTGGGAAACTCTATGGACAGAAGCAAATTTCTTCCCGTGTCGAGAGCGGACATGGACGCCCGCGGCGTCGGGCAACTCGATTTCGTTTACATCAGCGGCGACGCCTACGTCGATCACCCTTCCTTCGGCACAGCGATCATTTCCCGCGTGCTTGAGGCCAACGGCTTTACGGTGGGCATCATTGCACAGCCGGATTGGCGCGACCCAGCGAGCATCACGGTCCTCGGCGAGCCGAAGCTCGGCTTTCTCGTCTCCGCCGGCAATATGGACTCGATGGTCAACCACTACTCGGTCTCGAAGAAGCGCCGTCGCACAGACGCCTACTCCCCCGGCGGCCAAATGGGTCTGCGGCCGGATTACGCCGCCGTCGTCTACGCGAACCTGATTCGGCGCACCTATAAAAAAGTGCCGATCATTCTGGGCGGTATCGAAGCGAGCCTGCGCCGCCTCGCCCACTACGACTATTGGTCGGATCGCATGAAGCGCTCCATCCTGCTCGATTCAGGCGCGGATCTGATTTCCTACGGCATGGGAGAAAGATCGATCGTGGAGATCGCCGAGGCGCTGCGCAGCGGCATCCCGGTGCAGGACATCACCTTTGTGCGCGGCACGGTGTACAAAACATCTGTGCCGCCGGACGCGCCGGACACGATCCGCTTGCCGGGCTTCGACAAGGTTTCGACAAGCAAGGAACTCTATGCCAAAAGCTTTTACCGCCAGTACAGGAACACGGATCCGTTCGCGGCTAAAACGCTTGTGGAGCCGTACCCGGCGGACCATCTCTTTCTGGTACAGAATCCGCCGCAAAAGCCGCTTTCGACCGAAGAGATGGACGCGGTCTATGCGCTGCCGTACGCCCGCACCTACCACCCGGATTACGAAGCAGCCGGCGGCATCCCAGCCATTGAAGAGGTGCGGTTCAGCCTTACAAGCTGTCGCGGCTGTTTCGGCGCCTGCAACTTCTGTGCGTTGACATTCCATCAGGGGCGCATCATCCAGACGCGCAGCCACGAATCACTGCTCGAAGAAGCACGGTTGATGACACAGGAGCCGGATTTTAAAGGGTATATTCACGACGTCGGCGGTCCCACGGCCAATTTCCGCCAGCCAGCCTGCAAAAAGCAGCTCAAACACGGCGCCTGCCCGAACCGGCAGTGTCTCTTTCCGGAACCGTGCCCGAACATGGAAATCGACCACAGCGATTATGTGGCGCTGCTGCGCAAGCTGCGCGCGCTGCCAAAGGTGAAGAAGGTTTTCATCCGCTCCGGCATCCGCTTTGACTATTTGATTCGCGACAAGGACGAGACGTTTTTCCGAGAGCTGGTCAAATACCATGTCAGCGGCCAACTGAAGGTGGCGCCGGAACATGTCTCGGACGACGTACTGCGCATGATGGGCAAGCCGCAAAACAGTGTGTTCCGCCGCTTCGCCAAGCGTTACAGAGAGCTGAACGCCGAAATGCACCTCGACCAGTACCTTGTACCGTATCTGATGTCTTCGCATCCGGGCTCAACGCTGCAGGACGCCATTCAGCTTGCGGAATACCTGCGCGAACTCGGCTACATGCCCGAACAGGTGCAGGATTTCTACCCGACCCCATCGACGATTTCCACCTGCATGTACTACACCGGACTGGACCCCCGCACAATGAAGCCGGTCTATGTGGCACGTGACCCGCACGAAAAGGCCATGCAACGCGCGCTGATTCAGTACCGTGATCCCAAAAACTACGAGCTCGTAACGGAAGCGCTCCTCAAAGCCGGACGGCGTGATCTCATCGGTACCGGTCCGAAGTGCCTGTTACGCCCGCGCCACGGTGACACCCGGTTTTTACCAAAGTCCACCGCCCCAACCAAGCGAACGGACAAACGGAAGGGCGCGCCCACCAGCCGGCGTTGGGATGGCAACACCTTTGGCCGTTCCTCGAAAGGGAGAAAATAAACGGAAGACAGAAACAGCGCAGTTTTCGGCAGCTTTTGCCGCATCTGCGCTGTCCGTTTTCCTAGAAAAAGCATTTTCAAAAAAATATTTTACTTTTTTTAAAAAAAGGCTTGCATTTTCAATATGTCCGTAGTATAATAATTAAGCACTTGAGAAGTGAATATATCGCGGGGTGGAGCAGTTCGGTAGCTCGTCGGGCTCATAACCCGAAGGTCGTAGGTTCAAATCCTGCCCCCGCAACCAAAGACCCCAGGTTTTATTACCTGGGGTTTTCTCTTGCCTTTTTGTGGGATACTGCCAGTACACTTCCCGAATTCAGCGGTATCTATTGTGTAAATAGCACTGTTTTTCCTGGAAAATCGACAGCAGAAGGCCACTTCCGAGCCCTCCGGCTCCGGGGTGGTTTTTGCTTTCTTTTTGGAGCTGACCCACTTTTGACCCATTTTGGTTTGGCCGGAATCCGGGTCAAATTCTGGAGTGGATACCGTTGGATCGGATCGGCGGTCTGGTTTTTGTCCAGCCAGACGGTTTCTCTCCGATAGTTTCAAACCTGTCTGCTGTGGGCTGTCCTACCACCTCTTCGATCTAATGTTATGGCCTTCGAGAAATTGGCTAGGGTGTCATTTCATTGGGAAGAGCCACCCGGAAACTCTATGGCTCCCATCTCTTCCTGCAATTCTCTTTTTGCCGTGTCCAGAATTTGTTCCCCCGGTTCCCAGTGACCGCCGGGAAGTTCATAGGTGTCTCTCTCCCGGTGTTTGCAAAATACCCGCTTCCCGTTGTGTCGGGCTATGATTACCGCAAACCGGATCCGTTCGTCATCCACTTGTTCATAAAAATTCACTTTCATTTGGGGCACCTCACAACACCTCTTTTGTGTCTCTTAATTTAATCTTTATTGTACCAAATATTGTACCAAAGTTTCCCTTCCCCAGCAAGGGCAGGGAAACCGGACTCTTTTTCTGTATGCAGCGTACAAAAAAATTGCCGGGATAAACTGCCATATGCCTTGACAGAGGCAGGAAAAACCTGTATAATATTTTCCATAATTTTACGCAGGACGAGGGTGTCTGATGGATACTCCCGTCCTGCGTTTTTTTGTTAGGATGGTGAGTCTATGGATAGTATGGTTCGTCACAAAGAACAAATTAACCGGCAGTTGGCCCGGTATGGGGTAAAATTCGGTATTTATAAGGACGGTGTCTTTCACGAGCGTCTGTTCCCCTACGATCCTATCCCCCGCATCATTACCGCTGAGGAGTGGGATCTGCTGGAGCGAGGGCTGCGGCAGCGGGTGGATACTCTGAACCTCTTTTGCGGGATATTTATGGCCCCAAGCGCATTCTGGCAGACGGCACGATACCGGAGGATTTTTTCTACCGCTCGCCTGGATATCTGCCTGCATGCGAGGGGATCACGCCGGTTGGGGGCGTCTACAGCCACATCAGCGGCATCGACTTGGTAAAAGGAAAAGATAACACGTGGTATATTTTGGAGGATAACCTCCGCATCCCCTCCGGCGCCTCCTACCCCCTGATCGCCCGGAATCTGTGCCGGCGGTGCAGCCCGGAAACCTTCCGTCACAACAAGGTGATGGACAATCGCAACTACGGGCAGCTGCTCCGAAAGACCATGGACAGTGTCAACACCGGTGGAATCAACGTGGTGTTCACCCCCGGCCGTTACAACGCCGCCTACTTTGAACACTCCTATCTGGCTGAGCAGGCGGGGGCCGCCCTGGCAGAGGCCGCCGATCTGTATGTGAGAGACTGCGCCCTGTATTACCGCTCCACCCATGGAGACCAGCGGGTAGGCGCCATCTATCGGCGGGTATCTGATGAGTACATGGACCCTCTGACCTTTGAGCCCACCTCTCTCATCGGCATTCCAAATCTGATGGCAGCCTATCGCTCAGGCAATGTGGCGGTACTCAACGCTTTTGGCAACGGGGTAGCCGATGACAAGGGCATCTACTATTTCGTTCCCAAAATGATCCGTTACTACCTGGGGCAAGAGCCAATCCTCCAGAATGCGCCCACCTATCTGCCATTCTATCCTGACGACCGCAAATACGTGCTGGAACACCTGGATTCCCTGGTGATCAAGGATGTGGCGGAAGCCGGAGGCTATGGGGTGCTTTTTGGCAGCCGACTGACCCGGCAGGAACTGACAGACCTCAGGGACACCATTCTAGCCCAGCCCCGGCGGTTCATTGCCCAGGATGTCATTGATTTTCAGGATCTTTCTATTCTGGAGGGAGAACATCAGGTGGAGCGGAAAGCCGACCTGCGGGCCTTTGTACTCACAGGCGCCGAGGAAACCATCGTGTGGCCCAGCGGGCTGACCCGTTTTTCTCGAAATCCCGATAGTTTTATTGTAAATTCTTCCCAGGGAGGAGGTTTCAAGGACACATGGATACTATTACCCTGAGTAAACAAAACCGGCTTTTCTGGCTGGGGCGGTACAGTGAACGGGTGTACAGTTCCATCCAGGTGATGATGGCGGACTATGATGACCTGATCGACGGAGCAGGAATGGATTACCGTAGTTTCTGCCGCAAAATGGGCATTCCCTGCATCTATGAAGGCAGTGAGGATTTTTTCCGCCGGTACTTATTTGACAGCCAGAACCCGCACTCCGTCTATGCTTCGGTGGAGGCTATGCTGGGCAACGGCATGGTACTGCGGGAGACCATCGGTTCCCCCACCCTGTCATACCTGCAGATGGCCCATAGCGCCATGGAGCTGGCCGCCCGCAGCGAATCCCCTGCGGTGGAGCTACAATGGGTGCTGGACGACATTATGGCTTTCCGGGGTAGCTTTGACGACGCAGTCGAGGAGGAGTCTGCACGGAACATCACCAAAACCGGCGGCATGATCGAGCGCCTGAGCCTGATGCTCCGGTTGGACTGGCATCCCGAACGCCTGAAGCAGGAGCTGCAAAAGCTACTGAACCGACTCTATAAAACCGAACTCTC
This sequence comes from Ruminococcaceae bacterium UBA1417, assembly GCA_002305575.1. Lineage (GTDB taxonomy): Bacteria > Bacillota > Clostridia > Oscillospirales > Acutalibacteraceae > Hominenteromicrobium. The sequence continues at coordinate 77,930 of DBPP01000004.1, forward strand.
TCCCCAGCCAGAAGCCCTGCAAACCATTGCCAACCAGGCCCTGGTAGAACGCTGTACAGACCGGGTTGCACTGCTCAACAGCATTGAAAGCCTGTTTTGTATATGAGCCGGAAGCTGCACTTTTTTTACGATATTCTTCTGGAATTTGATGTTCCGGTGGTGGAGCACGCATTTACCCTGCGCTGCGTGCCCCCCTCCTTCCCGGGACAGGAGATTCTGGATGCAACCCTGAAGCTGGAGCCCTACGTCCCGTATAGCAGGCAGAAAGACAGCTTTGGTAACCTGTTGCAGATCGGTTGGATCCCTCAGCCCCATGACCGCTTTCGCTACACGGTGTGCGGCACCGCCCGGCTGGATGGGGACCAGCGCCTCCCGGCACCCGCCAACCCCATCTACCGCTACCCTTCCGCCTACACCGCCCCATCCCCCGCCATTCTGGATTACTATGGATCCTTGAACCTCCCCGAGAATCCGGTAGACCGGGCATGGGCCATCTCCCAAGCTGTAAGAACCAGAATGGACTATATCCCCGGCGTCACCGGGCTGTCCACCACAGCGGCCCAAGCCTTTGTGTCCGGGCAAGGCGTGTGTCAGGATTATGCCCACCTCTACCTGGCCTTGGCCAGACTGGGGGGACTGTATGCCCGGTATGTCAATGGCCTGCCGGAGGGCGAAGGGGCCAGCCATGCCTGGTGTGAGGTGTGGCTGGATGGCATATGGACGGGAATCGACCCAACCCGGGGACAGTGGACCGATGAGAGCTACCTCCGCTTCGGGGTGGGCCGGGATTTTTGGGACTGTCCCATGGAGCGCGGTGTCTTTCTGGGACAGTCCAACCAACGGCAGACCGTATTTATGAAGGTATGTCAATAGAACAGAAAGGACGATGGCACTATGATATCTGAAGTCGTGCGTGTCCCGCTGGCTGTGGGGGAGGATTTTGTCATTGAGAAAAACTCCATCGGCCAGGGGGAAAAGAGGGTGTGCGTGGTAACCGGAACCCATGGCGATGAACTGGAAGGCCAGTATGTGGCCTGGCGTCTGGCAGCCCTGTTGCAGCAGGAGTCTTCCCATCTCCGGGGCAGGGTGGATATCTATCCGGCCCTCAATCCCCTGGGCATCAGCACCATGACCCGGGGGATGCCCCTGTGTGACCTGGATATGAACCGAACCTTTCCCGGAGATCTCCAGGGCGCCATGTCCGAGTATGTGGCCGCCCGATTGATCGAGGATATTGCCAATGCAGATCTGTGCATCGACATCCACGCCAGCAACATCTTCCTTCGCGAATTGCCGCAGGTGCGCATCAACGAGAATACCGCCCCATCCCTTGTTCCCCTGGCCCGTCATCTCAACATGGATCTGATATGGATCCACAGCGCTGCTACTGTGCTGGAATCCACCCTGGCCCACAGTCTTAACACCCTCGGCACCCCCACGCTGGTGGTGGAGATGGGCATTGGAATGCGCGTTTCCCCGGACTATGGAGAGCAGCTTCTGACGGGGATTTTGTCCTTACTGTCCCATCTTGGAATGTGGGACGCCCCCGTTATGCCGGTGGCCCCGCCCATTGTGAGCAGCGACGGCGCTGTCTTTTTTGTAAATGCCGATGTCCCCGGCCTCTTTTTCCCCTCCTCCGACCACCATACCCGCGTGACGGAGGGACAGGAACTGGGGGTCATCGCCGATCCCCTCACCGGAAAGGTCCGGCAGAGACTGTGCAGCCCGACCACAGGACTGCTGTTCACCCTGCGGGAATACCCGGTTGTATATGAGGGCTCGCTGATTGCGCGTATTCTGGGAGGCAGCCAATGAAAGAAAAAGTATTGTTCACCCTGCAAACACCATACCGGAAACCCCTGCAAGTGAAGGGCTGGTACTTCGGCAATCCGGAGGAAAAGACTCTGGCAGTCATGGGTGCGCTGCGGGGCAATGAGATCCAACAAATGTTCCTCTGCTCCCAGCTCATACAGGCTCTTGCAAAGTTGGAGGAACAGGGGGCACTCTCCCCGGACTGCGGCATTGTAGTGGTACCCTGCGCCAATCAGTTTTCCATGAATGTGGGCCGACGTTTTTGGGCGGCAGATAACACGGATATCAACCGGATGTTCCCCGGCTATGACGGTGGAGAGACCACGCAACGCATTGCTGCCCGGATATTCTCTGCCCTCACCGGCTATGCCTACGGCATCCATGTGGCCAGCCTCTATCTCCCCGGAGATTGTATTCCTCACATACGAATTATGGAGACGGGCTACCAGCGGCCGGAAGATGCGGAGGGTTTCGGACTGCCGTATACGCTGTTGCGCAAGCCGCGGCCCTATGACACCACCACGCTGAATTATAACTGGCAGATCTGGAATACCCAGGCTTTTTCCCTCTACGCCAGCGAAACCGACGACTTGGACCCTGTGGCCGCCCAGTTGGGGGTGGAAGCCATCCTCCGGTTCCTGGCGGGAAAGGGCTTTTGCCGCAGTGTCGTGGGCCCGGGGGAGGCCACCAGCCTGCACCATGAGGAGAACCTGATCAACATCCTCTCCCCAGTTGGCGGTCTGTTAGTCCACCGCCTGCCGCTGGGCGCGATGGTGGATGCTGGAGACCTTTTGGCCTGTATTCTGGACCCCTGCACCGGACAGGTGTTGGAGCAGCTCTTCGCTCCGGTATTCGGCCGGATCTTTTTCCGGCACCGTTCCCGGTTGATTCATGGTCATGATGTGGCGTTCCGCATCTTAAAGGGCAATGATCCGGGTGTAGAATAAGCGATACCACGCATTGGAAACCAACCGTCCGTTCTGCAGTTCGGTACAATCCCGTCGCAGTAATAAACAGCGGCCTGCACGGCTTTTGATCTTTGTTCCATTTACAAAAATGGCTTATGGGCGATTCTACGGTCATGTTTTTTGAGCGTTCAATGCAAATACCAGTTGACCATGGCACTCGTATCCGATACTCTGATCTTTCTTTTGGTTTTCTTTACGAGCTAACCATAGAGCAAAAGGCAGACTGGGTAACCCTTTTCAGGTTACGCGGTCTGCCTTTCTCCTGCTATACGTTCGTGTTTATAGGAACTTTCTATGTCCATGGTTCGTACATCCATCCCACTTCCTCTCCAGGCGCGGCAAGGCACAGTCTTCTGCTGAATTGTGAGCGATGAGCTTCTGATGGATCGCCAGCTGCAGAGCGGAGGAAATAATCTGGTGGATATCGCGCACTGTTTTCGGACCCAAGCCTTTGGGCTGCTTTTCTGACTCCTTCCGCTCCATCCGACCGCCGGTAAGTAAGTCCCGGTAAGACTTCTGCAAGTCTAGTGTTGTCAGCTTTGTCAGAGGGATCTGTCCAACGGCCGGGTCAATGTGGTTTTTGATGATACCCATGCAGGTGGCATGAGAGCTGAGCCACACTTTGACGGTGGCGTAATTCTCGCACCACACCCGCATCCGCTGGCTGAAGGTGTATTGACCAGCCTCGACCACGTCCAAGCCCTTGGTTTTGTCGATGGCCTCGTGGAGTTTTTCCACCACTTCCGCCTGGGTTCTGCCCAGGACGTTTCGATAAATGGACTTGTCCTCTGGGGTGTGGCCTGCTGTGTAACAGCCTTCCCAGCGACCATTCTTTCATTTCCGAATGTTTCCTTCGCCATTTGCTCGGCGTTTCGCCTTGTTGATTGCCTCCTTTCTCAGCTACCAACACTACCGGACAGGGTGCTGCAATGTCCAGCCGTATGTATTGAATCAGTGGGGGGGGGGAGAAAAACTTCCCTGTCTTTTTGTGGTTTTACACCTGCCGGGGACAGAGAGTTCTTTCACAGACCTTTTCTTTATTTAGCGGCGCAAGTTTTGCGGTGCCGACGTTGACCCATTTTTCTGACCCACTCTCTGACCCATTTTCTGCCTCAGAACGGGGTACCGGCCAGTGGAATGGGTACCCCTATGTGGGTTATGTCTTGCCAAAACTCCCAGCAAACACCCAAAAAAACGGCTTAATGAGCCTGTTTGTTATATCTAACCGCCACTCATAACCCGAAGGTCGTAGGCTCAAATCCTGCCCCGCAACCATCTGATGTGATCGATTTTACAATCGGTCACATTTTTTATGCATCCAAGCCGGAGCCACTGTTGCGCCGGCTTGGCTTTTCTATTTGTACACCGCAATGTTGGCAGCACCCTCTTTGCAGTCCAGACAAATGGAAGTGGATTCCGTTCCCTTGCGCCGTTTTCAAAAAAATGCCGTGCGCAATCGCCTGCCTTGTGCAAGATCGACCGGTTGTCCAGCGTCGGCACAACAAGCATCGGTTCCGCTCTTCGAACGTTAATCTCCAAATCTTTTGCGCGCTTTATCTGAAACCAATCTCCATACATTTTCAGTATTGACAAATTTGTATAAAGTTATATAATGTTGTAAAAGATAGCGATATATTGGATTTTATGTTAAATTCCCTATTATTAACAACAAAATTCATTTACAAGGAGAGAAAGAAATGCTTACCAGCCAGAGAAGAAAACGCATCGTGGAAATGGTACAGGCGGATTCGGCAGTGACTGTGGCGCAACTGCTCAACCTGTTTGATGTGTCACCAGAAACCATTCGGAAGGATCTACTGTTTTTAGAGAAGGCAAATGAGCTCACACGAGTACACGGAGGCGCGGTGGTAAAAAACAGCGTGCAGCCATTCCGCGATATCGTCCGGCGAACCGATGAACACCGACCGGAAAAGCAGAAGCTCTCGGAACTGGCGGCGGAACTTGTGGAGGAAAACGATATCATCGGCATCGACTCAGGCACCACGGCTGTCGAATTTGCCGAGGTGTTGGCCAAAAATTTCCACGCGCTGACTATCGTAACCTACTCGATGGATATATTCGGGCTCTTACACGACTACAAAGATTTCAATTTGATTTTGTGCGGCGGCAATTACCTCAAAAAAGAACGCACCTTCTACGGTTTGTTCGCTCACAAAATTTTGGATGACATTCACCTGCGCAAGGCATTTCTCTGTCCCTCCGCCATTTCGCTGAAATATGGCGTCTACGACCATCAGCCGCAGCTCGTGGAACTGCAGCGCAGGCTGGTGGAAAACAGCGACCAGGTCATTTTGTTGGCAGACAGCAGCAAATTTGAGAAGAGCGCCCTCTATAAAATTTGCGACATGGATCCGAAGCATATCTATGTGAGCGACCCTACCCTGTCCAAAAATGTCAAGGCGCTGTATCAAGCCAATCAGTGCCGCATCATAACCGAAGCCGATGACCTCCATAAAAAAGCATCTGCAAAAGAAGCCGAGCCCTCCTCTGATCCATCTGGTAAGGAGCATAAACCATGAAATGGAAAAATGCCACCGATCAAGCGCCGACCGCAACAAGTGCACCTGCCCCGGCCTGGCTTGCTATGTTTTTGTGCTGGCTGGCTTATACCGCCGCCTATTTGGGCCGGTACAGCTATAACTCGAACATCACAGCCATCATCGATAATTTTGGCGTCGGTCATGCGGATGCCGGTCTGGTGACCACCTGCTTTTTCTTCGCTTACGGCGCCGGACAGATCATCAACGGTATCTTATGCCGTCATTACAGCCAAAAGTGGATCATCCCCTTTTCTCTGGCCTGCTCGTCCCTATTGAACCTAACTGTCTTTCTGGGGGTGCCCTTTTCCCTGATCAAATACTTATGGCTCGTGAACGGTTTGGTGCAATCCATGCTCTGGCCTACGTTGATCTACATACTTTCCCAAAGCCTCTGCGGTGCCGACCTGGCAAAATCTGTTGTGGTCATGAGCACTACAGTGCCCGTTGGTACTTTGGTCTCTTATGGGCTCAGCGCGTTTTTGACGCTGTTCGGCAGCTATACGTACGCATTTCTGGCAGGGACCATGGTCATGGCCGGGAGTGCTGTTGTCTGGCTGCTTCTCCATAAACAGGCCTTTCAAGCGGGGCCGGGTGCGGCCGCATCTGTCCCGGCAGCCGCCAAAGAGGAACGTCCAGCCTCAGGCCTGCTCCTGACCGTGTTGATGCTGGGTCTGTTCGCTGTCATCAACAACCTTGTGAAAGATGGGCTGACCACCTGGGTCCCTTCGATTTTGAAAGAACAATTTGGCCTGCATGACGGTCTTTCGATTTTGATGACGCTCGTGCTCCCGCTGCTGGGCATGTTTGGCGCGGCCTTCAACACACTTCTCAATAAGAAGATCCATTCCTTCCTCTCCCTCTCCGGAACGTGGTACCTGCTCACCGTATTTTGCATGGGGATTGTGCTGCTGCTAACCCATTCGAAGTACTGGGGCGCCATGGTGGCGGCCTTCGGCGCAACATCCCTCTCCATGCATGCCGTCAATAACATAATCACCAGTATGGCCCCCCTATATATGCGCAAGCAGATCAATTCCGGGCTTTTGGCGGGCATTCTCAACGGTTGCTGTTATGTGGGCAGTACCATCAGTTCTTACGGTCTGGGCTCAGTGGCTGACCGCTTTGGCTGGAACGGTGTCTTCGTTCTTCTTCTGGCGATAAGCTGCGTTCCCGTGGCTTTAACGGGAGTCATGGGTCTGTTGCGGCGCAAGGGCATGGACTTACACAACCTCTAAAAGCTTTATAAGACAGGCTTTAGCCCTTCATATTGCGGAAAGCCGTAGGCGAAATGCCGTACAGACGCTTGAAAGCACGGATAAAGCTGTGGTAGTCTTGGTATCCCACTTTTTTTGAAACGTCCGCAACAAGTTCCCCCTGTAAAAGGGAGCGGCACGCCTCCTTCATACGCACATCCAAGATGTATTCCGAGAAGGTCTTTCCCAACTGTTTATGAAACAGCTCGCTGAAATAGGGATAGCTGATTCCCAGCTTGTCTGCAAGCAGCGCCATGTCCAAGTCGCTGTCCCCCAAATGTTGGGCCACGTACTCCACGCTCCACTGGATGGGGTCCCGCTTTCGCAGGTCAATCTGCCGTATTTTTGTGGAAATCAGCTCTCTCAGCGCATCTGCAAAGGCCTTTTTCCACCCTAAAGAACGTGTCTTCCCTTTGTGGATGGGTTTACCCGAGAGCTCGGCGATCTGTTTCAAGAGTCCGCTGTAAACCCGATCGATATAGACGGCAAAACCAAACGCCGTCATGCCGGCTTTCCTTTCCTCCAGCCAAGTGAGGATGTCTCTGCGGTTGTCCGGGTTTACAGTGGCGATCCTGTTTAGGCTATCCTTGACCATCTCCTCGATCTGTCCTGCAATTGGCCTGATGTCTTCAAAAAAAATTGCCTTGTGTTCTCCCCACACCCACTGCACCGAGAAGGCCAATTGGGCTTGCCGCCACATTTGCGCCACATTGCCCCCCAGCGCACTCACCCCACAGGCAATACCGGTCTGCGTCAACGCGCGTTCGAGTTGGACAGCACTCTCCGGGGTGCAGGTTTCCGGACAGGCAAAAAGAGATTTTCCATCCAACAATCGGCAGATCCAAAAGCCCGGGATAGAAAATTCCTGTGCAATACTGCTGTCCCAAACGACCATATAGCCGCCATTGCCGGGGTAATGGGCGGTGCTGTGGAATACATCGTCCAGACTTTTGTCTCCCAACGTAACCGCCCCGTGAATGATTGTATCCAGCAGCATTCGGGAGCTATCCTGATTCGATCGGTATTCCCGGATAATTTCCATCAACGACTCCCGCATATGGTCTGCGCTGCAAGGCTTCAGCCAATAATCCCGTATTCCCAGCTTAATCCCCCGCTGCGCATAGGCAAATTCATCGAAAGCCGAGAGCAAAATGCAGATCAGTTCCTGGTTCTGCGCCTTGGCCTTTGCCACCAATTCCAGCCCATCCATCGGCGACATGCAGATATCGCTGATCAGGAGCTGGCATTTTTTCTGCCGCAAAATCTCCAAGGCTTCTTCCCCCGACGCGGCACACCAAATCTTCTCGATCTCCTCCAGTTCGAAGGAACGCACTTTTTCGGCCAGCAATTTACACGACTGAAATTCGTCGTCAACAATCAAGATATTCATAAACTCGGCTCCTCATACGGGATCTCGACGGTTACGGCGGTCAATCCGTCTTTACAGTCCAGCTTTAGCCTGCCCGCCTCGCCATAGGTGATACGCAAACGTTGGGCAAGATTCAGCAGGCCAATATGCCCGGAGCCCGCCTCCCTCTTTGTGTCCTGAGAGAGCGCCCGATTCAACCGTTCCAGCTTTTCGGTTGGAATGGGCACGCCGTCGTTGGTCACTTGAATGGTGAGCTTCCGCCCATCGGTAAACAGGCGAATCTCAATACGGATAGGCACGTCTTTTTGCAGGCCGTGCTTTATGGCATTTTCCACCACCGGCTGCAGGAGAAAACGCAGGATACGGCACTCTGCCAACTCGCTTGGGCAATCCATATGCAAAAGGATTTGGCTGTTTTTCAGTAACTGCATCATCTGCACATAGGTCGCCGCATTTCTCAGCTCATCCTCTACGGTTACCCGATCTTCTTCCGTCAAATTATAGCGGTATATTTCGCCCAAGAGAAGCAGGCCGGTCTGCACGTCACGGCTGTCATCCGTCAGGTTCAGTTCCAGCCAGTGCAGAGCGTTGAACAGGAGATGGGGATTCATTTGCAGCTGAAGGGCATAGCGCTCCGCCAGTTTTCGGTCGTTCTCACTTTTTATCAGCTCATGTCGCTGAACCTGCACCTTGTTTAATAGCTTGTTGATGGAGTCTCCCAGCGCGTTGATCTCATTGTCTCCCAGATTGGGAATGCACTGGTCATCCTGATTGGGATCGATAACCAGCAAAAGCTCGCTGACAAAATTCAGCTTTTTCAACAACGTATTGATGATGCTCACAATCAGCACCATGAGAAGGATATACAGAGGGCACAGAAGCAGCAGGATACTCCAAAAACCACCGGGAGATCGGAACTCGCTGACCGGCACTTGCAGCGAAATCTGGTAGGGGAACTGCCCGCTCACAACAGTAAACTCGCGCGTGGCTTCAGCGCCCTGCGATGCGCTCACATCCGCTTCACCGCTGTTGATCTGGTAGATACAAACCCCGTCGCGCAGAATCTGCACTTGGCCATATTGGCTGAGTTCCTGGAGTGGAGCGAGAAACATGTCGTCCATACGCACGCAGCACATAAGGGTCCCCACCGTTTTGGAAAGATTCATGACCTTATGGCAAAAGGGGAGCATCAAGCTGTCCGTACTGGTGTAAAGCCGCGCTTCCCCTTGACTGGTCCGGGGCGACAACCATGTTTTGAACTGGCTGCTCTCCACAAACGCCATAAACTCCTCGTCCTGTGCGAAGCGTGACTGGTGATAAAACTGATTGTACCGCTCGTAAGAATCCTCATTGCAGGTGATAAGACAGATTTCCGCATGATACTCTCGCAAAGCCGCCACGCCCACCGCCAAATCATCCGGCACATCAAAAAGTAACGTCAACGCCATCTCATTCTTATTCTTTCCATTCAGGGCCTTTTTTACGGATTCTGAAACAGCCAATGATTCTACCCGCCGCTCGATCTGCCCGAAATGGTCGTTGATCATCAGTTCGGCAATATGGAGCAGGGAACTGTATTGCTGGGTTTTCTTATCCTCATTGTAACTCTTGTAATACGCGGAGACAAAATAACTCATCGCCAGGTAAGGCAGGAATACCAGGCAGGACACTAAAATCAGGATACGTCTTTGCAGAGGATATCGGAACAAAGTTTTCATTTTAACCTCCTCAGTGGAAAGCAGGACAAGCACAGTCCCCAAAAAGGACTGTGCTTGTCCACGGCTTTGCCTGATCACTCGCGGAACGTATAATCGGTACCGTGGCTCTCGTTATAGGCGGCCAGCATCGATTGACGCACAGCCTCACCGCCCATGGATAAATATTCAGATTTATACTGTTCCCACTCCGTTTCGATATCCTTCTCGCCCATAATGAAACGAATGGAGTTCTCCTGAAAGTACTTTTCCAGCTCTGTATGATACTCCATATACGCATCCGTTCGAACGAAGGCAAAGATATTCTCGCGGGAAGTGGATTCCTCCTGGGCCTCGGTGGCAGTACCATACAGCACGCTGGCCAGGTCGGTTCCCATCGAGTCGACTTCGCGCTGGATCGGCTCGTTATAGAGCAACTTATACAGCTCCATATCCGTCACCTCGACGCCGTTGCGATCCATGCCGTTGTTTACGCCCCAATACCACGTAATATTGCCGTCTTCATCCGTCTCATAATCCACATTTTCTATTCCCCACATCAGCGTATAGAACCCTTCGCGGGTGGTTCCAAAATCCAGCAGCCGCAAAGCAGCCTCTTTCTTTTCCGGCGTCATGAATCCGGAGAATGCTACGACTGCATTGACCGGCGTTGCATACAGGTTATCCTGCCAGCCGTCCTGTCCAATCGGCGGCTGTATGATTTGGACATCTCCGTCGGGCTGCAGTTCCTCAAATCCATAGCGGAGATAGGCATTGCCGGGTTCAGACCACCAACATGTCCATAAGCCAAACTGGCCCCGGCTCCACTTTTGATAAGCCTGATCGCTGCTTGCAGTAAAAATTTCGGGGTCAATCAGGCCTTCCTTATAGAGATCGCGCAGATAGGTAAGGCCCTGACGGTACTCATCGCTGATGGCATTGGTGGTAATGGTATCGTCATCATTCAAGAAATAAAACTGGTCGCTTGTAGCGCCAAATGCACCCAAGATAGACCCCAAGTAGGTGAAGCCGTTGCAGAAGAATCCATAGGTGTCGTCTTCCCCATTGCCGTCCGGGTCGTCAAACGTAAAGGCCCGCATCACGTCCTCCCACTCCTCCAAGGTCGTAGGCATGTCCAATCCCAGATTATCCAGCCAGTCCTTGCGGATAGCACTGACATGGTTCGTGGCGTAGGGCAACAGGGAAGGCACGCCGTAAATACCGCCGTCCACCGTGACGCTGTCCCAATAGTCGCCCACATACGCATCCAGATTTTCATAATTTCCAACATCCGCTGAGATGTCTGTGAAAGCTCCCTGGTTTACGTAATCCAAATAGTTGTCAAAACTGAGGAGCATCAGATCCGGCATCTCGCCGTTGGTGATCATCAGGGCCAACTGCTGGGCCCCGTTCTCCGCCACCTGAATCATGTCCATATCGATGCCCAAGTTCTCCCGCACGTAATCGCGAACCGTATCCGTTTTCTCGTTCATCGGTCGGGTTCCCTCACGGAAAATGGTCAAGGTGACCGGATCACCAGTGGATTCTTCCGTTTCAGCAGACTCGTTTGCTTTTGTCTCTCCCTTGGACTCGTTCGTAGAAGATGAGTTGCTGTCGGTTTGACTGCTGTCTTCTCCACTGCTACAGCCAGCGACGGATACCGTCAGCAGCACACACAGCAGCAGAGCCAGAACTTTTTTCACTTTCGCCTTCATTTTCCTGCCTCCTGTTGTAATTGTATTTTGAGAAAGGCCAGAATCATTTAGCCTTTCATGGAGCCTAACATAACACCCTTCACAAAGTATTTCTGCACAAAGGGATACACGCAGAGTATGGGCACCACCGCCACCACGATCATGGCGTTTTTCAGAGTTTCGGGCGGCTGAGTCTGCTTGGAATCATTGTACATCATGGTGTCAAACTGAGCGGTCAACAGAGCTTCCCGCAAAATACGCTGCATGGGCCAGAGTTCACGGTCCCGCACGTAGAGAACACTGGTAAAGTAGTCATTCCAATAGGATACCGCATAGAACAATGTAACCGTTGCGATGGCTGCGGTAGAAAGCGGCAGCAAGATGCGGAACAGATACCCCGCGGGTCGAATGCCGTCGATGACAGCAGCCTCGTACAAGCCTTCCGGAACATTCTGAAAAAAATTGCGCATCAGGATCATATTATAGGCGCTGATACAGCCAGGGATAATCAGAGACCAGATCGAATTGACCAGCCCCAGCTTGCTGACAACCAAGTAAGTAGGCACCATCCCGCCGCCAAACAGCATGGTGAACACGACAAAAAAGGTGAGCGCCGTGCGGCCGGGCAGGCCGCGGATAGAGAGCACATACGCGCCCAAAATGCTGAGGAACATACTCAGTCCGGTACCTACCACCGTCACAAAGACGGTATTCAGATAGGCGCGGGGGACCATATCGTTGCGGAACACCTGCCTATACGCGTCCAAGTGAATCCCATTGGGGGCTATCAGCACTGTGCTGCCCACAATATGGTCGATGGTGGATAAGGACGCCACCGACACATACCAAAAGGGGTATAGCGTAACCACCAGCACCAACAGCATAAGGATTAAATTGATGCAGTTGAAAACCTTATCAAAAAATCCCGTTGATTTGACGGCCATTACCAAATTCCCTCCCCGTCGGTTATTTTTTTGCTCATCTTATTGGTCAGTACCACCATGATCAGGCCAACCAGAGATTTTATCATGCCTGCGGCGGTGGCGATGCTGAAATTATTGGAGGTTCCGAGACCTACCCGGTAGATATAGTAGTCAATGGTTTCGGCCACGTCCATAACCGTATCGTTGGCCAAGGCAAATATTTGCCCAAAGTTTGTGGAAAGGATATTGCCCACCTGCAAGATCAGCAAAATCGCAATGGTGCTGCGGATGCCCGGCAATGTGATATGCCAGATGCGTTTGAGTCGGGTTGCACCATCCACGTAGGCTGCCTCGTACAACTGCTCATCTACGTTGCTGATGGCCGCGATGTAGACGATTGCCGACCAGCCCATGCTCTCCCACACGGAGGATGCGACAAGAATGGTTCGAAAATAGCGGCTCATCCCCAAAAAATTTTGCGGCGATCCACCGAACGCCTCGATTACGTGATTCACGACGCCCGTGCTGGGAGCCAGCAGCATGTAAATCAGGCTGGCCACTACAGACCAGGAGATGAAGTGCGGCAGATAGCTGACCGTCTGCACCATCTTTTTGAATCGCAACCAAGGAAGCTCGTTGAGCAGAATAGCAAATACGATCGGAACGGGAAATACGATTGCCAGATTGAGCGCACTGATAACGATGGTATTTTTCAGCGCCACAATAAACGAGGGTGTCGTAAACAGTTTGACAAAATTTTTCATTCCCACCCAGGGACTATCGAAGATTCCCCGGAGCGGCGAGAAATCCTTAAATGCGATAATCAGCCCGCCCATAGGTACATAGCAGAGCGTGATAAACCAAACAGCCACTGGAATAAACAGCAGATAGACCTCCCAGTACCGAGCCATCCGTTTCCACAGGCTCTTTTTCGCAGCAGCCGGTTTAATCTGTAATTTCGATGCTTTGACCGTCATACGCTACACCAATCCCTTTCTGCTCCAGCATGGGAGCGAGTTTATCGTGAGGCGGGGTCCAGTGGGGGGAAAGATGGGTCAGGTACAGCTGACTGTTCTCCATCAGGCACCCCTGCGCCTTCAGCTGCCCCAGGAACGCCTCGGCCCTTTCAAGATTCATATGCCCCGCTATACCCGTCAGAGGAATTGCGCCCGCAGTCGCCTCCAAAAACACACAGTGATAGCGGTGGGCTGCGATCTCCCGCCAAACCTCCGCGCTGTACCCACCAGTATCGGTGGCATACAGGAGCGAAACCCCGTCTTTTTCGAGAATGTAATTTACCGTAAAACCCGGTTCCCCGTGCCTTGCATCCAGCGCTGTGACCTGATACCCGTTGGTTTCAAACCGCACGCCGCCGGCAATTTCGTGAAAACGGTAGTGGTATTCTTCCGTGGAAAGGGTCAGATCCTCTGCATTCTCGATGGCGTATCGGACAAAACGGGTTCCATAAATTTCCATCATCGGTAAAGGGCTGGCACAGGGCGCGCTTTGTTTTCCGACGATCTCTTCCCGGCCATGCTGATCAAACGCTTTTGGCCAATTCCGATTCCACAAATGATTGGCGGAAAAATGGTCCGTATGGGGATGCGTTACCAGAAGGGTCTTTACCTGTGCCAGCGAGACACCCCAGCGCGCTGCGTTTTGCAGTGCGCTCGCAGGCATATCGATCAGCAGGTCGTCATTGATCATCACCGCGCTGTTACTGCGTATATTTTTGCCGCCGTACGTCCTCGCATAGCTGCAATTTTCACATGTGCACCAGAGGCCCGGATAGCTCTCTCCGGCTCCTGTTCCCAACACAAGCAGTTTCAATTTGATCATCTCCACTAGGTTTCATCAACTTTCTGCCTATATTGTAAACAATTTTACCCCCATTCAGCAAGGTACATTGTTTCATATTGCGTATCACTTTTTCTGCTTTCGCACCGCCATGTGTCAAGGGAAAATCGTTTGGGAAGTCCATCTCATCGGCACAAGAAAATTTTGATTGCAACAGTTCGGTGCAATGAATACTCCCTCCCTATTACAATAAATTTGGAC